>CAJXZO010000004.1 GCA_913062975.1 uncultured Micrococcales bacterium
GGTGTAGCGTAGTGGCTAGCGCACCTGCTTTGGGAGCAGGGGATCGCAGGTTCGAGTCCTGTCACCCCGACTGAAACCAAAAAACCTATTTCAGGAGAACATTGAAAACTAGCGTCGAGCGCCTAAATCCAACCAGAGCAAAAATCACCTTTGAGGTAACTCCTGAGGAATTCAAGCCAGCTTTGGACAAGGCTTACGAGGAAATTGCATCTCAGGTAAACGTTCCTGGATTCAGAAAAGGAAAGGTTCCCGCACCGATTTTGGATCAGCGGGTTGGACGCGGTGCCATCATTGGTCAGGCAATCAATGACAATCTCGACGAGTTTTACCGCCAGGCTCTAGATGAGGCTGATTTGCAGCCACTCGGACAGCCTTCAGCTGATGTCAAGAAATCTCCTGATGAAAAAACCCTTGAGGGAAATCTAGAGGTTGAGGTAGAGGTAGAGGTTAGGCCTGAAATTACCCTCGCAGATTACAAAGGTTTGGAACTAGAGGTAGAGGCTGCAAAAGTTTCCAAAAAAGATGTTGATGAGGAACTAGATGCACTTCGTGCTCGTTTTGGCTCGCTAATCACTGTCGACCGTCCAGCAAAAAACGGTGACTTTACCTCAATTGACCTCAAAGCCAGCATCGATGGCGAAGTTATTGATGAGGCAGAGGGAATCAGCTACGAGATTGGCTCAGGAAACCTGCTAGACGGAATTGATGAAGCACTTCTTACTCTCACAGCCGGTGAGACCACAACTTTCAAATCAACCCTGGTCGGCGGGGAGCACGCTGGCAAAGAGTCTGAGGTGAATGTCACCCTGCAGAGCGTGAAAGAGCGTGAATTGCCCACGGCTGATGATGACTTTGCACAGCTAGCCAGTGAATTTGACACCTTGGAGGAGCTCAAGAAAGACCTTGAGCAAAAAGCTCTTGCGGGAATGGTTGCCAAACAAAGAGTTCAGGCGAGGGAAAAAGCTGTTGAAATACTGCTTGCCTCAGTTGATGTTCCAATCAGTGATGAGGTCATTGAGCGTGAGGTTCACAGCCACCTGGAGGGCGAGGGTCGCCTTGAGGATGACAAGCACAGAGCTGAAGTCACCGAGGAAAGCCAGAAAACATTCAGATCACAAATGGTTTTGGATGAGGTTGTGAAGGCCGAGTCAATCAAGCCTGAAGATCAGGAATTGGTGAACTACTTGGTTGAGAGTGCGTCGCAGTATGGCATGCAGCCAAATGACTTTATTCAGACCATCAGCCAAAACGGTCAAATTGGAATGTTTGCATCAGAACTTACTCGTCGCAAGGCACTTGACTTCCTGGTTGACAACGCCACGGTGGTTGACACCAAGGGCAAGCCAGTGGTTTTTGAAAAGCCAGAGGCTGACCAAAGCTAAACGCCAGAAGCGAACAGGGGAGAAATCCCGCGCCTTAGTTGATTAGCTATAGGCAGGTAGTCCAGCGAGGAGAATTAATGAACGCCCAAATGACTCCACCGCAGCAGGTGTTTGATCGTCTTTTGAAAGACCGCATCATCTGGCTGGGTAGTGATGTTAGAGACGACAACGCCAATGAGATTGCTGCCAAGATGTTGCTTTTGGCAGCTGAGGACAGTGAGCGGGATATTTACCTGTATGTAAACTCTCCCGGAGGCTCCATCACTGCTGGCATGGCAATTTATGACACCATGCAGTATGTCCCCAATGACATCGTTACGGTTGGAATTGGTATGGCAGCTTCTATGGGGCAGTTCTTGCTCTCAAGCGGGACCAAGGGAAAGCGCTACGCCACCCCGAATACCAGAGTTTTGCTTCACCAGCCACTGGGTGGCTTTGGTGGAACTGCCAGCGACATTCAAACCCAAGCGGAACTTATCAACTCCATGAAGCGTCAGCTGGCAACCATTACTGCAGAACAAACCGGCAAGACCGTGGAGCAGATCATGGAAGATGGGGACCGCGACAGGTGGTTTACCGCTGATGAGGCATTGGAGTATGGCTTCATCGATCACATTCAGAAATTTGCAACAACCAATACCGGAGTCGGAGGAGAAAAGTGAGCTACCTAGAAAATTCAATGGGCGAGCGAGTAACTCTTCCAGAGTCAAGATACATTCTTCCTGAGTTTGAAGAGCGTACAAGTTATGGCATGAAGCGTCACAATCCATACACCAAACTGTTTGAAGACCGAATTGTGTTTCTGGGTGTGCAGGTTGATGATGCCAGTGCGGATGATGTGATGGCGCAGCTTCTGGTGTTGGAGTCACAGGATCCAGACCGTGACATCACCATGTATATCAATTCACCTGGTGGATCGTTTACAGCACTCACTGCGATTTATGACACCATGCAGTACATCAAGCCAAACATTCAAACCGTTTGCTTGGGCCAGGCTGCTTCAGCAGCTGCAGTGCTACTTGCTGCTGGAACACCAGGAAAGCGCTTGGCGCTTCCCAATGCAAGAATTTTGATTCACCAGCCAGCAAGCGGTGGTGGTGGTCAGGGTCAAGCCAGTGACATTGAGATTCAAGCCAAGGAAATCATGCGCATGCGTGAGTGGTTGGAGCAGACTCTCAGCACCCACAGCGGCAAGAGCCTGGAGCAGGTGAATAAAGACATTGATCGCGACAAAATCCTTACCGCCACAGAGGCCAAGGACTACGGAATCATCGATCAGGTTCTTTCCAGCAGAAAACCCGTATTGGGTCGCTAATTCAAAACTCCGCTAACTAGACCCAAGTTGTCTTTGACAGTGGATAGGGTTTAGTCATGACCACTTTGGGAGAGAGTTCCGACCTACTGAAGTGCTCTTTCTGCGGAAAGAGCCAAAAGCAGGTTAGAAAGCTGATTGCCGGCGGCGGCGTTTATATCTGTGATGAGTGCATTGAACTGTGCAATGAAATCATCGAAGAGGAACTTGGTAAATCAGAAAAGCCGAAAGGCCTGCAGGAAAAACTTCCCAAACCACGTGAGATCAAGCAGTTTTTAGACGAATACGTAATTGGTCAGGATCAGGCAAAGATCTCTTTATCGGTTGCTGTTTATAACCACTACAAGCGAGTTCGTGCCGGTGGCACGCTAAGTCGCTCGGGCAAGAGCAGTGAAGATGTAGAAATCGCCAAATCAAATATTTTGATGATTGGCCCAACCGGTTGCGGAAAGACCTATCTGGCGCAAACACTTGCCAAGATGTTGGATGTTCCATTCGCTGTTGCCGATGCAACCGCTCTGACTGAGGCTGGCTATGTTGGGGAGGATGTGGAGAACATTCTTTTGAAGCTTTTGCAGGCTGCAGACTTTGATGTCAAAAAAGCAGAGATGGGCATTATTTACATCGATGAAATTGACAAGATCTCTAAAAAGAGTGAAAATCCATCAATTACCCGGGATGTTTCTGGTGAGGGAGTTCAGCAGGCACTTTTGAAAATCCTAGAGGGCTCAGTGGCCTCCGTGCCCCCTCAGGGAGGCAGGAAGCACCCACAGCAGGAATTCATCTCACTCGACACTAAAAATGTTTTGTTTATTGTTGCCGGAGCTTTTGCGGGGCTTGATTCAATCGTTGGCGAGCGAGTTGGCAAAAAAGGAATTGGTTTCAACTCACCGTTGAAAGAAAAAACCGATGGGGCTAAGATTTTTAATCAGGTGCAACCCGAGGACCTTCGCAAGTTTGGCCTGATTCCTGAATTTATTGGGCGCTTGCCGGTGGTAACGACTGTGAACCAGCTGGGCAAGGATGCACTCATTTCGATTTTGAGTGAACCCAAGAACTCGCTCACCAAGCAGTATGAAAAGATGTTTGAACTGGATGGTTTTGAGTTGGAGTTCACCTCTGAGGCATTGGAATTAATAGCTGAAAAAGCCATTGAAAGAGAAACTGGTGCACGTGGCCTTAGGGCCATCTTGGAAGAAACACTTTCACCGTTGATGTTCGAACTTCCCTCCATGGCAAGTCAGGGCAAGGTAGTTATCGACGAATCAGTTGTGAATGGGGCGTTGCCAGAGGTCATTCCATTTCCAGAGAAAAAGAAATCGGCTAGCTAAACACCACTGATTTCAATTCGTAGTCTCCCTCGATGACGTTAAGCTGTTGAATTCTGCCAACCAGTTTCAAATCGGCAAGCAAGTCTTGAGCCAGGTCAACATCCTTGGCCTCAACTGCCAGTTCCGCTGAATCAATTTCTGCCCTCATGGAAAGCTTTTGATCTGACTTAGCCTTCCTGATTACCGCAAGTGATCTGGTCAAAACTCGAAGGTGTTCAGGGTTGCCCTCAAAGCCCAACTCATCTTTGGTTGGCCATGGTGCTTGGTGGACAGAACCTTGCTGCCACCAGCTCCACATCTCCTCTGCTGCAAATGGGATGAATGGTGCTAGCAATCTGTTCATGACCGCCAAAGCTATTCGCAGTGTAATCACTGCGGAGGCACGAACATCCTCCTGGCCAACATAGGCGCGATCCTTGACGCTTTCCAGATAGTCATCTGTGAAAGTCCAGAAATAGCTCTCAATCAGCTCCAAGGCTTTGGTGTGGTCATAGCTATCAAGTGCCTTGCTGGCTTTTTCCACAACATCTGCCAATTCAGCCAAAACTGCCTTGTCAATCGCCTCGGTTGGCTTTGACGCTTGCGATGGAAGTTCAAAACCAAGGGCAAACTTGCCGGCGTTTAGGAGTTTCAAAGCTAAACGCCTACCGACTTTCATCTGACCCTCATCAAAAGCGGTGTCGGTTCCAAGTCTTGCGCTTGCTGCCCAGTAGCGAACGCCATCGGAGCCATGATCTTTGAGGAGTTCATCAGGGACCACTACGTTGCCCTTGCTTTTCGACATTTTCTTGCGATCTGGATCTAAGATCCATCCGGAAATGGCTGCATTTTTCCAAGGCAGTTGGTCGTGCTCGAGGTGAGTGCGAACCAGTGTTGAGAATAACCAGGTGCGAATGATGTCTTGGCCCTGAGGCCTTAGGTCATAGGGGAAGATTTTTTCAAACATCTCTGGGTTATCAAGCCATCCCGCAGCTAGTTGCGGGGTGAGCGAAGAAGTTGCCCAGGTGTCCATGATGTCTTTTTCTCCCTCAAAACCTCCAGGCTGACCTCTCTGGCTCTCATCAAAACCTTTGGGGCAGTCAGAGGATGGGTCAATTGGAAGCTGTGACTGTTCAGGCGTAATTGGATTTTGGTAGTCGGTTTCTCCGTGCTCATTGATTGGATACCAAACAGGAATGGGCACTCCAAAGAATCTCTGCCTCGAGATGAGCCAGTCACCATTTAGCCCATTTATCCAATCAGCCAGCCTTACTGTCATGAACTCAGGGTGGAAATTAAGGGAATTGCCAAGCTCCAATAGGCTGTTTTTCAAATGCTCATCGCGGCCACCGTTTTTGATATACCACTGGCGGGTGGAGACGATTTCTAGCGGTTTATCGCCCTTTTCAAAAAACTTCACCTGGTGGTTGATTGGTCTGATTTCACCAATCAGTGAACCTGATTCCTGCAGCAGTTCAACAATTCGCTGCTTTGCTGAGAAAACAGTTTTGCCAGCTAGCTCTTGGTAGTGAGCCTGAGCTTGTGCTGATTCGATTCCCTTAGGGGCGGTTGACTGAATGCGCCCATCAAAACCAATGATTGCTCGATTAGGGAGGTTCAGCTCTCGCCACCAGATGACATCGTTTAGGTCACCGAAGGTGCAGATCATTGCAATTCCGGTGCCTTTGTCTGGTTGGGCTAGGTGATGGGCAACAATTGGCACCTCAACATCAAACAGCGGGGTTTTGCAGGTTTGACCAAATAAGTGTTGATATCTCTCGTCATCCGGGTGCGCCACCAACGCAACACAGGCAGGGAGCAATTCTGGTCTGGTGGTGTCAATTAGGATCTCACCCCCGGGACCAGCAAATGACAGCTGGTGATAGGCACTTGGCTGTTCTCTGTCCTCAAGCTCGGCTTGGGCGACAGCGGTTCTGAAAGTTACATCCCAAAGAGTTGGAGCCATCGAGATGTATGCCTCGCCTCGCTTTAGGTTGTTTAGAAAAGCTAACTGGCTGGTTGCCTGTGAACTGTCAGAGATAGTCCGGTAGCTCTGGCTCCAATCAACGCTCAGGCCCAAATTGCGCCAAAGGTTTTCAAATGTTTGCTCATCTTCTTCAGTCAGCGATTCACAGAGTTCAATGAAGTTTTTTCTACTGATTGGCAATTGGTCTTGTGGACGAGAGCTTTTGTTGCTTCCACCAGTAGTCGGTGGAGTGAAATCATTTTCATATCCAAGTGTTGGTTCACAGCGTACTCCGTAGTAGTTCTGAACTCTTCGCTCCGTTGGAAGTCCATTGTCATCCCAACCCATTGGGTAAAACACTTTCTTTCCCAACATCCTGCGGTGCCTGGCGATAATGTCGGTGTGGGTGTAGCTGAATACGTGACCCACGTGCAGGCTTCCCGATGCAGTTGGCGGGGGAGTGTCAATTGAATAGATCTCCTCTTTGCTGGCTTCAGTGTCAAACTTGTAGGTTTGCTCACTTTCCCAGGTATCGCTCCATTTTTGCTCCAATCCCTCCAGAGCTGCTTTTTCTGGTGTGCTGGCAGGATTTAGCGGATTAGGCTTGACTAATGACAAGAGATCTCCCTTTCAAAGGTTCTCTAAGATTAACAGTGTTATTTTGGCAGATTTAGAAAGAGCAAATGTACCCGAGGAACAATCAGCAAAACTCCGGCATCGATGCAAGCCCCTCTTTTCCAAGTATTGAGCAGAGAATATTGGACTACTGGGAGAAAAACGGAACCTTCCAGCGCTCGATTGATCAGCGTAGTGAGCAAGAGGCTGAGGAGTTTGTTTTCTATGACGGACCTCCCTTTGCAAACGGTCTCCCGCACTACGGGCACCTGCTTACCGGTTATGTAAAAGACTTTGTTCCCAGGTTTCAAACCATGCGTGGAAAAAAAGTTGAGCGTCGTTTTGGTTGGGACACTCATGGCTTGCCAGCAGAGGTTGAGGCAGAAAGATTGCTTGGCATCAGCGGTAGGCCTGAAATCGAAAATTACGGTGTCAAGAAATTTAATGAATTTTGTAAAACCTCTGTTTTGAAATACACCGAGGACTGGCGAAGTTATGTCACTCGTCAAGCTCGCTGGGTTGATTTCGATAATGACTACAAAACTTTGGACAAAAACTACACCGAGAGTGTTTTGTGGGCGTTCAAAGAGCTTCACAACAAGGGATTGGTCTACGAGGGGTTTAAGGTTCTGGCCTATTGCTGGAGGTGTGAAACACCACTGAGCAATCACGAGTTGAGAATGGATGACGAGGTTTACAGACAACGTCAGGACCAGTCAGTCACCGTCACTTTCCCGGTGACAACCGAGGGTGAGTTCAAAGATGTGCTGATGTTGGCTTGGACCACCACCCCCTGGACACTGCCAACAAATTTTGCGTTGGCGGTTGGTCCAGAAATTGAATACTCTCTGATTGAAGCTGGCGGAAGGAAATACCTGATTGCCAGTGCATTGAGACAACAGTATTTGAAGGAATTCGGCGTGGAATCTGCTGATGAGCTAAATGTTCTAAAAACACTTAGTGGCTCTGATTTGGCGGGTCTTCGCTATAAACCAGTATTTGATTACTACACCGAAGCTTTTGAAACCGAGAATGCCTGGCAGGTGCTTGTCGGCGAATACGTAACCGCTGATGAGGGAACGGGCATCGTTCACCAGGCTCCGGCCTACGGTGAGGATGACCAGGCACTGTGTAATGAGGCTGGGATTCCAACATATGTGAGTGTGAATGAACGTGGCGAGTTCAATTCGCTGATTACTGATTTTGCAGGTATGCACGTCTTTGATGCGAATAAGCCAATTACACAGAAGCTGAAGGAGCAGGGTTCACTGTTTAGGCAGGCAAGCTATGACCACCCCTATCCGCACTGCTACAGGTGTAAAAACCCACTGATCTACAAAGCAGTTTCCAGTTGGTTTGTGGAGACCACCAAGATCAAAGACCGGATGTTGGAACTTAACCAAGAAATCAACTGGGTTCCCGAACACACCAAAGAGGGTTCTTTTGGAAAGTGGTTGGAAAACGTTCGAGATTGGGCAATCAGTCGAAACAGATTCTGGGGAGCGCCGATTCCGGTTTGGAAATCAGATGACCCCAACTACCCAAGGATTGATGTCTACGGGTCACTAGAAGAGCTTCAGAGAGACTTTGGTTCAGCTCCGAGTGATTTCCACCGACCGGAGATTGACCAGCTAACCAGGCCAAATCCTGATGACCCAACCGGCAAGTCAACCATGCGCAGGGTGCCAGAGGTTTTGGACTGCTGGTTTGAATCAGGCTCAATGCCGTTTGCTCAGGTTCATTACCCTTTTGAAAACGCAGACTGGTTCGAAACCCACTTCCCAGGAGATTTCATTGTTGAATACGTGGGTCAAACCCGTGGTTGGTTTTATACCCTGCATGTTCTCTCCACCGCACTGTTTGACAAGCCCGCATTCAAAAATGCGGTGAGTCACGGAATCGTTTTGGGTGATGACGGACAAAAGATGAGCAAGTCTTTAAGAAACTACCCAGATGTTCAAGAGGTGTTTGAACGCGATGGCTCGGATGCCATGAGGTGGTTTTTGATGAGCTCCACCATTCTGCGCGGTGGAAACCTTTCAGTTTCAGAGCAGGGCATTCGCGAAGCGGTCAGGCAGTTCATGCTGCCTTTGTGGAACAGCTATTACTTTTTCACCCTTTATGCCAACGCGAATAACTACCAAGCAAGTTATTCAACCTCCTCAGAGCAGATTCTGGACAGGTATCTGTTTGGAAAGCTAAATCGGTTGATCACGGATCTGACCGATGCGATGGAGAAATTCGATAGCTATCGAGCCACCAACCTGCTCAGGGACTTCGGCGAGGTTTTGACCAACTGGTTCATTCGACGCTCCAGGGACAGATTCTGGGAGGGTGATGAGGATGCTCAGGACACTCTTTACACAGTCTTAGAAACCCTTACAAGGCTTTCTGCACCGTTGCTACCAATGATCTCTGAGGAGATCTGGCAGGGACTCACCAGCGGTGAGAGTGTTCACCTCACCGATTGGCCGCAAGCAGAAGATTATCCAGCAGATGATGACCTGATTGATTCCATGGATGAGATCAGGGATATTGCAAGTGTTGGTCTTTCTTTGCGCAAGCAGGCCGGTCTGAGAGTGAGGCTTCCATTGCGCTCGGCAGTTATTGCTAGCCATAACGTTGATGGCATTGAGCCATTTGTTGATTTGATTCAAGAAGAGCTAAACCTGAAAAACGTTGAGATTGTGAATATGAGCGAAGAGACGGCGAAGCGATTTGGGCTTGTGAAGCAATTGAACGTGAATGCCAGAACTCTTGGGCCAAGGATTGGCTCACAGGTTCAGCAGGTGATTGCAGCTAGCAAAAAAGGTGACTGGTCCGAGACCGATGGCAAGGTGATTGCAGGTGGCATTGAATTGCTTCCCGAGGAATACAGCTTGCAATTGGCTGGCGGAGACGAAAATTCTGCGATTGGAATCTTGCCTGGTGGTTTTTTGATTCTGGACACAGAGCTAGATGATGAACTTCAGGCTGAGGGAATGGCAAGGGATGCGATTCGCCACATTCAGCAGGCAAGAAAGGATGCAAGCCTAGATGTCTCTGACCGCATTGAATTGAATTTGGGACTGGCCGAGGCTGGTGTGAAAGCTTTGGAGCCTCATCAGGATCTGATCATGCGAGAGACCTTGGCAACAAATTTGCAAATAGATGTTGACAATCATGGTGAGTTGGAATTGGGAGATGACCAAAAAATGAGCATTAGGTTGGAAAAACTTGCCTGAATCGGCATTCGATGCTGCTTATCAGCAACTGTTAGCTCGAATTGGCGAGGCAAAACCCACTCCTGATTTATACCCGGTGGAATTGGCAACTCAGCTTTTGGGAGACCCGCACAAAGCATTTCCGGTAATCCACCTCACTGGGACCAATGGCAAGACCTCAACAGCCAGGATTGTGGAGAGGATCCTAAGGGAGCATGGTCTAAGAACCGGTCGCTTCACCTCACCGCATCTGATTGACATCACCGAGCGGATCTCGCTGGATGGTGAGCCTATTGAAAAAGAAATGTTTGCCGAATACTGGGAGCAAATTCAGCCGATTTTGGAAATAGCTGACCTGAAGCTTGCGGAGGAGGGAAAGCCCCCCATAACTTTTTTTGAGGCAATCACGCTTTTGGCCTTCCAAGCTTTTGCCGACGCACCAGTCGATGTTGCGATCATTGAAGTCGGAATGGGCGGTGAATGGGATGCAACCAATGTGGTTGATTCGCAGGTGGCGGTGTTTTCGCAAATTGACCTAGATCACGGAAAACAACTGGGAAAAACAGTTAGTGAGGTGGCGAAGACTAAGTCTGGAATCATCAAATCAGACTCCATAGTTGTCAGCGCTTCGCAATCACCAGAAGCAGAGTTTCAATTGAGGCAGAAGCTATTGGAAGATCAGAAGTTTTTGATTGAGGGCAGTGATTTCCGAGTAGTTTCTGCAAAGCCTGAAAATGGTGGGTATCGATTTTCTTTTGAAACAAGTCAACTTGGCTATCAAAACCTGTTTTTGCCTTTGATTGGCAAATATCAACTTTCTAATGCAGTTTTGGCAGTTGCTGCCTGCGAGGCTTTTTTAGGTGGTGGCACGCAAGCAATACCAGAGCCGATTCTGCACAGTGCTCTGGCTGATGCAACTTCCCCAGCAAGGATGCAGGTTTTCAAAAAAGAACCGCTCACCATCCTGGACGCAGCTCACAACCCAGCAGGTGCCAGGGCTTTGATTGAAAGCCTGGATGATTATTTCGAGGTGGAAAGTTGCGTTTTGGTGCTTGCAACCATGCAGGATAAGGATTATCCAAAGATGCTGGAGGTTCTTGCCCCGAAGATTTCCAAGCTGATTGTCACATCAGCTCAATCTGAGCGGGCTGCCACCCCTCAGATCCTCGCCGAGCAGGCACTGAAGCTTGGTTTGGATGTTGAAATTGTCGAAAGAACTGAATTAGCGCTTGAGTATGCAACGGATATAGCCTTGGAGAAACAACTACCAGTGGTGGTGACCGGCAGCGTGGTGCTGTTGGGCGAGATTTTAGAGAAACAGCGCTTGGAGGCGGAGATTGAACAGGACTAGGTCAACACAGAGAACACTGGGTAGCATCCTTCTAATTTTTGAAGCATTCGTGGTCTTTTTTGCAACCCTGGTGGCTTTCGGACTGGAGCTTGCTCCAGCGGAGTGGGTGTGGGGGATTGGAATCACCATTTCGTTGATCATGATTATCTCACCAGCAATCCTCGGGAAACCCGGAGGTTATATCTTTGGCTCCCTTCTGCAAGTTTTGTTGATTGTTAGTGGTTTTTGGATCTGGGGCATGTTTTTTGTTGGAACGTTATTTGCAGGCCTCTGGATCTGGATGATGATTGCTGGTCGAACCGTGGACAAAGCCAGAGAGAATTATTTCAAGCAAATGGAAGAGGGAGAGAGCTGACATGCAGTCAACACTTGTCTTAGTAAAGCCAGATGGCGTTCAAAGAAGTCTAATTGGGGAGATTTTGAGAAGGTGCGAGGCAAAGGGATATGTGATTGAAGATCTCAAGCTTTTCAGTCCTCCAAAGGAATTGCTTGAGAAGCACTATCAAGAGCATGAGGGCAAGCCTTTTTACGAGCCCTTGGTTGAGTTCATGCTCTCTGGCCCAACTCTTGCCTGCAAGCTATCTGGAGAAAGGGTGATAGAAGGCTTTAGATCACTCGCTGGAACCACCGACCCAACAACTGCAGCTCCTGGAACCATCAGGGGAGATTTGGCACGTGATTGGGGTTTGAATGTTCAGCAAAACCTGGTTCACGGTTCTGATTCCGAAGAGTCTGCGGCTAAAGAACTAGCACTGTGGTTTGGCTAAAAAAGCGTTGGCCACAAATCCCAGTAAACGATCAGAATCACAAGTGAAATACCAACATAGGTTGCAACTGTTATGACCCAATTCCACTCATAAACCAGCTTGCCGGGTGCTGCAAACCTCTCACCCAGTGAACCTTGTGCTGCAACCAACCCTAGATTCATCCAAAGCAGTGGAATCATCGCAATCCAGGCAACCATGCAATAGGGGCAGAGTGAACCAATTACAAAAACACTCTGGCTGAACAGCCAAAGCACAAAAGCAAAGCCAAAGATGTTTCCCACCAGATAGAGATTCCAAAACCAGTTTTTGAATTCAGCGCCGGCCAGAATCGCAAACCCAATCAAAACCGGAGCGAAGAAACTGGCCAAACCAATCAATGGATTGGGAAATCCAAATAGGGAAGCCTGTTCGGTGAGCATCACCGATTTGCAGGAAATAAATGGCGAAACATCGCAACCCAGGGTTACTTCAGGGTTTTCGGCGACTCTGATGCGCTCCAATGTCAAGGCCAGCGAGGCAACCCAGCCAACTATCCCAAAAACAATCGACGCCAGGGCATAAACGATGCCCGGCTTTACGGTAGTTGTCGTTTGAATTTGCGTGCTCACCAGGGAAGTATCTCATTATTTGCAGGTGTTTGATAGGCTAATTACAGATGTAACCACAGATACATCGAAGATTTTTGCGGAAATTGATGCCAGATGAAGGGCAACTGTGATTGGCGCGAGGACGCGCAAGAGGAAAAGATTTAGAGCCGGTTAGGTCTGTGGACAGACCGGCACAGGAGCCGAAGTGCCTAGTAAGAAAACAGAGGCTGAGCCGAAAGTCGCCCAGCCACCAGCAGTTTCACTGCTCTTTCAAGCGCCTGATTTGCCAACCCCGGAGGTTGACACCCGAAGCGGAAAGCTAAAAGGGGAGACCCCCAGGGAAAAACCCCGTCAGGACGAGCAGGGGTCTCGCCAGCGGAAGCGCACCAGGACTAATTCAGATCAAAAGCCAGAGCAGCGTAGCGAGCAAAAGCCTGAACAAAAAAATACAGAACCTGAAGGTTCAAGGACAGAAGCTAAGCGTCAGCGCAAGAGAGAGCCCAGAGGCGACTCTAGAAGGCGCAACACAATCACCGAGAGTGAATTTCTAGCACGACGTGAGTCGGTGGATCGAAAGATGATCGTTCGAGAAGCTGGTGAGAAGGTTCAGATCGGTGTTCTAGAAGACCAAATTTTAGTCGAGCACTACGTTGCCGAGTCACAATCAGCATCATTGATTGGAAACATTTACCTTGGAAAGGTTCAAAACGTGCTTCCCAGCATGGAGGCAGCCTTCGTTGACATCGGCAAGGGTCGAAACGCTGTTTTGTATTCGGGTGAAGTTGATTGGGATACCGCTGAAACAGGCAACCAACCAAGAAAAATTGAACTTGCACTGAAAACCGGCGATAAAGTTTTGGTGCAGGTGACCAAGGACCCAGTGGGTCAAAAGGGCGCCAGACTAACTAGTCAAATATCTTTACCTGGTCGCTATTTGGTTTATGTTCCAGGCGGAAACATGAACGGTATTTCAAGAAAACTTCCCGACAAAGAGCGTCAGCGTCTGAAAGCTATTTTGAAAGAGCTGCTGCCAGCGGATGCTGGAGTGATTGTTAGAACAGCGGCTGAGGGCGCTACCGAAGAACAGCTTGGCCTCGATGTGAAGAGACTCACTGAGCAGTGGCAGAAAATCGGGAAGAAGAGCGAAAAGGGCAAAGCACCTTCGCTACTGCACACAGAATCTGATCAACTTATCAAAATCATTCGCGATGTCTTCAATGAGGATTTCCAATCAATGGTGGTGCAGGGCGAAAAAACCCTGTCCTCAGTGACTGATTATCT
Organism: uncultured Micrococcales bacterium; assembly: GCA_913062975.1. Lineage (GTDB taxonomy): Bacteria > Actinomycetota > Actinomycetes > Actinomycetales > Microbacteriaceae > CAJXVY01. The sequence continues at coordinate 13,775 of CAJXZO010000004.1, forward strand.
CGAAAGTGTTGCGCCAGAGTTGAAGCAACGCCTCTCAGCTCACACCTCAAAAGAGGACATCTTTGACCACTTCAGAATCGGTGATCAGATCAACAAAGCTTTGGAGCGCAAGGTTTATTTGCCAAGCGGGGGTTCACTGGTGATTGACCGCACCGAGGCAATGACGGTGGTTGATGTGAATACTGGGAAATTTATTGGTAGCGGCGGAAACTTGGAAGAAACTGTCACCAAAAACAACCTTGAGGCTGCCGAAGAGCTAGTCAGACAACTGAGACTAAGAGACATCGGTGGCATTGTGGTTGTTGACTTCATTGACATGACGCTTGAAGCAAACCGTGAGCAGGTTCAAAGAAGACTGATGGAATGCCTGAGCCGTGACAGGACCAAACACCAGGTTGCTGAGGTCACATCACTGGGATTGGTCCAAATGACTCGTAAAAAGCTCGGAGTAGGGCTTTTGGAGACTTTTGGGGAGGTTTGTGATTGCTGTGGTGGTCGAGGCATGACCATTCATGACGACCAGAAATACAAATCTGAGACCAAAGAAAAGAAGACTAAACCTGAGCCTAAAAAGATTGTTGATCCTGAAAAGGCGAAAGAGCTTGGATCGGTGGTGAACAAGATTCACGATGCTGCTGCCGGAGAAGAAACAGAGGCGAGCGATCAGCCCAAGAGCAGCGATGCCTTGAACAAGGTGTTGGATTCACTTCCGGAACCAACGGAGACAAAACCCAAAAAACCAAGACGTAGAAGAGTAACTAGTAAACAAACAAGTCCAAACGTTGACCAATAGAGCCTTTCGGGTATAGAATTCAACGCTGTTGCTTGCAACAATTCTGAGCAGATAAAAAAGAGGTTTAGCGTGGTTTACGCAGTTGTTCGCGCCGGTGGGCGCCAAGAAAAGGTCGAGGTCGGCTCACTGGTCACAATGGACCGAGTGAAGGCAACCAACGGCAAGGTTGAATTGCCTGCTGTGTTGTTGGTCGACGGTGAGAGGGTTACCACCGACTCAAAAGCGCTAGCCAAAGTGAAGGTCACCGCTGAGGTGGTAGAGGACCTCCGCGGACCAAAGACTATTATCCAAAAATACAAAAACAAAACTGGCTACAAAAAGCGTCAGGGTCACCGTCAGGATCTGACCCGCGTTAAGGTCACCGAGATTAAGTAGGGGCAGATGGCACACAAAAAGGGAGCTAGCTCAACCAAGAACGGTCGCGATTCAAACTCGCAGCGTCTTGGCGTAAAAAGATTTGGTGGAGAGGTCGTAAACGCTGGAGAAATCATTCTTCGTCAGCGCGGAACACACTTCCACCCGGGTGCAAATGTTGGTCGGGGCAATGACGACACACTGTTCGCCCTTTCCGCAGGAGCCGTTGAGTTCGGCAACAAGGGTGGCCGCAAGGTGGTCAATATCGTGGCTGAATAGTCAAGAGTAAGATTTCATGGGCGGGCCTTAGGTCCGCCCATTTTTATTTGGAGGTGTAGTGGTTAGCTTTGTTGACGAAGTGACGCTGCATCTATCTGCAGGTGATGGTGGCAATGGCTGCGTCTCTGTCAAAAGAGAGCGTTATAAGCCGATGGCCGGCCCGGATGGCGGCAATGGTGGAACTGGCGGATCTATTTGGCTGGTAGCGGATGCAAACGCTGGCACGCTAATTGATTACCACTACCGTCCTCATCGAGCTGCTGGCAGAGGTGAAGCAGGTGCTGGTGATTTTAGAAATGGTGCTCGGGGAGAGGATTTAGTTTTAGACGTTCCGGTTGGCACCGTTGTGAAAGATACAAGCGGTGAGGTCTTGGCAGACCTTCACACCAATGGCATGAAACTTGAAGTTGCTCAAGGTGGCATGGGTGGGTTGGGAAACGCAGCCTTAGCTAGCAAAAGAAGGAAAGCACCTGGCTTTGCACTGCTTGGAATCCCTGGCTGGAGTGGTGACATTGTTTTGGAGCTGAAGACCGTTGCAGATGTTGCACTGGTTGGCTATCCCAGCGCAGGCAAGTCTTCACTGATTGCAGCCATGAGTGCTGCTCGGCCAAAAATTGCCGATTATCCCTTCACCACTCTGCACCCAAATCTGGGCGTTGTGCAAGCTGGTGAGAAGAGCTACACAATTGCAGATGTTCCCGGTCTAATCGAGGGCGCCAGTGATGGAAAGGGGCTGGGGCTTAGGTTTTTACGTCACATCGAAAGATGCTCGGTGATTTTGCACGTGATTGATTGCGCCAATTTGGAATCAGATCGCGAACCAATTAGGGATTACAGGGCAATCGTCAAAGAACTGGAAAACTACCAGGTTGAAACCGGAGCTCCGCTAACTGAAAGACCGCAGCTTATTGCTTTGAATAAAGTCGATTTGGAAGATGGTCAAACCATTGCGGATATGGTGCGCCCTCAATTTGAAGCAATGGGGCACCAGGTGTTTGAAGTTTCTGCAATTAGTAAGCAGGGTTTGAAGGAACTGAACTTTGCGCTTGCCAGGCTTATTGATGAACATGCCGAGGAAGCTGAGCAATACAGGGAAGTCATTAGCTTGGTTGAAAAAGCTCCAAGTGATGAATTTGAAGTGAAGAAAGAAAACACTTCTGATGGACACATCTTCAGAATCACTGGAATTAAGCCAGAACGCTGGGTTGCTCAGACTGACTTTAGCAATGACGAGGCTGTTGGTTACTTAGCCGAGCGTCTGGCCAAGTTGGGTGTTGAAGACAGACTAATGAAGACCGGTGCCAAATCAGGCTCGACTGTGGTTATAGGTGCCGAAAATGGAGTAATTTTTGAATGGCAACCGATGATTAGCTCGATTGCCGAAGTGACAACACCTAGGGGAAGCGATTCAAGAATTGATGGAAGCGAACGCCGCACCACAAAGCAGCGTCGCGAGGAGTATCACGAGATGATGGATAGTCGAACACGCATGCGAGACAAAATACAGGCCGAGAGAGAAGCATCAAAGGTCAGTGAGCAATATCTGGACGAGGAAAGTTGATTCAACAAGCAAATAAAATCGGTGAAGCCAAACTTGTGGTGATCAAGATTGGTAGCTCTTCGATAACCGGCGAGAACAGCAAACAGCTAGAGCTGGTTTGTGACATGGTAGCTCGGTTGAAAGAGCTAAAAATAGATGTGGTGGTTGTTAGTAGCGGTGCAATCGCATCCTCAGCTGATTTATTGGGAATGACCGCCAGGGCAACGGACCTACCAACCTCGCAGGCGATGGCTGCAGTTGGACAGGCTCGCCTGATGGCGGCGTATCAAAGACAGTTTGATAGGTACAATTTGGTTGCTGGCCAGGTATTGCTGACAGTGGAGAACATGGAAAACCCAAAGACCCGCTCCAATGCATTACAAGCTTTTTCCAGATTGCTGGAAATGGGCGTGGTTCCAATTGTGAATGAGAATGACACCGTCGCCACCCAAGAGATTAGGTTCGGTGACAACGATGGCCTAGCAGCAAATGTTTCCTCCCTTCTCTCTGCGGATTTGTTGATTTTGCTCAGTGATGTCGATGCTATTTACACCGGCTCACCTGAGCTTGAAGATTCAAAACCGATAGCAAGAATCAGCAGTGAGCAGGATTTGGAAAATGTCAGTATTTCTGGAACATCCACCGGGTTTGGAACTGGGGGAGCGTTGACCAAAGTTTCAGCTGCGTTGAAAACATCTGCAGCAGGAATTCCTGTGATGCTTACAAATGTGAAAAACTGCCCAATCATTCTTGACAAAGATTTCACTCACACTTGGTTTGAAGCAAAGAATAAGCTTGATTCATGACAGTTCAGCAAATTCTTAGCTCAGCCAAGCGGGCTGCACCTCGCCTTGCCCAGGCCACCACTCCTGAAAAACATCTGGCATTGGAGAATCTTATTGATCTTCTTGGAAACAACACCCAGAGAATTCTGGATGCTAATCAACAAGATTTGGATAGAGGAGTAAAAGAGGGTCTAGCGAAATCACTTTTTGACAGGCTTCGACTAACCTCCGATCGAATCAATTCCCTGCAGAGCGCTATTCGAGAAATCATTGCCTTCCCGGACCCAATCGGTGTCATCAAGCGGGGCAGCAAGCTGGAAAACGGTTTGAGAATCGAACAGGTCACGGTTCCCTTCGGTGTTATTGGCGCCATCTATGAGGCGAGACCAAATGTCACCATAGACATTGCAGCACTGGCCATTAAAAGTGGCAATGCGGCAGTGCTGAGGGGTGGAAGTGCTGCAGTTGAAACAAACAGGGTTTTGATTGATCTTATTCAACAGGCCCTCACGGATGCTTCTTTACCAAAGGAACTGGTGCAAACAGTTGATGACTTTGGTCGCGCCGGAGGAACTGAAATGATGCAGGCGAGAGGGTTGATCGATGTCTTGATTCCTCGCGGGAGTGCAAGTTTGATCCAGGCGGTGGTGCGAGAATCCAAAGTCCCAGTCATTGAAACTGGCGATGGCATAGTTCACCTATTTATTGATAAACACGCTGACCGTGACAAAGCTCTAGCAATTGCCAATAACTCCAAGACCCATCGAGTTAGTGTTTGCAACTCTTTGGAAACACTGCTTTTAGATAAAGAGATCTTGCCAGGAATTGGTTTGGAGATACTAAAGGATCTGAAATCAAGCGGAGTTATCATCAATGCCTGCGAGAAAACCAGGGAGGTTTTTCCTGAGGCATCGCTGGCAACGGAAGAAAAATTCGCTACTGAGTATCTGGCAATGGAGATTTCAGTGAAGACCGTGGATGGAATCGATGAGGCTTTGCAGCACATAGCTAAATTCTCGACTCACCACACCGAGAGCATTGTTACTGAGACTTATTCAACTGCGGAAAGATTCTTATCTGAAGTTGATTCAGCGGCCGTGATGGTTAATGCCTCTACCAGGTTCACCGATGGTGGTGAGTTTGGAATGGGTGCTGAATTAGGTATCTCGACTCAGAAATTGCACGCTCGTGGGCCAATGGGTCTGAACGAACTGACATCCACCAAGTGGCTTGTTCGTGGTGAGGGACAAATTCGCCGTTAGACTTATAGAAAAACCAAAAGGAGAATCATGCTTCAACTACTCGCAGAGGGAGCCATTGTTCACCATCAAGAGTTGCCAATTCCAGCGATCGCGTATGGAATTATTGCTCTGGGGATCTTCATGGTGCTGGGTATTGTCACCCTGAGTTATAAAGATGTTTCAAATAGGCACTCACACGTGGATGCCGGCGAGGCAAACCACTAGGGGTAGATGTCGGTCAAGCAACGCATTGGGGTCATGGGTGGAACCTTTGACCCGATTCATAATGGCCACCTGGTCGCAGCCAGTGAGGTTGCAAGTGCGTTGAAGCTTGACGAAGTAATCTTTGTTCCCACCGGAACTCCGTGGCAAAAACAAGGGGTCAGTCCAGCAGAGCATCGCTATCTGATGACCGTGATTGCAACGGCTTCAAACCCCCAATTCAAAGTCAGTCGAGTTGATGTCGATAGACCCGGTTTTACCTACACCGTTGACACCTTGAATGATTTAGCCAAGCAGTATCCAGAATCAGAATTGTTTTTTATCTCTGGAGCGGATGCAATCGCTCAGATCTTTGCTTGGAAAGACAAAGACAGCGTCTGGGATTTAGCTCACTTCGTTGCAGTGAGTAGACCTGGACATAAACTCAGGCTTCCAGACGCTCCAGCGGGAGCAATCAGCGAACTAGAGGTCCCGGCCTTGGCAATTAGCTCTACCGATGTTCGAGGCAGAGTTGGTGATGGAAAACCAATTTGGTATCTGGTGCCAGACGGAGTTGTTCAGTACATTAGCAAGCATCACCTTTACGGGGGCTAAATGGAATACCAAACTAGGAGAGAGCGTAGGGAGGCCGAGCGCGCTGCCGAGCAGTCCTCTCAGTTAGTCAATAGTCAGGCTCAGGCTGATGAGGTTCCAACATTTGAGTCCAGCCCCGAACCAATCATTGAATCTCCTGAACCAGTAAATCCCGAACAAATCAAACGACCATCCCGCAGCGATTCTGCTGAGACGGAATCCGGCTCAAGGCCACTCACCCGCAGGGAACTTCGCAAGCTAGAGGCAGAGGGTAAGAAAGTTGATATTAACTCTGGTCGGGAGACGCCCAATCAGCAAGTTGCAGATCGCCAACAGCGAGCTGAGGAAATCTCTGCTGGCCCAAGTGAACCAGAGAATTTACATCAAAAATCAATGGATGAATCAGATGAGTATCGCACAGACGAAGCTGAGCAACTAACTGGAAAAAGTTATCTCTATCAGGAGTCAAGCAATACCTTCACCCTTGATGCTATTCCCAACTCGCTTGCAACCAGCGATTCTGAATCAATCATCACCAATACCGAATCAGTTGCAGTGGTCACTGACAGTCAGCCCTCTTTTGCCTCTGACATGGATGACTTGAGATTCGACTTGGAGGATCATCAGGACACCGTGGCTGGGAAAATCTCTTTGGTAGATCCTGTGAGTGCCAGGATTGTGGCTGAGGCAAGGGATCCAGAAATCGTGGTGCCTGGAAAAATTGTTGTTAGAAACCGTCTGGTTTCTGTTGGTTTTGGAGTTTTAGCAACGGTGCTATTTGTTGCTGCAGGCATTGGGCTTTGGTGGGTTTTGACTGAAATGGATGTTTTTAGATAATGACGGCGAGTGCTGAAACTGTAACTCTTGCCAAGCTTGCTGCCAAAGCAGCTGTTGAAAAACTAGCTGATAACCCAGTTGCACTGGATGTCAGTGAGCCTTTTGGCTTGGCTGAAATATTTTTGCTTGTCAGCGGAGACAACGAGCGACAGATTGTCGCCATTGCGGAGCAGGTTGAAGAATCCATGAGGGAGGCCGGACATAAGGCACGAGTCTTAGAAGGAAAGCAGACAGCTCGTTGGGTGCTGATGGATTTTGGAGACTTGGTTGTGCACGTGATGCACGAGCAGGAGCGAGAGTTTTACTCTCTAGAAAGACTATGGAAAGACTGCCCAGTAGTTACGATTAGCTAATCTTTTGCATTAGACTTGGGGAGCTTTGGGCCTGTGGCGCAGTTGGTAGCGCACCTGCATGGCATGCAGGGGGTCAGGGGTTCGAGTCCCCTCAGGTCCACCGGTAACAAACTGTAACCCAGTGGAATTGGTGGCAGTTTTTTGGGTTGTAAAAGCAGTGATTACAAACGTTACTCCGCATGGCCTTCACCACGTGACAGCAATAGCATCGGAACCTCAACGCAACCTAGATTTCTACACCAAGGTGCTGGGTCTAAGGCTTGTGAAGCAAACTGTAAATTTTGACGCCCCACACATCTGGCATCTTTATTACGGTGATAAGCACGGTTCACCCGCCTCAATTCTCACTTTTTTTCCATGGCCTGGAGTGACATCGGGGATTGAAGGTGCAGGACTTACCACGTCCACATCATTCTCCGTCCCAGCCGAATCTATCGGCTGGTGGCAGGAGAGATTGAAAAGCCTGCAGATTGATTTTGAAACCACCAATTCAGCAGATGGTTATGAAGTCATTCGCCTGCGAGATAACGATGGCATGCGAATTGAATTGGTTGGCACTACTGGCGATGAGCGCTCGGGTTGGGACGGGGAGGCTTCGATTCCGGCCGAAATGGCAATTAGGGGTCTTCACTCAGTTCAACTGAGTCAACAGCTTCTGGAACCAACTGCAATCATGCTCACCGAAATGCTTGGCATGAAGCTCAATCAAGAGCGCTCTTCAATGGCTCAGTTTGCAATGAGTGATGCAGGCACGGGAACTTTGGTGGATGTTTTGCCCGGAGTTCGTGAAAGAGGGCTGCAAGCAGGTGGAACAGTTCACCATGTCGCCTTTAGGGCGCCAAATTTGAGCACCATGGAGACTTGGCGACAAGAACTTACCGAGCAGGGCGTTGCGGTCACGGAAATCATGGACAGGCAATATTTCAAAAGCATTTATTTCCGAGAGCCAGGAGGTGTGTTGTTTGAGATAGCAACCGATGATCCAGGTTTTGACATCGATGAGCCATTGCTTGAGCTTGGAAGAAAATTGAAGTTGCCACCATGGCTTGAGCCAAGCCGAGACCAAATCGCACAGTCACTGACCAAGATTGAGGTTTAGATGAGCATCCAAAGACCGCACGTTTGGATTGACAAACAATCTGACCAAACACTTCTTTTGCTGCATGGAACCGGTGCGGATGAAAACGATTTAATCCAACTCGGAGAATTGATTTCTCCGAATAGCAACCTGCTCTCACCCAGGGGTACGGTGAGCGAAAACGGCATGAATCGTTTTTTTGAAAGAACCCCCCAGGGGGAGTTTGTGCAGTCATCGGTTTTAGATGCGGTAACTGAGCTCACCGAGTTTATTGAAGCGGCTGCAGAACAATACGGCTTTGATCGCACCAACCTGAGCGCCTGTGGCTTTTCAAATGGTGCGAATGCAGCTCTGGCCGTACTAATGATTAATCCTGAAGTTTTGAATTTGGTGGTGGCTTTTGGAGCAACCAAACCTCTGAATCAACCGGTTGCAGTTGACCTGAATGGCAAGTTGGTATTTATTGCCAATGGCGACGTTGATCCGTATGCGCCAGTTGCAATAACTGAGGGCTTTGTGGCTGAATTGAAGGCTTGTGGAGCGGAGGTTGAGCTACTCACCCATCCGGGGGGTCATCAAATTTCTTCAGCACATATCCAGCAAATTAACAGCCACCTGACCTAATATTTTCTAAGAAAAGTAACTAAGGAGAGACGTGGCGATTTCACATAATCCCGTTTTTAACCAATCGATGCGGAGTGCATCGAAAGGACTTGAGCAGTCACAGGTTGATGCAAGGTTTGCTGACATAACTTCCACCAAGCCAATGACGCTGGAGGGAACAGCTTCCAAAGTTATTGGCATGTTGATGCTGGTTGTTTTGGGTGCTGCTGGAACTTGGGTTTTCAATTTAGAGGCGCTTGCATTCCCAGCGATGTTTGTTGGTTTGGGACTGGGTCTCTGGGCAGCTTTTTCTAAAACTACGCGCCCTTGGCTTTACTACCTTTACGCGGTGGTGCAGGGAGTGTTCATCGGTGGAATTTCTTCTATTTTTGAAGCCTCCTACCCAGGAATCGTGCAAAGCGCTGTGCTGGGAACGCTAACAACAGCTGGTGGAATGTTCATGGCATACCGCTTCGGTTGGATCAAGGTCAACCAACGCTTCACCAGAATCATGACATTCGCACTCATTGGTTATTTTGGCTTTGCCATGATTAACCTTGGGTTTGCACTATTCGGTGGCGGTGGAATCTACACCTCGCAGTTTGGCTGGATAGCAGCTTTGATTGGTGTCGGTCTTGCCGCTTTCACACTGAACTTGGATTTTGAGGCAATCAAACAGGGTGTTGCTCAGGGAGCACCTGAAGAATTCGAGTGGAGAGCTGCGTTTGGTTTGACCGCAACGCTTATCTGGCTATACGTCGAGATTCTAAGAATGTTGGCAATTTTTAATCAAGAATAAACTCGTAAGCGGTGAAGGGGTGAGTCAGCCTGCAAGGCGCTCGCCCCTTTCCCACTTAATCCAGAGCTGATTTAAGTCCCAGGCATTTTCGGCAAGCACGGAAACCCCTTTTTTGCCAGTTCTCCTAAGCTTTCCAGAAATCAAAAGCAGGCGATTGTTGAATAATAAATCAGCACATTCTTTCTGAGCTTCATCAAAAAAGGTGGCATCGGCACAACCGGTAGAGTCATCAAGACTTATAAACACAACCCTTTTCCCGCTTTTCATTGGTGGCGTTTGAGTGGCGACCCTAACTCCCGCAATCAGCACTTCCGTGTTTCCGCGAAGACTAGATAGTTCGTTTGCTCTGGAGACTCCGAGTGAATCCAGCATGGGTTGGTATTTATCAAGCAGGTGACCGGTAATGTCCATGCCGGTGAGACCAATTTCATAATCAATTTGTTCTTCGGTTGAGACCTGCTGATTGCCAGATGGCAATGTTTCCACAACATTGAAATTCAGCTCCTGCTGGGTGCCGTTAATTTTTGGTGCGGGCTTGGTGGTTATCTCACGTATCTTTTGCATCAAATCACCTCGGGTTGCATTGGTGGCCAACGAATCCAATGCCCCTAGAGCCGCTAGTCGAGTTATGGTTTTTCTAGATGGCCTGGCTTTTTTATAAAAGTCTGCAAGGTCTGCAAAGGGTGCAGACTTGATGATTCTGGAAACCTCGGGTGCACTAATTCCTGCAACTTCGGTAAGTGCCATCCTTACTCCCTTTTTTGACTTTTCTATCTCCACTCGGTATTCATCGGTTGATTTGTTTACATCAATTGCCAATAGATCAACACCAAGACGCCTGGCTTCAGCCAACAAAAGCCTTTTGGGATACATGCCCGGATCATGAGTTAGCAAGCCTGCAATAAATTCAGCTGGGTAGTGGGTTTTCAGCCAAGCTGACTGATAGGTCGGAAAAGCAAAAGCGGCACCGTGGGCTTTGCAGAAACCAAAGCTTCCAAAGCCCTCCAATACTTTCCAGACCCGATTGACAACCGATATTTGATAGCCACGAGCCAGTGCACTCTGTTTGAAATAAGACTGAATTTTCTCGCTTGCATCGGGTTTAGCCATCTGCCTTCTTAGTTCATCTGCCTTGGCCAGGGTGCAACCGGTCATTACCTTCATGATTTTCATCAGCTGTTCATGAAATACGACCACCCCATAGCTCTCTTCAAGAATTGGCTTCAAATCTGGATGGAAATAATCTGGCTGAATAAATCCATGCCTCCCATCCAGGTAGGGAGAAATCATGTTTCCCTTCATTGGACCCGGTCTGAAAAGCGATATTTGCAAAGTCAGGTCATTGAATTCAGTTGGTTGGTGCTTGCCGGTTAGCTCTCTTTGGCCGGGGCTTTCTATTTGAAAAATGCCCAGAGTGTTGGTAGTTCTAATAAGTTCAAATACGTCCTTGTCATCAGTTGCTACCGAATCTAGGTCTAGTTGCTTATTTTCAACTCTTTCTATTTCCCTCACCGCATAGGCCATGGTGCTCTGCATTCTCACTCCAAGCACATCTAGTTTCAAAAAACCCATCGGATCCATGTCATCTTTATCAAACTGACTCATCGGTAATCCCAGACCACTTGGTTCGGTCGGGGTTAGTTGCAGCAACCTGCTGTCTCCGAGGACCACCCCACAGGGATGCATTGAGATATGCCGGGGGAGACGGTCAAGCCTCTGGGTTAGGTCCACCAGTAGGTTTAGCTTTCGATTTTTTTCAACTTGACTTGCAACTCTGGCAAGTTCTGGCTTCATCTCCAGTGCCGCCCTAAAGCCAGCAGCGCTAAATCTCCAGGAGCTTTTAGCTATCTGGTCTATCTGATCCTCATCTAACCCAAGAGCCATCCCGCTGTCTCTTATGGCGCCACGACCTCGATATGTTGACTGCATTGCTAACAGCGTTACTCGGTCACCGCCGTAGCGCTTGAAAATGCTTCTATAAATGTCATGTCTTCTGGCTGATTCAACATCAATGTCTATGTCTGGAAGTGTTGAGCGTTCGGTGGATAAAAATCTTTCAAACAGCAATCCTTGCGAGATTGGATCGATGTGACTTATGCCAAGCAGATAATTCACCAAAGAACCAGCACCTGATCCGCGTGCGGCAATGCGTATGCGCATGTCTCTAATCATTTGAGCCACATCCGCAACGGTTAGAAAAAAGGTTGCAAAGCCAAGCTTGTTGATTGTTATCAGCTCTTTTGAAAGTTGATGTTGAACCTCTGTGACCAAGCTGGGTTTTGCATCCGGATAGCGAAAATTGATTGCCGAGTGGGTTTTTTGCCACAGCACTTCAAAGGGGTTCCCATCTATGCCTAAAAGGTTTTTTTCTGGTGTTTTTGGATTCCCCCAATCGCAGTCTTCAACTGGGCTCAATCGACACCTGTCGACTAGCTGTTCGGTGGTGGCGATTAACTTCTTAGCCAACTTGGTTTGCTGCGTGATTTCCAGTGCCAGTGAAAACATCTCGGCTGCTGGCTTAAGCCAAGCCTGGGCATTTGGTTGAGGCAGGAAAATGCCAAGTGGCTCTAAAAACCTTGCCGAATCCAGAACATCGGCGGTCAGTGCATCGTCAGGCTGCAGGTACCGAGCGGCATTGGTTAACACAGCAGGTATTTTTTTATACTCGGCAACGGAGACAAGTGATCTAGCGTGCTCTACCGAGTATTTGGAGCCAGGTTCGGTCAGGTGGGTAAAAACCTCTATGGCTAGGCTTCCACGGGTGCTGAAGTGACTAAGCCACTCATCGGCCAATCTCGAGGCTGTGGCGGGATCTGAGAGTAGTGTCTGACCAACATCACTGTCTGCACCGAGCAGCACCGTGCAATTTGCCACTTCCTGCTGAGTGAGAGATGCAAGCTCAGCTCTGTCAATGGAGGGTGGTTGGTTTTTCTTTTTCTGATGAGCCTTGCTGACAATTCGAGAAATTGCGCTCCAGCCCGCTCCTCGATTGTGGCCGTGGGCGAGAATAACCACTCTGCCAAGTGATTTTCCATCGTGGACTTCAAGGTTGACTCCAATAATTGGATCAATTTTGTTTTCAATGCAGGAACCTATGTGTTTGACCGCACCGTAAAGACCGTCTCTGTCGACTACTGCCAGAGCATCAAAGCCAAGACTTTTTGCAAACTCAACGGCCTGTTTTGGTTTATTTACCCCATAGTGAGCAGAGTAGGCGGAGGCAAAATTTAGATGTGCAAATCCGGTCACTAGATTATTCGCACCAACTTCCACTCATCTTCTGGCAAGTTATGCCTGAGTTCAAAAACTCCACCCTCAGATTCATGATGAGCTCTGACTCGCCACATCTCGGTCTCGACCAGTTGCGGACCAATTCCCTTGGGTGCTTGACCTGCTTCCGTCCACCAGCTTTTGCGGGCATACCAGCGCACCGGGGAACCGCTTGCTAGATAGCTGGAACCTCGCCAATCTATGGAAATTGGCTGACCATCGTGGTTGGTTACAACTGCCACCGACTCATCGACTTGAATCAATTAATCTCCCCTTATTCGAACATTTGTTCGAATAAAAGTGTAAGAGATTAAGTGGACATTGTGAAGAGTTAATCGAACAGCTTTTGATCTGATTCTGGCTTTATTAACCCTGGGTGGTTATTGCTGACCGAACCGACTGATTTGTTCACTTCATAAAAACTTAATTTGCTAGCAATCCGGTCTGATTGGTCGGCAATGCTTGAAATGAGCTGTTCTGGTTTTGCCTCGGAGTCTAGCCACTGATTCAAATCTTCCAGCATTACCGGGTTTCTGTCGTGAATCTGTTCAATCTCTGCTGCCGATTGCTTGGTGACAATGCTGAAACTTGGCAGATTGTTACTCAGCGGGCTTGCTGGCTCATAAATTGCAGCAAATAACAGCAATTTATTTGAATGAATGAAAACCGGTTGCTTGCCAGTTGCAAATTGCTTCCATTCGAAATAGCCACTGGCTGGAATCACCGCCCTTGATTTTCTGACTGCATTTCGAAAACTTGGTTTTTCCAAAATGGTTTCAATTCGAGAGTTGATTAGGGGAGTCTTGGGGGGTTTATCAGCCCAATGTGGAACCAGACCCCAGTAAGCATCCGTGAGCAGTCTGGAATCGGACAGCAAAAGCATTGGAACTTGCTGAGTGGGGGCAATGTTAAAGCTAGGAAGCTGGCCCTGAAAGTTATTCTCAGCCTCGAGCTCAGATGCAAGCTCGTTGCTGGTTTTTGAGAGAACGAATCTTCCACACATGACTAGTCAGCCATTCTGTCGCTATATTTTTGCAAAATCTTTTTGGCAATGGCGATGATGCCAAGAGATGCAAGCAGGATTCCAAATGCTATGAATGATCCAAACCTTAGATTTTGACTCAGTAGTTGATAGCTCTCTCTGGCCAAAAAACCAACGCCAACATAAAGTGATGCCCAAATGGCGCAGGCGGCAAAGGTCCAGCTGATGAAGACCTTATAGGGCATTTGAATCGCGCCTGCAGCTGCGGGAACAACGGAATGTAGAACAGGTAAAAATCTGGACATGAAAACAGCTAGACCACCTCTTCGGGCAACAAACTTTTCCGCTCTATCCCAGCGTTTTTGCCCGATGGCTTTGCCCAATCTGGTGTTTCTGATTTTTGGACCCAGCCAATAACCAATTGAATAGCCAATGGTTTCACCGATTAGCGATCCAATCAAAACGGCCACTAGCAACCAACCAAAGTCAGCCCAATCTAAAACTCCGGTTGACGCCACCAGCACAACCGTGTCACCGGGTATTACAAGACCCAGCAGTATTGTGGTTTCCAGCATAATGGCCAGACCCGCCAGCAGGTTTCGAATACCCGGATGCACTCCTTGAACTGCGTCTATAAAAGCATCCACGTATTCATTCATTGACTAATGTTCTCATGGCCTGACAAGGGCATATTGACTTGCTATCTGATTTGTTTACCGAGTAGCGCAAGTCGTTTTCTAAAAGAGGAAAGTTTTTGAAAACTGCCAACCTCTAGATCTCCCCACTGATCCACACCTCGGACTCCCTGCAAACTGGAAGCACTCCAGATTTCTAATCCGTTCAGGTCATCTGGGCGGCATCTCTCCGAAATTGTTTGATAGCCAGCCTGGGTGGCGAGATTGAAAAGTTCCTTTCGGGTTATTGAGTCAAGCCACTGGGTGGAGTCATCGGGTGCACACAAAACATCACCACGCCACCAGAGAATGCTGGAGAGAGCCCCATCTGCGATGAAGCCTTCTTCGTCTAATAACACTGCCTCATCAGCACCATGCAGATTTGCCTTCCTGCGAATCTGTTGGCACAGAGCTAAGTCAGGACCTTTGATTTGTGGGGTTTCTCTGGGGTCTGGCTCGGGATAGCTCCACAGACTCAAGCTCGGGGTCCTCTCCGGAGATCTACGGATTCGAAGAAATAGCCTGTCTCCGAGTTTTGAATGCTGCCTGAATTCAATTCTTGGAAACCACTCACCCTCGGTTGGCAGCTTTTCGGTGACGGCATCAAAAAAGTTCTGCATCAGATTGTGGGGGAAATCTTCAATCGAAATTACCCAGTTTTCAAACCGTTGAAAGTGTTCATCCAGTGAGCGAACGCGACCATTTTCAACCAACCAAGAATCTGCAACAGAGAGTGCAGTTTTGTCAGTTTTATCAAAGTTGATAAGTTCTCCTGAGTCAAAGACTAGGAAATCACCTTCAACACCCACGTCTGAATCCTCTCTTCCTAGTTCTAGACTACGAGGCTAGGGATATCAAAAATGCTGTTTACGGAGAAGTTAACTAACTGGTGGTATAACCCAGATGACGTTTACCTTTCGCTGTATTCAAAATTGGGAACTAGTTTTTATTTTGATCGAAGCCAAAACCGCGAGCCATATTCCATTATTGGATCTGGTGAAACATTCAGGTTTTCTAACTTCTCCGAATTAGAACTAAACCCCTCTGAAGACAACCTAGAGACCCCGTTTAGTTTCAGACCTGGTTATGTGCTGGCTCTGAATTATGAAATGGGTCTTGCTCAGATGGGCATTGGGGACGGTGGAGAATCTCTCGGTATTCGAGTTGATCGAGCTATGGTTTTTGGTCATCATGAAAAAGCCTGCTGGTTACTGGGGGATTTTCGCTCTCAACAAGATTTTGACAACTGGAAACATTCGGTTTTTCTAAGAATTGCCCTAACCGGTGGCGAATCACTGATGCTCACGGGTGACATCCAAACCAGTCTGTCTGCACTGAGTTCAGAAGCTGATTATCTGCAATCAGTTTTGGATTGCCAGATGCAAATCAGGGAGGGTGAGAGCTACCAGCTTTGTTTGACAACGCAGCTTCGTGGCCAACTAGATGCCGATCCAATCAATGTTTTTTATAAGCTGAAAAAACGGCACCCTTCACCCTTTGCGTCTTTGATTAACTTTGGGTCAACTCAACTTGTTTCAATCTCTCCAGAGCTATTTTTCAAGTCAAATAAATCTGAGATGAAATCTTCTCCAATCAAGGGGACCAGACCAAGATCCTTTGACAAAGATGAAGATTTGAAAATCTCAAAAGAGCTTTTGGCAAATGAAAAAGAGCTTGCAGAGAACCTGATGATTGTTGATCTGGTGAGAAACGATTTCACCAGAATTTCTGAAATTGATTCGGTTGTGACTGAAAAACTTTTTGAACTTCAAAGCTTTAGTAGTGTTCATCAGCTGGTATCAACCGTGAAAGCAAGGCTAGCTGAAGGCCAATCAACACTTGATGCCATCGCTAGTCTGTTTCCAGCGGGCTCCATGACAGGTGCCCCAAAGCATTCAGCAGTGAGCTTTTTGGCATCCAGAGAATCCAGCCCCAGGGGTCTCTACTCTGGTGCTTTTGGTTGGATTGCCAACAACGGGGACAGTGAATTGGCCATGACCATTCGCAGTTTGATTCAAACTGATAATCAGTTTTCAATTGGTGTTGGTGGTGGAATTACCTGGGGGAGTGATCCAAAACGTGAATATTTGGAAATGCAATTGAAGGCAAAAGCACTAGTTGAGGCCATCGGCGGCTCGGTAACTTGGTAACCTTTAGAGGTTGAACGGCAGAGGTTAGATTGACCCAGACAGAATACGATTTTCAAAGAATCCAAGCCAAGTGGCTTCCATATTGGCAACAGGAACAACCTTTTGACAGTGGAGACAAGGATGATCCAAGACCTAAAAAGTATGTCTTGGATATGTTTCCATACCCAAGCGGTGACCTGCACATGGGGCATGCCGAGGCTTATGCGCTGGGAGACGTAATTGCTCGCTACTGGGTTCAGCGCGGCTATAACGTTTTGCACCCAATTGGCTGGGACGCCTTCGGCCTCCCAGCTGAGAACGCTGCCATCAAAAGAGGACTAGATCCCAGGCAGTGGACATATGACAACATTGACCAGCAGCGCAGGTCCATGGAGAACTATGCCTGCAGTTTCGATTGGAACAGGGTCTTGCGAACCTGTGACCCAATTTATTACCGCTGGAATCAGTGGTTGTTTTTAGAGTTTTATAAAAAAGGCCTGGCATATCGCAAAAACTCAAACGTGAACTGGTGCCCATCTTGTCAAACAGTTTTGGCTAACGAGCAGGTGGTTGCAGGTCTGTGCGAAAGATGCGACACCGAGGTGACCAAAAAAGCTCTCACCCAGTGGTATTTCAAGGTCACCGATTATGCAGACAGACTGCTGGATGACCTTGATGGCCTGGAGGGAAATTGGCCATCCAAGGTGCTGTCAATGCAGCGCAACTGGATTGGGCGAAGCTATGGGGCGAAGGTTCAGTTCGAGGTTGAAAACCGGGATGAACCTATTGAGATTTTCACAACTCGACCTGACACTCTGTATGGCGCAACCTTTATGGTTGTGGCAGCCGACAGCGAATTGGCAGCTGAGCTTGCCGAGGGTGCGAGTGAGGAAACTAGGCAGAAATTTCATGAGTATCTCAACTCCGTAAAGAAAACCAGCGATATCGATCGACTGGCAACAGACAGAGAAAAAACAGGCGTCTTTTTAGATAGATACGCAATCAACCCACTCAATGGCGAGCGTCTGCCGATGTGGGCAAGTGATTACGTTCTGGCCGACTACGGGACCGGCGCAATCATGGCGGTTCCAGCTCACGATGAGCGCGACATGGAATTTGCGGTGAAGTTTGATTTGCCAATCAACACCGTGGTTGACACTGGTGAAGAGGACCCAGCGATTTCCAAGATTGCAACTGCGGGTGATGGCAAGCTAATCAACTCAGGAGCACTGAATGGCCTGAATAAAGAGCAGGCGATTGAGAAGGCTGTTGAGATTTTGCGAGAGCGTGGAACTGGAGACAGTGACAAAACCTTTAGGTTGCGTGATTGGCTGATTTCCAGGCAGCGCTACTGGGGAACACCGATTCCGATTATTCACTGCCCAAGTTGTGGCGAGGTTCCCGTTGAGCAGGATCAATTGCCAGTGGAGCTTCCAGACAGTAAGGGCTTAGATCTAGCTCCGAAGGGAACTTCACCGCTAGGCGGAGCTGAGGACTGGGTAAATGTTGATTGTCCCAAGTGCGGGGGAGCGGCTAAGCGCGACACTGACACCATGGACACCTTCGTTGATTCCAGTTGGTATTTTTTGAGGTTTATTTCACCAAATAGTGAAGAGTTTGCTTTTGACCAGAGTGAATTGGCTAAATGGGGTTCGGTTGATCAATATGTTGGCGGCGTAACCCATGCCATTTTGCACCTTTTGTACGCACGCTTTTTCACCAAGGCTTTATTCGATATGGGAATGGTTGAGTTCGAAGAGCCTTTCACCAGACTGCTCAACCAGGGCATGGTGCTGATGGATGGCTCTGCAATGAGCAAATCCAAAGGAAACCTGGTGAAGCTTGGTGATCAATTGGAGCAGCACGGCGTCGACGCAATTCGATTGACCATGAGTTTTGCTGGACCTCCAGAGGATGACATCGATTGGAAGGATGTTTCTCCGCAGGCCTCCAGCAAATTCTTAGCCCGTGCCTGGAGAGTTGTTCAAGACGTTATTAGCGTTGAGCAGACTGGTGAACCCGATAGAGATGTTCGAATTGCCACCCATACGTTCCTGAACGAATTTGGCACCAGTGTGGAAGGGTTCAAGTTCAATGTTGCGGTTGCCAAGACCATGGAGTTGGTAAATTCTTTGCGCAGGGCAATTGATTCTGGTTGTGGACCCTCTAACCCAGCAGTTCGCGAGGGTGCAGAGGAGCTAACCAAGGCGTTGAGTTTGTTTGCACCCTACGTTGCAGAGGACATGTGGCATGAGCTTGGCTTTGAAACACCTGTCGCTCTGGCTGGGCTTCGAGAGGCTGAATCAGAGTTATTAGTGAAAGACACAGTTACTGCTGTCGCTCAGGTGAATGGAAAATTGAGGGACAAATTTGAAGTCTCGGCATCCATCTCTGAACAAGATTTGGAGCATCTTGCTCGCAGCAGTGAAAATGTTCAACGAGCAATCGGTGATGGCGAGGTTGTGAAAGTTATCGTCAAGCCGCCAAAGCTTGTAAACATCGCAATTAGAAACCCATAATTGCCGCACTTTTCCACAAAATATTCATCAGGCAGTTGCTTATTTGTTTCCGCATTAGCTTTTTTATGTGGAGTTATATGAAAAAGCCAAGCAACTAATTGCATCAACCAGCAGGCTGAAATTGGCACTGTTTGCATTGGTCGCAGTGCTCATCGGCTGGATTCTTTGGCCCAGGATGGAAACTGAGCAACTTCCTCAGCCGGTTGCCCAAGCAGAGACATCTCAGTCGTCCGCAACTATCAGCATTCACGTTGTTGGTGAGGTGCTCACCCCTGGGTTATATCAACTAAAGCTTGGAAGCCGGGTCAGCGATGTAATTGACATGGCGGGAGGTTTTAGTGAACTTGCCAGCACCCAAAGTGTTAACCTGGCCCGAATATTAGTTGATGGTGAACAGCTGGTCGTTTCATCCCAACAGGTTTTTGCAGAAGAACAAGATTCGAAGATAAGCATCAATGGGGCAACGGTTGAAAAACTGGATGAACTGCCAGGTGTTGGCCCATCGATAGCTGCCAAAATAATTGACCACAGAGAGAAAATCGGCAGATTTCGCTCAATCGAACAACTGGTCGAGGTGAGTGGAATTGGTTCAAAGATGTTGGAAAACATCAAGGAATTGATCCGTCTTTGATTGCTCTCAGCGCAGGCATCTGGCTTGCGAGGATTGTTGAGCTGACTGTTTCGCCAATCATTGGGGTAATCAGTTTTCTGGTCGTATTGATCGCAGTTAGATTCCATGAGAGAAGATTGCTTAGTTTCGCAATTCTGGTTTCACTTATTGGACTGACTACCTCCACACTTCAAGTTTTCAATGCGGTCGCTGATGACGAACTTTCCATGATTGAAAATAAGCTTGTTTTAGAGGGTGAGTTTCGGGTCGAATCAGATAGTCAGCCCTATGGCGATCGATTCAAAACCTGGGTGGTTTTTGAATCAACAAATTTTTCGCCAACTCTTGGTTCATTGGTTGGTGAAAACGGAGATTTCCGCTGGGGAGAGCGTTACTCGGCGAGGTTGTCGCTGGAACCTAACTGGCAACAGGGCAGGGGCCACTTCATCGCTACCGAGATGGATTCATCGGTTTTGATTTCGAAGCCTCAGAACATTCAGTCTGTAATCGGTGAAATTCGTTCCAGCTTTTTAGAAACTCTCACAGGTCTCGATCAAGACAGCACCGGTTTAGTTGCGGGCTTGGCAGTTGGCGAGAGAACCCTGTTATCGGATAAAACCAGTGAGAATATGCGCAAGGTCGCACTCACCCACCTGGTTGCGGTTAGCGGAGCAAACTGCGCAATTGTTTTAGCAAGTGTTTATTTTGGCTTGGGGCTATTGAGAGTTCGCAGAACTGCAAGGTTTGTCTCAGCACTGTTTTCATTGGTGATTTATGTGCTGGTTGTCGGCTTTGATCCAAGTGTGCTGAGAGCTGGTTTCATGGCAGCAACGGTGATTGTTGCCATGTGGCTGGGTCGTGGCGTAAGACCCTTACGTGCACTAGCGCTTTCCATGATTATTCTCCTCAGCTTCGACCCCTGGTTGTGTGTTGATTTTGCCTTTGCGCTTAGTGTCTTTTCAACCTTGGGTATTTTGGTCCTGGCTCCTGCCATATACCAAAAGCTGCATAAACTTCCGAAGGCTCTGGCGGTGGGTTTATCGGTTAGCTTTTCAGCCCAGCTTTACTGCATTCCAGTGATGCTTATGCTGCAACCGGAACTACCAGTTTTTGGTGTGCTTGCAAATGTTCTGAGTGAACCAGTGGTGGCACCGGTGACGGTGTTGGGCATTACTGCTGTGTTTCTCTCACCAGTGTTTCCGGCAGCTAGTTCGTTGCTTAGTTTCATCGCAAGTTTTGGAACCTGGTGGATTGCCCGAGTGGCCAATAGCTTGGCACCATTGCCCCAGTCCACTCTTCCTTGGCCCAATGACTTTGCCGGCCTGTCACTTGCAGTCATTTTGGCTTTCGCGATAAGCCTTGCGGTATTGAGCGAGAGGTATAAAACACTCTCTGTTGCAATCATTACCGTCCTGATTTTGGGTTCTGCAGCAGGTTTTGCTGAAAAACAGCTCCGGGTCTATCAATTTGCCAACCAACAGCCGCAGGTTGTTAATTGCGATGTTGGCCAAGGAGATGCGTTGATTGTCAAATCAAATGACAAAACAATGCTGATAGATGTTGGCAGAGACCCTGACTTGATTGAGGGCTGTTTGAGATCCAATCGGATTGAACACATTGACGTGCTAATGCTCAGCCATTTCGATTTTGATCACGTTGGAGGAATCGGAGGATTGGAAAAAGTGTCAATTGGCAAGGTCTTGGTTTCCGGTTTCAACGATCAAAGAGAAGCGGTTGATAGGGTTCGGGAGTTTATGCAGGAGCGGAATGTTGTCATGACTGTTGCTTTCAGGGGTATGAGTGGTGATTTTGGTGCTGGATTTTGGGAAATACTTTCGCCAACTGCTTCCGCAAGCGAAGCCCAGGATGCCAATGAGGCATCACTGGTTGCAATGATTCAATTGCCAAAGCTTCAGTTGCTAGCAACGGGAGACATTGGAGAGGAAAGACAGAATAAAATTTTGCAAGAAGGATTGCAGGGAAGGGTGAATTCTGAAAAGCCATTGGTCTTGAAAGTAAGTCATCATGGGAGTGCTGATCAAAGTGATCAATTCCACGAATCTCTATCGCCTGATTTGTCAATAATTTCAGTAGGCGAGAATAGCTATGGTCACCCGGATCCTTCGCTGATTGCCAAACTGAGATCGATCGGAAGCACAGTTTTGAGAACAGACACGCAAGGCATGATTGGCATTGACAGCACAGAGGGATTGAAGTTGTTAGCCACGGGTAAACTCTGATGGTGGCCAAGATATCGTTTCGTTCAGCTCAGCTAGATGTGTTGAGTTTGTTGATGGGCGCCAATGACTATCTCGCCGACAGAGGATTTGAGAAAATCCGAAAATTACTCAACGAACAGCATCCGCAGTTTGAGCAGCACACTATTGCTGAGGCTTATCAACCAGGGCAACTGCTGAACCTAGCCAGCCCATCTCTCTTTGCGGAACCAAGGCTTATCTACATTCAGGCTCCGAATAAAGCTCTTGCTGAGGACCTGCAGAAATTTATCAAGGAACCTGCGGAGTTGACTTTTGTGGTGGTGCGCATCAAGGGCACTGCAGCGATTAACCGTGATTTGGCTAAATTCAAATCTCAGCAAATTGACTGCGATGACCTAAAAAGAGACACAGACAAACTTGGGTTTATTCAAGCGGAGTTTAGGGATCTCAAAAAAACCATTGCACCCGATGCGCAGAGGCTTTTGGCTCAAACCTTTTCTAACGACCTAGCCGAGCTGGGTGCCGCCTGCTCACAATTGGCTAACTCGGATCACGATGAGATTGATTTTGAGACTGTAGATGCTTTGTTTGGTGGCAGAGAGCAAACGACTGCATTCAGAGTCGTGGATGCTGCATTTGCAGGGGATCTGCAAACCGCAATCAGGTTATTGAGAAATGCTTTGGATACCGGCATTGATCCGGTTCCCTTGGTTGCAACGGTGGCCATGAAGGCTAGGCAGTTGGCTAAATTGATTGCCAACCCTGCAGCCAATGCCAGTGACATTGGGGTTGCAGATTGGCAGCTAAGAAAGCTTAGGGGCGAATTGGCTGGCTGGAGCGAGAGTAGTTTAGAGAACCTTATCGGCCAGATTGCTTCGACCGATGAAAAAGTTAAGGGCGGTTCACGTCACCCTGAATATGATTTGGAGCAATTGCTAATAACGGTTAGTTCAAAAACTAGCTGAGTTTGGCAAGCTTGGAGGCGATTGCGCTTTTTTTGTTTGCAGCCTGGTTTTTGTGAATCACGCCTTTGCTAACAGCCTTGTCCAATTTTTTGCTTGCAAGCCTTACATGCTGCTCAGCAGCAGCCTTATCGCCCGCGGTGATTGCCTCACGAGCGGCACGAATAGCGGTCTTCATTTCACTACGAACAGCCTTGTTGCGCTCTTCCGCCTTGCGGTTGGTGCCAATACGCTTAATCTTGGACTTGATGTTTGCCATTAGTATCTTTCTAAATCTCTGTCTGTCTTTGGACAGAGAAAAAGACTACCAGCAAGCGAAGAGCAAACTCAAGAGTACTTAGATAACTATGCGAGAATAAAGTTTTGAAACTCACAGACAGGCCGATGATTTAAGTGGACTCTCCAGCACCCAAGCTTAGAAACTTTTGCATCATTGCCCACATAGATCACGGCAAGTCAACACTTGCCGATCGCATGCTGCAGCTGACGGGAATTGTTAGTGACAGGCAGATGCGTGATCAATACCTGGACCGCATGGACTTAGAGCGTGAGCGCGGAATCACAATCAAATCGCAAGCCGTTCGTATGCCTTGGAAAATTGGTGACGAGGACTATGTGCTGAACATGATTGACACCCCGGGGCACGTTGATTTTAGCTACGAGGTTTCAAGATCCTTGGCTGCTTGCGAGGGAGCCATTTTGCTGGTGGATGCGGCCCAGGGAATCGAAGCTCAGACCCTTGCAAACCTCTACCTAGCCATGGAAAACGATTTAGAAATCATTCCAGTGTTGAACAAGATTGACCTTCCCGCAGCGCAACCTGAAAAATATACCGATGAGATTGCCAGCCTGATTGGTTGTGAGCCTGAGGACATCTTGCAGGTTTCTGGAAAGACTGGCAAGGGTGTGCCCGAGCTACTTGATCGAATCGTGAAACTAATTCCGCCACCAACTGGAGAGCTAGAGGCACCTCCAAGGGCAATGATTTTTGACAGTGTTTATGATGCCTACCGAGGTGTTATCACTTATGTGCGAATGGTTGATGGAACTTTGTTATCTCGCGAGAAAATCAAAATGATGTCCACCGGTGCCGTTCATGAGTTGTTGGAAATCGGGGTGAGTTCTCCAGAATCAACACCGACCAAGGGTTTGTCTGCCGGTGAGGTGGGGTATTTGATTACTGGCGTAAAAGATGTCAGGCAATCCAAAGTTGGTGACACGGTAACCAGCAAGGACAACACCGCCATTGATTCTTTGAAGGGTTACGTGGAGCCAAGGCCCATGGTTTTCAGTGGTATTTATCCAATTGACGGTGGTGACTATCCAGCGCTCAGAGAGGCTTTAGACAAGTTGCGACTCAGTGATGCTGCACTGGTTTATGAACCAGAGACCTCAGTTGCGCTTGGTTTTGGTTTCCGTTGCGGATTTTTAGGTCTTTTGCACCTCGAAATAATCACCGAGCGCCTTGAGCGGGAGTTCGACATCAGCTTGATCGCAACCAGTCCATCGGTGGTCTATGAGGTGACCATGGAGGATGGTAGCGAGCATCGAGTCACAAACCCAAGTGAGTATCCGGTTGGGAAAATCAAGCAGGTTTTAGAACCAGTTGTGAATTCAACCATTCTGAGCCCCAAGGATTATGTGGGGACAATCATCGAGCTTTGTCAGACTCGACGCGGAACCATGATTGACATGCAGTATTTGAGTGAGGATCGTGTTCAGCTGAGATATCAGTTGCCATTGGCTGAGATCGTTTTTGACTTCTTCGATCAACTGAAAAGCAAAACCCAGGGCTATGCATCACTTGATTATGAAGAGTCTGGATTGCAGGCCAGCGATCTGGTGAAGGTTGATTTGTTGCTGCAGGGTGAGCAGGTGGATGCATTCAGTGCGATTGTCCACAAAGACAAGGCCTATGCCCATGGTGTCAGCGTGACAGCGAAGCTAAAGGAGTTGATTCCCAGACAGCAGTTTGAGGTTCCAATTCAGGCAGCGGTTGGGTCAAGAATTATCGCTAGAGAATCCGTCAGGGCCGTTAGAAAAGATGTTTTGGCTAAGTGCTACGGCGGTGACATCACCAGAAAGCGAAAGCTTTTGGAGAAACAAAAAGAGGGAAAGCGTCGAATGAAGATGGTGGGTCGAGTTGAGGTCCCGCAAGAGGCATTCATTGCAGCCCTTGGTTCAGACCCAAGCAAAGCAGACAAGAAAAACCAGTAATGCCTGGAGTTTTGCCGCAGGGTGTTGAGTGGGATGGAAACTTCCCAGTTTCAACTGAAGCGGTTGAAGACAAGACCTGGCACGCCTATGTTCACATCCCATTTTGTGATGTTCGATGTGGCTATTGCGACTACAACACCTACACCTCTGCCGAGGTGCAGGGGATTTCACGAACTGAGTTTCATAAACCACTAATTACCGAGATTAATCAGTCCAAGCTGGTTCTCAATCGATCCAATATTGAAACGAAGCCTTTTTCGACGGTGTTTTTTGGTGGGGGAACACCAAGTCTTTTCTCAATTGAGCAGATTGAGGCTTTGCTTGAAAGCCTCAGAAATAATTACGGCATTATTCCCAGCGCTGACATTACCCTGGAGCTAAACCCAGACAGTGTTGACCTTGAATACATGCAGGGTTTATCAGAACTAGGCATCAATCGCGTAAGCATTGGGGCTCAGAGTTTCGACCCAGAGGTTTTGAAAATTCTGGATAGAACTCATGACACTGAAAACGTCAGCAAAGCCGTCACTCAAGCCAAGCAGGCGGGTTTGATGGTGTCTATAGACTTAATTTATGGAGCACCGGGGGAGAGTTTGCAGAGTTGGCAACAGACAGTTGAAAAAACCCTGTCGCTAGAGCCTGATCACCTAAGTGCTTATGCATTGATTGTTGAGCGTGGTACGAAGCTTGAAAGGCAGGTTTCCAAGGGTATTCTGGAAATGCCAGATGAAGATTTGATGGCAGCGAAGTATGAGCTGCTAGATGAGCTAACACGGAAACATGGTCTTGATTGGTATGAGCTGAGTAACTTCAGCAGGTCTACAGAGGCGATTTCTTGGCACAACCGCGCATATTGGAGTTCGAATTATTGGTGGGGCTTTGGACCAGGTGCTCATTCGTTCATGGGAGACGTGCGCTGGTGGAACAAAAAACATCCGGCCTCATATGCGAAGTCTTTAGTTTCTGATTTACCAATCCACGGTTATGAACAAATAACCGCAAGACAGCACCTGGAAGAAAGACTTTTGCTTGAAATCAGAATGCGTGGAGGGCTTAGCCAATCGCTGCTTGATGATCTTGAAGTGACAACAGATTTGATTAACCAGCAACTGGATGCTGGTTACCTAGAGACTGCTGACCAAGGCTACAGTTTGACCCTCAAGGGCAGGCAGATGGCTGACAGAGTCGTACTAAATCTTCTAAATTAGGCAGGGACTGATTAGAATTGGCACTCGAGAATGGAGAGTGCCAAGATGATTCCTGAAAGATCGCTTGAGGTTTTGCGGGCAATTGTCGAAGACTATGTGCAAACCAATCAGCCGGTTGGCTCAAAATCCCTTCTAGACAGACACCCGCTCGGAGTCAGTGCTGCCACCATTAGAAACGATATGGCGGTGCTGGAGGAAGAAGAGCTGATTGTTGCCCCTCACACCTCCAGCGGAAGGATTCCAACTGATAGGGGTTATCGCTTATTCGTCGAGCAGATCAGAAACCTAAGCGCTGTTTCAAATCCTGAGAAAAAGGCCATTGAGTCATTTTTGGATAAAAGACTCTCACTGGAGGAGATGCTGCAGCAGAGTGCTAAAACGTTAAGCCAACTAACCAATTCACTCGCTCTGATTTCCTACCCATCATTTGGCAACAGCTATGTTCGGCACGTTGAGCTGATTGCCATCAACGATTCCAGATGCTTGGTCATGTTGATTTCCAGCTCGGGTCAAATCCAACAAGAAGTTGCGATTTTGCAATCAGCGGTGACTGATGAGTTATTGCAAGATCTCAGGGGAAGACTTAACGGGCAACTCTCTGGCCAGCCGCTTAGTGAGGTGAGCTCCAAGAGTAAAGATTTGCAGGTGGAGCTTTCTAAATCAGCGCAAGCCGCAATCAAGCCAATCATTGCAACCCTGGATGGATTGGTTAATGAAAACAGGCAGGAAAAGGTTGCCGTTAGTGGTGCTGCCAACCTGGTTAGAACTGAGGCTGATTTTGATGGCTTTGCCCCATTGCTAGAGATGATGGAGGAGCAGGTAGTGCTTTTGAAACTTTTGCGTGAGATTGAACTGGAGCGCGATGGCTTGGGCGTTTCAATCGGCAGTGACAACAACTTTGCCTCTTTGGAGGGTGCCAGTGTTTTGATTGGCGAATATGGAGAGGGCGATGGTTCCGCTAGGGTGGGAGTTTTGGGTCCGACCCGAATGAACTACCAATGGAACATTGCATCACTTAGAGCTGTTGCTCGTTATCTAACCAAATCATTGAACGGAAATTAATTGAGCGATTACTACGAGGTTTTGGGCGTAAGCGAAAACGCGACCACGGAGGAAATCAAGAAAGCCTACCGCAAGCTGGCCCGGGAGTTACACCCAGACATTAATCCTGACCCCGATGCTCAGGAGCGATTCAAGGCGGTGACTCACGCCTACGAGGTTTTGGCCGATCCTCAGGAGCGCCAAAAATATGATCGCGGAGGCGATCAGGGGGTTGGACTGGGAGACATTTTCGAGACATTCTTCGGAGGTGGTGGCCAACGAGGCCCCAGATCAAGAATGCAGCGAGGCCAGGACGCATTGCTAAGGGTCGACCTGGATCTGAAAGAGGCAATTTTTGGTGCCAGCAAAACAATGACGATTGCAACCGCGGTTTTGTGCCCAACCTGTGAGGGCAGCTGTGCCCAACCAGGCACCAAGGTCGAGGTTTGTGATATTTGCAAGGGGAGTGGAAGTATCTCTCGTCAGGTGCAGTCGTTTATGGGAACCATGGTCACCTCCCAACCATGTGGGTCTTGCAAAGGAACCGGAGAGGTGATCCCTCACCCCTGCCAGACCTGCAGAGCCCAGGGGAGAATTCGCGAAAACAGAGAACTAAGCCTGGAAATACCAGCTGGGGTTCAAGATGGCATGAGACTTCATCTGCCAGCTGAGGGAGAGGTCGGATTTGCAGGAGGTCCGGCGGGAGATCTTTACCTTGAGGTCAGCATCAATCCCCACCCTGTCTTCTCTCGCGATGGAGATGATTTGACAGCAAGGTTTGAAGTTCCATTCACGGATGCAGCTTTAGGTGCTGATATTGAAATTGAAACTTTTGATGGTCCCCAAATGGTCACCATCAAGCCAGGAACTCAAACCGGAGACAAGCTGAATTTGAAGTCTCTGGGTGCGAACAAATTACGAGGCAGTGGCAGGGGGAACTTAGTGCTGGAGTTATATGTGTCAATCCCTAGCAAGTTAGACAAAAAGCAAAAAGAGCTTTTCCAAAAACTCAGTGAGCTGGGCAAAGACAAGGCCGGATTGGCCGAACGTCGCCAAGGCTTCGGCTTTGGCAAGCGATAATGCACCAGTTTAGTGTGGGCTCTTTAGAGGGCGGGGAAATAGCGCTTGACCCAAAAGAGTATTCGCATGCAACCAAATCACTTCGCTTGGGCGAGGGTGATGAACTGAGATTGACTGACGGCAAGGGAAATTTGGCACTCGGTGTGCTCCAAGGTGAATCGGTAATGATAACCAAGCGCTGGGTGCAGCAACCAGTCAACCCCAGAATTCACGTGGTGCAGGCATTGGCAAAAGGCGACCGTGACGAGCTTGCGGTTCAGACCTCGACCGAGTTGGGGGCGGTAAGTTTCACCCCCTGGCAGGCCAAGAGATCGGTAGTTCGCTGGGACGACAAAAAAGCGGTGAAGGGATCTGCTCGCTGGCAACAGATAGCAGCGGAGGCTATGAAGCAGTCACACCAGGCTTGGCTCCCAGAGATCAACGCCTTTGTAAGTGATTGCGAGTTTGAGTTTTATGGGCAACTTATTGTTTTGGACCCTGATGCAGAAATCTCTTTGACCGAAGTGAAGCTTGAATCTGAGCTAACCCTGGTGATTGGCCCCGAGGGGGGTATTTCAGAGGATGAAACAAAAAGATTGATTGAACGTGGCGCAATCACCGCTTCACTTGGGTCGGCCGTGCTAAGAACTTCCACCGCGGCTCCTGCAGCTATTTCCGCCATTAGAACCAGGCTTGGCTGGGGTTAGTATGGTGTTGGAGGAAATTTGAGAGACTGTATTTTTTGCAAAATAGTTGAAGGTGAAATACCCAGCGACCAAGTTGGCGAAAACCAGGGTGCGATTGCTTTTAGGGACATAAACCCAGAAGCACCAGTGCATCTGTTGGTGGTGCCTAAGTCTCATTCAAAAAACATCTCAGAGTTGTCCCAAGATGCTGAATCAATGGAAGCGGTGATGAGTCTCATGCGGGAAGTCAGCGAGAAGCACACGAATGGACACTTCAAGTTTTTATTCAACACCGGGGAAGAGGCTGGACAAACTGTTTTCCATGCCCACGGGCACATTTTGAGCCAGGGAGCTAGTTGAGCGAAGTTGTTTTCGAAACAAACCCCGCATACATAGGTCAACTGGTTGGGGCAAATGATTCTCACCTGCGGGAACTAGAAAGACAGTTTTCAGATCTTGACATTTTGCTGAGAGGGGCTGTTTGGACCGTAAAGGGTGATGAGCAGAAAAGTAATCAGCTAAGAGGGGTGATTGACCAGCTAGAAAAATTGATTGCTCGCGGCGATTCTGTTTCATCCAGAGACGTTATTGAAATTTCTCAGCTAACCGATGATGCGGTTGAAGGATTTTCAGGAAGTTATATCTCTGCTGGAGAAAAAAGAATCAGGGCAAAAACCGCAGGGCAGGTGAAATACCTAAAAGCCATTGATGAGCACACTGTGGTGTTTGGTCTGGGGCCTGCTGGCACAGGAAAAACATATTTAGCAATGGCTAAGGCGGTGGAGGCTCTGCAAAACAAAAAGTGCAGCCGAATCATCCTTACCAGACCCGCTGTTGAAGCGGGAGAGCGACTTGGTTATCTTCCGGGAACGCTGTCTGAAAAAATTGACCCTTATTTGAGACCACTTTTTGATGCATTGCAAGAGATGTTGCCAGCTGAGTCATTGGCCAAGTTTTTAGAAAGTGGTGTTGTTGAGGTTGCCCCCCTTGCTTATATGCGAGGAAGGACTTTGAATGATGCATTTGTGATTCTGGATGAGGCGCAAAACACCACTCAGGAACAGATGAAAATGTTTTTGACCAGGTTGGGTTTCAATTCAAAGATGATCATCACCGGTGACACCACTCAGGTTGATCTGCCTGGAGGCAAAAGTGGACTGGCATCGGCGGTAAGAATCCTTTCTGAGGTTGGTGATTTGCATGTTGCCAAACTCACCAGCGGTGATGTTGTAAGACACGAGCTGGTAACCAGAATTGTCAACGCCTATGAGGCCCAAGATGAGCATTGAGCTAAACAACGAATCTGAGTTCGAGGTTGAATCAGAGCGTATCGTTTCCATGCTCAGGCATCACTTCACCAGGCTGAGGCTAAGCTCCAGAGCTGAGCTTTCAGTGTTGTTTGTAAACGAAGACGCAATGGAGCAGCTCCACATCAAGTGGATGGACGAGCCCGGGCCCACCGATGTGTTGAGCTTTCCCATGGATGAACTTAGACCAGGAGATCCAAACGCGGAGGGTGTTTTAGGTGACATCGTGATTTGCCCGCAGGTGGCAAGATTGCAAGCCGATGCTGCGGGGCATGCCGAGATTGATGAGGTCATGCTTCTCGCAACGCATGGATTGTTGCACCTGTTGGGCTTTGACCATGAGCATCCAGAGCAGGAGACTGAGATGTTTGGTTTGCAGCGAGAGTTATTGGATTCATTTCAAGCCGAGGAACTCAGTTGATAGCAATCAGTGCTGTTCTACCTTTACTAATTGCCTTTTTTCTAACAATTGCAGAGGCTCAGCAACGAGTGAGCGAAAAGGTTCAGGACAGTGCAATTTACCTTCGCATGATGTTGCTGGCTATCTCGGGAGCTTTGCTGACGCTTGGTTTGGAAAGCTATATCTCAGGCTGGTCAGTAGTTGTTTCACTGTTGATACTCAGCGTTGTGCTGATGATTTCCCATGCCGTTGCCTCCAAGCTATGCGGAGGAGGCTTCGCTCAGGGTGTTGATACGTTTTTGGCAAGGATTTACCAAGCATGGAATGAATTATTCAAAGCCTTCCAACTTCCTGCACCTCCTGACCCAGAAGAGTTTGAAAAAGAGTTTCTGCAAAGTATTGAGGATTTTGGCCAGACCGTTGTTCGAGAAGTCATGGTTCCAAGGATTGACATGCGGACCATTGATTCTGAAGACAACTTGGAAGAAGCACTAAGCGGTTTCGTTTCAAGCGGACACTCAAGACTTCCTGTAACGGGTGATGGCCCTGATGACATTAGAGGTGTTTTATTTTTGAAGGACATCGCGAAAACAGTTTTAGAAAACCCAGCAAAGTTAGTCTCTGAAAAAGCCGGGGAAAATGCCAGGCAGGCGGTGTTTGTTCCAGAAAGCAAACCAGTAAGTGATTTACTGCAGGAAATGCAATCCAGTCAGATTCAACTGGCTCTGATCATCGATGAATATGGTGGAATTGCTGGCATGGTCACCATGGAGGACCTGATTGAAGAACTGGTGGGTGAGATCAGTGATGAATACGATCGCGAGCAGCAAGAGCTCTCGCAACTAGGCGAAAATCTCTACAGGGTGAACCCGCGAACCACCCTTTCTGCTTTTGGAGAATATTTCGAGTTGGAAATTGAGGATGAGGATGTTGACACGGTGGCAGGGCTAATCATCAAGTTGCTGGACAGATTGCCAGTTGGTGGCGAGCGAGTGCAGGCGCACGGCTTTGATTTTGTAGCTGAGCGGGTTGATGTGAAAAAGGGTCGTCTGGGTTCAATCATTGTGAAAAAGATCAATGTCTAGGGCTGGTTTTATCTCCTTTGTTGGAAGGCCTAACACCGGCAAATCAACACTCACCAATGCTCTCGTCGGTGAAAAAATTGCTATCACCTCAGACAGGCCCCAAACCACCAGAAAAGCAATTCGAGGGATTCGAAACTCCGACCAAAGTCAATTGATCATTGTTGACACCCCCGGATTACATAAGCCAAAAACACTTTTGGGACAGAGGCTTAATGACTTGGTTCAGGCGGAGCTAGCTGATATGGACGTGATTGGTTTTTGCTGTCCCGCCAATGAGGAAATTGGTCCAGGCGACAAAAGAATCATTGAACAGCTACGGTCTTTTCCAAAATCAAAAAAAATTGCGATTGTCACCAAAACAGACCGAGTTGGACCTGAGAAAGTTGCCAGCCAATTGATGGCCTTGGCGGAGTTGGCCGACTGGGAACAAATTGTTCCGGTGAGCGCGAAAAACGATTACCAAATTGACCTATTGGCTGATTTGGCAACATCGATGATGCCCGAGTCTTCAATGTTGTATCCAGCTGAGACTGTGACCGAGTCAAGCATGGAGCAACGGGTGTGCGAAGAGGTCAGGGAGTCCGCGTTGGGGCGTTTGCAAAATGAGTTACCACACTCATTGGCAGTCACCCTGGATGAATGGAACGGTGATGAGATTCATCTGTCGATTCATGTTGAGCGAGACAGTCAAAAAGGAATCATTATTGGCAACAAGGGGGAGCGTCTTTCAGAGATAAGGCAGAGATCACAAAGAAACATTCGAAAGCTAACCGGGAAGCCAACAAGGTTAACATTGCATGTGAAAGTGTCAAAAGACTGGCAGCAAGATCCAAAGCTACTTGGTCGCTTGGGATTTTAGTGCTAGTTTTGGCATATGCGTTTCCAGCTTCTACTTAGCGGCCGCGACGAGGCCTAATCCTCTGGCCCATCTCGTCGCGGAGGCTTTCGGCCGCTAAGAAATCTAAAAGCACGGAGAATCAAATTGGAAAATAATCAAAAGCCTTCGGGCATGCCTTTTCACAGATATAAACCTTTTCATGAACAAATCAAGGTAAACGTCGAAAGCCGCAGCTGGCCAGACAAAATCATAGACAAAGCCCCCAGGTGGTGCGCGGTTGATCTAAGAGATGGAAACCAGGCACTTATCGACCCAATGAGCCCAGAGCGAAAGCTGAAGATGTTTCAGCTTCTAGTCGACATGGGATACAAAGAAATTGAGGTTGGGTTCCCATCCGCATCTCAAACAGATTTTGAGTTTGTCAGACAACTAATTGAGGAAAACCTCATCCCAGAGGACGTTTCCATTCAAGTTTTGACTCAATCCAGGCGTCCGCTTATTGAGAGAACTTTCGAATCAATCAAAGGTGCCAAAAAAGCTATTGTGCATTTTTACAACTCAACCTCTGTGTTGCAGCGCAGAGTCGTGTTCAAAGCCGATGAAGAGCAGATCAAGAAAATTGCGACAGATGCTGCCAGAGATTGCTTGGAATTGGAAAACACAATTCCTGAGACCGAAGTGTTCTATGAATACAGCCCAGAGAGCTACACCGGCACCGAGTTGGAGTATGCGGTTGAGGTCTGCAATGCGGTGGCTGAGGTAATCAAGCCAACAAAGGACAAAAAGTTGATTATCAACTTGCCTGCGACTGTTGAAATGACAACTCCGAACGTTTATGCAGACAGCATTGAGTGGATGAGTTCGAATCTTGAACCACGCGAGGCAATCATTTTGTCCCTGCACCCACACAACGACCGTGGCACAGCGGTTGCAGCAGCTGAGCTTGGTTATCAAGCAGGTGCAGACAGGATTGAGGGATGCCTGTTTGGCAATGGTGAGCGAACCGGAAATGTTGATCTGGTGACGCTTGGTTTGAATCTTTTCAGCCAAGGAATTGATCCAATGATCAACTTTGGTGACATTGATTCTATCCGCAGAACCGTTGAATACTGCAATCAAATGCCAGTTCCCGAAAGGTCTCCCTATGGAGGTGACCTGGTGTTCACCGCTTTCAGTGGTTCTCACCAGGATGCAATCAAAAAAGGTTTGGAAGATCTGGACAGAATTGCAGAGATCGAGGGCGGAACCAGGCACACCGTGAACTGGGAAGTTCCTTATCTCCCGATTGACCCACATGATTTGAAGCGAAGCTATGAGGCAATCATTCGCGTGAACTCGCAAAGTGGTAAGGGAGGAGTGGCATATCTGCTGAAAAGCGATTACCACCTAGATCTTCCCAGGAAGCTTCAAATTGAGTTCTCGCAAGCTATTCAAAAATTAGCTGATGGAAATGGTGGAGAAATCACCAGCCAGCAACTTTGGCACGCATTCACAGATGAGTATCTACCCAGTGAAGAGGATCACAAACGCTGGGGCAAATACGAATTGCTGAGAACAGCCTCTGAAAGTGACATGAGTGGCGAGGTCAAGCTCAATGTTGAATTGCGTGAAGGGCAGTCGATAACAAAAGAGACAGGAAATGGAAACGGTCCGATTTCAGCATTTATCCAAATCCTGAACACAAAGGGACTGGAAGTTGATTTGCTTGATTACGTTGAGCACACGCTAAGTGCTTCAGGTGATGCGCAAGCTGCCGCTTATATCGAGCTAAAAGTCGATAAAGGAGACTCGCTTTGGGGTGTTGGGATTGACGGAGATATTGCAACCGCCAGCCTGAAAGCACTGATTTCTGCAGTGAATAGAGCACTACGGGTATAGCTTCAGCAAAAATATCCACTAATGGTGGATACTTTTGGGGTGCCACAGTTTAAGGAAGAGGGAATCGTTTTACGAACCCATAAGCTCGGAGAGACAGACCGCATAATCACCTTACTGTCCAAAAATTCTGGGCAGATACGAGCGGTGGCCAAGGGCGTTCGCAAAACCAGCTCAAAAATTGGCGCCCGACTGGAACCGTTTATGGCGGTTGAGGCACAGTTTTATAAGGGTAAAACCTTAGATGTGGTCACTCAGGTTGAGTCAATTGCGAGTTATGGCAAGCAAATCGTTGCTGATTACGACAGTTATTTGGCAGGCAGTCGGATCTTAGAAACTGCCGAAAGGTTGACACGAGAGACTTCAACCACCGAGCACTATCAGTTGCTTACGGGTGCTCTCAGGTCACTTTCTCGAATAGAGCATCAGCCAGAGTTGATTGCCGTCTCCTATCAACTGAGAGCGCTTGCCATATCTGGATGGACCCCGAGTTTTGATCAGTGCTCCGGATGCCAGGCAGAGGGTCCGCATGAAAGGTTTTTAGTTCAGGTGGGAGGTGCTGTTTGTGAAAACTGTGCCCCTCCGGAGGCCACTAGATTAAGCCCGGCAACCATGACTTTGCTGGCTGCCTTGCTTTCGGGGGATTGGGGTCAGGTTGAACAAGCTGATAGTTTTTCTGCCGAGCAGGCTCAGGGAATCACCCGGGCATTTATGCAGTGGCATCTGGAGCGAGGTTTGAAATCCATGAACATCACGGAGAGAAGATGAGTTTTAGAGACCCTTCCAGACCGGCCCCAGAGTTTAATAAGGTGCCCAAGCACATAGCGATTGTGATGGATGGCAATGGCCGATGGGCCAATCAGCGAGGACTAGCAAGAACAGAAGGCCACAAGGCCGGAGAGCATGCATTATTGGAAGTTGTCAGCGGTGCCCTGGAAATAGGGGTGCAGGCGATAAGTGCATATGCATTTTCAACCGAGAACTGGAAAAGGGATCCTGAGGAGGTGCGGTTCCTAATGGGGTTCAATCGAGATGTGCTTCGCAGAAGAAGAGACCAGTTGATTGATTGGAATGTGAAAGTTGTTTGGTCCGGTTCTGAAAAGAATCTTTGGAAAAGTGTCATTAGCGAGCTAAAGCTCTCAGAGCGCATGACATCTCATTTGAATCAGATGACATTGAACATGTGTGTCAACTACGGTGGTCGTGGCGAATTGGTTGAGGCGACCAAGAAAGTTGCCAGCAAGGTTCGGGAAGGCAAGTTGGATCCTGAAAAAATCACGGAGAAAACACTTCAGTCGCAGATGTTTCAGCCCAGTCTTCCAGATGTTGATTTGTTTATCCGCTCCAGTGGGGAACAGCGCATCAGCAATTTCTTACCCTGGCAATCAAGTTATGCGGAGATGGTTTTCAGCCCAACGCTCTGGCCAGATTTCACAAGAGAAACACTTTGGGAAACAGTAAGCGAGTTTCAGTCTCGAGACAGGCGCTTTGGGTCGGCCAAAGATAGCCCAGCCCAAGGCTAAACTAGTACTTCATCGCAAGAAAGGCTCCAATGGCACCGCAATCCAAACTCGACCAGGTGATTTCCCTCGCAAAACGCAGGGGTTTTGTGTTTCAAGCTGGCGAGATCTACGGAGGCTCAAGATCTGCCTGGGATTATGGACCCTTGGGCGTTGAGCTAAAGGAGGCCATCAAGCGTGAGTGGTGGCGCTCAGTTGTTAGCTCCAGAGAGGACGTAGTTGGTCTGGACAGCTCCATCATCTTGCCAAAAGCAGTCTGGGAAGCCAGCGGTCACGTTTCTGAGTTCACAGATCCCTTGATTGAATGCACCAGCTGTCACCGTCGCCACAGAGCGGATCACCTGGAAGAGGCCTTTCAAGATAAAAAAGGTAGAGAACCAAAGTCCATAGATGAGATTGCCTGCCCCAACTGTGGCACAAAAGAGGCGTGGACCGAACCAAAGATGTTCAATGGACTGCTGAAGACCAGCCTTGGACCGGTTGAGGATGAATCTGGTCTGCACTACCTGAGGCCAGAAACCGCCCAGGGTATTTTTGTGAATTTCAATAATGTGTTGAACACCGCCAGAATGAAGCCTCCTTTTGGCATTGGCCAAATGGGAAAAAGTTTCAGAAACGAAATCACTCCTGGAAACTTTATTTTCAGAACTCGTGAGTTTGAGCAAATGGAGATGGAGTTTTTCGTCAAACCAGGAACTGATGAGCAGTGGCATGAGTATTGGATTGAGCAGCGCTACCAGTGGTACGTAGATCTTGGCATTGACCCAGAAAATCTAAGACTTTTTGAACACCCGAAGGACAAGCTTTCGCACTACTCAAAGCGGACCGTTGACATCGAATATAGATTTGGTTTTGCAGGCGGGGAGTTTG
This sequence comes from uncultured Micrococcales bacterium, assembly GCA_913062975.1. Taxonomy (GTDB): domain Bacteria; phylum Actinomycetota; class Actinomycetes; order Actinomycetales; family Microbacteriaceae; genus CAJXVY01. The sequence goes on from CAJXZO010000004.1 coordinate 50,703, forward strand.
GTGAGCTCGAGGGAGTGGCCAATAGAACTGATTTTGACCTGAGCACCCACAGTGAGCATTCTGGGGTTGACCTGAGTTATTTCGATCAGAACGAGGGTGAACGCTGGACACCGTTTGTGATAGAACCCGCGGCTGGTCTCACCAGATCACTAATGGCATTCTTGGTCGACGCTTACAACGAGGAAGAAGTCCCAAATGCCAAGGGTGGAACCGACACCCGAACTGTTTTGCGATTGCATCCAAAGCTAGCTCCAGTGAAGGCAGCCGTTTTGCCGTTGAGCAAAAACGAGCAATTGACTCCAATTGCTAAAGATTTGGCCGAAAAGCTTAGACAAATCTGGAACATTGACTACGACGAGAGTGCTGCGATTGGTCGCAGGTATCGTCGTCAGGATGAAATCGGAACACCTTTTTGCATAACTGTTGATTTTGAAACTGAGCAGGACCAGGCTGTGACAATCCGTGAGCGTGACAGCATGAAGCAGCAGCGCGTGGGGTTGGATCAGGTTGTTAATTTCTTGGCGGAGAACTTGGTCTAATTGCTTACCTATGGTCAGCACAAAATAAAAACGCCGGTGGTGTTGGCGCCGATGGCGGGCATCACCAACACCGCCTTTCGCAGATTATGTCAAAACTATGGTGGTGGCCTTTATGTAGCAGAGATGGTTACATCCAGGGCATTGGTCGAGCAAAACCCAACCTCATGGCGGCTAGCCAGCCATCACAGCAGTGAGAAGATTCGTTCGGTGCAACTCTATGGAGTTGAGCCCAAGACCATCGGACAGGCCATTGAGATGCTGTTGGAGGCAGATCGGGCTGATCACATCGATCTAAACTTTGGATGCCCGGTGCCAAAGGTAACCAGAAAAGGTGGCGGGGCAGCCCTACCTTGGAAAAAAGACCTATTTGAGGCAATTGTTCAGCAAGCAGTAAAAAGCGCGGGGGATGTGCCGGTGACGGTAAAGATGCGAAAAGGCATCGATGACGAGCACCTGACATTTTTGGATGCGGGAAAGGCTGCCAGGGATGCTGGTGCCGCTGCCGTTGCACTGCATGGCAGGACCGCCGTTCAGTATTACAGCGGTAAAGCTGATTGGCAGGCGATAGCCGAGCTTCGTGAAGCACTGCCAGATGTCCAGGTTTTAGGAAATGGTGACATTTGGAGCGCTACTGACGCAGTTGAGATGATGCGTCAAACAGGTGTTGATGGAATTGTGGTTGGCCGTGGTTGCTTGGGTCGTCCGTGGTTATTTAGGGATTTAGAGCAGGCCATTGACCAGTATTTAGAAAACCCCAAGACTCCAATCAAGGTTGACCAGGTGCAACCAAATCTGGGCGGAGTGATTGATGCATTCAGGCAGCACGCTGAATTGCTAGTTGAGTTTTTTGAAGATGAAGACCACGCCTGCAAGGACATTCGCAAACACGTTGCATGGTATTTCAAGGGTTATCCGGTTGGTGGAGATTTGAGGTCTCAGCTAGCACGTGTTGAGAGTATTGAACAAATGGATGAAAACCTATCTAAGCTGGAGCGAGACTTGCCTTATCCAGGTGAGCAAGCTGAAGGACCAAGAGGCAGGCAGGGAAATGCTAAAAAGAAGTGCGTATTGCCCGAAAACTGGTTGGACAGCCGAGAACTCAGTGACACACACTCCAAACAACTTCTGGAGGCTGAGCTTTCAGTTTCGGGGGGTTAGCGCTTGAATCAAGAACAGTACCCCGAATTTGTCACCGAGCGGTTTGTGAATCAAAACTCCTCTCGTTCAAAACGTTCTGAGTTTGCAAGAGACAGAGCCCGAGTTCTGCACAGCTCCGCCCTGAGAAGATTGAGTGCAAAAACACAAGTTTTATCCCCTGAAAGCGGTGATTTTGCTCGAACCAGACTCACTCACTCGCTGGAGGTTGCCCAGGTGGGCAGAGAGCTGGCGATAATGCTTGGCATTGATGCTGACTTGGTGGATATGGCTTGTTTGTCTCATGATTTAGGCCACCCACCATTTGGACACAACGGTGAAAGCGCGTTGAATTTTTGGGCAGCTGACATTGGTGGTTTTGAGGGTAACGCTCAAACATTTCGGATTCTTACCAGGTTGGAACAAAAGGTGATTGTGGATGGTGTCTCTCGAGGTTTGAACCTAACGCGAGCAAGTTTGGATGCCGTTAGCAAATATCCCTGGCGACTTTCCGAGGCTAGAGAATTCATAGCGGGCGGGGTCAAGTTTGGTGTTTATGAAGATGACCTGGAGGTCTTTCAATGGGCCCGAGCTGAGGCTCCTCGGGGAGAAAAGGTGATTGAGGCTGAAATCATGGATTTCAGTGATGATGTCGCCTACAGCGTTCACGATTTTGAGGACGCGATTGTTGAAAGGTTCTTGGATGTTGAGATTCTCAACGGAGATTCCATTATTGATCAACTGATTACAGGTGTTTTGGATTGGTCTGATTCAAAATTGGAACGAGAAAATGTCTATCAAGCCATTCAAAGAATTCGCTCAAATGAATTCTGGATAAGCAGTTTTGATGGCTCTCGCGAAAATTTAGCTCAGTTGAAAAACCTCACAAGTGATCTGATTGGAAGCTTTGTTACTCGTGTTTATGAGGCCAACAGCAACATTGCCAATCAACAAGATCGATATAAGAAAAACTTAGTAGTGCCGGCTGAAGTGTCAGAGGAAATTGCAGTTCTGAAGGGTTTGGTTGCAACATTTTTGATGACCAGCGATGACCGTCGGTATTACTACCAAGCTCAACGAGAACTCCTCATTGAATTGGCAGACGCCATTTATGAAACGGGTTTTGGCTTTGACCGAGTCACCCAATACTATTTCGATAACGCAAACAGCCCGGAGGCAAAAAAACGTGCAGTTGTGGATTGCGTGGCGAACATGACCGATGCTCACGCTCACGCTCTGCACCGAGAGATAGTAGGAACGGAGGTCTAGCTTGGCTGGAAGAATTCGCCAATCAGACATTGAAAACCTGAAGGCTCAAGCAAACCTGGTTGATGTAGTGAGTGACTATGTCTCGCTCAAACCTGCAAGTGTTGGCTCGCTGAAGGGGCTGTGTCCGTTCCATGATGAAAAATCTCCATCATTCAATGTTCGCAATGGCCAGGGTTTTTATCACTGCTTTGGATGTGGGGCTGGTGGTGATGTTTATAAGTTTTTGCAGGAGATCGAGTCTCTAAGTTTTACCGAGGCGGTCGAGCGTGTGGCTGCCAAGTTTGGCTACCAACTTCACTATGACGATGTTGACACAGGAGAGGTTCAGGCAAGAGCTAGGACTTTGGAGGCGAATCAGATCTCTAGTGAATATTTCCAGCAGCAACTTGATTCAGATGAAGCAAAGACCGCCAGAGAGACTTTGATTGCTCGTGGTTTTGACACTGAGTCAATGCACTCATTCGGGGTTGGCTATGCCCCTAAAGGTTGGTCAAATCTAACTGACCTCTTGAAAGCCAAGGGTTTCAATGAGCAGGAGCTAGTGCTTGCAGGGCTTGTTTCAAAAGGTGACCGTGGGGTCTATGACCGATTCAGAGGCAGGCTTGTTTGGCCTATTCGAGATGCCAATAATCAGGTTCTAGGTTTTGGAGCAAGGCAGCTTTATGAAGATGACAAGGGCCCTAAATATCTCAACACCTCGGAAACCCCCGCCTATCACAAATCAAGGGTGCTCTATGGTTTAGATCGTGCAAAGAAGGCCATCGCCAGGAAGCGTCAAGTTGTGGTGGTTGAGGGTTACACAGATGTCATGGCTTGCCATTTGGCTGGCGTGGACACCGCCGTTGCAACCTGCGGAACTGCATTTGGCGAGGAGCACATCAAGATTCTTAATCGGCTGCTTATGGGATCTGGTGATTCACCAGCAGAAGTTATTTTCACTTTCGATCCAGATGCTGCCGGCACCAAAGCAGCACTTAGGGTTTATGGCGACAGCGAGAAATTCAATGCGCTGACATTTGTTGCAACGGGCCCGGATGGTTTGGATCCAGCGGACCTTAGACAACAGCGGGGGGACGCTGCGGTGGTTGCAATGCTTGACCAGAAAAGACCACTATTTGAATTTGTGATCCGTCATCGGATTGACCAGTTTGACCTGGTTCAACTTGAGAGTCGCGTTGCGGCAGCCCGAGCTGCAGCACCCGTGGTAAGTCAAATTGTCGACCCTGCGTTGCGAATGGGTTATATACGAAAACTAGCTGATTGGGTTTCATTGGAGGTTACAGAAATTGAGCCGATGATTGGCAACCAAACCAAGGTAAGTAAAAAAGAATCTGTTCAGTCTATGAATTTAGATCAGCCAGCAGATTCCGAGGCTGTAGAGATAGACAGAATGGAGAGAGCCATTGCAGAGGTCTTGATTCAGGTTCCAACCAGTTATAACGCCGAGCAGCTGTCTCGAATCACCTCTGCAGGTTTCAGCTCAGCCCAACTGCAGCAGATTGCAATTGTTTTGACAGACTTGGTGGAAAATCGAGAGATGCCCGATTGGCTTAATCAAGTTGGGAACGCTGTCAGAGAGCAAGACCAACACCTGTTCAGGCAATTAGCAGTGGCTTCCATGCCTGCCAAGGACGAGCAGTCGTTGAAGAAATATGCGGAGGGTGTCATCCAAAGAGCAATGATTAATGCTCTAAACAGGGAGAAATCTGATCTTTTGATGGCTCTTAGGAGATTTAATCCAGAGACCCACAAGAGAGAAACAGACATGATTCAGCGCCATTTGCAGGATTTAGAAAGAGAACGCAGGGAACTGGAGTCCTTATAACGTTGTTTATCTGGTAATGTTTTTCTGCACCATTCCCCGGTAGCTCAATTGGCAGAGCATTCGGCTGTTAACCGAAGGGTTGCTGGTTCGAGTCCAGCCCGGGGAGCGATCGGAGCTTAATGAATCGGATACCTGTGGTAGCCGTGTCAATTGGCATGGCTACGGGCATCTACGCCGTTTCATTCGGAGCCTTAGGCGTGACCGCGGGTCTTTCCATTCTAGAAACCATGTTGCTGAGCCTTCTGATGTTCAGTGGTGCCAGCCAATTCGCGTTTGTTGGAGTGGTGGCTACTGGTGGTATGGCAGCAATCGCAACGGCAATAGCGAGTGCCTGGCTGCTGGGCGTCAGAAACGGCTTTTATGCCCTGAGGATGGCTCCAGTTCTTGGCATGCCCGGAATTACCAAATTACTCTCTGCCCAGCTCACCATTGATGAATCAACAGCTGTTGCCACCTCGCAAGGTAATGAATCAGCGGAGAGACGTGGGTTTTGGTGGACCGGTGTCAGCGTCTTTGTTTTTTGGAATCTGATGACTCTTGCTGGAGCTTTGCTGGGTGATCAAATCGGAGATCCCGCCAACTACGGGCTTGACAGCGCAGCGGCTGCTGCATTTTTAGGACTGGTTTGGCCAAGGCTGAGTAGCTCCAAATTCAAACTAATCGGTCTAGCGGCATTCATTGTCGCTCTTGCCACCACATCCATAGTTCCAGCTGGCATTCCGGTGCTGCTGGGAGCTTTGGTTGCGGCATTGATTCAGTATTGGGGGAAGAAGTGACACTTGCCGTCATCGCTGCCTCATTGGCGGTTTTTAGTTGGAAATTCCTGGGATACCTTGTTCCTGAAAAGTACGTTTCAAATCCAAGGTTTCGAGAGATTGCGGATGCCATAACCGTTGGTTTGCTGTCGGCACTGATCGCCATTCAGGGCTTCACCTCGGATTCCCAAGTGACCGTGGATAGCCGATTGCCAGCTTTGATTCTGGCGGCAGGTTTGCTGTATTTGAGGATGCCATTTATCGTCGTGATTGCCTCCGCTGCTGCCCTGTCTGCCCTGATCAGAATGTTTTTCTAGGGGGCGTCGTAGTCAACCCCCGGCATCCAGACTGAATCTTTGGGCCAATCCTGTTCTGAAACCTCTTTGTCAGCCTGTTCTTTGTATTCACCTTCAAGGCGATCTAGATAAAGCAGTCCTTGCAGATGGTCAAATTCATGTTGAAAAATTCTTGCTAACCAACCTTTGGCAATTTCGGTGTATTTATTTCCCTGCAGGTCAAGTGCTGTCAGTCGCACCATTGGTGAGCGCTGAAGAGGGAACCTAAGACCCGGCGCACTCAAACAACCTTCCACGTGCTCTTCGGGATTGAATTTTTCAGACCCAAACAACTCTAGCTCTGGATTGATCGCAACTCCTCGATGCCTAGCCTGTTCATCATCCTCCCAGTCATATACAAACACTTGCAGGCCAACACCTATCTGCGGTGCAGCAAGGCCTACACCTGGTGCTTTTTCCATGGTTTCAAACATGTCCTGGACTAATACCTCAAGGGACTGATCAAAGTTATCAACCGGTTTCGCGGGCTGGTGAAGCACTTCGGTGCCCTTGATTTGAATTGGTCTGATTGCCATAAGTAAATGCTATTGGGTGAATATAGCTATTCAGTAAGTAGGCTTAAGAAGTTGTTGAACTAGGAGATCAGTTGCTACCAGCAGAAGTGCTAAGAGCAATCGCCATACTATTGGCCTTGTTGGCAGCAGTTGGGCTAGCCCTGGGGGCGCAGCTACAAAACGACAGCGTTCATCAGAGAGTGAATGGCACTGGCATTAATCGTCTTGGGGTGAAACAGGTGCTCGGTCTGATGAAGCGTCCAAGATGGCTGATCGGCACTGGTTTTTTGTTTATCGGGGTTGTATTGCAGCTAGCTGCGTTGACCCTTGCTCCGTTGATTGTGGTGCAACCCATTGGAGCTGTAGCACTGGTTATTACTAGTTTTCTGAATGCTCGCATTTATGGCGTTCGATTGGGGCCAAGGACAATATTTGCAATCTTGCTAACCATGGCAGGAATTGCAAGCTTTGTGGTGGCGGCATCGGGTGTTGCCACAGATGTCGAGATGAGTGATGAGAAGCTTCTGCAGGTGTTGGGTGTGCTGGCGCTGATGCTTTTGCTTTTCGGTTTCCTAATGGCAACCACGGGAGGAACAGCAAAGGCCCTGAACTATGTTTTTGGCGCTGGTGTTTTGTATGGGTTTGTTGCCACACTGGCCAAGGTCATCATTCAGCGACTAATCCAGGGTGACTACGATATTTTGACCCTTTCTGCTGGAATCGCGTTGATTCTCGCAACAGTTTTGGGGGGTTGGTTTGTTCAAAATGCTTATGCAACGGGTCCACCGGATTTAGTCATCGCAGGACTAACGGTGATTGATCCAATGGTGGCGGTTGGAATTGGAATTGTTATTTTGGGGGAGGCCGAAGGAGCCAGCTTCCAAACAATTGTGACATTTTCGCTGAGTGCGATTGTTGCAATGGTGGGGGTATATCTTTTAGAAAAAGTCCACCCTCAGACAAATGAGAATTAGACTTAGCTGAAATGGAAAACAAGCTGAAGGTTTTGCTTGCTTGCGACACTTTCGGTCCTGATGTTAATGGGGCCGCTCGTTTCGCAGAGCGACTGGCTGCGGGACTTGCCCGTCGGGGCCATGACATACACGTGCTAGCTCCAGCAATTCCCGGTAGACATGGCACAAACAAAGAAATCCACGATGGGGCAGAACTGACCGTTCACCGTTTTCCTTCAGTTCAGATGCGAAAGCAACTTTCTGTTAGAGCAATGACCCCGTTTGGCCTGAAGACAAAAATGGGAAAGCTACTGGATGAACTAAAACCAGATGCGGTTCATATTCAATCTCACCTTATGGCTGGAAGATTAATTGTTAGCGAGGCTAAAGGCCGCGGAATCAAGACCATTGCCACAAACCACACAATGCCAGAAAACCTAATTCGTTATTCGGTAAAAGTTCCTAGGTTCATCGAAAAACCCATCATGCGTTTAGGTTGGTGGGACACGGGACGAGTCTTGAGAAAAATGGACAAGGTGACTACTCCCACTCGCCGTGCGGCAGACCTTTTAGAACGAGAAACGGGACTAACAGACGTTCTAGCAATTAGTTGTGGGATTGACGCCTCCAGGTTTGTGAACGACACCCCAACCAGCAACATAGATCCACGGGTGTTGTTTGTTGGCAGGTTGGATTATGAAAAACGTTTAGATATCTTGCTCCATGCAATAAAAGAGATTTCACCCGAAATCGATGTTCAGCTGGAAATCGTTGGCAACGGGGGAGAGCGGGAGACCCTTGAAAAGCTGTCTGAACGTTTGGCGATTTCTGATCGCGTTCACTTCCTGGGGTTTGTATCCGAAGAGGAATTACCTCGAGCATATGAGCGAGCCAGTGTTTTTGCCATGCCGTCGATTGCAGAGCTTCAGTCGATTGCCACAATGGAGGCTATGGCCAGCGGTAGGCCTGTAATTGGCGCAGATGCCATGGCATTACCTCACCTAATCCACTCTGGCGATAATGGCTACCTTTATCAACCTGAGGATGTGCAAGAGCTTGCTAGCAGACTCAGAGAGGTTTTGACCGCTGATGAGCAGGAGCTTGAGCGCATGAGTGAAAATTCGCTGCATCTGATTCAGGCTCACGACATCACTAACACCCTTAACATTTTTGAAAACCTTTATCAAGGGTTGGGAGAATTTGCCCCAACTACCGAGGACAACTTGGAATCTTACGCTTTGCCAATTGGGAAGCTTTCAGAAAGCCTTCGTGAGCGGGTTTATTCATTCAGATCTTCTGCTCAGGAGCTTCGCTCCCGAATGGATGAGATTCGTTATGGGTTGCAGGAGAGATTCTCTGACGCAAAGGAAGAGCTAAAAGAACAGTTTGATGGTGTTAGGGACGACCTAAGTAAAGCCCGAGAGAGATTTAGTTCTAAATCAGATGATAAGGACGAAAAGAACTAGCGCTTTTTCGGTTTGAAGTAGTCAAGGGCATTTGTTGACCAAAGCGCCCAGAGCACTAACAGAGGCTGAAACAAAAGTCTTGTGAACCTGGCGGCATCAGTGTTTAGGCCAAAGGCGTCGATTCCGTTTACATACTGCGAAATGTTTCCGGGGAAAATTGCTATGAAAAATAGTGCTGTGGCCAGCCCAACCTGTTGTTTGAACTTGTAGAGCACTATCAAGCTAAGCCCAAGCGATATTTCAACGACTCCTGATGCCAGCACAACAAAGTCTGGATCCAGTGGCAGCCAAGTGGGAACCTGAGCTCTGAACTCAATTCGAGAGAATGTGAAATGGCCAATGCCTGCATAAACCAGTGCTAGACCCAAACCAAGCCTTGCGATGTTTTTGATTGAATTCATTACCTTGAGCCTAGTCGCTAACGAAACTGCCAAGTTCATCTGGCATCTCAGGCTAAACTAGTGCCGAACCATCAAGGGGGCGGTAGCTCAGCTGGTTAGAGCAGCGGACTCATAATCCGTCGGTCACGGGTTCAAGTCCCGTCCGCCCCACTGTAGTTCCTTGCCAGCAGTTACTTGCCCAGATGGGATGGAACACCAAAGCCTAAACTTGAGCTATGACACTCAGCAAGCTAAACCTTTGGTTCCATATCGTGGGCCCACTTTTCGCATTGGTGCTTGTTGTTACCTTTTGGTCTTCACCACCTGGTGCTCTAGGAGTGATTCTGCTTGGAGTTGTGCTTGCTGGTGGCGTGATGTCAGCTGTGCACCACGTGGATATTGTTGCGGCTTATGTCGGGCGAGTTTGGGGAGCAATTTTCCTGGCCCTATCCGTGACTGTGATTGAGGTCGGAATTATCCTATCCATCATGCTGGAGGGTGGAAGCTCTGCATCTACTCTTGGACGGGATACCGTTTTCGCTGCCGTGATGATCACGGTAAACGGCATAATTGGCTTTTCAGTTGTTGCCGCCACCTTGAAATCCCCCACTTCCTCATTCAACTCTGAGGGAAGCGGTGCCGCACTGGGGGCGATTGCAACCATTGCAACTTTGGCAATGGTTCTACCGACATTCACGACAGGCAGTGAGGGACCAACATTCACAACACCTCAACTGATATTCGTTGCCCTGGTCTCACTTGGAGTTTATGCATTGTTCTTATGGGTGCTTACTGTGCGTAACCGAGAGCATTTTGAAGACATTGAGCAACCTTCAACAAAATCGTTTCAACTACCTCCAACACGCGAAGCTTTTATCTGGAGCCTAGTTTTGTTGGTTGTCTCCTTGGGGGCGATCGTTGGGTTAGCGAGAGTGCTTTCGCCTTCGATTGAAGGAGTTTTCAGTGATGCCGGACTGCCGTTATCACTGGTCGCAGTGGTGATTGCATTGGTAATTTTGTTACCAGAGGGGCTTTCAGCGGTTAGATTTTCTCGTCAAGGAGACATGCAAGCTGGATTTAACATCGGCTATGGCTCGGCGTTAGCCAGCATCGGTTTGACCATTCCTGCCTTAGCTCTGTTTTCCTTACTGCTCGACGTTGAGCTGAATCTAGGACTTGGCTACACAGAGATCGTCCTGTTTATTCTCAGCGTGGTGGTTGGCACCGTGACAGTCTCCTCACATAGGGTCACGCTTTTTCAGGGTGGTCTTCACATCGTGATCTTCGCTGCGTTTTTATTTACTGCGGTAAGTCCGTAGAAGCCGCTGAATCAATCCTCATTGCTTCAGAACCAAGCTAATTCTGATTGTTTAGCTAACTGGCAGAATTCGCCTGATTACATCTTTGATTGTTACAACATCCTGTGTTCCATCAGCATGGTCCACTAGGGCTAGTTGAACTCGAGCCTTGTTCATCTGCTGCAGCATTTCATACAGTGGGGTGTCCTCATTAGTTTTAAATACAGGTCTCAGGAATGGCTTGATCGGGGCATTCAGGGGTGACTGCAACGTGTCTCTGATGTGAACAACATGACTGATTTCGTCTCGCTTATTTCTGACTAGGATTCGCAGATGCGCAGTTCGCTTAGATGCATCTCTTAGAGTTTCAACGGTGTCATCGTCCTTGATTGAAACAATATTTCTCCCGGTTTGGGCGAAATCACCAGCAGTAATGCTTTGAAGTTCGATGGCTTCGGTTATCTGAGATTTTAGCTGAGGCTCCAAAACACCTAGCTGCGCGGAATGCTCAACAACTTGTCGGATGGTGTCTGCATCTTGACCACCTACGGCAGTCCTTTCTACGGGCGTGACTCCGACGGCACGCACCAACAAGTTAGCTATTGAATTTACCCAGTTTAGAAAAGGCCTGATTGGCCACAAATAAACCCTGGAGGCAATTCCAATTACCTTTGCAGACAATTCAGGGTTGGCAATCGCCCAGGACTTCGGAGCCATCTCGCCGATTACGAGATGCAAAAAGGTGACTAATAACAACGACACCCCGAATGCAACTCCGCCAGATAGCCACGTTGGGAGTCCTGCTGACACCAGCAATGGTTCTAACCAGTAATCCACAGCTGGTTTTGTGACAGCACCCAGTCCAAAGGTGCAGGCAGTAATTCCCAGTTGTGCCGCAGCCAACATCGTGGTCAGCTCATTCATGCCCCTCAGAGCGGCACGCGCCGAGGCGCTATCGGTAGCTTGTTCCTCAAGCCTGTATCTTCGCGCACCGATTAGAGAAAATTCAATCACTACGAAAAAAGCACTCAACACAATCAGTGAAATGGTGGCAACGATTATGGTCCAGTCAATCATTGCTGACCTCCGTCATGCTCAGACTCCGCATGTATTTCGCGTTGAATAAGTTCCAGTGTGATCTCTACCGGCACATGCCGATCAACCTCCAAGATTTTGGCCACCAGTACGCTGATTGAGTCGCTACCGTTTGTTATCTCCTCAGGGGTGAGTTTCAGTTCAATCTCCAGCAATTCTCCAGGCTCAGGCAATCCTCCCTTTTCAGATATCAACATTCCAGCCAGAGTTTCCCAGTCACCTTCCGGTATATCGACCCCGAGAAGTCTCTCCAGTTCATCGATGGGCATACTCCCTGGCACTGTCCAACGGTTATCAGCCTGCTGAGTTATGATCTCTTCTTCTTTAGGATCATGCTCGTCTCTAATGCTCCCAAGGATTTCTTCACCGAGATCCTCAATTGTGAGAAGTCCTGTAAAACCTCCATACTCATCAATCACCAAAGCCATTTCATTTGCTGTTTCCAGCATTCCTTTCAATACCTCTGGAAGGGTCATTACCGTTGGCACCACCATGGGGGAGCGCATGTGTTGGGTGACGAGGCTGGTGTCCTTATTTGAAAAATCTAAGAGGTCATCAAGTTGAATTACCCCCAACGGCTCATCGTTTTCCCCAATAACTGGATACCTGGTGTGCGCAACGGACATCAGCGCCCTGGCGTCTGCAACGGTTGCATCAGCCTGCAGGTAGTCGGCCTGAGATCTGGGCACCATAGCGTGTTCAACATCGCGCTCTGGGAAATCGAGAATTCTGTCGAGTAGCACAAAAAGCTGTTCCGGCAGATCACCGCTGTCAAAACTATCCTCAACCAAGTGTTCTAAATCACTTGCGTTCGCGCTTGCATCCAAGTCATGAACAGGTTCCACTCTGATTATTTTTAGGAGGGCGTTGGATGACTTGTCAAAAAAAGTAATCAACCAGCCGAAGGCACCCATATAAAAAAGAGTGGAACGGGATAGGGCGATTGCTAATGGCGTGGGGTTTGAGATAGATAGGTTTTTTGGGAACAACTCTGCGAATATGATCTGCACCACGGTTGCAACCACCAGTGCTGTTACTGTTCCTACGGCGATGCCGACACCAACCGGTATCCCGGTCAACCCCAAGAGATTACCGAGAGACTCTCCGACCATGGGTTCAGCAACATATCCAACCATCAAGCCAGTAATGGTGATGCCAAGTTGAGCACCTGACAGCATGAAGGATGTTCTACCTGTGACCTTTAGCGCCCTGGTTGCTCCAGCATCTCCCTTTTCTGCCATGGATTTCAGTGAGGGTCTGTCAACGGCCATATAGGCGAATTCTTGGGCAACGAAGAAACCGTTGATTGAAATGATTACCGCAATTACGGCAATTCCCAGAATTATGAGACCAATATCAACTAGCAATGTTCACCGACTGGCTTCAATGTTCTGCAGTTCAACATTGAACCGACAGAAGATGCGCAGATTGTATTCGAAGTTAAATACGGATGGTCCACGGTATGGACATCGCCTCCTCAGACTGAATAAGCAAAAACATAACACAACTCAATGTTGAGTTTCTCTTAATTTTTTAGCCTAGGCGTCATTTCCATGTTCAGTGATGTGCTTCGAGAGCGAAGAATCCGTTCCATACAAAAAGTGCTTTGTCATGTCTGGAGAATATTTAGACAGATAACTATCTTTTCCTAAGGTTTCGCTGACTGCGCGGTGATGAATAACACTCGCCCCACAACACAGTCCAATTACTTTTGCTCCCAATGAGATTGCATATTCTGCAAATTCAGCAGTTTCATACCTGTTTGAATTCTGAGCTTCTAAAGCATCTGGGAAGGTGCGCTCATGGGGGAGTGCTGCCGTGTTTCCCTCATCTGGCAGATTGAAAAAGGTTGTGTGGTGATCTGTTGTTCTAAAGGTACCCGGCATCCCGCACACTGGGTGATCGCCAACCGCTTGGGTTATTTCTTCCAATATGGGCCTGATGGTGTTTGGACCTTGGAAGCAATTTGTTCCAACAACATTCGCCCCACTATCGGCTAATTTCTTACAAGCCTCAGCGGGGGAATAGCCATCGCGAAGCTCTCCAGTGGCAAACACCGCAACGTTGACAATTGACGGCAAGTCAGCTGCCTGAATTTCTTCTAGAGCAATCTTCGCTTCTTCGTAGTAATACATGGTTTCAGCAAGAATCAGGTCAGCCCCTTCTTCTTTGGCCCAGCCAATCATCTCCCGATACATTGCTCTGACCGCATCTTTAGACGAGGGGTCATTGGGGTCGAAGATGTTGGAGTTAGAGATGTTGCCAGCAACATAGATTTTTCTGCCGAGCAACTCTGTTTGCTCATTGGCAACTTTCCTCGCAATTCGCATGGCTGCTCGATTAAGTGGTTCCAGCAGATACTCTTCACCAATGATGCGCATCTTTTCTCGGTGACCGTTATAAGTGAAGGCTAATGCGATGTCACTCCCTGCACGTACAAAGTCCGTGGTGATCTGGGCTAGCACCTCGGGGTGATCAAGAGCAATCTTTGGAACAAACTCGCCAGCGGTCAGATAACCTCGGCGTTCTGCTTCAAATAGATATCCACCTGCCAGCACTAGAGGCTCAGGTTGTTCAATGCGTTCTAAAAATGATGTTGTCAAAGTCTTCTCCTCGAGAAAACACAATAACCCCTAATTGGCTAAAGCTTTTTCCTTTAGGTAACAATCGGCACATAAAGACTCGTATGTTACTTCCACCCCATCGATGGCAACCTGGTCACCATCGAAGACAAAGCTTCCATCAAACAATCTGCCGTTGAACATAGCTTTTCTCCCGCACCTGCAAATTGTTTTCAATTCCTCAAGGCTGTGAGCGATTTCTAACAGTCTTTTGCTTCCGGGAAAGCTCTTGGTTTGGAAATCGGTGCGGATTCCGTAGGCCAAGACCGGAATGTTGTCTAACACCGCAAGCTCCAAGGCCTGATCTACTTGCTCCGAGGTAAGAAACTGTGATTCGTCAATCAATAGACATGCAATTGGGGTGTTTGAAATTAACACATCCTTGGCAACCTCCTGGAATGCCTCACGAAGGTTTATTTCAGGAGTGAGCAACAAATCAACCTCACGAACCACTCCGAGGCGACTGATTATGTTTCTGTCTCCTTTGACATCTACCGCGGGCTTAGCCACCAGAACTCTCTGGTCTCTCTCCTCGTAGTTGTGGGCAGCCTGCAGCAGTGCTGTGGACTTGCCTGAATTCATCGCGCCGTGGCGGAAGTAAAGCTTGCTCATATTGGTTCCAATGTTATAGCCACAGAGGGAGAAGTGATGCAGTTATTGTTTGCGGATCAACTTGGCCCGCATTTCCAGCTGGAAGAGCAAATCCTGCTTCCAGAAGTTCTAGGTCAGTTCAAAAAGCGCAAATACCATCGCCAAAAGGCTCACCTGATTCTCTCTGCTATCCGGCATAGGGCATTGGACTCAGGTGTTGAGCTTATAAAACTCGATTCTTATAAAGACCTTGCAACTGCTGTTAGTTCAGTTGTGAACCCGACCAGCTATAACCTTCGCAGGTTCGTTGACAGCCTTGGGGTTCAAATTGAACCAAGCAGGGGCTTTGTTGAAAGTGAGCAAGAATTCGCCGACTATGTCGCTTCGAAATCAGGTAAGCGCTTGGTGATGGAAGATTTTTATAGAAAGCAAAGAGTTAAAACCAGTCTTTTGATGAATAACGGTCAACCAGAGGGCGACCAATGGAATTACGATCATGATAATCGGCTTCCCGCACCCAAGCAATCGAATTTGGGGGTCAGTGAGCCTTGGACTGCAGTTGAGGATGAGATAGATGTTCAGGTGAGAGCGGACCTTGACAAGCTTCAGGCAGAGGGCGTGAGCTTCTCAGGCATTGATGGCCCAAGGTTGTTTCCCGCAAGCAGAGAAGAGGCGTTGCAAGCGATGCATCACTTCGTTGAGCATCGATTAGATCTGTTTGGGCCCTACGAGGATGCGGTGCTGAGTGATGACTGGGCCATGAGTCACAGTCTGCTAAGTGCTCCCTTGAACATGGGTTTATTGCACCCCCTAGAGGTCGCGCAGGCTGCAGAGAATGCTTACATCCAGGGCAGGGCAAGGCTTGCTAGTGTTGAGGGGTTTATTCGTCAGCTAATTGGCTGGCGAGATTATGTTTGGCATCTCTACTGGCATTTTGGTGAGGACTACGTCAATCAAAACGAATTGAATGCCAACGAGCCCTTGCCTGAAAACTGGCTGGAGTTGGATGCTCAGACTATTGATGCAAACTGCCTGAAATCCACCATCGACGACATTTCTAAACGCGGTTGGGTTCACCACATTCCAAGGTTGATGATTTTAGGAAACATCGCCATGCAGCGAGGTTTCAATCCCCGTCAGGTCAATGACTGGCTGGTTGACAACTTCGTTGATGGAACCCCCTGGGTGATGCCCGCCAACAGTGTAGGAATGAGTCTTTACGCTGATGGCGGGATGATGGCCACCAAGCCTTATGCTGCCGGTGGGGCGTATATAAACAAGATGACCAATTACTGCGGGTCTTGCCAATTTGACCCAAAGGTGCGGGTTGGCGAGAAGGCGTGTCCTGTGAATGCAGGATATTGGAATTTCATAAACACCCATCAGGAGAGGCTGATATCAAACCCCAGGGTTTCTCGTGCTGTTTACAGCATGCGCAAATTAAGTGACCTGGATGAGCTTTTAGAACAAGAGTCTCAACGGAAAAACCTTTGACTCGCACGCTTTTGTGGGGTTAGGCTATTTCCATCTCGTTAGGACGTAGGGGAAGACGTACCTGAGGAGGTGGTGATGGCAGTTGAACTGCGCTTACTTGGCGTGCCTGCTAAACACCTCACCGAGCTTGCAGATTTAGTTAAGAAAAATCAATGGAGAGTTCAGCCTGTTTTGTCCGGGCAATTCCAAGCGTTTATAACCCTCGGTGAAGATGTTGACAGTTCACAGCTAGCCTCTCGGCTATTCAGGCTGGGTGGCATCCACTTCGAATTGGAACAACTTATGCAGGACCAGTTGGGCGTTCGGATTCTGTGTGTTCCGGGTCTTGGGATGAAGCGCCAGCTGATTGATGAAATAGGAAGAGTCCTGATTCCAGAAAACGAATTAGAGAATTTCGCGCAGAAACTGAGTGAAAATCCCTCTTCGCATCAGTCGATATATAGGCAGATGATGGGTTTTGCACATCAAGACAGATTGGATGAATTGAAGATTAATACCGACTTAGTCTCGGTTATTCCCAAAGTTGGTTAGCGCAAAGCAAGAACTGCGTTGTGTCCACCAAAGCCAAAACTGTTGCTAATTGCGATTTTGCCTGAATTAAGGCTTGCGCTGGTCTTGGGGACATTCAGAGGAATTTCTGGATCTTGATTGTCTAGGTTTATGGTCCCAGGTGCGGTTTGGGTCTTCAAAGCCATGATGGTGAAAACAGCTTCAATCGCTCCCGCTCCACCCAAAAGGTGCCCGGTGGATGCTTTGGTTGCACTCACCACCAGGTCATCGACATTTTTACCAAAAACCTTTTTCAAAGCGGTGAACTCAGCAATGTCACCAACAGGAGTGGAGGTTGCGTGGGCATTTACGTGCTGAACATCCGAAGGTGAAGCTTCAGCCTCTGCCAGAGCTGCCAGCATCGCCCTGGATGCCCCCTCTCCTTCTGGATCGGGTGCGGTGATGTGATAGGAATCACTAGTCACTGCAGCACCCACGATTTCTGCATAAATGGTTGCACCGCGCGCAATTGCGGATTCGTAGTCTTCGAGGATCAAGGCAGCTGCCCCCTCACCCATTACAAAGCCATCGCGATCTATGTCATAGGGTCTTGAGGCTTTGGTTGGATCATCATTTCTTTTGCTCAAAGCTTGCATCGCAGCAAAAGAGGCAATTGGTAGTGGATGGAGGGCTGCTTCAGCACCACCTGCAATCGCTAGGTCAACTGAACCTGACTTCACCCTGTGAAAAGCATTGGCAATTGATTCATTTCCACTGGCGCATGCACTGACTGCGGTGTGGACACCTGCCTTCGCACCAAAGTGCATTCCAACTGCTGCTGCGGGCCCGTTGGGCATAAGCATTGGAACGGTCATTGGCATGACTCGTCTTGGTCCGCGCTCTTTTAGTGTGTCGAAAGCATCCAGCAGTGTCCAGACACCACCAATGCCAGTTGCAAAGTCAACGCTCATGCGCAAGGGATCGATTTCTGGTGAACCAGCATCAGCAAATGCCTCTCTGGCACTTATCAGGGCGAACTGGCTGGATGGATCTAATCTTTTAGCTTCGTGCGGGGCAAGAACCTCAGCGGCGGGTTGAAAGGCCTCTCCGGCGAACGTTACCGGCAGTTGATACTGCTCAACCCATTCCTGGCTAAGGCTGTTGATGCCAGATTTTCCAGCTAATAGATTCTCCCAGCTTTGCTGGGCGGTGCCACCGACCGGAGTGGTGGCACCTATGCCCGTTACAACTACTCTTCGCAAGTTATCCTTGTGCTCCAATAATGAAATCCACTGCGTCTTTGACTGTCACCAGGTTGGTAACTTCTTCATCAGGGATTTTCACATCAAATTTGTCTTCTGCGTTAACGACAATTGTCATCATTGAGATTGAGTCAATGTCAAGATCGTCTGTGAAGGACTTCTCTGGCTGAACCAAATCTGCAGCGATACCGGTTTCTTCGTTTACTAATTCGGCAAGACCTGCAAGTACATCTGCTTCGCTGTGAGCCATTTGTTTCTCCTTTGAGTTGTTCGATTTATTTTAGGGGAGTACTACTACTTGAGCGGCATAGGCTAGACCTGCGCCGAAACCAATCTGTAAGGCCAAACCTCCAGATTCAACCTTTTTTTCAGACAGCAACCTGTGCATCGCGAGTGGGATAGAGGCTGCCGAGGTGTTACCAGTGGTTTCGATGTCCTTTGCTACAACAACAGATTCAGGAAGCTCTAATTGCTTCGCAAACTCGTCAACGATCCTCATGTTGGCCTGGTGGGTAACCAACGCTGAAAGCTGGTCAACCGTTATGCCAGCTTCCTCCAGAGCCTCTTTCGCGGCTTTCACCATTTCCCAAACTGCCCATCTGAAAACCGTTCTACCCTCTTGCACCAGAGTTGGCCATTCACCGCCAGCCTTGAAATCCAAAATTGAATTTGTCATGCCGACTTTGTCCCACTGGCTTCCGTCGCTTCCCCAAACACTTTTACTTATACCGGGGGTATCGCTGGGACCAACAACAGCTGCCCCGGCTCCGTCGCCGAGTAGGAAGCTGATGGTTCTATCGGCGGGGTTTATGAAATCAGAAAGCTTTTCAGCCCCAATCACAAGAGCATATTTACTCAGTCCTGAGCGAATCATCGAATCTGTCTGGGCAATTCCGTAGCAGTAACCAGCACAAGCAGCACTGATGTCGTAAGCGGCTGCCGAGGGGATTCCCAGCTCAGTTGCAATAAGTGGAGCTGAAGCAGGTGTGGCAAAGGGAAACGAAATGGTGGACACAATTACCAGGTCTATTTGTTCGGGACTGACACCGGATTTTTCAATAGCCTCTTGTCCAGCGGCAACTGCCAAAGACACCAGGGTTTCTTCCTCGTTTGCTCTGGTTCGGGTGATTATTCCAGTTCTTTGACGAATCCATTCGTCGCTGGAATCTATTGGCCCAGCGATTTCGTCGTTGGTCACCCTCACGCTGCCACGTGCAGCACCAAGAGAATATATCTTGGAATACTTCTGCGGCTTTGAAACCTTTATTTCAGTCATTGGCGGAAGTCTATAGATTCATTGGGAGATTTCAAGGCACATATCTCAGCGTTATCAACGGTTTTCTTAACCAAGTTTGACAGCACCCCGCTTGGAGCCAACTCAACAAACTTGCTATCACTCTGCATGGCATCCATGCAGAGTTCCCATCTAACAGGGGAGCTAACCTGATTAAGCAGGCTTGAAACAAATTCTTTGCCTGAGGCCACCGGGTTACCATCCCTGTTTGACAAAAGCGTCATGGTCGGGTCTTTTGCTTCGGTTGAGTCAAAAGCATCCTTTAGCGAGTCTTGAGCGGATTGCATGTAAGAGGTGTGAAATGCCCCAGAGACAATTAGTGGGATTACGCGGAAGCCGGCTGGGGGATTATCACTAAGAGCTTTTAGAGCCGTTTTGGAACCTGCCACAACATATTGATTCGCCCCGTTGTAATTGGCAATTTGAAGATCACCAAGTGATTTTTCCAACTCTGTCTGGTCTGCACCAATTGCTGCCGCCATACCTGTTTCGATCTCTTGGGCAGCTTTTTGCATTGCCTGCGCTCTGGCAGTCACTAGGCCAAGCGCCTGTTCATCAGTTAGCACTCCGGAAAGTGCTGCAGCAGCGAATTCACCGACGCTGTGGCCGGCTAAAACATCAAAGTGAGAGCCAATTTCGTTTCCAAATAAGGTTCTCGCGCTTGCCAGACTGGCTGAGACAATCAGTGGCTGAGTAATGGATGTTTCAGCAATCTCTTCTGCTGTTGCTTCGGTTCCCAGGTGCACAAGGTCAAGACCCGTGGCTTCTGAATATTGCCTTATTAGCGAGGCAAAGGTTTCGTTTTCTAACCATGGTTTTAGAAAGCCAGGCTTTTGGCTTCCCTGGCCTGGAGATAACAGGTAACGCATGCGGTTCAGGATAGTCCTCCGGCAGGGGGTTGTGTTTGGACACGGCCAAGAGTAAACGCAATTCGTAATGTGTGTTGGCCTCTGGGGGAGAGCGGGTCAAGTCCTAGCAGATCCTCTACTGAGCCCAGGCGATAGCGAATGGTGTTGGGGTGAACCAGCAATTCTTGAGATGTTTTGTCAATCGAGCAGTCCTGATCTAAAAAAACCTCGAGAGTTTCAAGCAATTGAACATTTGATGCTTGAAGTTTTTGATAGACCTCTCGAATTAGTGCTCTCTGAGCCTCCGCCTCACCCAGCACTGCTCGCTCTGCTAGGTATTCACGGCTTCTGACGGCTTTTCGGGTCAATCTGTGTTGACGAACGATTTTCATAGCGCCAAATGCTGCCCGAGCGCTCCTTCTGGCGAGGTTTATGCTTTCAACCCGTGGCCCCATGACAACAGGCCCTGGCTTGGCGATGGTTGCAAAATCACCAGCGAGTTCAAAGAGGTTTTCACCAGTTGCCTGTTCCGGATCACGAAATCCACACATCAAGATCAAGTTATTACCCTGGTTACCAATCAACACGTCGGCAGATTTCAATCTGGCAGTCTTTCGGTATTGGTCAAAATCAATTTCACCACTGACCAAAGCAACCATCACGGCAATTGCTCCTTGGCCCCTCCAGCCAAGAGCACTGGCTCGGCTAGCAACCTCGGCATCACTTTCACCACTAATCACCGCATCAATGATTAGGGCTTCTAATCGGTCATCCCAGATAGATCTGGATCTACTTGCCCTTCCATAGATGTCTGCTGCGGCAAAGCTAGTCTCTTTGGCGAAGGCGTCAATGAGCTGCTGTTGGGATTCTCCGAGAGCGTCCTCAAGTGCACGGGCAATAACTCGAGTCACCTGCAGCGTTTCTTGCAGTGAAACAGATCGCAAAAGCTCTCTTGGTGCAGTCTCAAATGCCTGCGAGGCAAGCAGCGTTGAGTCAGTGGCTCCCTGCAGCAGCTGGTTGAAATAGGTAAGCCCATTGCTGACCACGCTTAGAACCGATGACTGTCTGGTCTTAGGCATCTCCGAAAACCAGTCAAGTTGTTCCACCAGGCGTTGTTCAATGGAGGCAGCTAGCGCCTCCTGGTTGAAAGACTGCTTAGGCGTCTCCACCAGCACTTCCACTTGTTCCGGCTCTAACATCATCGAGTTTGAATTCAGTGGCCACCTGAACCGCTACAGATGCATCAACCATGCCCTGTTCGGCCAGTTGCTGAAGAACTCTGACTGCAATTGATGGACCATCAATTTTGAAATACCTTCTGGCCGCAGGCCTAGTGTCACTGAAACCAAAGCCTTCAGCACCCAAGGTTGCATACTCTCTTGGGATCCAGTTTCTGATCATGTCGGGAACTGCGTGCATGAAATCACTAACCCCAAGGATTGGGCCTTCTGTGGAGGCAAGTTTCTGATTGATGTAAGCAGCCTTTGGAGTTGCTTCAGGATTTAGGAAATTGTGCTCATCGGCATTCAAGCCGTCCTTCCTCAGCTCTCCCCAGCTGGTCACTGACCAAACATCGGCACTAACTCCAACTGATTCCAAAATCTGTTGAGCTTCAATAGCCCAGGGGAGTGCTACGCCGCTGGCCAAAACCTGGGCCTTGATTGAACCCTGATTGCCCTCTTTGACTTTGTGGATTCCGCGAATTATGCCTTCAACATCTACATCTTCCGGTTCCGCGGGCTGCAGCATTGGTTCGTTATACACGGTTAGGTAATACATCACGTTTGGATCTTCGTGATTCTCCCCATACATCCGCTCGATACCACTTTTCACAATGTGTGAAATCTCATAACCGTATGCAGGATCATAGGCAACCACCGCTGGGTTTGTGCTTGCGAGCACCAGAGAGTGGCCATCAGCGTGCTGCAGCCCCTCACCGGTTAGTGTTGTGCGACCCGCAGTTGCTCCAATCAAGAAACCTCTTGTCATTTGGTCGCCTGCCGCCCATAGCGCATCAGCAGTTCTCTGGAAACCAAACATGGAATAGAACACGTAGATCGGAATCATTGGCTGACCATGGGTTGAATAACTGGTTCCAACTGCGGTGAAGGCGGCTATCGAGCCAGCTTCATTGATCCCAGGGTGCAGAATCTGGCCTGATTCTGATTCTTTGTAGCTCAGCAGCAATTCACGGTCCACTGAGAGGTATTTCTGTCCAAACGGGTTATAGATCTTGGCAGTTGGGAAAAACGCATCCATACCGAAGGTTCTCGCCTCATCAGGGATGATTGGAACCAGTCTTTGACCTATTCCCTCAGATTTCAGCAGGTCCTTCAACATTCGAACAAATGCCATGGTGGTGGCAACCTCTTGGTTTCCACTTCCCTTTTTAGGCGTTGCATACGCTTTGTCATCAGGCAGGTCCAGCTGGACATATTTGCTTCGTCGTTCTGGGAGGAAACCACCCAGCTGCCTTCTGCGCTCCAGCATGTATTGAATTTCTTCTGATTCATCACCCGGGTTGTAATAAGGGGGCAGATACGGATCTTTTTCCAATTCAGCATCTGAAATTGGAATGCGCATCTCATCGCGGAAGTCCTTCAGGTTTTCAAGCGTGAGCTTTTTCATCTGGTGAGTTGCGTTTCTCGCCTCAAAGCTCTTGCCTAGACCGTAACCCTTTACTGTCTTCACGATGATTACCGTTGGCTGACCTTTGTGCTCGGTGGCTGCCTTATAGGCGGCATAGATTTTTTTGTAATCGTGTCCACCGCGCTTCAGTCCCCAAATCTGGTCATCTGTCAGGCCATCAACCAGTGCGCGGGTTCGGTGGTCGCGTCCAAAGAAGTTCTCTCGGATGAACCCACCGCTCTCTGCTTTATAGGTCTGGTAGTCACCATCCGGGGTTTTGTTCATCAGATCAACCAGGGCTCCGTCGTGGTCTTTTTCTAATAAGTCGTCCCACTCACGTCCCCAAATTACCTTTATCACATTCCAGCCAGCTCCTCTGAAGAAGCTCTCTAGTTCTTGAATGATCTTCCCGTTTCCACGAACCGGTCCATCAAGTCTTTGCAAGTTTGCGTTGATGACAAAGTTGAGATTGTCCAAGCCCTCATTGGCCGCAATTTGCAGTGCACCTCTGGATTCGACCTCGTCCATTTCACCGTCACCCAAAAAGGCCCAAACCTGCTGGTCTGATGGGTCTTTGAACCCACGGTTTTCCAAATACCTATTGAACTGAGCCTGATAGATCGCATTGATTGGCCCAAGTCCCATGGAGACCGTTGGGAACTGCCAAAAATCAGGTAGCAACCTTGGGTGGGGGTAGGAGGGAAGTCCTCCGTGGATGTGGGATTTTTCTTGTCTGAAACCATCTAGTCGATCCGCAGTTAGTCGACCTTCTAAAAAGGCTCTTGCGTAAGGACCTGGGGATGCGTGCCCCTGAACAAATATTTGATCGCCACCAGATGGATGATCCTGACCTCGGAAGAAGTGGTTGAAACCAACTTCGTATAGAGAAGCGGAAGATGCAAAAGTTGAGATGTGACCACCAACAGCGATATCAGGCCTTTGGGCGCGGTGCACCAACACTGCCGAGTTCCAACGCATCCATGCTCGGTAGGTTCTTTCTAACTGCTCATTACCAGGGAAGTCTGGTTCATCCTCTGGTGAGATGGTGTTGATGTAATCTGTGGTTGGTACCAGCGGAACGTTTAGTTGCAATTCATGCGAGCGCCTAAGTAGGTGTTGCATGATTTCTCTTGCTCGGCCTCTGCCTTTGTGCTCACTTAGAGCTTCCAGTGACGCAAGCCACTCGGAAGTTTCGTTAGGGTCATTGTCTGGACTGGGAACAGCAAAGGCGTCCTGGTTGTTGAACGTCATAGCCCCTCGGCTTTCAATCTCTTGTGGAGTTAGGTTTGGACAAAGACTACCTGTAACTTGGTATCGACTGCCACTTGGCCCGAAAGGAATATGAATGTCAATAGAAATAGGCGATGTAGCCCCAAATTTCGTGCTTCCCAACCAGCACGGCGAAGAAATTGAGTTGAAAAATTTACGAGGAAAGCCAGTTGTATTGGCTTTTTACCCATTGAGTTTTTCCCCAACCTGCACCGATGAACTGTGTGAACTGAGAGACGAATTTCAGATTTTCGAAGACTCCCATGCACAGCTCTTGGGAATCAGTGTTGACAGCAAGTTCACGCAGGCAGCATTTGTGGAGGAGAAGGGCTATCAGTTTGACCTGTTGGCCGATTTCAAGCCACACGGAGAAATCACAAAACTTTATGACGCATGGCTTGAGGAGAAGGGACACGGAACTCGTGCAACCTTTGTTATCGATGAAAACGGAGTCGTGGTTGCCAAGTTTGTAACCAGCCCTGGCGAGATGCGTCCGATGGAAGATTACAAAAAAGCACTCGAACTGGTGTCCCAGTAGAACTTTTATTGCTAGTATCGCGGGTGGGCCTTTAGCTCAGTTGGTAGAGCGCCACGTTTACACCGTGGATGTCATCGGTTCGAGCCCGGTAGGGCCCACGCGCAGAAATTAGAGAGCGAGTATGACCAACTACTCCTTCGACCCCCCGGCCAAGAAGGCCATGGATGAAGCAGAGTTGAGCGAGCTTATCTCAGGCTTATCTGCCGACGAAGATGGCATTGAAAAAGCCATGAAAATCATTCAGGAGCAAGAAGCTCTTATCCAGCAAGACGCCGAAGAATTTCAGAATTGGCGTCAAGCCATGCTCGACGATGGTTCCAATGAAGCTTTGCGCGCGGTTGAGCGCGTCACCGGCGAAGTCCTAGTTGAACCAGAGCCTGAGCCCCAGCCAGAGCCAGAGGTTGAAAACCAAACCGCAGAAGTTTCTGAATCAACGTCAGACGAGATTGATGTTGAAAAGACCGGCCAGGCAACAGAACAGCCTCAAGAGACCCAGGACACGCCGGCTGATTCAGACCAAAAAAGCGAAGAAGTCTCTGACAAAACGGCTGAAACAGATTTAGTCGAGGTTTCGGAAGAAGAGCTACTCACTGAAAGCACCGAAGTTGAAAACTTTGAGATTATCGAGGAGTCGGTGGAGGTTGTCGACAACGGAGAATACGTTGAGACAAGTTACACCGCGGTAAGCGTTGTTGCCGAAGTTCAGAAAATTCAGGTCAGCGATTCGGTGGAGAAGGTAGCTATCAACGCAATTGAGGCAAGGCCTAAAAAGATAAGGCAATCACTTTCCTCCAAATTTGTGCTCGGAATTTCTCTCGCAACGGCAATTTTTGCTTCCCTAATAACGGTTGACAGGGCAATGCTTCCGCAGAATCCATGGACGGCAATTGGCGTCTTGTTCGGTGTGATTTTGGGTTCAGTCGCATTCGCTTTGCAGGGATTTCAGTCAAAGAGTTTTAGGCAGATCGTGGAATCCAAATTTGACTCCCTCGGGCTTGCCTGGTCAGTTGGGTTGATTGTCTCTGTTTCGGCTATAGCTGTCGGCGTGAGCAACTTTGCCAGAGACAACAGGCTGTTTCAAGATATAGAAGTCGCCCCGGCATTTGTTGTTGACTACGAAATAGATGAGATCACGCTAACGGCTGTCTTTGCGACTGTTTTGGCGGCGATTTTGGCTTGGCAGCCTATGCTCAGATTTGCCCTTTTGAGAGTTATCGCCTTCTTCGGCTTCTTTTCTGTTTTCGCGACACTAGTGGCGCTTGATGGGTTTGAATTTGAATTAGGCGATTTTGATTATCAATCCTTCATCGCTGGCACGATTGCGGCCTTAGCGCTCACCATCGTGCTTGGAATCATCCTGCAGCCAAGCTTCGCATCCGATCATGACCGAAGCCGTTGGGCGGCTGGCGAATTTAACGCAAGACGATCAAGGGCAAGTGTTTTGCATTCTGTGCTGTTCGTCTTTATTCCTGGAGTTTTGGCAACCATTTTCATGGCCTCTGGAGCGAACATGGGCAATGCCGATCAAGTGGCTCAAATCGGATTGCTGGTGGCTTTGGGTGTTGCAATCATGGTTGCTGCGATTGGAGTCCTGGATTCAGAGAAATTAGCGCTCAGACTCGTCGGAATACTTCTTGTTTCCGCGGGCCTGATCGCAGGAGAGTATCTCACCAACGACTGGGTAAACAATGTTTCAACCATTGGCAGCTTATTGCTGGTGGCGATTGCGGCAACTGCGCTTGTGGCCAGAGCCTCCAAAGGAGCAATCAAGAAAACTTGGGTGTCTCCAGTTGCGGTTATTTTTGGTTTTGTCGTGGGGTGGCTAATTGAGAATCCGTTTGGCCTTCTTGACCTTGGCTTTGAAGAATATGCAAGTCTCTCGGGTTACGGATTGGGTATTGCGGCGAGTGCTCTGATTGCAGGGATTATCTGTTTGCTGATTCTTGAAAAGGCTGAGGAAAATGAAGACCACGGAATTTATAGCCTGGGCCAGTAGCGCATGGCCGGAGGATTTGGCTGAGGAGTGGGATAACCCTGGCCTAATCTCAGGTTCACTTGATGCCGAGCACTCCAAAGCTTTAGTAACAGTTGACATCACAGCTGAGGTTATTGATGAGGCAATAAATCAGGGCTGCAGCCTGATAGTCGCCCACCACCCACTGCTTCTCGGAGGTATTGATTCCTTGAGGCAGGATCATTACAAAGGCGCCATCTTGGCAACTGCCATCAAGCACGAGATTGTTCTTTTTGCCGCTCACACCAATGCTGATGTCGTTAGCGGGGGAGTTAGCGATGCATTGGCTAAGTCACTTGGGATTGACAACCCTCGAGCTCTGGATGGAAACACAGAGGGTCACGGAAGAGTCGGAAGAGTGTCCCCAAGAACTCTCGGTCAATTAATTGAAGACGTAAGAAACATCATTTTTCCAACGGCAAAACCAATTGCCTATATTGGTGATTTGGATATGTCAATTGAGACTGTTGCACTGGTGGCTGGTTCGGGAATGAGCTTTGGTGATGTCGCTGATGCTGACGTATTCATAACCAGCGACATCAAGCACCATCCAGCACTGGATTTCAAGCAGCAACAATTGATTAGCGGGCCCAAAGCTTTGATAGATATTTCGCACTACGGAGCTGAGTCAATTTGGCTCACAACTCTTGCGGAGCAACTTCAGAATTTAGGGCTCGATACCTCAATAAGCAAGGTAAATACAGATCCTTGGGATGGGGTGATTCAGTGAAGATCGCAG
>CAJXZO010000005.1 GCA_913062975.1 uncultured Micrococcales bacterium
CTTAGCTCAGTTGGTAGAGCACCTGCTTTGCAAGCAGGGGGTCAGGGGTTCGAACCCCCTAGTCTCCACGGAACCCTTCCTCCGGGAAGGGTTCTCTGCTTGAGGGTTGAGCTTCCTCAATTAGAAACAGAGGGATGTTGATTCAGGTTAGTCGAGATTATTCATCCTTTTTCTTGGAGCCAACCATCAGTTCATCAATGTCTAGTCTTTCTGCTCCCCAAGAGTTGATTGGGTGATCAGAGGCATAACCAAGACTCATCCCACAAACCAAAGCGTATTCTTCGGGAACGTCGAACTCTGCCTTGATGATGTCTGGGTAATTGCCTAAAAAACCCTGTGGGCAGGTTCCGAGACCATTATTTGTAGCTGAGAGCATTAGGTTTTGCATGTATAAACCCAAATCCAATGTCCCAAACTGGTCTAGGCCCCTGTGAGTGAAAAAGAAAAGAGCCACCGGAGCGCCAAAGAACTCGTAGTTTCTTTCCATAAATCTTAATCTTGCTTGTCTGTCCGATCGATCAATTCCCAAAGTTTCATAAATCCCAGCCCCAACTTTTTGGCTTCTTTGAAGCAATCCATCTGGATAGGGAACCTCATGGGTGAAATCGGGATTCGCTGCCATGCCTTTTATCTCGGCATTGTCTCTAAGTCTCTCAACCAAAGCATTGCTAATCCGGTCCCTCTGCTCGCCTTTGGCCACCGCCACCAAATAGGGCCTCGTGTTTGACCAACTTGGAGCGTTTACCCCATCGCTCAATACTTCCTTTAGGAGGTCGTCATCAACCGCAGTTGGAAGGAAGTCTCTGATTGACCTGCGGGTTTGCAAAAGCGTTTGAAATTTATCGTTATCGATCATTTGTCCATGCTACGAGAGTTAAACAAAGACATCTAACTGATTTCATCAATACATCTAATGAAAACCATATTCAATCAAGTTTTGAGCACAAACCACCCTCGCCAGGTGACAAACCCCTGTAATTGGCTGGCTAAAATAGCTCCCAGCTAACACCCAGGTGTATTTCAGAAATAACCCAGAATCAGCAATAAACGCAGGAGTAGCTTGAGGGCATGAGAAAAATATCAGCACTAACCTCACTGGCAATCATTTCAACCCTGACCCTTGCGGGTTGCACCACTGAGGGCGACACGTCCACTGTCGAGCAGGGTCAAGACTCGACAGTCACACATGAAAACCCTGAGCTATCAACAGTCGAAGAAACCCCCACCGAAATAGACATCTCAGCTCCTGCAGGAGTTGAAGAAGGAACAGATGCGTGGATTTTATGGGACGCGCTAATGGGACCCGATGGTGAGTATGCGGCACTTGCAAGTTATCAATCAGTATTAGATGAATATGGCCAGGTCGAGCCCTATGCAACGATCATGGCAGCTGAGGGTCGTCACGCCGATGCACTGATTAGGCAGTTGGAAAGATTTGGCGTTGAGGTCCCTGAAAACCCATACCTGGGAAGGATCTCCGCACCTGCTGATTTAGAAACGGCAGCTGAAGCTTGGGCAGAAGGAGAAATCCTGAACGTTGAGATGTATGACGAGCTTATTGCGGTAGCGCAGAGTGAGCAGGTGATTAAGGTTTTAAATAATCTTCGAAGCGCATCTCTTGATTCCCACCTGCCAGCTTTTGAGTTGGCTGCTGAAAACGGTGGTGTTTTGAGCCAGGCGCAGATGTCCCGCTAATCGTGCAACACGCTAACGGCATTGGATAACGACACTAGGATTCACTGGTGTCGTTTTCCAAAATGTCTATTGGCTGGTTTGCCCTTGTGCTTTCCGGCGGTGTCTTATTAGCCATGACTGCACCCGGCCAGACGGCTGGGTTATCACCATTTACTGACCCTTTAATTGATGACCTCGGTGTCACTCGAACTGCAATCTCATTCAGTTACTTGATCGGAACTCTCACCGGGGCTTTGACCATGCCCTATTTTGGAAAACTGATCGACCGAACTGGCTCCAAAACAGCAATCATCGCAGTTGCCGTTGGTCTTGCTGCAGTGTTATATACAGCAGGCTTCGTTTCTGACATTTTCAACCTGACTGCAATTTATGTTGGTCTAAGGTTTTTTGGTCAGGGTGCTTTGACCCTTGCAGCTACCACCTTGATTGCAAAGACCGTTTTACACAGACCAGGTTTAGCGCTTGGGGTTAGTGGTGCGATTGGTGCAGCGGGAGTGTCAATTGCGCCCGTTGGTTTTGAGAGACTCATCGCTTTTACTGATTTCAGAACCGCTTTTCAAATTGAAGCCTTTTTGGTGTTGGCGGTAGTGATTCCGATTGCCATTTTCTTGCCTGGCAAGGCTAAAGAGGTCGCCAAGGATGAGTTCACTGAAACCGGGACCTTAATTGCCGTTACTGGAATGGGAATTACCGAGGCTCGCAAGACAATTGGTTTTTGGATGATTGCAGTTGCAATGATCTCTGTTGGATTGGTTTCAACAGCTTTTGGTTTTCATTTGATTTCTATCCTTGGAAACCGGGGCTTTAGTGCTTTAGAGGCAGCCGCCACCTTCATCCCGCAAACAGTCGGAAGCTTGGTTTTAGCAATTGTTGTGGGGGCGTTGATGGATCGTTTTCACCCAAGGCTGGGTGTGATTATCGCGATGTTGTCATTGGTGATTTCAATGACAATGCTGTTCATAGTTGAACCTGGGTTTTTGGGCCTGGTGTTTGGTTTCTTGGTTGGATCAAGCCAGGGAGCGATGAAGGGCGTCGATACAGTTGCGTTGGTTCAATACTTTGGCAGGGCTCACATAGGTGAGATTCGTGGATGGGCTCACTCAATCGGACTGATCTCAACATCAGCGGGTCCAATACTGTTGTCTCTGGGTCTTGATGTTTTTGGAAACTATTACATCCCCAGCCTTATTCTTTTGGCATTACCGATAGCCGCCATCACACTGGCGCTAATTGATAAAACACCGAGAGACAGATTCGTCTAAAGACTTCCAATCAAAAGACTCAAAGCCAACCCAATGAATACAGCTGAAACCGATATTTCCATTCCCAGCTGAAACTTCCTAGAAGAGAGAATGTCTCGCATCTTGCCAGCGGCAATAACAATCACAACCTCAAATCCCGCTGCGAAGAAAACAAATACAAGAGTTAGAAAAATTAGCTGCCAGGTAGCCGATTCGGCATTGCCAAGAAACTGTGGGAAGAATGCAACAAAGAAAATTAACACTTTTGGGTTGGTGAGGTTTGTGAAAAGACCAGTCAGGTAAGGACTGGTTTTGGTTTTCACAACCTCTGGCTCTTGAGTTGAATTAGGAAGCGAGCGAGAAAGCCTCCATGCCTGCCAAGCGCTTCCTAACCCCAGGTATAAAAGATAACCACCACCAGCTATCTGCAAAACCATCAGACCAAATTCACTCTGAGAGACAATTAGCCCAACACCACTGATCATTAGCAAAGAGATGATGGCAACACCTGTGAAGATACCTGCCATGGTAAAAAAACCAGTTCTGACACCATCTCTCAGGGTGTTGCGGATGAGCAAGAATATGTCAGGACCGGGAGTAAAGGTAATTACCAGACTAGCAATGATGAAGGGCACCAGCACCGAGAAATCTAGCACCCGTAAAGTCTAGAGCTAGAAGTGCTGCTCTCTGCTCACGGTCACATCACTGGACCAAACCACACATGCATACTTGTCCAAATAGTTCTGCTCCAGGTGTTCGATGATGGCCTCACGAAGTTCAGAACCAACAACTGTTTCAATCTTCACGTTCCCACCATCAATCTCGCCAGCCCTGCGACCATGAGGACCTGAACCATTTGCCTTGGTGACCGTGTGACCTTTGACACCAATGCGATGAAGATCCCGAATCAGTCTCGACTCAACTGCTTGCTCAATCACGATAGTGACAAGTTTTCTCTCTATGTTTTTCATATCCCCATCCCGTTAGCGATTATTTCTGCAAGCACTGAATACAAAGGTATTCCAATTATCAGGTTGAAAGGAAAGGTGAGCGCCAGACTGGATGTGAGATAAATACCAGGGCTGGCCTCCGGTAGCGCAAGCCTGACTGCAGCAGGGGCTGCAATGTAACTACTTGCAGCACTCAAAACTCCCAACACCGTTGCCCCACCAACACTCAAACCAGTCAACAATCCAACCGTGATTCCAAGTGTTCCTGCGATAACAGGGAACCCAATTCCGAAGATGACTAGTCTGATTCCAACTTTTTTCAGATCACCGATTCGCTTACCCGCAATCAGACCGAGTTCTAACAAAAACAGGGTTAGCACTCCTGTGAACAAACCTCCGAAGAAGGGCTCAACCTGCGAATAACCAGAGGAGCCAGTTAGTGCCCCCAGCAATAAACCACCGGCTAGCAGGATGATTGATTTACCGGTCAGAACTTCAGTGAGCGACTCCCTGAAATTTACAGTTCTGCTCATGCCACGACTAGCGAGCAACAATCCAACGACGATTCCTGGAATCTCCAACACGGCCAACAGTGTCGCCATGTAGCCCTCTACAAATGTTTGAGCGGTTTCTAAAAACACTAATGCGGCGGTGAAAGTCACCAGTGAGGTTGAACCGTAGTGAGCGGCCAGCGCACCTTTTTCATAGGCGGGAAGTTTGGTGAGTGGACCGAGGATGAAAAAGGCCAACAGAGGAATTGCAACACCGAGGGCGATGGTTCCAACAATCGGTAGGGCAATTTCCGAAAACTCCGCATCACGGAGCGCCACACCACCTTTGATACCAATGCCAAGCAATAGATAAAAACTCAGCCCCTGATAAACAGCTTCGGGAAGTCTAAGGTCTGCACGGAGAGCAGTTGCTAACAAACCAAGAGCGAAGGCCAACACTGGCGGGGAGGTCAGGTTTTGTAGTGCAAGTTCAAAAATATTCATTCTTTATCCCCCAAAATCTCAATCAGTTCATTAACCGTGTGATCCTGATTGGATTTATGCCTCAATGGAGCATCAGCACTGATCTTGTAGGAGTTTCTCCTGCCTTCCCTTTGTTTGGTCAGGTAACCAGAGTCATGCAGATCGCGCAGTATGTTGCTCACCTGTCTTTGGGAAATACCAATTTGTTCCGAAAGTTCACTTATCCTGATGTCAGGATTACGACTAAGGATCACTAACACGTGTCCGTGGTTGGTCAAAAATGTCCAGTTCATAGCAATCTGTTTCCTGAAATATACTTCTAGTATTAAGCTCATGCTAGCTTAGGGGAAAGTTGAAGGGAAACGCAATGCCAGAAAAGATTTCAGTAGAAGACCAAGGTCACCTAAGACTCATTGGTCTGAATCGTCCCGAAAAGATGAATGCAGCAGATGAGCAAATGCTTGCTGAGCTTTCACTGGCCTATGGTTCCGCCCACACCGATGACAACATTCGCGCAGTTGTCATTCACGCCCATGGCAATCACTTCACAGCGGGCCTTGATCTAAATGATGTTGGCCCAAAGATGGCAACCGGCAAACTCACCATGGTTCCTGAAGGTGGTCTGGATCCCTGGGGTATCACCACTGAGCAAATCAGCAAACCAGTTGTGATGGCAATCAAGGGAAATTGTTTTACCCTGGGAACAGAGTTGGCCCTAGCCAGCGAGGTTGTAGTTGCATCACGGGATGCGTTGTTTGGTCAGCTGGAAGTCTCCCGAGGAATATTGCCTTTTGGTGGCGGAACCATTCGCATGCCAAGGGTCGCGGGCTGGTCAAATGCCATGAGGTATTTGTTATCAGGAGAACTATTCCCGGCAGAAAAAGCACTGGAGCTGAACATTGTCACTGAAATCGATGAAGACCCTTTAGCTAAGGCAATTGACATTGCCAACAAGATTGCAGCTCAGGCCCCGCTGGCTGTTCAGCAAACATTGGAAAGCTCCAGAAATTCGCTGGAGGGCGATGAAGAGCGAATGCTGATGAGGAGATTGGAAAACCTGATGATGACTCAGGATGTTCAGCGAGGAATGCAGGCATTTATAACCAAGCAACCAGCTGAGTTTGAGGGAAACTAGTCCTCGTCTTTTTCAATCATTTGGCGTAATTGCTGCTCCCCAGCAACCGCCAAATCATAGGTCTGAGACAAAAGCTCTTCCGCCGATTCACTCTGCAATAAATCCATCTGATCCAACTGCCCCATTGGCAACATGGATGCCAACTGCCAAGCAGCTGCCACCGGATCTTCACTGAGTTCGGTATCAGCGGAGAATCGGAGTTCGGTGAACTCACTTGCAAAGCTAACTGTTTTCCTCACCTGTTTTTCAACATGCACCCTTGATGGATAGAGATTGTCATCCCATTCCAAATCAGGGAGCCTCTCCAGCTTGGCTTGGGGGTAGGGATCCTCTGAATCCCAGTCAATAACCTTGAATCTTTCGGTGCCAACTGTTTCTATGAAATAAAACTGTTCGTTGGCTGAGACTTGATTGATTCTGGCAAGTGTTCCAAAGCTAAATCTCTGATCCTCACCACCAACCTCTTGTCCGCGTTCAATCAAAACAACACCGAACTCTGGTTTGGTTTCTTCCTCCAATAAATCACCCAAAAGTCTGAGATACCTTGGTTCGAAGATTCTTAGGTCCAGTGGCATATGGGGAAATAAAACAGTCCCCAATGGAAACATCGGTGTCACCATCCCCAGGTCCCCGGCGCTCCCTTGAATGGACCCGTCACTCTTGAGGTGATCCAACCACCATAGAAATCACCCTCTTGAGCTTGAACCTTCTCACCATCCACGGTGACAGAGTCAATGCTTGCTGGGTAAAAGGCAATGTGACCAGTGAGGTCTTTGAAGTTTTTAGTTGGGTTTGGATACTCCCAGGCAAATCTCTTTAGT
Source organism: uncultured Micrococcales bacterium (assembly GCA_913062975.1). Taxonomy (GTDB): domain Bacteria; phylum Actinomycetota; class Actinomycetes; order Actinomycetales; family Microbacteriaceae; genus CAJXVY01. Next base: position 6,817 of record CAJXZO010000005.1, read on the forward strand.
GTTTCATCCCCCAGGACTAAATCAAAATAATCAGCTCTGCCCTTAAATTCACAAAAAGTGTTTCCATCGACAGCAACCAGCGCATCTTTTTTGAAGGCATCTTTGGGAAGGTAATAGGTGGGCGGATGGCTTGTTTCCAAAACACGGAGGCTGCGGTTTGTTCTGATTAGCTCAACGCCGTTGTGGGAAACAACGACTAATTCATCACTGGGCTCCACCCTTGGTGGGCGCGGATAGTCCCAGACCGACTCAACCTCATATTTGCTCATTGGGGTTATCAAAAACGAGTTGCGTTGATTTATTTCATGAATCAAAAACTTAGAGAAAAAGATAAAAGAATCGAAGATTTCTTTGTATTTATCTACAAACACTACATAGTCTTTATTAGAGCTGTTGTTGTCAATGACAAACCACTAGCAATGGTTGACAACAGGGTTTTAGTCTGATGCCAAAGGCAAACTAAGGAGTAATCGTGGAAAGCAAGCAACTAAACCCAGACCTAGCACTTCTAGGCGAGCGTATTTTGGGTCGTTGGGCAGATATCCGCAGAGAAGTTCGCAGTGTGATGGAGCAAAATGACATCCACAAAATCGAAGGCATGCCTTATGAAGAGCATCGCGAAAGAGTTTTTAAGTCCTTACAACTACTGGTAGACAAAGGTGTTACCCAGCACGGGTTCCCAAAAGAGGTTGGTGGATCTGGATCTCCCGGGGCATCTCTTTCAACATTTGAAGAGTTAGTTTTCGCAGACCCCTCACTGCAGATTAAATATGGAGTTCAGTGGGGACTGTTTGGTTCAGCAATTTTGTATTTAGGAACTGACTACCACCACGAGAAGTTCTTGCCAGGAGCGGTTGATCTAACAACCCCTGGGGCATTTGCAATGAGCGAGACCGGTCACGGAAGTGATGTTGCATCCCTTGGAACAACCGCGACCTATGACCCAGAAACCCAAGAGTTCATCATCCACACCCCCGATCGTCACAGCTGGAAAGATTGGTTGGGAAACGCTGCCAAGCACGGGCAGGCCGCAGTTGTTTTCGCGCAGCTGATTACCGATGGTGAGAACCAGGGAGTGCATGCGTTCTATGTTCCAATCCGCAAGGGAAAGAAATTCCTACCAGGCATCGGTGGCGAGGACGATGGCCTGAAGGGTGGATTGAATGGAATCGACAATGGTCGCCTTCACTTCACCAATGTCCGAATCCCAAGAGAAAACCTGCTCAATCGCTATGCAGATGTTTCTGTTGATGGGACATACAGCTCTTCGATTGAATCAAAAGGTAGAAGATTCTTCACGCAGTTGGGTGCTTTGGTTCAGGGAAGAGTGAGCCTCACCGGTGCCGTCACCAATGCTCAGAAACTAGCCTTGACGATTGCCATTCGATACGGAAACGAGCGCAGGCAGTTCCCCGGTGTTGATGGCGAAGAGGTGAAGCTGATGGACTACCAGCGTCACCAGAGAAGACTTTTGCCACTGCTAGCAGAGACATACGCTCAGGTGTTTTTGCACCAAGAGCTATTGGACAAATTCCACGAGGTGTTCAATGGAACAAATGACACCGATGAGACCAGAAGTGATTTGGAAACAGTTGCGGCTGCTGCCAAGGCAATCGGAACCTGGAATGCGCAGAAGACAATCCAGGAAGCCCGCGAGGCCTGCGGGGGTCAGGGATTCCTGGCTGAAAACCGATTGGTTGGACTGAGAGCAGATCTCGATGTCTATGTCACCTTCGAGGGAGATAACAATGTCATGCTTCAGTTGGTGGCCAAGAGGCTACTGACTGATTACTCAAACGCATTCAAATCCCCTGACTTCTCAACTCTTGCAAGCTACGTTGCCGAGCAGGTTGGTCAATCAGCAATCAACCGAGGGGGCTTGCGAGGACTTGCTCAGAACATCACCGACTTTGGCTCAACCGCCAGAAGCGTTGACTATGTCAAAGAGGAAGAGCACCAGCACCAGCTGCTCGTGGATCGCGTCCACACTGAGGTTGCCCGCATCGCCAACAAGATGAAGGCTGCTGGCAAGGACAAGGTGAAGCAGGCAGAGCTATTCAACCGCCACCAGAATGACCTGATCAATGTTGCAACAGCACACGCAGAGTTGATTATGTGGGAGGCGTTTACCTCAGCTTTGAAGACAATCAATCACGATGACACCCGTCAGCTATTGACTTGGTTGCGAGATCTTTATGGCTTCACCCTGTTGGAGAAAAACTTGGACTGGTTCATGATCAATGGTCGATTGACCTCACAAAGAGCAGAGGCAATCACCGATTACATCGATGACAGATTACTTCCAAGACTGAAGCCATACGCATCAGACCTGGTCGATGCTTTTGAGCTCACCGAACCACTGATTCGCTCATCGCTAGCATTTGGTGCTGAGCAATCCAGAAGAGACTCCACCAAAGAAAGCATGGTTGATGCATGATCTCCAAAGACGTTTACTTCATCGACGGGGTTAGAACTCCGTTCGGTAGAGCCGGAGAAAAAGGTGTTTATTGGAACACCAGAGCCGATGACCTTGTGGTGAAGGCAATGATGGGGCTTTTGGACCGTCATCCAGATCTGGACAAGGCAGCCATTGATGACGTTGCCGTTGCCGCCACCACTCAAACCGGAGACCAGGGTCTAACCATCGGTCGCACCTCCGCAATCTTGGCAGGCCTTCCCGAGTCAGTTCCCGGATTTGCCATCGACCGCATGTGTGCGGGAGCGATGACTGCAGTGACAACAACAGGTTCGGGAATCGGTGTTGGCATGTATGACATGGTGCTAGCTGGAGGAGTTGAGCACATGGGTCGCCACCCAATGGGTGATGGTGCTGATCCAAACCCCAGATTTCTATCAGAGAAATTGGTGGATTCAGATGCGTTGAACATGGGTTGCACCGCAGAGAAAATCCACGACCGCTTTCCTCATCTGACCAAAGAGCGTGCAGATAAGTTTGCTGTTGGTTCTCAGCAAAAGGCAGCCAAGGCTTATGAGGAGGGCTTCATTCAGAAAGACCTAATCCCAGTGAGTGCTGCAAGTGATTCTGGTTGGCAGGTTGTCAATCGCGATGAACCGATGAGACCAGAAACAACAATGGAGGGAATCAGTGATCTAAAGACTCCTTTCAGACCCCACGGAAGAGTCACCGCAGGTAATGCGTCGCCCCTAACAGATGGCGCAACCATCTCGCTTCTCGCCGGTGAAGATGCAGTCAAAAAGCACGGCCTGAAGCCAAAGATGAAAATGGTCAGCTTTGCATTCGCAGGAGTTGAGCCAGAGATCATGGGAATCGGCCCAATTCCATCAACCGAAAAAGCACTAGCCAAGGCAGGCATCGGCATGGATGACATCGGTCTGATTGAAATCAATGAGGCCTTTGCGATTCAGGTGCTGAGTTTCATCGACCACTTCGGCTTAGAAGACGACGACCCACGAATTAACAAATACGGTGGGGCAATTGCCTTTGGTCACCCGCTTGCTTCTTCGGGAGTCAGGTTGATGAACCAATTGGCAAGTCAGTTTGAAAACCACCCCGAGGTTCGCTACGGACTAACCACTATGTGTATTGGTCTTGGCATGGGTGGAACGGTTATTTGGGAAAACACAGGCTGGAGGGGCTAAATGTTAGAAAAATTCGCACCCCTTTTTGTTGATGACTCCGAGGTCATCACCCACAGCTTTGTCTCCGATGTTGCTCTGAAATCAGGCAAAACCCTTGCCCTGATTACTCTGGACAACCTAAAAGACCACAACCGCCCGACAACCCTTGGCCCACTGACTCTCAAAGAGCTGGATGAGGTCTTGGACGCTCAAGAGCAGAGAGCTAAAAACGGCGAGATTCATGGAATTGCAATCACCGGCAAGCCCTATTTCTTAGCGGCTGGAGCAGATCTTTCCAAGATCGGAGCGGTTGAGAAAAAGATAACCGGCAGGCTCTATGTCGAGCTTGGTCACTACGTGTTTGCAAAGTTGGGCGACTCCTCAGTTCCAACATTTGTATTTATCAACGGCCTTGCTTTGGGTGGAGGTGTTGAGATAGCACTGAACGCCAAATACAGAACCTTGAACTCAGCAGCACCCGCTCTCGGACTCCCAGAGGTGTTCCTAGGCATTATTCCTGGCTGGGGTGGAAGCTATCTACTTCCAAACCTGATTGGAATCAAAAATGCGCTGAAGGTGATTGTTGAAAACCCACTCAAGCAAAACCGCATGCTCAAACCCAAAGAAGCATTTGAGATGGGCATGGCTGATGTCATGTTTGAACCCCAGAGATTTTTGGAACAAAGCATTGACTGGGCGGATGAGGTCATCAATGGCAAGAAGGTCAAGCGACCCTTTGAGCCAGGAACCCTGGAGCGCAAAACAGTTTGGCCAGCCGCAGTAAAGATGGCCAGAGGAATGATCAAAGACCGTCTTGGAGAAGTTCCAGAGAGCCCTTATGTTGCCCTTGATTTGATCGAGGCCGCCAGGAGTGGAACGAGAGACGAGGGTTTCAAGCGTGAAGATGATGTGATGGAGGAACTTGTTAGTGGGGATAAGTTCAGGGCCAGCATGTATGCATTCAACCTGGTTCAAAAGCACGCCAAAAACCCTCAAGGTGCACCAGATAAGTCTTTGGCAAGACCTGTCAACAAAGTTGGTGTAGTCGGTGCGGGTTTGATGGCAAGTCAACTAGCACTTCTGTTTTTGAGAAGACTTGAAGTTCCGGTTGTAATGACCGATGTCAGTCAAGAAAGAATCGACAAGGGCCTCAGCTATGTTCGTGCAGAACTAGACAAGCTGGTCGAAAAAGGCAGATTAGACCCCGATGACCGCAACCGCTACTCGGCAAACCTTTCAGGTTCGCTGGATTACGAAGCTTTTGCTGACTGCGATTGGGTGATCGAAGCTGTGTTTGAGGAAATGAGTGTCAAACAAGAGGTGTTTGGAAAACTCGAGCAGTTCGTTCCAGAACACTGCATATTGGCTTCAAACACCAGTTCCTTATCTGTTTCTGAAATGGCCAAAAACCTCAAAAACCCAGAAAGAGTTGTTGGTTTCCACTTCTTCAACCCAGTTGCGGTGATGCCACTGCTAGAGGTTGCTAGGGCTGATAAGACCGATGATGAGACCATGGCAACAGCCATGGCCGTTGGTAAGAAATTAAAAAAGACCACAGTGATTGTGAAAGACGAGGCAGCCTTTGTGGTGAACAGATTGTTTGGAGTTTTACTGAGTGAGCAGATGCGAGCTTTGGATGATGGCTTCAGCTTCGAAGACATCTCAGAGGCTGTCAAGCCCCTGGGGCTTCCAATGGATCCGTTTGATCTATTAGAACTTGTCGGCATGCATGTTGCATCCCACATGATGGATTCGATGAAGGCATTCGATGAAAGTCGCTTCTACGCCTCAGAAACCCTAGGCAAGCTAGCTGATCACGGAAAGCTTTTGGTGAAAGACGATAAGGGAAAGATCAAGGGATTTGATAAGGGCGCTGTTGCCTTGTTACCAAGCGCAACCCCAAGCAGAGACAGCAAAACGATTCTGGATCAAACCCTTGAGGGCTTAGCTCGAGAAATCAAGATAATGCTGGATGATGGTGTCGTTCACAGTGTTGAAGACATTGACCTTGCCATGATTACAGGAGCCGGTTGGCCTTTCCACCTCGGTGGCATCACACCCTATTTGGATCGCGAGGGAGTTAGCCAAAGAGTCAACGGCAAGCCATTTCACGAGCCAATGGTGGTTGGCGTTACCGGATAAGGGCAACAACGGGATAATTGTTCGATGAGCATTCGTCCAGCAACTCCTGAAGATGTCCCTGCTATTTTGCAAATGATCACCGATTTGGCGATCTATGAAAAAGAGCCAGATGCGGTTGAGAACACCCCAGAGATGCTCACCGAGACACTGTTCGGTGAAAACCCCAGGGCTTTTTGCGAAATCATTGAAGAGGATAATCCCGTTGGTATAGCCATATGGTTTTTGAACTACTCAACCTGGACTGGCAAACACGGGATTTATCTTGAAGATCTCTATGTGAAACCAGAGGTTCGAGGCAAAGGCTATGGCAAGCAAATGCTTGTTCACCTAGCCGGCAAAGCTATCGATAATGGCTGGAGCAGGTTTGAGTGGTGGGTTTTGGATTGGAACACCCCAGCCATTGATTTTTATAAATCCCAAGGTGCTGTGATGATGGATGAGTGGACGGTCTGTCGAGTCGATGGCCAAGCGCTTACAGATTTGGCAAACCAAAGACCCTAAGCCGGTAGTGGCGCAGCTTGGTAGCGCGCTTCGTTCGGGACGAAGAGGACGTGAGTTCGAATCTCGCCTACCGGACAGAGTGTTTATGTGGGCCCAATAATCGGTGCCCCAAGATCAGTTGAAAATCTCAAAGCAGCAGCAGTCACCAACTGACCGATGGAATCAAACTGATCCCTCACTCGCTCCTTGGGAACACCGGTACTTATGGTTGCCACAACTTTGTTGCTTACATCTCTCACTGGAGCTGCAGCATCAACGATGCCAGTCTGAAACTCTCCGTCACTGATTGCATAACCCTGATTTCTCACCTGCTTCATCATCGCCAAAAAGCTCTGCAGGTTTTTGGCAGGTCTTTGCAGGCTGAACTCTGGGTCAATGGGTTGTCTTGATCTGGGCAAGGTGCTCTTGGGTACCGGCAGCGGTGAAAGCTGGGTGTGTTCATACCACCAGAGCTTCACTTCCTCGTCTGTCAAACCTGCAAGCATTGCTCGACCGCTGGCTGTAATTCCGGCAGGGGCTACAAACCCACCCCAGCCTTCACGGGTAAGCTCTTTGGCGGCACTGATTGTTTTGATGGTTAGCACCCTGCCACCACGCAAAACATCAAGGTGAGCGGATTCCTGAGTCTGCGCGACTAACTCCCGAAGCCTAAATTCGGCAAGAGTTCCAAGGCGAGCTTCTTTGGTTCTCATGGCCATCATGTAAAGCTTTGATCCAAGGGTGTATTTCAATGTTCTGTCGTCTCTATCAACCAAACCGCTCTCGGCAAGAGTTTTTAGAACCCTCGAGATCTGTCCTTTGTCGCGGCCTGTGAGCTCAGCAACGCGATTCACCCCCAGACCTCCGTTAGCGAATGCCTCAGCCTGAGAGAGCACCTCAAGCACCTGTGAGTCCCTTATTAAACCTGAGGTATGGGTGGTCATAAATTAGAATTTAGCAAGTAGTTGACATTTCGACAACACAATTGGCATCTATTTTGCTACATGTTTATGGTCATTGATTGGGAACAACCCAAAGGAGAAATTAATGAGAAAAAACAAGGCAGCAGCACTGCTAGCCATGGGTGCGGTTTCCGCACTGGTTTTAGCAGGATGTGCAGCTGAGACTGAGACAGGAACTGACACTGGATCAGACAACGGCTCAAGCGAGTTCGCTGCTCTGGATCTTTCCGGAATCGATATCGCGGTGGGATCTAAGCAGTTCCCTGAGCAATTGATTCTTGGTGAAATGTTGGTTGCAAGCTTCGAAGAAGCTGGAGCCAATGTTGAGAACAAAGTAAACCTCGGTGGTACCGCGGTTTCCAGAGAGGCCCTACTCGCTGGCGATATTGACATTCAGCCTGACTACAACGGAACAGGCTGGGCAACTCACCTAGGACAGGATGAACCAGCACTTGGTGATCCAGATGAACTTACTGAAAAAGTTGCAGCACTTGACCTGGAAGAGAATGACATTGTCTGGGTTGGACGTTCTCCGTTTAACAACACCTACGCATTTACTTCCAGCCCAGAGCTGACCGAAGAAAACGGTGGAGCATTTACACTGGAGTCAATGATGCAATATGTGCAGGACAACCCAGATGCAGTAGTTTGCATGGAATCTGAGTACCCAGATAGAGCAGATGGACTTGTTCTGTTGGAGGAGTACACCGGACAGACCATTCCTCAGGACCAGAGAAGGATTTTGGACTTTGGAATCATTTACACCGAGACCGCAGCAAACAACTGCGACTTTGGTGAGGTTTACACAACCGACGGACGCATTTCAGCTTTGGGTCTCACCCTTGTTGAAGATCCAGGTGTGCACTACCTCTACAACATTTCAGGATCAATGGTTGGCGAAACTTACCGCCAAGCACCTGAGGTGTTCGATGAAATCATCAACAGCATGTTGGAGCCTCTGACCAACGAGCGCATGGGTTCATTGGAGGCCCGCGTTTCAGTTGACGGTGAAGAAGCGTCAACCGTTGCTAGGGACTACCTACGCACTGAAGGTCTGATCGAGTAAATAAACCATGGACTTTCTGATAGGACTGTTTGAATTCGCACTTTCCCGTCAAGGGAGAGTATTCGGAGCAGTCGCTGAACATACATGGTATGTAGCATCGGTGCTGGTGTCGGCGGCTTTTATAGCCGTCGTCACCGGCGTCCTCACCAGGAAAAACCAGCTTGCGAAGGAGTTATCGCTTTCCGTCGCTTCGGTTTTTCTGACAATTCCATCCTTGGCGCTCTTTGTGATTTTCATCCCATTGGTCGGACTTGGGTTCGTTCCATCATTCATCGCACTTTTGCTTTACTCCCTCTTGCCGATATTGAGAAACACCATTACCGGCTTGGATGGAATTGACACGGGAGTTTTGGAATCAGCGAAAGGGATGGGCCTTTCCCCAATCCAGGTTTTGACCCGGGTGCAACTTCCTCTCGCGTGGCCAGTTATCCTGGCCGGAGTGAGAGTTTCCTCAATGTTGATTGTGGGATTGGCCGCGTTGGCAACTTTGGTTGCCGGTGGCGGCTTGGGAGATTTTATCAAGGACGGGTTAGCAAGGTTGCCCCTCCCTAACTCTCTTGAATCGATTTGGTTAGGCACGCTGTTGTGTCTGATTCTTGCAGTAATTATTGACCTAATTCTTCAGGCCCTAAGGGTGGCCACAATCTCGAAAGGTATTCGATGAGTGACGTACTAATTCGTCTAGAAAATATTGTTAAGTCCTACGGGCCGGATCTAGACCCAGCAGTGGACAACCTCGATTTAGAGGTTCAACGAGGTGAGGTTTTGGTGCTGGTTGGACCTTCGGGTTGTGGTAAGTCGACAACTCTTAGGCTTATCAACCGCCTGATTGAGCCAACTTCGGGCCGAATCGTTATTGATGGTGAAGATGTAACTGATGTAAATCCATCAGAGCTTCGCAGAAAGATCGGTTATGTGATTCAGCAGGTGGGTCTTTTCCCACACAGGACGATTGCCGAAAACATTGCGACCGTTCCAAATTTGTTGGGTTGGAAAAAGAAAGACATCGCCACCCGAGTCGATGAGCTGCTTGAGCTGGTTTCGATGGACCCAGACACTTACCGGGATCGCTACCCAAAGGAGCTATCCGGAGGTCAGGCGCAACGAGTTGGTGTTGCCAGAGCGTTGGCAGCTGACCCAGATGTGCTTCTGATGGATGAGCCATTTGGTGCGATCGACCCAATAACCCGTGACCGTTTGCAGAATGAGTTTTTGAGACTTCAGAGTGAGGTGAAAAAGACAATTGTCTTCGTCACTCACGATATTGACGAGGCCATCAAGATGGGTAACCGAATCGCTATTTTGCGAGAGGGTTCAGAAATTGCCCAACTTGACACCCCAGAGGCAATCCTTGCCCATCCAGCTGATGAGTTTGTTGAAAGCTTCTTGGGCTCAGGTGCAATCTTGAAGGGTCTTACCCTGAAAAAGGTAAGCGACACCGAACTGCACCAGGTGCCAATTTTGACAGCACCGGTGATGCGTGAAGAGGCGTTGAAGGAATTGCAGGAATCCCCCGATCAGGTTGGATTGCTACTTGATAGCAATGGAAGACCACTCAGGTGGATTGATGAGCGAGCACTGAACCGGACCAGCCAACCAATTGAAAAATCAGGAAGACCGGTAACGGTTGATCTGCAGCCTGAGGATACACTCCAGGATGCACTGACAGTTATGTTGCAGTCTTCAGCTGGTATGGCGTGTGTTACCGACAGGCGAGGTAAGTACCTCGGTTGCACCACAATCGAGAGCCTTGCCAAATTGATCATGAGTGACGGTCAGGGATAAGCATGAGTATTGCAACTAGCCCCAATACCCAGCGAACACCTCTTGCGGAGAGATTAGATTTAATAATCTCGCCACTGTTTGCGCTTACGCTTTCACTGATTGGAGTGGCCGTATGGTTTTATTCAGATCTGGACAAAACCACACTCTCCATTTTGGATCCTGAAAAGCTCCAGAGCCAGTTGGTTGAGACAATCTCACTCGGACTTGCATCTTCAGCACTAGTGATTCTGATAGCCGTGCCAATAGGAATCTTGGTAACAAGAAAGGGATTCCCCCGCCTCAAGTCCTTCTTGGTGAACACACTGGGACTTGGTCAATCATTGCCCGTTTACGGCCTGATCGTGATTTTCTTTTCCTGGCTGGGAGCCGGGGCTTTCACGGTGCTGGTTGCTTTGGCAACTTACTCTCTACTACCAGTTTTGAGAAACACAATAGTTGGGCTCGAGCAGGTTGATAGAAGTGTCATCGACGCCGCAAGAGGCATGGGTCTTACCGCACGACAGATTCTCACCAAAATTGAGCTACCACTTTCGGTGGTTGTGATTTTGGCCGGCATTCGCACCGCAGTTGTTATCAATGTGGGTTTCGCTGCTCTTGCATTTTTGGTGGGAGGAGGCGGATTGGGTGTGACCATCAACTCAGGTTTGGTGAACAACCGAGATTCCGCGATCTTAATCGGTGCTGTAATGATTGCTGTTTTGGCCCTGGCTTTTGACTTCCTAAGTGCTTTGGCTCAGAAATACATGAAGCCCAAGGGACTCTAAATATTTTCCCTAAATAACCGCAAGGGCAGTCCCTTGCGGTTATTTACTTAATCGAGCTTCTAATCGATGTCTCGCCGTAGGGATGTGAACATGGCAACTCCTGCAAACACAACACCGAATGCCACCAAGAAGCCAGCTGCTTCAAAGGGTGGTAGGTAGTTATTGGTGTTGATTCCAAGCTCCGGAGCATCAATGTCCAGGTTCAGCATTGCTGTAATCAAACCTGTCGGCAAAAACTTGGCTGAGTCTGGGAACAGAGCTAATAACAATGGATCTACAATAAACAAATAAACCAGGGTGACCACAATTGCTAGCAACTGGTTTTTAATAAGCGTTCCAATAGCTAAACCAATCACTCCCAGCACGGCTCCAGCCAATGCTGAGGCAAGAATTAGGTTCAAAAACAGGTTCTCACTGGGCGAGGCTGCATCGTCAACAGTTTGCAGCGCCAACCAACCCGCTATAAATCCAGCTACAGCGCTGATTATCATCAAAGCAGCTGCAGCCAACGCACTCACTGCCAGCTTTGCAAACACAACTCGGTAGCGCTTGGGAGAGGTGAGGAAGGTGGCAACGGCTGTTCCGTGCCTGAATTCTCCCGACATCAGCAGGATTCCCAGGATGATTGCAAAGATATAACCACTAACGGCATTGGCATAAACCGAGTCAACTCCAGAAGTTTCCTGCAAGGAGACTCCAAATACCGCTCCACCTTCAACTGGAGCCAAAATCGGGACGGTAACCGCAGTTCCAACCGCAGAGATGAAAATCGCACCAACCAGCAATCCCCAATTGGAGCGAACATATATAACCTTGCGCAGTTCAGAGACTAGAAGCTTCATGCCGCACCTCCTGTCAGTCTGAGAAAGGCTTGCTCGAGAGTGTCACCTTGGGTGATGTCAGAGAGTGTTCCCGAGGCAACCAGTTTTCCTTTGTGGATGATCAGAACATCATCAACGGTGTTCTGCATCTCTGCTAGTTGGTGAGAGGAGATCAGAATAGTTCTGCCACCCTCGGCCAACTTTTTCAGAAACGTTCTGAGCCAGGCGATTCCGACTGGGTCGAGCCCATTTGCTGGCTCGTCCAAAATCAGAATCTCAGGATCACCGAGCAGCGCACCAGCCAGGCTTAGCCTCTGTTTCATCCCCAGACTGTATTTGCCGACTCTTTTGTTTGCAGCATCCGAAAGCTCGACTTTTTCTAAGACCTCATCAACACGAGCATCATCAATACCTGCAGCTGCCGCTATTACCTTGAGGTTTTGTTTGCCTGTCAGGCCTCGATGGAATCCTCTGCTGTCTAGAACGGTGCCAACTTGGCTCAGTGGATTTTCTAGCTCCTGATAGGGAACACCGTTGATTGTTGAGCTTCCGTCGGTGGGGGCAGCAAGTCCCACCAAACATCTGAGGGAGGTCGATTTGCCGGCACCATTCGGCCCCAGAAACCCAGTTATTTTGCCAGTTTCTATTTCAACGGCGAGGTCATTTACGGCATATTGTTTGCCGTATTTCTTGGTTAGGTTTTTGAACACTATTGCGCTCATTCTTCTCCTGTTGTTCGTGGTGCATAGACACCGTTTGTGTATACTTCAAGACTTGCTTCCATGAAGCCCTGGGCAACCGTCGGGTCGGTGAACTCCCCGCCCAATTGCTCTTTGATGTAATCGCTGAGCAACACAGTTCCCAACGAATTCACGGTCAGAACCAGATTCGTCATTTCAATATCTTTCGGCCTTTTGATCACTCCTTGTCTCAGACCATCCTCCAAAACCTGTTTTGACCCATCCAGAATCAGCTGAAACAGCCTTCGCCCGTGTTCAGTGTTCGATGACATCACCACTTTGAAAAAGCGAAGCGGAATTTGATAAAACTCTGGGTTAGCTTTCCATTTTTCCAATTGAGAGCTCATGTTCAGAGCCTCTGGCTGAGTCTTAAAGTCAAGCACTTCGCCAAACACGTGATCGATGCAAGCCTCAATGAATTTTTCTTTGGATTTGAAATGATGGATTAGTAACCCGGGAGAGACTTCTGCAGCATTTGTTATGTCCCGCACGCTCACAGACTCAAAGCCATCTGCACTAAAAAGCTCCACGCCTGTATCAATGAGCTTTTGGGCGGCTACTGAACGCATGTTTAGTACACTAAACGTATGTTTAGTCTTTGTCAACTAAAACTATCTAAAATCTCTGGCACAATAGTCAAATGAGTTCTCCAACATCTATTGCAACTATTAATACTAATCACGGCGCCATCAAGGTAAATCTCTTTGGTCTGCACGCACCAAAGACAGTTGAAAACTTTGAAGGTCTTGCCACCGGCGAAAAGGAATGGCGCAGCCCCAGCACAAACGACGTTCAATCTGGAACTCCTTTGTATAACGGAGTAATCTTCCACCGCGTCATCGCAGACTTCATGATTCAGGGCGGAGACCCAACCGGCACCGGAATGGGTGGACCTGGCTACCAGTTTGAAGATGAAATCCACCCAGAGCTAGATTTCAATGCTCCATACAAACTTGCTATGGCAAACGCAGGCCCCGGCACCAACGGAAGCCAGTTCTTCATCACCCTGGCCCCAACCACCTGGTTGCAGGGTCGTCACACTGTTTTCGGTGAGGTTGTTGATGATGAGAGCAAGGCTGTTGTTGACAATATTGGCGCAAGTTCAACAGATGGTCGGGACCGACCAACTGAAGATGTTGTAATTGAGTCAATCTCTATCGAAAAGGTCTAAACATGGCTCTTCGGAGTCGTTTTGACGCTCCGGTAACCGTTTGGCTGTTGGCCATAAACGGTTTGATTTGGCTTGGGCAGATTTCCCCCATTGGTGCCGCGTTCACCAATGCAATGTTCTATGCACCGCTATTTACGCCCTTTGAACCCTGGCGAATGATTACAGCGGGGTTTGTTCACGATTGGACCGGCCCTTTTCATATCCTGTTCAACTCATTCGCCATCTACATCTTTGGCTCTCAGTTGGAGCCAATGCTTGGTCGAAACAGGTATCTGCTTCTTTATCTTTTGAGCATCATCGGTGGCTCGGTGGCTGTTTTGTGGCTATCGGATCCAAGAATCCCGGTGGTTGGAGCGAGCGGAGCTTTCTTTGGTTTGATGGGTGCCTTTTTCATCATCCTTCGCAGCCTCGGTGAAAACCCGCAGCAGCTACTGCTGTTGATTGCAATTAACCTGGGAATTGGCTTCTTTGTCTCAGGCATTAGCTGGGAGGGTCACCTTGGTGGGCTGATCACAGGTGCATTGATTGCAGCTGTTTATTCAGAAACTCGAAAACCCAACAGACGCTTCGCGCAATGGTTGGGAATTCTGTTGGTGATAGGCCTACTAGCATTACTTACCTATGTTGGTGTTGGAAGGCTCTACTGAGTTATTTCCACCTGGTGGTCATCATGAAACCGATCATTGCGATTCCAAAACCAACCAGGATGTTCCAGTTACCAATGTTTAGTCCAGGAACTGCAGCACCCAATGGGTATCTAGCGCTGGAGATATAAAAAACCAAGATCCAGGCAAGGCCTGCAATCATGAAGCCAAACATTACAATCTTGAACCAAAGCGGATTTGGGTCACTCTCGCCATCAGAGACAATTTCTGGCTTTAGTCTGTCGCGGTCATCTACCATGCTGAAAAGTCTAATGGCTCTAAGGGTAGAATGTGCCAATGGTTAGTGTCTTGGTCGTTGATAACTACGACAGTTTCGTCTACACCCTGAATGGCTATCTGCAGCAATTGGGTGCTGAAACCGAAGTCATTCGCAATGATTCAATAACTGATGATCAAATTGCTAAGACCCTAGCCAAGTATGATGGGGTGCTAATAAGCCCAGGTCCTGGTAACCCAGCAAGTGCTGGCATTTCAATTCCGATAGTGACCCACGCATTGGAAACCAATTACCCGGTGCTTGGTGTTTGCCTAGGCCATCAAGCCATCGCCGAGGCAATGGGGGCCACCGTTGAGTCCGCGCCAGAATTGATGCATGGAAAAACCAGCACGGTGAAACATAAGGATTCGATGCTGTTCCAAAGCCTAAAACAGGACTTCAGGGCAACCCGTTATCACTCGCTCGCAGTGACAAGGTCAACAGTCCCTAAAGACCTAGTGATCACCGGTGAAACTGAATCAGGCATTGTGATGAGCTTGCAGCATGTTTCAAAACCAATTCACGGTGTTCAATTTCACCCGGAGAGTGTGGTCACCGAGGGTGGCTACCTAATGCTGGGTAACTGGCTGGAATCCATTGGGCTTGAGGGTGCTGCTGCAAAAGCCAAGGAAATGCAGCCACTAATTAGCTAGCCGGCATTTCTTCTGGTGCAGGCTCAGGTTCTGGATCGAGACCAGGATCTAGTTCTGGTTCTGGCTCAGGCTCAGGTTCGGGCTGATTCACACACTCAACAAATAAGGTGATCTCTTGCAGTTGATCCTGCAATCCTGGAACTATGGACTGACTGATAACAACCGTTCCTGGATCTCCCAAACAAATCTCTGCATCCAAAATCTCAACACTTACTTCATAGCTCACTTCTGGTGCTGTTAGTAATCTCCTGGCATCAACAACATCCAGGTTGGTGACATCGGGAACAAACACTTGCCCATTGGACAAAACAATGTCAACCGTGGTTTCTGTTGGAACCTCGACGTTGGCAACCGGATCACTGGTTATGACCACACCTTCTGGAACAACTGCACTGTTCACCGAGGAAATTCTTCCCAGTTCCAAACCATTTGAATCAATCTGACCGATGGCATCCTCTTCGGTGAGACCAGTTAGGTTTGGAACAGTTAGCAGGTCCGGACCAGAGGAAACATAGAGAGTAATCGGGGTGTTTTGAATCACCTCGGTGCCAGCCTCGGGTTCCATTCGAATTACAAAGTTTTGCTCAACATTTTCGCTTTTCTCATAAACCCTTAGGACCAATAATTCTTGAGCACTTAGCTGGTCATAGGCCTCGGTGTATTCCTCACCGGTTACATCGCTAACAATGATCCCGCCCGTTGGAGTGGGGGCATTGGGGTTTATGCCGAGCAGGTTTTGGGAAAACCAAAAACCCAGTCCAAGCAAAATCACCACAACAGCAGTTCCAAATCCCCAGATAACCCCCGCATTGGCCCTATCCGCGGAGCTAATGACTTGCTCGGGAGCAGTTTTGAAAGATTCACTCAGTCCAGTTGGCAACCCGTCGGTGCCTGTTTCCATCACCTCGGTTTTAGCAAGATTGGCTGTTGGCGGCTTGCTTTCTAAAATCTCAGCCCTGGTGTTGCTCACCGCAGCAATTAGATCTTCACGGAACTCCTCGGCTGATTGGTATCTTTCTTCCCGCCCCTTTTCCATGGACTTCATCACCACTGCGTCTAGCTCCTTGGAAACGGCGGGGTTGTGCTCGGATGGTGGGATAACAGCTTCACTCACGTGCTGATAGGCAACGCTGACAGCACTTTCGCCTTTGAAAGGGGGCCTTCCAGCCAACATCTCATAAAGCATGACTCCGGTTGAATACAAATCCGTTCTAGAATCAACCGCTTCTCCCCTTGCCTGCTCGGGAGAGAAATACTGAGCGGTTCCCAAAATGCCCATGGTCGCGGCCTTGGTTGCGGAGTTGTCGGTGACAGCTCTGGCAATACCGAAATCCATGACCTTCACCTGATCGTTGCCAACCACCATCACGTTGGCTGGTTTCATGTCTCGGTGGATGATTCCTGCTTTATGTGAGACTTCTAAAGCTGTAAGAATGCTTGATGAATAGTTAACAGCTTGCTCAGTGGTGACCTCGCCATTGTGGATTAGGTCTCTAAGCAGTGTTCCATTCACAAACTCCATGACGATGAATGGCACCTTGCGCTCATTGCCAAACTCATCCTTGCTTACCTCTTCACCAGCGTCATAAACACGAACAATGGTTGGGTGCGCCATTCGAGCACTGGCCTGAGCCTCTTGCCTGAATTTTTCTTCAAAGCTCTCATCATTCGCCAGGTCTGATTTCAATAACTTGACCGCAACTGTTCTTCCAAGCCTTGTGTCGGTGCCCTCATAGACTTCGGCCATGCCCCCGCGACCAACCAGCTCACCCAGGCGGTAGCGACCCGCAATAAGGCGTGGATTCTCGGTCAATTCAGTGTCTCCTCGTACTCAAATCTTAGTTTTCAGTTAGTGGTTTCATCCGCGGCTGGCGCATCGTTAATATCTTCGTTACTAACATCGTCTGGTCTTGGCTCACCCTCTGTTGGCTCATCAGGATTTTCCTCATCTGGAATGGGCTCAACGGGCTCCTGGATTTCATTGGTTTCATCTGAATAATCCCCCACGTAATAACTAACCGTTATTTCTTCACCAACTGGAATGTTTCCCAGGGGTGTTGCGGAATAAACAGTTCTCACTCTTGAATCCTGTCCATCCAAAACTTGTCCCGCAACCGCATTCACACTAAAGCCAAGATTATTCAGATAACTGGTCACCTCGGCGATGCTTCTGCCTTCGACATCCTCATAGCGAATCACCACAGATTCTGAAGCGTTGTCCTCAGGCTCTGATTCAGTCTCTGGTTGGGGGTCAACCTGCTCAGCTGGCTCAGGCTCTGGTTCGGGCTGAACTATTTCACCCGGAGTTGAAAAAATTGCAGCCAAAACCACTCCGACGCTGACCACCATCAAACCAATGAATGCAAGCCATGGCCAAATAACTGGAGCTTTCGGAATCGGAGCGGTGTCAGCCAATTGCATGGCAATGGTCTTCTCTTCAATCTCCTCAAGCTGATCCGTGTTGGCATCAGAGCCAGATTCCGCACGCCTTTTCTCTCTAAGCAGACCCTCAGACCTGATTGCCAATGAATTAGCACTCTCTGGTCGCTGGTTGGGTTTTTTGGCTAAACAGTTCATCACCAGTGATTGAACTCGGGGGTCAACGTTTTCTGGCAAAGCGGGAGGAGTTTCATTGATCTGGGCCATGGCAATTGCCATTTGGGTTTCACCCGTGAAAGGTCTCTTCCCAGTCAGAGCCTCATAGGCAACTATGCCCAGTGAATACAAATCAGTTGCATAGGTGGAGGTCTTCCCAGTTGCCTGCTCTGGTGCCAGATACTGAACCGTTCCCATCACCTGACCGGTTTTGGTCAGTGGCACCTGATCGCCAACTCGAGCAATACCAAAATCAGTGATCTTCACTTGACCCTCTGGAGTAATTAGCAGATTCCCAGGCTTTATGTCCCTATGAACCAAACCCCTTTGATGGGCAGCCGCCAGGGCTCTGGAAGTCTGCGCCATTATGTCTAGAACCTTTTCTTGATCTAGCTTTTTCTCGCGCTCTAGGATTCTGGACAGCGCTTGCCCTGGAACCAACTCCATCACCAGATAGGCACTGCCGGTGTCCTCACCGTAGTCATAAACATTTGCGATGCCCTCATGCTCAACCAGCGCCGCACTTTTAGCCTCTGATCTGAACCTTGCAATAAACCCAGGGTCACCAAGATATTCCTCTTTTAGAATCTTGATGGCGACCTTTCGCACGATGCGTTCATCCTGAGCCTGCCAAACCTCACCCATGCCACCAATGGCGATTCGGGTTTCTAGTCGATACCGCCCTCCATAGAGCTGTCCCATCTCAGGCTTCATCGAACACTCTCCAGAAGCCTCTTGCCGATTGGGGCTGCAACCGTGTTTCCAGTTCTAGCCTGACTGTCTCCCTCAACCACCACCGTCACTACAAGATCTGGGTTTTCGGCGGGAGCGAAACCCGTGAACCAATAGGTGAAGGGATCACCGAATCCGTTTTCTGCAGTGCCGGTCTTTCCTGCCACCGCCATGCCGGGAATCTTCGCATTTCCACTCGATCCAATCTCAACTGATTCAAACATCATCTGAGTGAGGATGCCTGCGGTTGACTGCGATATCGGTGAGCCAAAAACCTGCGGGCTTGGTTCTGAAAGAAGCTCAAGGTTGTTTGAAACAACCCGATCAATTAGTTGCGGAGTGTAGATAACACCCTGATTGGCAATCGCTGAGGTTATCATCGCCACCTGCATCGGTGTCATTCGAACATTGAATTGACCGAATGAACTCAGAGCAACTTGAGCCTCTGTCATGTCCTGAGGGAAGGTGCTTGGCGAAACGCTCATTGGAATCTCAACACTTCTGCCAATTCCAAAAAGTTCTGATTGAACCCTGAGCTCGTTTTCACCCAGCTGCATACCCAATTCCGCAAATGGAATATTGCAGCTTTTCACAAACGCAGTTCTTAGTGTGACGGTCTCACCATCACCGCAGGTTGTGTCAGAAGCATTAGAAATGGAACTAATGCTTCCCGGCAGTCTCAGCGAATCAGAATCTTCAAACTCTGATTCTGGGGTGAAATTACCACTTTCCAACGCAGCTGCCGCCACCACCATTTTGAAAACGCTTCCCGGGTGATATTGATCGCCAGTGATGGCTCGGTTGATTAGCGGGGCTGCTTCATCGGTGAGTAGTTCCTCATAGGCAGAGGAACTTGAAGAGAAGCTGTGACTGGCCAGCAGGTTGGCATCAAACCCTGGTTTGGAAACGAGTGCCTTAATATCTCCGGTGCGCGGATCTATCGCAATTACCGCTCCACGAGATGATCCGAGTGCATCCCAGGCTGCGCGTTGCAGGCCATCATCGATGGTGAGCTCGACATTGGCCCCACTAATCGGTGTTCCACTCAACACCGCATTTATTTGATCAAAAAACTGTGCTGAGGATTGACCAGAAAGGAAGTTGCTCATTTCACGCTCGATCGCAGTGCTTCCTTGGAACAAACTGAAATAACCAGTTAGGTGGCTATAGATCTCCGACTCATACTCCCGCTGATAGCGGAAGTTGTCATCCACCTCATAGCTTGATGCAACAGGTGTTGATTCAACCAGGATCGAACCCCTAAGGGTCTTATAGCTGTCATAGCTGGCTCTGACATTTCGACCATCACCAACTAGAGCATCAGCTTGGAAAACCTGAATGTTGGTGGCAAAGGCAAATAAAGCGATGAACATTAATAGGATGAAGCTTGTGAGCCTCCTGATTGACTTACTCATTGAATCACCTGCTTGTTTGCAGAATCACTGATTCTTAGCAGAAGAGCTATCACTAACCAGTTTGCAAGAAGCGAACTACCCCCCGCTGCCAAAAACGGAGTTGTCAATCCAGTTAGCGGAACTAGGCGCAAAACCCCTCCAACAACAATGAATACCTGGAGAGCAATCACAAAGCTAAGCCCGGCTGCCAGCAACCTGGAGAAGTCATCTCTGTGAGATATCGCAATTCTTAGACCCCTATAGGTAATAAGCAGATAGATGGATAGCACCGCGAAGACCCCAACCAGACCAAGCTCTTCAGCAACTGCTGCAAAGATAAAATCATTGGCAGCAAGTGGAACTAATTGCGGATAACCACCACCCAAGCCGGCTCCGAGGATCCCGCCATGAGCCATTCCAAATAAACCTTGCACTAATTGGTAGCTTCCACCAACGCCCGTGTAGTTTTCTTGAACAAATGGGTTAAGCCATGAATCAAACCTGTTGCCGACATAACTCAATAACTGCGAGGCCACTAAACCGCCAGTGATAATCATGCCTATTCCAATTGCAGCATAGAAACCCCGACCCGTAGCCACATAGAGCAAAGCTAGGAATATACCGAAATACAAAAGCGAGGTTCCAAGGTCACGCTGCAAAACCAGTACCCCGAGAGAGGCAACCCAAACCAAAAGCAAGGGGCCCAAATCCCGGGCTCTAGGAATTCTCACACCCCAGATTTTCTTTCCAATGAGACTCAAGCTGTCACGATGCTTGGTTAGGTAGCCGGCAAAGAAAATAACTAAGAGCAGCTTGGCAATCTCACCAGGCTGGAAGGTTAGCTCGCCAAGCCTTATCCAAAGCCTTGCCCCGTTGATCTCGGCTCCAATCACTGGAAGCATTGGGAGCAGCAAAGTGAGGATGCCAGCTGCCATTGCTATGTAGGTGAAGCGCTTGAGGGTCATGTGGTTTTTCAACACCCAGAGCACCAAAGCAGCAACGGCCATGGCAAACAAGGTCAACCAAACTTGTCTCATGCCAAGCAATTGCTCGTTGCCTCGTGCAGCCTCAGCGAGGTCCAGTCGATAAATCATGCTGATGCCAAGACCGTTTAGCAGGGTTGCAAGGGGCAGAAGCAAACTGTCAGCTGCCTTGGCCTTGAACCTGAGTACCATGTGGAAGACAAAAGAAGCCAAAAATAAGGGAGTCCAATAAAGCAGTATTTGCTCATCCAAGTTATCTGTGGCTGAGAGTTGAATCTGGGCGAGTTGGAATGCATGCATTCCGGCCACCCAAAAAAGTAACACAGCCTCCATGGATCTAGACCTTGGAACCGAATTGATCAGCCTTGGAAGTGCCTGGGTCAAACTCATATTACTCATCAGGAATGCTTTCCCTAAGCTCGCTGATAATTCTTTGAGCGTCTTCGAGTGACTCAGCGGTGATTGATCTTTCGATCAGGGTCTGCTGGAAAGCCGGTAGCTCCTCAACAATGATTCCGGTTGACTCGAATTCGGAAGAGAAACTCAATGGGCCAAGGGCCTCGCGGATTCCCTTGAAGATGACTACCTCGCCATCACTTTCTGCAACGTAATAACGAGTCTGGGTGTAGTTGTACGCACCGAAGCCCACAGCAATTGCGATAGCGAAGATGAGAATCCAGCTTGCAATGATTCGAGCAGTCCGCCAGCGAATTTTTCGCTGGGTTGTTTTCAAAATCTTCTCTAGTAGCTCCTCGGATTCTGGAGCATACTCAGTTGGGTCTTCGGAAGGGGTTAGCAAATCGACTAGGTTTCTGGGGTTCAGCAATCTCAAGATCCTGGAACCAGATTGATCTTCGATGACTATTTCATTTGCGGAAGATCCAACGAACCTAGGTGATGGCTCAAACTCTGTCTTCTCCTTCTCATCAACAATGTCCGTTATTACAACGGTGACATTGTCGGGGGCGTCGAACAATAGTGCTTGTTCAACCAGCAATCTTGTTGTTTCCTCAGCAGAGGTGTCAGAGGCAACAATGGTGTCAACCAGCTCATCTGGGACAACACCGCTTAGACCATCTGAGCAAATCAGCCAACGATCTCCAGGTCTTGTCTCCACCTTCAACATGTCCAGCTCTGGGTCTGTATGAACATCTCCCAGAACTCTCATCAGAACTGATCGTCTTGGGTGAGTGAGGGCCTCTTCGGGAGTAATACGACCTGTGTCCAAAAGTTTCTGAACAAAGGTGTGGTCACTGGTGATTTGCGTGACCGACCCGTCCCTGCAGAGATAAACCCTACTGTCACCTATGTGAGAGATGATTGCGTAATTGTCATGAATCAATAACCCTGAAAAGGTTGTCCCCATGCCACTTAGCTCTGGATGCTCGGCAACTGTGTTGTTCAGCATCTGATTTGCTTCTATCACCGAGTCATATAGCTCCTGCAGAGCCTCCTCTGAGGATTCATAGCTGTTGTCAGTCAGGGCAATTCGTTGAGAGGAGATGGCCGATGCCAAGTCACCACCTGCGTGACCACCCATTCCGTCTGCAACAAAAAATAAACGGTAGCCGGCGTAACCGCTGTCTTGATTGCTGGAGCGGTGTTTACCGATGTCACTTGCTGCAGCTGAGATTTGTTTGATGCCCATTACGGCCTCAATTCAAACGTTGTCTTACCCACCCGCACCGGGATGTTCATTCTCAACACCTCTGGGGTTTGAATCCGAACTCCATCAACATAGGTTCCGTTGGTTGAGCCCAAATCCTGAACCACCCAGTCACCACCGATGTGGACAACCTTGGCATGCTGGGAGGATGCAAATTCATCAGTGACCACTAGCTCACAACTAGGCGCTCGACCAACGAATAGTTCTCGTTTGTCGAGTGGAATTTTGGAACCGGCACCAACACCGGTAATCACATACAAATGTGATGGACCACCGGATTCCATTTCTCGTTCACTAGCGAGATCTGGGTTCCCTGGTCCCTCCACTTTGTTGGCAACCCGTGAACCACTTTGTTCGGCAACGGTTCTCACGACTCGACGACCATAAATGTCAGCCCTGATAACGCTTAGCAGGCTAAAGATGAAAATCCATAACACCGCAACAAATCCAATGCGAACCAGAAGCAAAGCTAGTTCACTCAAGCGTCCTCCTTCAGTTGCGGCAGATAATAAAACTTGATTTCGGTGTTTCCGCAGGTAATCGTATCGCCATTCACCAGTGGGGCTTCTGTGAATTTCTGGTCATTTATCGCGCTTCCATTGGTTGAGCCGAGGTCTCTAACGCCAGCTTTCTCACCATTGAACAGCAGCTCAAGGTGAACTCTGGAGAGTGCACGGTCATTGATCTTGATCTCAGACTCACCACCACGACCAACTCGAGTTCTGCCCTTGGTCAGAGCAAGCTTTTGATCTGCTAGTTCTATAAACGGTTGCCAATAGACATCTTGTTCTGTCTGCATCACCTTGATGTCTAGTTCACCAAGTGAAAGCTCATCTGATTTTCCAAGCACAAACCGAAGATCATCAATGGTTGAGTAGTGCTTTTCAGCTATGTGGTTTTGGACTAATTCAGTTAGTTCTCGATCAAAGCCCAATTGGTTTTCGCTGAGTTTTTCAAAATCAGCTTCAGAGACCAGGATTTTGTAACGATGGTCAACAAGTTTCTGCTCTTTTTCAAGTGAAACCTGACTGTCCATGTAGTTTTTGATTTGAGCTGCAATTTCAATGATCTCAACAGGAGATTTGAAGGTTGCGCTAAAGGGCTTGCGAACAACTTTCTCGATGCCTTTTTCGAGCTTGTCCAGCAGACCCATTACTTCTCCCAAGTTGTGAGTTACCAGTCTATTGCTGTTATTCCTTAGCCATCGATGACTAAAACTGGTAATCTCTGTTCGTTCATCACGCGCGAGTGGCGAAATGGTAGACGCGCTGGCTTCAGGTGCCAGTGTCCTTCGGGACGTGCGGGTTCAAGTCCCGCCTCGCGCACAAACTAACAACAGCCAAAAAGATTCAAGCACGTGAATCTACTTAAAAGCGAAGAGCAGGGTATCCAGTCCAACTCCCCCCAATTTCAGAGCATCTGAGTGGAATTTCTTCAGGTCAAACTTTGACCCTAGCCTTGCCTGTTGATCGCTCCTTAGCTGATTCCATACCCTCTGTCCAATTTTGTAACTTGGTGCCTGACCGGGCCAGCCAAAATATCTATTGATTTCAAACTCCAACGACTTGTCATTCATGGACACATTTCGCCTCATGAAACTCTTTGCGTATTCGTAATCCCAGGTTTGCCCACCTTCGGGAATCTCTTTTTCAAGATGAACCCCAATGTCCAAAACCACTCTGGCAGCCCTCATTCTCTGGGCATCGAGCATTCCCATTCGGTCTGCAGGATCATCCAAAAAACCAAACTCTTGCATTAGCTGCTCTGCATAGAGAGCCCAGCCCTCACCGTGGCCACTGGTCCAGCTGACATTCCTTCGCCAGCCATTGAGGTCTTTGTTGTAAACCTGCCACCCCAGCTGAAGGTGATGTCCCGGCACACCCTCGTGATAGACAGTTGTTTTCTCGCGCCAGGTCGAGAAATTATTTACTCCAGTCGGAATTGACCACCACATTCTTCCTGGCCTGGAGAAATCCTCAGCAGGTTGGGTGTAGTGAATTCCCCCTTGATTGGTCGGCGAGATCATGCACTCCAACGCCATCAATGGTGCGGGTATTTCAAAAAACACACCATCGAGTTGCTTCACAGCCAAATCAGAAGTCCCCTGCATCCAAGCCCTTAAGTTTTCAGAACCCTCAATTTGGTAGGCGGGGTCTCTATCCAAAATTTCAAAGGCCTCTTCAATCATTACTCCTGGTTTGATTTGATTGGCAACCGCCAGTTGCTCAGCTTCGATTTCTGCCAACTGCTCTAAGCCCCAGACATATGTCTCGTCCAGGTCAATCTTTTGACCCAAAAACCTATTGCTAAGAAGTGAATACAGGTCTCGTCCAACCGCTTCATTATCAGTAGCGGACGGTAGAAGATCGTGCTGCAGAAACCCTTGAAACTCCTGCAAGGAGGCTGAAGCTTTCTCAAAGGAATTGTGAAGCCTAGAATCCAATTGGGTGAATTCAGCAGAACCAGCCAAGACCATTTGCTGAAGAGGCCCTTTAGGAGAAACCAGCTCCCTAATTTGTTGAATGACCTCAACCACTTGTCTTTTCGCGGGGGTTTGGTTTGTATTCACCCCAACTTCCAATGTTTGCTGGTAGCCCGCAATTGCTCTAGGGATATCGGCTATTCGACTAGAGACGTTTTCCCAATTGTCGAGCGTGTTCATCGGCATCAGGTCAAATACATCTCGGATACCTTGAACTGCAGAGGCAATGTTGTTTAGGTCTCTATAAACCCAACCCGAATCAACGATTTCTAGTTTGGAATCAAAATCAGCCAACATCGCATGCTTTGTAATTTCATCTGTGAAATCTTCAGGCTGAATTGCTGAGAGTTCAGATTTAGCAAGGGCAATTTTGCGCCTGTTGTCATCAATCCGCTCTGGTGAAAAATCATCGAGTTGATGCTGGTTTAGATCAACACCAATCTCGGTTGCAAGCATCGGTGAATCTTTCAAAAGTTGGTTAAGCCAAGACTCCGCAAAGCCATCGATTGGAGTCTGATCTCTCATTTTTCACCTCTAAAGCCCAGCTTAATATTTACGCTCAAGCTAGCTTCAATCTTCAAGATAATGACGCTAACACACGATTTACTACTTGTATGCTGAAGCAATGGACAGAGACCAATCAACCATTGAAGCGGTTGCCACAGCACTAAAACGAATCCGAGCTCGCATGGGAATGACGGTTGAAGACCTGTCAAAACGAGCAGGTGTGAGTGCCGGAGTCATCAGTCAGTTGGAGCGTGGCATTGGTAACCCATCACTGCAGACGCTGAGCAGGTTGGCAGCGGGCCTTTCGGTTGAACTTTCACAGATTTTAGATTTAGAAAACACAAACTCCTCTCCTCTTGTCACCAAAGATCAACGAAAAAAATTGGACCCAATTGACAAGGAGTCAGACGAGGCAGGGCTTCAGCGAGAGCTGTTGACGCCATCTCTTTCCACATCGTTGCAACTAATCGAAACTGTTATGCCAGTTGGCTTTTCAAACGCCGATAGACCTTTCCGCAGACTTGGAACAGAGTGCGTGTTAGTTCTGAAGGGCAAGGTAAAAATTCACCATGGTGAGGACTCCCACACTCTAAATGCTGGTGACTCACTCACCTATGACTGCACTAAAACCCACTGGTGGGAAAACGTGGGCGACTCGAAGGCGGTTGTTCTGGGTGCAGCGACCCCGTTTGGAGATTAGGCGAGAAGCCTGAGCCTCTCTTCCGCCAAAGCTAGTTTCAAAATTCGATCCAATTCCTGCAGGGGAGTCTCGTGCTCATCAACCCTGATGTCTATTTCTGCAACTGAATAATCAGAACCCATTGCCAACATGTCTCTTCCCAAAATTGCTGCACTCTGCAACCCCCTGGAATCCCCACCGGCTGTTTGACCAGCGAACATCATTTCCATTGCCAGTTTTGACAAATCTGCGAGCCCTTCAACAGGGCGAAACTTATTACGCATAGATTGAATCACATCTGGACCACTGAGCAGATTTCCAATGATTGCAAACCCTGCTTCTGCAACTCCCCCCGCCATAGACAAGCACTCCGAACCAGTTCGAAAAGCGGAATCTCCAGACATATTCATTAGCGCCATCTGCCTTGTTTCTAGATCGTTATCTTTAGCAAGTGAAGCCTCCAAGGCGAGTTTTGGATCTAGGCCTGATGCCAAGTTTTCAAAACCAAGGCCCCTAAGTTCAGGGTTGGTCAGTGCTTGGGATAAAACCCCACCAATTCTGGGACGAATGGCCATCACGGATGCTCCAACCGACAGGGTTTTTGTGGCGGCTGCGGCAACCATAAATCGTCGCTGCCCGTCCATCACCAGCAAAGAAAAAGTCATCCAAACTCCTAAAACAAAAGTTTCAATCTTGTAAAAGATTGCATCAGAAGCTACATTAGCGTAAATGTAGTAGCAAAATGAAGATGTGTTCATTTGAATGAACACTCTTACGTAGCTTAAGGAGAGAGCCATGAGGACCAAAAACGGTAACACGCTCAAAAAGACCATTGGCGCAACAGCAGTTAGTGCAGCTTTGCTGCTATCACTCGCTGCTTGTGCGACAGACGAACCAGAACCCGTTGAAAACGGTGATGATGCATCACCCTCAACTTCGACTGAGACCGAGTCTCAAACTCTGATTGCTGCAATCGGAGGCGAACCAGACCAGTTGGACCCACACATCACCAGTGCTTACTTCTCGTTCCAGGTATTGGAAAATGTCTACGACACCTTGGTAGAGCCAGATGAGAACCTGGCGATGCAGCCAGCCCTTGCCGAGTCTTGGGAGGTTAGCGATGACCTTTTGACTTGGACATTCGACTTGCGTGAAGGTGTCACCTTCCACGACGGCAGCGACTTCACCGCTGACGATGTTGTATACAGCTACAAGCGAATCATTGATGAGGCATTGAACCCATCATGGCGCTTCGCTTCAGTCACTGACGTGGTGGCTGTGGACGACTTCACAGTTGAGATTCAGTTAAGCTCTCCAACCCCAAACCTGCTGGCAGCAATTGGCGGTTATAAAGGAATGAGCATTGTCAGTCAGGCCAACGTTGAAAGTGGCGAGATTGTCTCCAATCCAATCGGAACTGGCCCTTTCAAAATGGAAAGCTACGACGTAGCTGACAGCATTGTTTTGTCAGCTAATGAGGATTACTGGGGTGGAGCCCCCGCGATTGATGAACTTGAATTCAGGTTCATCGCAGAGGGATCCACAGCACTAACCGCTCTGAGAAACGGTGAGATTCACTGGACTGATTCAATCCCGCCACAGAGCGTGGAAGACCTTTCCTCAGAGTCAGGCATCAGCCTGGGTCAGGTGGGCTCAAGTGATTACTGGTACTTAGCTTTCAACATGAACAGAACTCCATGGGATGACGTTCGTGTTCGTCAGGCAGTTGCCTATGCGTTGGACCGCGAAGCCATCACCACGGCGGCTCTGCTTGGAAATGCAACCGTGAACCAGACTGCCATTCCAGCTTCCAGTGACTGGTCAAGCGATTACGCTCCATACAGCTTGGACCTTGAAACCGCTCAGTCTTTGATGGATGAAGCAGGAGTTGACTCCGCAGAGATGGAGCTGATGGTTTCTTCTGACTATCCAGAGACCGTAACCGCAGCCCAGGTTATTTCAGCGCAGCTCGCTGAGATTGGAATCAACGTTTCAATCACAACCCTGGATTTCTCGACTTGGTTGGATGGTCAGGCAAATGGTGACTTCGACATGCTGATGATGGGTTGGTTGGGAAACATTGACCCTGATGACTTCTACTACGCCCAGCACCACTCAACCGGAGGCTTCAACGCCCAGGGTTATTCAAACCCAGAGGTTGATGAGTTGCTAGACAGTGGTCGCACGACTGCAGATCCTGAGGCCCGAAAGGTCTTTTATGACGATGCTGCAAAAATCATTGTTGACGAAGTTAGTTACCTGTATCTTTACAACCCAGATGTTGTTCAGGCATGGAGTGACAGCGTTCAGGGATATGTTGCACGTGGAGACCAAGCAATTCGTTTCCGAGATGCATCAATTTCAGAGTAGTAATTAAGGCAAGGGAGACCCTGAACCGATGATCAAATATGTGGCGAGAAGAATCTCGCACATGGTGGTTGTTTTGTTCGGGGTCTCCATTGCTGTTTTCTCACTCGTACATTTGGTGCCAGGTGATCCAATCAGGGTCGCTTTAGGAACCAGGTTTAATGAAGAGACCTATCAGGCCCTACTGGTTTCCAGTGGTTTAGACCGTCCACTTCTAGAGCAGTATGTGACATATATCTTTGGCCTGCTGCAGGGGGACTTCGGGGTTAGTTTTAGAAGCGGCGGCCCAGTCAGTGAAGTCTTGTTCGAAAGACTCCCGGCAACTGTTTCATTGGCGAGTTTCGGAATTATTCTGGCGATCATCATCGCCATTCCGCTTGGCGTTATCGCAGCACTAAATGATGGCAAAGCAGCCGACGGTGGCATCAGGGTTTTCAGTCAAATCGGAGTGAGCCTTCCAGATTTCTGGACAGCCATGCTTTTTATCCTGCTTCTTTCTGCAACTTTGCAGATTCTCCCCTCGAGTGGATATGTTCCGTTTGGGGAAGATCCCGTGCAGTGGTTGCGACATCTGATTATTCCGGGTCTAACGGTTGGCTTAATCGCCTCTTCAATCATCACGCGCTACGTTCGCTCCAGCGTGCTGGAGATCATCAACTCAGATCATGTTAGAACCGCTGAGAGCAAAGGTCTAAGCCGATCCAGAGTGATCAGGCAGCACGTTTTGAGAAATGCCCTGCCTCCGATTATGACAATCAGCGGAGTTCAGTTCGCAACCATGCTCGGCGGTGTAATTGTTGTTGAGGTAGTGGTGGCATGGCCCGGCCTCGGAAGATTAGTTTTTGATGCAGTTGCAACTCGCGATTATCCAGTTATCCAGGGTGTTGTGATGTTAATTGCGGTTGCATTCCTGGTTATCAATCTTTTGGTGGATGTCTTGCAGGCGAGGCTGGATCCGAGGGTGCTCAGATGATCAAAAAGATTTTCTCTAGACCCACGGGTGTATTCAGCTTATTGGTGTTGGCAACAATATTTTTTATCGCTGTCTTCGGCCAACTGATCACCCCACAGGGCCCCAATGAAATCAATGTGGCGAACATGTTGCAGCCTCCCAGCCCGGAGCATTTTTTTGGAACTGATGAGCTGGGCCGAGATGTTTTATCAAGGACAATCCTGAGTGCTCAGGTGTCGATGCAGGTGAGTTTGATTTCAGTTTCATTTGCCTTGTTTTTCGGCACTGCTGCTGGGGTCATGGCAGGCTACTTCGGGGGCTGGCTGGATAACCTGCTGATGAGAATCGTTGATGTTTTGTTTGCCTTCCCGGTATTGCTGCTGGCGTTGGCGATTGTTGCCATTCTGGGTCCAGGAATTGGAACCGCAACATTTGCAATTGGGGTGGTTTATGTGCCGATCTTTGCTCGCGTGGCAAGGTCGAGTGCAGTCAGTGTGGTTCAGGAACCTTATGTGAAGGCTGCCAAAACAGTGGGGGCGTCTCCGCTAAGGACAATCACCACCCACCTATTGCCAAACATCGCTGCACCATTGATTGTGCAGACATCAATTTCACTTGCCTTTGCAATTTTGAACGAGGCAGCACTTAGCTTTTTGGGACTGGGAGCTCAACCACCAACACCAACCTGGGGAAGAATGCTGTTTGACGCAAAGGGTTTCTTAGACCAGGCCTGGTGGATGGCGGTTTTCCCAGGCGCAACAGTTTTTCTCACAGTCCTTGCATTCAATCTCTTGGGTGACAACCTGAGGGATGCTTTGGATGTCACCGTGGACAGGAAAGAGTCCAAGTGAGTGCTGTATTCGGAGTTGACAACCTCAGTCTAAAGATTGGTAAAAACCAGATTCTGAGAGAGGTTAGTTGGAACGTCTCTAGAGGCGAGACCCTGGGCATTGTTGGCGAGAGCGGGTCGGGAAAGTCAATGAGCGTCTTGGCAGCCTCAGGCCTTCTTCCAAAATTCAGAAAAAACATCACCGGGGATGCCTTTTTAGCTCTTGAATCAGAACAGCAAAGTTTATTGGACATGCCTTCTTCAGAGATCAGGAAGCTTCGGGGCAGTCGAATCGGCTTTGTTTTTCAAGACCCGCAGAGCTCTCTAAACCCATTGATGACAGTGGAGCAGCAGTTATCAGAGATGATCAAATTGCACATGAAGCTCAAGGGCAAACAACTGCAGGAGAGACTGGAAGAACTGCTCGAACTGGTTGGCATTGCAGACCCAGAGCGGCGACTGAAGGCTTACCCGCATGAGCTCAGCGGAGGCATGCGCCAGCGAGTGATGATTGCTATTGCACTTAGTTGTGATCCAGATGTGTTAATTGCGGATGAGCCCACCACAGCACTCGATGTCACCATTCAGGCACAAATAGTCGAGCTTGTTCAAAATCTCCAAAAAAGACTTGGCATGGCAGTTGTTTGGATAAGCCACGACCTCAGTTTGGTTGGGCAGCTGGCAGACCGAATAGTGGTTATGTATGGTGGCGAGATCCTAGAAAGCTGTGAAACCAAACAGCTGTTTGCAAACCCAAGACACCCCTACACCCAGGCGCTGCTTGCTTCCAAGCCCACCATGGACAAATCCATCAAGCTCTCTACAATTCCCGGCAGCCCACCATTAACCACCGAGGCAGTTGACAGATGTGTTTTCTATGACCGCTGCCAATTCAAATCAGATCCAAGGTGTGCAACTGAAAGACCTCCTTTGACTGCTGTGGGTGGAGATGAAAGTCATCTGGTTCGAACTTTTTGTGAGGTGCCATGAGTCTTCTAGAAGTGAACAACCTGTCGGTCACCTTCAAGACCGCCCAAGGTGAAATTAGAGCCGTTCAGGACGTCTCTTTTTCGCTGGAAAAAGGAAAAACAATTGGTTTGGTTGGTGAAAGCGGCAGCGGCAAGTCAACGATTGCTAACGCCATCATCGGAATCGTTGAAAACCCTGAGGGGGAAATTAGTTTTAGGGGAGACAAAATTGTTGGACTTCAGGGGAAAAAGCGCAAGGCCCTGAAAAAAGATGTGTCAATGGTGTTTCAAGATCCGATGGCCTCACTCGATCCCAGGAGAACAATCGCTCAGTCAATCATGGAACCCGTTGAGGTTCACAGACTTTATCGAGGCAAACGCAAAAAACGTCTGAAAGAACTATTGGAAATGGTCGGCTTGGACGAATCCTTTGGAAAGCGATTCCCCAGGCAGTTGTCTGGAGGCCAAAGGCAAAGAGCCTGCATCGCCAGAGCGCTGGCTAGTGACCCAGAGCTTGTGATCTTGGATGAGGCAACCGCATCTCTGGATGTCTCGGTACAGGCGAGCATTCTGAATCTCTTGAAAAAAATTCAACAGGAAAGGGGCCTAAGTTATCTCTTTATCTCGCATGACCTCGCTGTGGTGAATTACATGAGTGACGAGGTGATGGTTTTGTATCTTGGCAAGACCATGGAATCAATGCCGGCAGCAGATCTGTTCACCGGTGAAAAGCTGTATTTTGGAAAATCATCCCATCCATACACACATGCTTTGCTAAGTGCCGTTCCAGACGAGGACCCAAACGACCCACCAACAACCAGAATCATGCTGGAGGGGGATTTACCAAGTCCGGCCAACCCTCCCAGTGGTTGTGTTTTCAGAACTCGTTGTCCGTTGGCTACTGAGGTTTGCGCGGAAAAAATCCCAGAGGCAGTTAAACTCGGGCCAGATCATGTCGTTAGTTGCCATCATCACGAGCAAGCCGCGAAACAGATCTATTTCGAGTCACCAACTGAAAGCTAGAGGTAATGGGCGAAACAAGATTAGAAAAAGACCTGATTGGCCAAAGAGAAGTTCCAGCTGACGCATATTACGGCATTCACACTCATAGAGCCTTAGAGAATTTTCCAATCTCGCTTGTTCCGATTGGTCACTATCCTTCTCAGGTGAGGGCCCTGGGTCAGGTGAAATTGGCTTCGGCAAGAGCCAATTTAGAACTCGGTGTGATTTCAGAGTCAGAGGGCCGAGTCATTGAAGAAGCTTGCCTCGAAGTAATAAACGGTGACTGGGACCACGAGTTTGTGGTGGACGCCATTCAAGGTGGAGCTGGAACCTCGACAAACATGAATGCAAACGAAGTGATTGCCAACAGGGCTTTGGAGCTACTCGGCCACAACAAAGGTCAATACCAATACCTTCATCCACTGAATCACGTCAACGCATCTCAATCAACAAATGATGTTTACCCAACCTCAATTCAGGTTTCATTGCTGAATGAACTGACAGAGCTTATTGAGGAACTTCAAAAAACTTGCTCGACAATTGAACAAAAATCCAGAGAGTTCTCGCAAATCCTGAAAATGGGCAGGACCCAGCTTCAGGATGCGGTGCCAATGACGCTGGGCCAGGAGTTCTCCACCTTCTCGGAGATGCTTAGAGCAGATATCAAAAAAATCCAAGAATTTGTCCCAATGTTGGCCGAGGTGCATCTGGGTGGCACCGCAATTGGAACTGGACTGAATGCGCCCCCCAGCTATTCGCAGGTTGTAACAAGGCATCTTTCAGAGATTCTCGGCATTGAAATAACGGTGGCAGAAAACCGAATTCACGCAACTCAAGACACAAATGACTTCATCCTCACCTCAGGAATCCTGAAACGAATTGCCATCAAGCTCTCTAAAATCTCCAACGACCTAAGGCTTCTATCCAGTGGTCCGAGGAGCGGTTTGGGAGAGATTAATCTGCCAGAGCGCCAGGCTGGATCTTCAATCATGCCCGGCAAGGTAAATCCAGTGATACCTGAGGTAATCAATCAAATTGCGTTCACCGTTATCGGCAATGACCTGACAGTCACACTTGCAAGCGAAGCAGGACAGCTGCAACTAAATGCGTTTGAGCCTGTGATTTCGAGGTCACTGATGATGAATATTAATTATCTCAAAAGAGGCCTGATGGTTCTCAGGGAATACTGCATCAAAGACATCACAGCCAACAAGGAGTTCCTAATTCACAGTGTTGAAAACTCGATTGGTTTGGTCACAGCACTCAGCCCACGTCTTGGCTATGAGTTGACGACTAAAGTTGCCCAACATGCTCTGGAGCACGACAAAACGGTCAGAGAATCAGTTTTGGAGTTGGAGCTAATGAATGAGAGAGAGTTTGATGAGCTTTTGGGAAATCCCCTGAAATTGATTGGGGATTTGGCCCAGCAGGAAACCACTGAACTGGAATAACCAAACTAGTCACCAAGGTGCGTGAGTGCCATTGTGGCAAGCCAGGCTGCCCCATCCGCCACCACTGAATCATCAAAAACTGCTTGAGTTGAATGGTTTGTAGGTGCTGTTTCATAATCACTACCTGCTGGGCAAGCACCGAGGAAAATAAAGTTTCCAGGCACTTTTTTGAGAATTGAAGAGAAATCCTCACCACCTGTTATTGGTTCTTCCATTTCTAAAAACCGCTCTTCTCCGAATTCTTCAACCACTGCCCTCTTGCTAAGTTCAAAATTTTCTGGGTTGTTGTTCACCACGGAGCTTGCAGGATTGAAGCGGTGAGACACCTGAACATCGTGAGTTGCGGCAATGGACTCTAGATACTGTGGCAATAATGCTTTCACCTGATCCAAAGACTCGTCAGAAAAGGTTCTAATGGTGGCACCAAAACTGGCTGCTTCTGGAATCACATTTGTTGTTGATTCATCACCTGCCTTCACCCATCCGACATTGATGATCACGGGTTTCAAGGGACTTAATTTTTGCGTTATGAATCCTTGTAGAGATGAAATCATCGCAACTGCGGCAATAATCGGGTCTTTTGCCAGCCAAGGCATCGAACCGTGGCCACCCTGGCCCTTCACTGTCACCACAACACCGCTGGCGCTTGCCATGAGCGCCCCGGCACGACCTGCGAAAATCCCCAGCGGCATGGAGCTGAAAACATGCAGGCCATAGCTTGCAACAGCATTTCCCCCAATTTCCAAAGCGCCCTCTTCAATCATGATGTCTGCCCCACCATGGCCCTCCTCACCGGGCTGGAACCAGATGGAAACTTTTCCACTCCATTGGTCCTTCTGGTTGCTTAGGAGTTTTGCTGCACCAATGGCTGAGGCCATGTGTAGATCGTGCCCACAAGCGTGCATGAAGCCATTAGTAGAGCTGTATTCAAGATTGGTTTCTTCATTTACCGCCAGAGCGTCCATGTCTGAACGAAGGATTACTGTGGGCCCTGGCTTTCCAGAGTCAATGAGTAAAACTATTGAGGAAAGTCGTTTACCAAGGGTTATCTCACCCAAATGTTCAATCTTGGAAAGCACGTACTGCTGAGTTTTTGGGAGGTCTAAGCCAAACTCTGGAATCTGGTGAAGATCCCTACGAATTTTGACAAGTTCATCAGCCATTTCACTAGCCTCGGAAACTATTGAACTCATGGCCTCTCCCGGTTTTTGTATATCCAGTTTAGGCGGTATCGAAACAATGAACACACATTCATTTAACTGAACTACTTCATCAAAGATAGAGCTAAGAAGGCAATCAAGGGAACTCGAAACTCAAGCTGGCAATGCTAAAAGAAGGGCTTAACAAGCTTGAACCAAATCAGCTCTTATTCACCTTTTGTCTTGCTCTGGTGTGAGATGGGTCGCATCTGTGAACTGACTCATCTGCTTCGCAAGCCTTGCAAACAATCACCATGTTCTTGCAAGTTTCATCAAAACAGTTGCGAACGTTGTTGGTCTTGGTCCCACAAATCTCACACTCCGCCAAAACCTTGGCCTCATCGCTGAAATTAATAACCACTCGGTTATCAAACACCATCAGGCCACCTTCCCAAAGACCTTCGTCTTTGAAGGTTTCTCCATAGCGAACAATGCCACCATCAATTTGGTAGACCTCTTTAAAGCCACGGTTAATCATCATGGTTGACAAGATTTCGCATCGAATTCCACCTGTGCAGTAGGTGACGATTGGCTTATCTTTCAAGTGGTCGTACTCCCCACTTTCCAATTCAGTTATGAACTCATGGGTTGATTCGATGTTTGGGGTGACCGCATTTTTAAACCTTCCCAGTTTGGCCTCAACAGCATTCCTGCCATCAAAAAACACAACATCATCCCTTGAATTGAAAAGCTCATTCACCTGCTCGGGCTTCAGGTGTTTTCCTCCACCAACAACGCCTTTGCTGTCAACCTTGATCTCATCGGGGACAGTGAAGGCAACCAGCTCATCTCTGACCTTCACACTCAGTCTTGGAAAGTCATCACCTTCGCCATTGCTGAACTTAAAATCAGTTCCCTTGAATCCGGCAAACTCCTTGGTTTTTTTGATGTAGGTTTTGATTTCATTGAGCTCACCACCGAGGGTTCCATTAATCCCGTGGGGGCTAATAATGATTCGGCCCTTTAGCCCAAGGGATTCACAAAGTGTTTTCTGCCAAAGCCTCACAGCCTCTGGATCAGCTATCGGGGTGAATCGATAGAACAGAATTATCTTTGGTTGAGCCATGAAAAAGATTTTAGTGAATTTCCCCTCTTAGACTAGAGAGATGCCGATTAAGCCAGGAATAAACACAGAGAACTTCAACAAAGAAAACCGCATCCAGGACGATCTTTATCGTCATGTGAATGGGAAATGGTTAGACAGTTTTGAAATACCAGCCGATAAAGCCATTTATGGATCTTTTTATCGACTCAGAGATGACAGCGAAGAAGCGGTCAAAGCGATTTTGGAAGAGGCTGTTGAGAACCCAAGCGAGGGCGTCCAGCAGCAGATTGGTGATCTCTACGGTTCATTTTTAGATGTTGAGGCAGCAAATGAAAAAGGAATTAGGCCGATCGAAGATGAACTAAAAAGCATCGATGAAGTTACCAACCTGACCGAGGCAATTGAACTCTCCGGCAAATTAGCCAAGCTGGGAGTTGGAGGGTTTTTTGGGATGTATGTGGATAATGATCCGGGCAACCCAGATCGCTACCTGCCAATGATGGCGCAGGGCGGACTTGGTTTGCCTGATGAGGCTTATTACCGGGAGGAAAAGCACGAACAGACCAGAGCGAGTTATCTCAACCACCTGAGAAACATGTTTAATCTTGCAGGTTCTGATGACCCACTAGGGGATGCGAACAAGGTGATGGAGCTGGAGACATTGATTGCCTCCTATCACTGGACCAATGTTGAAACCCGTGAGGCAGAGAAGACCTATAACCTGAAAAGCTTTGCTGAACTAAAACAGCTATCCAGCTTTGATTTCGAGTCTTGGCTCAAAGGAGCGGGCAAGGACAGCTCCCTGCTAGCCGAGGTTTCAGTGATGATGCCAAGCTTTTTCGAAAGCATCGGAAAACTACTTTCCGACACAGACATACACACAGTAAAACTATGGATGAAGTCATCACTTTTGCGTGCAAGGGCCGCTTTTTTGAGCGAGGACTTTGTTGAAGAGAAATTTGATTTCTACGGTCGAGTGCTAACTGGTGCTGAGGAGAACAGAGCTCGCTGGAAGCGCGGAGTCAGCTTGGTCGAATCAGGCATGGGAGAGGCTGTTGGGCAATTGTATGTTGCAAGACACTTCAAGCCAGAGGCCAAGCAACAGATGGACAGACTGGTTTCTTATCTGATTGAGGCTTATAAACAAAGCATTGAGCAGCTTGACTGGATGACAGATGAAACCAAGCAACGAGCCTTGGAAAAACTAGCCAAGTTCAACCCCAAGATTGGCTACCCAGAAAAATGGAAAGACTACAGCTCAATCAAGATCACCCGCGATGACCTGGTTGAAAACGTTAGACAGTTGAACATTTGGGAGTTTGAGTTCGAGGCCAAGAAGATTGGCTCTCCAGTTGATCGTGACGAATGGCACATGTCACCTCAAACCGTTAATGCCTATTTCAACCCAGGCTTCAACGAAATCGTCTTCCCAGCAGCAATTCTGCAGCCACCATTTTTCTCCCCCGATGTTGATGCTGCAATCAACTTCGGAGGCATCGGAGCTGTTATTGGCCACGAGATTGGTCACGGATTTGATGACCAGGGATCTAAATATGACGGTGACGGAAGATTGGTTTCTTGGTGGACAGAGGTTGACCGTGAAGCATTCGAGGCTCGCACCGGAAAACTCATAGAACAATACAACTCACTCTCACCAAAGCAATTAGATGACGAGCACGTTGTGAATGGTGAATTCACCATTGGTGAAAACATTGGAGACCTTGGTGGATTGGGCATTGCTTGGAAGGCATACTTGCTAAGCCTGGAAGGTGCTGAACCAGAAGTTGTCGATGGCATGAGTGCTGCCGAGAGATTTTTCATCTCCTGGGCTCAGTGCTGGCAGAGCAAGGCTCGAGACGAGATAGCCATTCAGCTGTTGTCTGTTGACCCCCACTCACCAGCAGAGTTTAGGTGCAATCAGGTTGTTAGAAATCTTGATCTGTTTCATGAAACATTTGACACAAAACCAGGCGATGAGTTGTATCTTGAGCCTGAGCAACGTGTAAGCATCTGGTAGGAATTGAATGAAACTCTGGCTAAGAATACTTTGGATTTATCTGACCTATAGATCCCGCTCGAAGCTCTCAATCGAGCAGGTCTCCAAAGTCGATCTAAGAGTCTTGCCCAACGATCTCGACACCTATGGTCATGTGAATAACGGTGTTTATCTGACACTTATGGACCTGGGTCGATTGGACCAGGGACTAAGAACAGGCATCTGGCAGGACTGGAAAAAAAGAGGCTGGTATCCAGTTGTTGTGAACGCCACCATCAGTTTTAGAAAATCCCTCAAGCCCTGGCAGAAATACACCTTGGAGACCAAGGTGATCGGCTGGGATGAAATTGCCTATTTCATTGAGCAGAGGTTTGTTGCCAACGGCGAGATTTATGCAAGGGCGATTATGCGTGGAAGATTTCTTAAGCGCTCCTGGGGAACTGTTACACCTGATGAGGTAATGCATGCTCACGGTGGTTGGCCAGCAGGAGATCCAGAATTACCAAAATGGGTGAAAGACTGGTCAGACAGCGTGCAGCTACCAAAGGGGAAAGAGCCTGCACCTAGCGAATGGAACAACTAATGACTGAGCTTCCGATTGAAAGAACCTTCACAGATCGTGACGATGTTCAAATCACTTTCTGGGAATGGCCCGTTGCCAACCCCAAAGGCATCATCCAGCTAATTCACGGTCTTGGCGAGCACGCAAGACGCTATGACGAGCTTGCAGGGGTTTTAAACAGAGCTGGTTTTAGTGTGTATGCGAATGATCACCGAGGTCACGGCAAGACCGGAAAGTGGCAATTAGCTCAAAAACAGATTGAACGCATGGGCAAATGGGGCCCTGGAGGGATGGAGTCAACAGTCATGGCTGTTGCCAAACTGACTGGGCTGGTTGCCTCAGAAAACCCAGAAAAGCCAATCATTGTTTATGGACATTCACTGGGTGGCATCATCACTCAGAACCTGCCAGTTGAAACCTTGGACAAGTTTTCAGGCATGATTCAATCTGGTTCAACATCCATGAGACTCGGAAAACCAGGCATTGGAAACTTCAACAAGATATGGGACAAAACACCAAACCCAACTGGTTTTGAATGGCTAAGTCGTGATCGCGAAGTTGGAGCAGAATTCGTTGCTGACCCACTGACCTTCTTGGCGCTACCGATGACCCAGCTGGGAATCAAGGGGTCAATCTATCTGGCTGGAAAGCCCAACTTCCCATCCAAGCCCTACCCAGCACTGTTTATTGTTGGTGAACTAGACCCGGTTGGTGGAATTGACAGCAATAAGCAACTGGTTGGCGATTACCAAAAGAATGGCTTTGAGGATATAAACCTTTACATCTATGACGATGGTCGTCACGAGATGCACAACGAAATCAACAAAGAGCAGGTCTTTTCAGACATTACTGCTTGGTTGGAAGAGCGGTTTTAGAGCTCTCAACCTCGATCTTTGGAGCTTGACCCGGACCGAAACTCACTGTGGCCTTGGCGGTTGCTAGGTGTTCATCATCTCCGGTTTTTGCACTTGCAACTGCAGTTGCTTGGAGATAACCCTCTTTCACATTCGCAAGCCAGGTCAAAATGGCTCCCGGAATGGAAATCAGTATTGCAACCAGGAGTAGTTTCTTCATGCTAGTAAGTCACTTTCTTCTGGGTGCATTTCGAAATATTTCACGGTGTAGCTACAAACCGGCACCACCTTGTAATGACCCTCTTCTCGAACTTCGTCCAGAGCATGCTTGGTAATAATCGCCGCTAGGTTT
Organism: uncultured Micrococcales bacterium; assembly: GCA_913062975.1. Taxonomy (GTDB): domain Bacteria; phylum Actinomycetota; class Actinomycetes; order Actinomycetales; family Microbacteriaceae; genus CAJXVY01. The sequence goes on from CAJXZO010000005.1 coordinate 46,537, forward strand.
TTGCCTCTGAGGGCTGGGTTTACAAATGTTGAAACAAACTCAATTTTCTCACCATTGATTTGGTAGCTCAGCGATCCTGCAGGCTGACCATCCAGTGAAATCTCATATCGGTTTTCTACCCTGTCGTGTGTGACCTCGGTTGCCATGTGCGTTAACCTTTCAATGTGTATGGGTCAAATGCTGTCATTGAAGGGGACAACCTTCAAGTTTTGCAATCTATGCCTAGCGACTCAATTCAACTTATTTACATAGACCCTCCCTTCAACACCGGCAAATCCCAATCCAGAAACACCACCAAGGCGGTGTTGGATGAAAGCTCTAACGCAGGCTTTGGCGGCAAGGGCTATAAGCGCATCATTGAAAATGTCTTGGCTTATAACGATAGCTTCAGCGACTACTGGGAGTTTCTGTTTCCAAGGCTGATTGAAGCCAAACGAATCCTTGCGGAGACCGGAACGATTTATCTTCACCTCGACTACCGCGAAGCTCACTACGCAAAGGTGTTGATGGATGGCCTGTTCGGCAAAGAAAACTTTCTGAATGAAATCATCTGGGCTTATGACTATGGTGGAAAATCCAAATCCAAGTGGCCAAGCAAGCACGACACCATCTTGGTTTATGTGAAAAACATAGACAGTTATTACTTCGACTCAGAGACTGTTGACCGTGAGCCCTACATGGCACCAGGTCTTGTCACTGACAAGAAAGCCCTCAAGGGGAAGCTCCCAACAGACGTTTGGTGGCACACCATCGTTTCCCCAACCGGCAAAGAGAAATCTGGCTACCCAACCCAGAAACCGCTGGGCATCCTCCGAAGAATCATTCAGGCGTCCTCAAAACCCAGTGACACAGTCCTGGATTTCTTTGCGGGGAGTGGAACAACGGGTGTTGCCGCCAATCAACTAGATCGGAAATTTATCTTGATTGATGAAAACCCCGAGGCAATAGCGGTCATCAAGAGGCGTCTTGCCGAGAGCTCCTGCGACTATTTGCCAGAGCTAAAACAAGCAGGCTAAACAAAATCAACAAAGCCGATGTTGCCATCGCCATTCCAAAGTTTTCTCCCCCTGGCCTGGATGCCAACCTGAACAGCAAAGTGGTGATGGTGGCCTGATCACCTGTCGCCAGAAACGATGCAGCGGAGAATTCACCAAGCGAGATAAGACCGATGAAGGCCAACACATTTCTCCAGGCCGGAGCAATGATTGGTAACTCCACTAAACGCATTGATTGCAAACTGCCAGCTCCGTCAATCTCAGCACTCTCCGTAAGCTCCCTGGGTATTGCCCCAAATGCACTTTGCAATAAGCGGATTGCCAAAGGAAGAGCTATAACAACCTGAGACAGTGGAACTATCAACCAACTTGATCGAAGCTCAGACAAAACCTGAATCCCTGCAAAGCCAACGAGGTAACCAAGACCAATCACCACAGCAGAAATACCAAGGGGTAACAAAAATGGAATGGCCAACCAAGGTCTGTCTTTGCTGGCTCTTGCTACCAACATTGCGATAAACATGGCAATCGCGGAAGCAATAATCATGTTTCGCAAAGAGTTACCACTGGCTTCTAAAACACTGATATTCAGCAAGTTCCTGGTCCCCTCACCCGAGAGGTTGACAAAGTTTTGAACTGATAACGCTCCGTCCACCAAGAAGGCCTTGACAAAGATAGAAAGGGTTGGGATGACATACAAAACCGTGATCAACAAAAAGCTAAATGCCAAAACCGATATATCTGTTTTTCTAATTCTTTGAACTATGCCAACATCGGAATCTATGCCGATATTGCCAAGTCGAATGGAGACCGCAAATGCTATAACTGTTATCACTGTTTGAATGAAGGCCAACCTGCTGGCCTCAGCGATGTCTAAGTTTCTAAGAGCCTCGACAAAGATCTCAGTTTCAATAGTCTCAATTGACCCTCCCCCCAGCAGCCTGATAATCCCAAAGCTTGTCACCGAATACAAAAACACCAGCACCCCGCTAGCGGCAATTGTTGTTCTTAGTTGGGGATAGACAACTTCAAACCAAAGCCTGAGCCCAGCAGCGCCATCTAGTTGTGCGGCTTCAATTTGGGACTCATCGATTCCTGACATGCGGGAGCCAACTGCTCGGATGATTAGCCCCATGTTCAAAAACACGTGAGCTACCAAAATACCAATCACGCCCGCTGTGAGGCCATCAAAGTTTTCTCTGAAAAATCTTTGGTAGTCATCCAAGGCAATGGCCACCACAACCGTTGGCATTAAAAACGGAACCGCAATAAAAGCTTGCAGAAACCTAGACCCAAAAAACCTTCGCCTATAAATCACGGTGGCTATCGGCAGGGCAAGAATAATGGAGATAACCATCGAGGCAAGGGCCTGGATGACCGTAAAGGCAATTGCTGGATTAGAGGAAAAACCAATGCCCTGGATCACCACCCTGCCAACAGGCAGGTAGAAACCAAGCGCTATGAAAAGGCTTGGGATGATCCAGGGCAGTGGAGATTTATTCAAATATTGAGTCCCATGTTTCTAATATCTCTGATCTTCGCTGGTTCAGATCAGGTAGGTCAACAGTTGTCTCGGCGGGAGTAGCAAACTCAGACCAGGATTCGGGTAGCTCAACATCGGTTGCTGGATACACATACATCAATTCAGGAACTGCCGACTGAAACTCCTCACCCAGCATGAACTGAATCAATTCCTGAGCACCCGCTGGGTTTGCCGAGCCTGCCAGCACTCCAGCAAACTCAGTCTGTCGGAAGCAATCATCCAGCAGGGCTGCTGTTTGTGATTCACCATTGTCTCTAACCTCAGCCGAGGGTGAGGATGCGTAACTGAGCACGATTGGGTAGTCGCCTTCACCACTGGACCCTGAGAACTCGGTGAAGTAGGCATCTTCCCAACCAGAGGTGACTAGAACCTCATTGGCTTTCAAATCCTGCCAATAGCTTTCATAGTCATCTCCCAGAGCTGCAACGGTTGATGCCAAGAAGGCAAGGCCCGGAGAGCTGCTGTTGGGGTTAGTGATTACCGTTAGACCCTTATAGCTCTCATCGGTTAGTTGTTTCCAAGAGGTTGGCGGGGTGATGCCTGCATCCTCGAAGTAGTAGCGGTCATAGTTGAAGCAAACGTCGCTGTAGTCAATGGCTGTGAAGTCACCTTCAACGATGCCGTTTTCCTCAGCAACACCTCTGAAGGTGTTATCGATTCCGAAAAATGCATCGGCGATTGGTTCGTCCTTGCTCAAAACCAATTGGTTGGTCAGAGTTCCGGTGTCACCTAGGCGGATGATTTCTAACTCCAGCCCAGACTCTGTCTCGAAGCTTTCAATCAGCTCATCGCTGATTGCAAAGCTGTCGTGGGTGGCGATGCGAACATTGGTTGGTTCGCTGGCGCAGCCTGCGAGGACTGCGGGTATTAGCAGTAGTGGAAATATCTTTTTCACACATGCCCTTTCTGTTGAAATGGCACGGGTCTAGCAGAGTTGTCTCCCTGCGCTGGCATTACCCAGATCAGGTTCGACGGTCGAAGACAGCTTCAGTCTTCCTCTCAGTTTGGTTCACCAAACTCCCGTGGAAAACCAATATTACTCGCTTTGCTCCTTGGCTGCATTCTCAGCTCGCTCTTGGGAAACACTTTTTGTTCGCAAGGGAATCTCTTTCACAAACCAGCTGGCAATGAATGCCACGATGATGGCCCCTGCACCAAGAGCGAACAGTGGCGAGGCGGCCTCAACAAAGCCAATGGTGAAAGGAGCTGATAAACGATCATCAACACCAATCAAGAAACTTGAATCCTCAGTCACCGTTGCAACACTTTGATCCCCATTGAGAATCTCCAAAACTTCGGCATTGACTGGGTTTGCAATTACAGCTGGATTATTTAGTGCAGCCTGCAAATCAGATTGAATCTCAGGTCTTTGGAAAGCAGATTGGATTGATTCGGTGACACGGGAGAACAGGATTGATAGAAATACGGTTGCGCCCAGGGTTCCACCCATTTGCCTGAAAAAGACAACACTGGAGGTTGCCACACCTATGTTTTTGGGCTCAACTGCGTTCTGAGTGGCAACCGTGGTTGTCTGTAGCAGCTGACCAAGACCAAAGCCCACCAGGAACATGCCAATTGACATTGCCCAGTATGGAAGCGCTGGCCCCACTAAGAAAAACAGGTACAGGTAACCAATGATCATGGTGGCTGTTCCGGTGTTGAGAAAGATTCTGTATTTCCCGGTGGCGGAAGTTATTCGCCCACTGACAATGCTGGCGATAAATATTCCACCAACCATTGGGAGCATCTGGAAACCTGCTTGGGTTGGTGTTGAGTCAAACCCAACCTGCAGAATCAATGGAATCACCAGAAGCGCACCAAACATGCCCATTCCGATGAGGACTCCCATAAACGTTGTAATCGAGAAGGTTGAAATCTTGAAGATCCTCAACGGAATCAGAGCACTCTCACCCATGCGACGCTCAATCAAAATAAATGAAATAAGCCCGATAACACTCAGGCCATAGAGCAAAAATGCTGTTGGGTTGACCCAACCCCAGTTGCGACCCTGTTCCAAAATCAGAAGCAGCGGAACCACTGCTAACACAATGGCAGAAGCACCGAGGAAGTCAATTTTTTGTTTGATTGGGTGATGTGGGACATGCAAAAACGAATAGACCATTAACAGTGCTAATGCACCGATAGGAACATTGATTAGAAATACCCATCTCCAACCTTCGATGAACAGAAACTCATCAACACCTGCAAATAAACCACCAACAACTGGACCAACCAACGAAGATGTTCCAAACACCGCTAGGAACATGCCCTGATATTTTGCACGCTCTCTTGGCGGAACAATGTCAGCAACAATTGTCAAAGCCAGCGAGAATAAACCTCCGCCGCCGATTCCCTGCAGTGCTCTGAAGGCGGCAAGTTCAAACATGCTGGTTGCCATGCCAGCGGCAACTGAGCCGATCATGAAAATGCTGATGGCGGCTAAAAACAGATAACGCCTGCCATAGATGTCTCCAAGCTTGCCGTAAAGAGGGGTAGAGACAGTGGTGGTAATCAGGTAGGCAGTGGTTGCCCAGGCTTGCAGGTTTAGCCCATCTAAATCATCGGCAATTGTTCTGATGGCAGTTGCAACGATTGATTGATCCAAGGCTGCCAAGAACATGCCTGACATCAGTCCGATCAGGACTATCCAGATTTGTCTTGGGCTCATTGTGCCGGCTTCAGCAGCTTCAATTGCGCTTGTTCGGCGGTTTGACTTTGCCAATTGTTCCTGGCTTTCTAGTGTTTGTGTGTGGCTAAGTTTATAGGCAAAAATCAATCCGGCTGGTTTGTCCTGCTCCCACCAGCGGTGCTAGCGGTTGCAGCTGGATTTTTGTTTGGCCAAATGACACTGCCATCTGAATCAGTAGAACAAAAACCAACCAACTTTGATTTCCTCTACGTTGACTCCACCCAACCAGAGCCTGAGCCAGCGGTGATTCAAAAACCAGACCCTCTGCCTAATTTCCCCTTGGATGAAGCTGATTCTCTATTTGTGATTGTCAACAAACAAAGACCTTTGGACCCCATTGATTACACCCCAGAAACAGTGGTGGTTGAGTCAGAATTTTTAGACAACAGCCGAGAGATTGAATTAGCCCCAATTGCAGCCGAAGCAATGATTGAAATGGGCAAGGCTGCAGTTGATGAGGGAATCGGGAAACTAAAGCTCAATTCAGGGTTCCGCTCGTTTGAGTATCAAAGCGAGCTGTTTATTGCCAAGATCGAGCAATACGGCGAAGCAGAGGCTTTGGAGAGATCGGCGAAGGCCGGTCACAGCGAACATCAAACAGGTTTGGCAATTGATGTTTCCAAACCCAGCGAGGGGTGTGAAATTATGCAGTGCTTTGGAAACACCGAGGCAGGCATCTGGGTTTCCGAAAACGCATGGAGATTTGGCTACATAGTTCGCTATGAACTAGATCAAACTCCAATCACCGGCTACACCTATGAACCTTGGCACCTAAGGTTCGTCGGAAAAGAATTAGCAGAGGAATACCACCAGGGTGAATATAAAACCTTAGAAGAATTCTGGGGGCTACCAGCAGCAGCTGATTATCTAGTTTCCCTTGAATGATCGAATAAGTTGGCTGAAATAGGCAATTGAGAAACCAAAGCCAACCCCTGCATAACTCATGTTGAACCAGTTGTATTCAGCTGGGACCAATAGTGAGAATGCACCCAGTCCAAAAGCCGCCAGCATCATGGTCCAACCAGCAATCCTCACCCCAAACTGAGATGCACTGATGCTCACCATAGCCATGTTGCCACTCAATGCAATCAGTGTCACCGAGATCAACATCATTGCCCAGACTAAAGCGTCAGTTGCCGCTAGCCCAAGAAGCTCAATAAAAGCCTCGGGGAAGATAAGGAGTGCGAAGGCGGAGATAGCGAAAAAGATTGCACCTACCAATAGGATGATGCGTATGACTCTAACTCCCGGGATTGTGTCCACGGATGGACAGAATAATTCAACCGAGGGTTGTTAACCTAATTACTTATCTATGACCGAACACACAATCGCCTATCTAGGACCTCGCGGAACCTTCACCGAGGAGGCCGTGAATCTTCTCAAGCCCAGAAAATCAATGGCGGTTGGAAGCGTTGCCGAAGCATTGGATCTTGTTGTTGAGAAAAAAGCAGATCGAGCGGTCATTCCAGTTGAAAACTCAATTGAGGGAAGCGTCAGTGCTACAAGTGATGCACTTGCCAACATTCCAGGCATTCAGATTTATTCAGAGAACTTAGTTGCAGTCAGATTCGTCTTGGCTTCAAAGGGTGCGAAGCTAGAAAACATCCAAAGAGTTCTCACTCACCCAGTTGCTTATGCTCAGGCAAGGAAATGGTTGGCGACAAACCTAACCAATCATCAACACATCCCAGCTGCTTCAACTGCAGCTGCAGCTAAGGCGATAAGTGATTCTGACATTGCTGATGCTGCAGTTGTTGCCAAGGCAGCAGCTGAGATTTATGGACTCGAGATTTTGGCCGAAGACATTGGTGAGAATAAACAAGCACAGACCAGGTTCATTGAACTGGGCTTGCAGGGAAAACCCGTTGAAAAAACGGGCAGGGATAAAACCAGTCTGATCATTGAGCTTCCAGAAGATAAACCAGGAGGATTGCTTGAGATGCTGGAGCAGTTCTCAGTCAGGGGCATAAACCTCTCTCGAATCGAATCAAGACCCATTGGCGATAGCTTTGGTCGCTACAGGTTCTATGTTGATGCCCAGGGTCACATAGATGACCAGGCGGTCAGTGAAGCGTTAATGGGCCTTCACAGATTCAGCCCAAAGATTACCTTTCTCGGAAGCTACCCCAGAGCAGATCAGCAACCAAGTGATCACCTGGGAAACAACAGCGATCAGCAGTATTTGTCTGCCAAGGCCTGGCTTAGATCGCTAACAGGCGACCAATAGGGCTTTGGGCATCACCTGAAAGGTGACCTTCTTTGCAGGCGGCATTAGATCGCCATCCAATTGAAAATTGCTTTCCCGCTCACTAACCACGGTGATTTTCTTCCCGCTCAGGTATTCCAAGGATTTCAGGTTGGATGTTGCATCCATCAGCTTTCTACCAACAACCAGGGGCCTAACAAATCTGTTCTGCCAAAGGATTCTTCCCAAAACATCAATCCAGTTCCAGATCTTTCTGGGGCCAATGGCTGCAACGTCTAGGTCTCCATCATCAACTTCGGCATCGGGGAGAAGTGAAAACTTGCCCGGGAGAGTTCCGGTGTTGGCAACAAGCAATGTCAGCACCTTCAGCGTCTTTGATTCGTTGTTATCAACCGTTACTTCGAATTTTTCAAACTTTGGTGGAAGTGAGCGAATGCCACCTTCGATGTAGGCAACCCAACCGATTCGTTTTTTCAACTTTGGATGAGTGTTTTCCATGATTGAGGCATCAAGGCCCAATCCACTGATTCCTGTGAAAAACATGGCAGGTTCTGAGCCAACCTTTGCCTTGCCAAGATCTATCTCTCGGTAATTGCCAGCAAGAGCAATCTTGCTGGCAGATTTGATATCCATTGGAATGCCCAGGTTTCGAGCCAAGATGTTGCCGGTGCCAACGGGGATTATGCCAATTGGGATTTTGATGTGGTTTTCCATCAAATACTGAACCACACTTCTCAGGGTTCCATCTCCCCCTGCAACCACGCAGAGATCAAAATCAGTAAGCTCAAATTCCTCTAATTTGGAAAGCTCGCCGGTTTTGAAAAACTGGGCGTCAGCAAAGAATGTCTCCAGTCTGGATTTGGAGATTTTCTTTGAATTAAACACCACAGCAATCTTGCTCACATGACCAGCTTATAAACCTCGGTAGGCTATTGGGATGATTGATATCAATCTACTGAGAGAAAACCCAGAAACCATCCGCACCAGCCAAAGGGCTCGAGGTGCTGATGAGTCAATTATTGACCTTGCCGTTCAGGCAGACATTGACAGAAGAAAAAAGCAATCAGAGTTTGAGTCCTTGCGTGCTGAGCAGAACACGTTTGGCAAAGTCGTCGCCCAGGCTCCCAAAGAGCAGAGGCAAGAGCTAGTTGAGCAGGCGAAAGAGCTTTCCAATAAGGTAAAAAAAGCAGAGCAAGAGGCTGATGAAATCGGCGAGCAGTTGAGTCAACTGTTGATGAAAATCGACAACGTTATTCTGGCGGGGGTTCCCTCAGGGGGCGAGGATGACTTCGTGGTCATCAAAGAGGTTGGTCAGAAAACAGAATTTGATTTTGAACCAAAAGATCACTTGCAACTGGGCGAGGCCTTGGACATCCTCGACACAGAACGAGGTGCAAAGGTAAGTGGTGCGAGGTTTTATTTCCTAAAGGGAGCTGCTGCGCAGTTGGAGCTTGCAATCATGAACATGGGACTAAACCTAGCCATTGAAAATGGCTTCACCGCCACCATCACTCCGACTCTTGTGAAGCCAGAAACAATGGCTGGAACTGGTTTCTTGGGAGAGCATGCAGCTGAGGTTTATCACCTAGAAAATGATGATTTGTATTTGACCGGAACCAGTGAGGTTGCACTCGCCGGCCTCCACAGCGATGAAATCATTGACCCAACTGAGCCTATTCGATACGCAGGATGGTCAACCTGTTACAGGCGCGAAGCTGGTAGCCACGGCAAGGACACCAAGGGAATCCTGAGGGTTCACCAATTCAACAAGCTTGAAATGTTTAGCTACTGCCACCCAGACCAAGCACTGGATGAGCACAAGAAATTGCTTGCCTGGCAGGAGCAAATGCTTCAAAACTGCGAACTGCCCTATCGAGTGATTGATGTTGCAGCAGGAGATTTGGGAAGCAGTGCTGCCCAGAAGTTTGATATCGAGGCATGGGTTCCCACCCAAGGCAAATACAGAGAACTCACCAGCACCTCTAACTGCACCACCTTTCAGGCCAGAAGATTGAACACCAGATTCAAACAAGACGGGAAAACCCAACCTGTGGCAACCTTGAATGGAACATTGGCAACCACCAGATGGTTGGTAGCTATATTGGAAAACCACCAGCAGGCTGATGGAAGCATCAGGGTTCCCAAGGCCCTGCAGGCGTATCTAGGCAAAAAAACAATCGAATCAAAGGGATAAATGAGTCGCTGGCTAGTTGCATTAGACATTGACGGCACCTTGGTTCACGATGATGGTTTTCTATCTTCCAAGGTCTATCAACAGGTTCAGCGCGTCAAAAAACTTGGGCACGAGATTGTGATTGCCACCGGCAGATCAGCCTCCAACTCCTACCCAATCGCCAGAGAACTTGATTTCCCCGGGCGTTATGCGGTGGCATCCAATGGTGCTGTCAGGTATCGCTACGATTCGGAGAAATACGAGGTTGAAGACATTGAGAGCTTTGATCCAGCTCCCGTGTTGAATCGGCTGATTGAGGTAATCCCCGATGCTCACTTCGCCGTTGAAGATCTAGACGGCTCCTACCGCTTCCACAAACCCTTCCCGACTTATGCCTTGGGAGAGGAAAACTTCGAAACACCGCTGGAGGAACTATTGCACCACCCAGTGTCTAGAGTGGTTGTTTTGTCACCATCGCACGATGTTGATGAGTTTTTGGGGCTGATGAAAAAAATAGGTCTGCACTCGGTTAGCTACTCAATTGGCTACACGGCCTGGTTGGACATCGCTCCCGATGGGGTGGACAAGGGCCAAGGTTTAGAGAGACTCAGATCAATCCTTGATATTGACCCAACCAGGGTGATCACTATCGGTGATGGAAGAAACGACATCGAAATGTTCAACTGGGCAAATAAATCCGGTGGTCATAGTTTTGCAATGGGTCAAGCCCCCGATGAGGTTAAGAGTGTTGCCTCGGCCATTACTGCCTCTGTTGAGCAGGATGGAGTCGCTGAGGTGTTGAGTGGCTTTGAGGGCTTGGAATTCATCCGAGCAAACTAAGGTGATTTTCTACTAGAATCTGTCGCGGAGGTCTGTCCGAGCGGCCGATGGAGCTGGTCTTGAAAACCAGTGGGCAGAAATGTCTCGTGGGTTCGAATCCCACGGCCTCCGCCAATTAGCTCAGGCAAGACCAGGGCGTAAGTTGTTTGTCAACCACATGTTAACTTGCTGGGAAATAATCGTCGACAGTCTTTTGGGTCAATAGGCTTTTCTGATGGCAAGTCACATCCGGCGAGCACTAAACTCATAGCGAAGCAATGTCTAAACGTAAACGTTCCTGGTGGAAAATAGCTCTCGGTGCCCTAGCTGCAGTGAGCTTGGTCATAACCGGAATTGTTGCGCTAAGCGTTTGGCAGCTTTCTAGAACCCTAGAACCAGCAGCCGTTGAGGTTTATGACCTAGAGGGTAATGCTTATCAACCTCCAACCCAGGTGGAAATCAACGGTCCGATAAACATGTTGGTGATTGGCTCTGACACCAGAGACGATCAAGAGGCGAACTATGGTGACTCAGAGGCAAATCTTGCCGATGTCATCATGCTGGTTCACGTCAATGAGGCCCGAGACAACGCCGTGGTGATGTCATTCCCCCGGGACCTAATGGTTCCTATTCCCGATTGTGTTTCTGAAGATTTGCGCTCAGAACTTCGCTACCCAGATGTCATGCAAATCAACAAAACCTTGGATGTTGGTGGACCAAGCTGTGTTTTGGACACAGTCCAAGCACTGACTAATGTCAACATCCCGCATTTGGGATTGATTGATTTCAAGGGAGTCATTGGCATGAGTGAGGCATTGGGTGGGGTTGAGGTCTGCATCGCAAACCCCATCAATGACCCAAAATCTAAGCTCTACCTCGAAGCCGGAACACAGTTGTTGGAGGGTCGTGATGCTTTGGCTTTCCTAAGAACTCGCTATGGCGTTGGTGATGGAAGTGATCTCACCAGAATTGATAATCAACAGGTGTTTCTCACCTCCATGGTTAGAAAAATCATGGATGAAAATGTTCTAACAAATCCTGTCAGGCTTTATTCGCTGGCCACAGCTGCTGCCGAAAACATGAGGCTGAGCGAAAGCCTCACTAAGCTTGATGTCATGGTGGCAATGGCCAGAGAGATCAACGATGTTGATTTAGAAAACATCAGTTTCCTTAAGCTTCCCGTTTATGACCTCAATGGCGATTTTGTTGGTCGCCTGGGCCTAGCTGAAGGTGCTGAAACAATTTTTGACGCCATCAGAAACGATGATGAAATGGTCATCAGTGACGGAAAGCTGATTGACCCCAATCAGCCTGAGCCTGAACCATCAGAAGATTCTGAATCAGGTGCTGATTCAACAGACGAACAAGCGGAGCCCGCTGATCCGGTAACAACCAACATCAAAGGTGTTACAGCAGCCGATGAGCTTTGCTCAAACTAGTTCAGTGGGCCCAATTCGAAGCTCGCAAGCCTGCTTTCTGGATTTGACTGACCCGAGTGCTGAGAGTTGAACGCACTTGTTCCATCAACTCCGCACAGGCTCAAGATCCTTGATGGTCCTCCTGGGTGCAGATTAATCCAATCAGTCAAGTTATAAACAGTCCCATTGATCGCCGACCAGCAGCTATCTGCTGAATCATTCTCTGCAACCTGCGCCATGGTGTAACCAGTTGGCTCCTCGACTTCAGGTTCAGTGTTTTCCTCTGGCTCAGGTGTTTGTTCGGGCTCAGGTGTTGGCTCTGGCTCCGGGGTTGGCTCTGGCTCCGGAGTTGGCTCGGGATCAGGAGTTGGCTCGGGTTCAGGAGTTGGTTCGGGCTCGGTTTCAGGTTCAGTGCTCTCCTCTGGCTCAGTTTCCTCTTGGACCTGACTCTCAGATTCAACCTGCTCTGCCTGCTGGTCCTGCTCGGCAGGTTCGGGCGCAGGTTCAATCGGCTCCATCTCGGACTCTATTTCATCGGGCTCAGTGGTTTCTTCAGGCTGAGCGTTCGCTTCAGTGTCAGGAGCCTGCTCAGACTGTTCGGTGCCATTTTGAATATCAACATCCTCAACAGATTCAGTTGCACAGGAAGCTGTGAAAAACAATACGGCGGTGGCAAGCGCTAAATATCTCATAACCCTCGAAACCAGGGCCACTGAACCCAAATTCCTTGGATGCAAATTCCCAATGGCTGAATGCTTTGATTTAGGTTAGGCTGGTGCTCGCATTTGGAGACGTCGCATAGTCTGGTCGAGTGCGCCCGCCTGCTAAGTGGGTAGACAGTTTATAGCTGTCTCGAGGGTTCAAATCCCTCCGTCTCCGCAATAAAAAACTCCCCAGTGAACACTGGGGAGTTTTTGCTTAACTAAAAAATGTTTATTTGAGCGCTGCATGGCAGAGCTCCAAAATCAACTAGTCGAGCAGACCTTCTGCCTCCAGCCAGTCCTGTGCCGCAGTGCTGGCTTGAGCCTTCTCGTCACCCTCTACTCGGGTGCGAAGCTCAATCAGATCCTCAGTGGAAAGTGCTGCTGAGATTTCATTCAACACTGCTGCTAGCTCATCGCTGTAGATATCTGAGTTCAGAAGCGGAATCACGTTCTGAGAAGCAATCAGGTTCTCAGGGTCTTCCAGCACAACAAGGTTCTCTGCTGTCAAAGCAGGGGAGGTTGTGTAGATGTCTGCAACCTGAACTGCGTCATCAACAAGAGCCTTAACGGTGTCAGGACCACCAAAGTCCTCGATTGGCACGAATGTCACATCGGTTACTCCATAGACAGAGGCAAGGCCAGGCAGACCATAAGGAAGTTCAGCGAACTGCGGATTTGCACCAAGTGAGAATGGCTCGAGCCTTGATAGATCGCCAATGGTTACCAAATCAAACTCGTCTGCAGTTGCCTGGGTGACAACGTATGCGTCCTTGTCCTGAGCTGGGGAGGAGTTCAACACCTGGAAACCCTCTGGCACGTTTGTTTCGAGTGCGGCATCAACTTCAGAGGTTGAGCGAGCTTCGTTTTCGGTGTCATAAAAGAACAACAGGTTTCCGTTGTATTCAGGCATTAGGTCAATAGAACCATCTTCTAGAGCTGGAACAGTGGTCTGTCGAGGTCCGAGATTGAACTGTGTTTCCACCTCAAAGCCTGCGTTCTCAAGGGCAAGAGCGTAGATGTTTCCTAAGATTTCACTCTCTGGGAAGGCAAATGATCCAACGACAACCTCCTCGGCTGGGTCGGCAGATGCGCAACCGGTCAGAACCACCAGGGAAGTGGCAATTGCTCCTACAACTCCCACTCCTCTATTTTTTGCTTTGAACATATTCTTTCCTTTCATCGACGGCTTTCACCGCCACCGCAGTCGATCCGTGTGATCGCCTGCGGACATTTTGTTTTTTGGGAAGGGCCTGCGATGAGCCCCTTATGGTTGTCAGGCGTTGCAGGATTGCTAAAAATCCATCAACCACCAGCGCGAGAACGGTCACCAGTATTGCCCCACCCAGTATTCGTTCATTGTCATAAAGCCCAATACCACTGGCAATGATTGCCCCCAGACCACCAAGAGAGATATAGGAGGCAATAACTGTGGTTGCAATCACCTGCAGGGTGGCGGCTCTGATGCCAGCAATTATTAGTGGCAAAGACAGCGGAATCTCGATGCGCAGAAGAATCTGCATCTCGGTCATGCCAATTGCTCGACCGGAATCAACGGTCTGTGGGTCAACAGACTCAACACCTGCATACCCGCCAGCCAGAATTGAAGGAATCGCCAGAATCACCAGTGCGATTATTGATGCCACGAATGCCGCCTGGGTGAAGGGAACCGTTGAGCCAACAATTAGGAATAACGCCATCAGCAGGCCAAGAGTTGGAAGTGCTCGCATCGCACCTGTAAAACCAATAACAAACTGCCGACCACGTCCGGTGTGACCGATGAAGAGACCAAGTGGAAGTGCAATCAGTGTTGCAATCAAAACCGAGACAAAGGTGTACCACAAATGCTCAGCAACACGATCTTGGATGGGCAGCGGGCTTACCGACCCCGCAACATAATTCGCAGGATCCGTAAGCCACCTGAGGGCGTCTAAAAAGAATTGCATTTCTAGGCCCCCTTAGAAGAAAGAATTCGTCGCCCATTTGTAATCAGCGAAGTCCGTTTATTCCAGGGCATCAGCAGTCGACCCAACAGAACCAGCAGAATGTCGAAAACCAGCGCAATTAGGAAGCTTGCCCCAATGCCAATGAGGATCATTTCAAGGAAGTCGCGCTGTTTACCGTTTGTAAACAGATAGCCCAAGTTTGCTGAGCCAATGATGGCTCCAACTGACACCAAAGCAATGGTGCTGGCTGAAACCACGCGGAGACCTGCTAGCAGCACTGGCCCCGCAAGAGGAAACTCAACATGCCAGAACCGGTTCCAAGATGAATAACCAATCGCCCTGGATGCCTCAATTGCATCTGTTGGAACTGCAGCAAAGGCCTCTGCCACCGTGCGAATCAGGATTGCAAGGGCATAAATAGTCAGAGCCACAATAATGTTGCGCTCATCGGTGATTCGGGTTCCAAGAATGTAGGGCAAAATCACAAACAGTGGCAGAGAAGGAATCGTGTAAAGAATGCTTCCGCCAGCAATAATCCAAGACCTAAACAAAAGCCATCGATTGGCAGTCCATCCCAAAACCAGAGCAATCACAAACCCCAGGAAAATCGGGGTGAAACTGAGTGCGGCATGATTGAGTGTCAACTCCGCGACTAAGTCGAAGTTGTCAAACAGCCAGCTCATGCGGCAATCCTCACTCGTCAGCTCCGAGAATTCCTGCAGGCCTGCCTTCATCATCCACAATCACAGTCACTCCATCTTCACCTTGTTTCAGATGCAGTGTGCGCTTGGCTTTGTCGGCACCAATGAAAGTGGACACAAAATCATCAGCTGGTTTTGAAAGGATTTCCTCTGGAGTTCCAACCTGCGCAATCTCACCACCTGATTTCAAGATCACAACCTGGTCGGCGATTGCAAATGCCTCTTCGATGTTGTGAGTCACAAACACCATGGTTTTGTGCAGCTCTCGCTGCAGGCGGTTAATTTCCTCTTGCAGTTCCAGCCTGACGATTGGATCAACTGCACCAAAAGGCTCATCCATCAGCATGATGTTGGGATCACTGGCAAGCGCTCTGGCAACACCAACACGTTGCTGCTGCCCACCGGATAGCTGGTCGGGATAGCGATCTGCCAATGACCGATCCAATCCAACAGTGTCAAGCAAGGTGAGCGCATCTTCATGCGCTTTTTTCTTTGGGACTCCGTTCAGCCTTGGCACCGAGGAGACGTTGTCAATGATTCGGCGGTGGGGTAATAGCCCTGTGGCCTGCAGCACGTAGCCTATTTTTCGACGCAGTGCGACTGGGTCTAGCTCAGCAACATCTTCACCGTCAATTAGAACCCTGCCGCTGGTTGGGTTCACCATCCGGTTAATCACCCGAAGAAGTGTTGTCTTTCCAGCTCCAGAGGAACCCACGAATACTGTTACTTTTCTGGAAGGGACCACCAATGAAAAATCTTTAACCGCAAAGGTGCCATCGGGGAAGCGTTTTGTCACGTCTTGAAATTCGATCATGTCAGCTCCCGCTCTCCTGGCTAGTCTGGCAAATCGGTTTGATTAACGAAAGATAAAGGGTTAAGTCTAGCAGGAATGCCCGTAAAACAGGCTTTCTGGCAGGAAATCCTGAGCCTCAGAATCTACAGGCATTACTTCGTGAGAGATCTCCATACAGCCCCCGAATTAGATGATTTCTGAGCACTTGGCCAGCCCCAGAACTTTGAGGGGATTCATTTTTGAAATACTTAATTGTTATAAGCCCCCTAAACGCCTAGGCTTAGTCTTCGAATGAGAAAACCAGTCAAGTTTCTTGCCAAGTGGTTGTTAGCTCCCGTCACCTTGGTGTTTATTGCTGTGTTCGTGTTTCTCATGTTTATTCGTTATCCAGATCCAGTTAGTGCTTATCAATTGGCAACCGCCCCTCCTTCTGAGCAGCCAAATGTATTTCAAAAAAGTTCAATACCCGCAAGCTCTGAACCATATATTTTTGAAAAAAGCTCCATCCCAGAAACTCTGCCAACAACAATCAATCACGAGGGTCAGCAGGTGAACACCCAGCAACTACTTGCCGACACCGGAACCCATGCCCTGGTGGTTATGAGGGGCGGGGTGATCACTCATGAGTTTTATAGCGATAACTGGGATCAGTCCAGAGTTCAAAACACCATGAGCATGGGAAAGACCATGCTCTCCATTGCTGTTGGACAACTGATTGATCAGGGTTTGGTGAGAGAAGACGACCCGATCACCGATCACTTGCCACAGTTCAGGGACAACCCCGGCATGGAAGATGTAACAATCAAGCATCTTCTGGACATGCAGTCCTGCATCGACATTCCTGAAGATTATCCGCCGGGACCAGAGGGTTGGTTCACACCAGTTGCTCAATTGTTTGCAACGACAGATGTTGAATATGTTTTGGAGCAGAGCATCTCTTTTGCCTGCCAGCCAGGGGATGAGGAGTATGAATACCGCTCTGCAAATTCACAGATTCTGGGCATGATTTTCAAAAACGTCACTGGACAATCACTGAGTGAATTCTTTGCTGAAAACGTTTGGGATCGAATTGGAGCAAACTATGAAGCCTCCTGGGCGATTGATGCGAATGATTACGAGAAATCATTCTGCTGCTTCAATGCAACAGCCAGGGATCTAGCCCTTGCTGGGAGCTTGTTTTTGAATGTTGGCAAGGTGGCCTATGGGCCCAATGAGGGCCATCAGGTGATGAGTGAGAACTGGTTTGGTCGAATGACCACACCAGCTGGTGTTTGGTTCGGTGGCTATGGAAGTGATGACTTTGGTGCGGGGATGTGGCATAAACCAAAAGAGCAGTTGGTGAGTCAGGGCTATAGAGGTCAGTTCATTTGGATAAACCCCTATACCGAAACGGTGATTGTGAAGCTCAGCGACGATTACAGCGATTACTATGATGAAACGGTTTCAATGCTGGACCAAATCAGCTTTGGTAACTGAAAAACAGAATAGATTTTTTACTGTAAGTTTTTAGAGAGGCGGTCCACGGAGATTGACTTGCTTGAGAGGGTGACGTGAGCGAAGAGCTTCAAGAGTGGCGCAAGTGTGGGGAGAACATCCGCATTGCGCGCGAGGGTGTGGAAATGAGTGTTCGTGAGCTCGCCCGCCGCGTTGGAGTTTCCGCAAGCCACATCTCACAGGTCGAAAGAGGCCTCGCCTCATTCAGTGTTCCTGCTCTTTATAACGTCGCCAGCGAACTTGGCATCTCAATGGACAGTTTGTTTGAAGACCCAAGCCAGCCAAAAAGTCAGTCAAATGCTGAAGATGAGCAAAAAGCTGCCGATGGGCAACTAAGTCTTGATGATGCGGGGATTGTTCTAAGGAAAGACCGCAGACCATCACTTGATCTAACAAAAGGTCCAACATGGGAGCGACTGACTTCCAGGCCTGAAAATGGCAGTGAGTTTATTGAAGTTATTTATGAACCAGGAATTGATGGAGCGAACCCGCCGAGTGATTTAGTTCAGCACACCGGACGTGAATACGGAATCATCATCGAAGGTGAGCTGAGTGTTCAGGTTGGAATGGGCTTTACGCTTCTGAAACCAGGAGACAGCATCAGCTTTGATTGCTCAATCCCCCACAGGTTCTGGAATGCAACCAGTGCTCCGGTTAGAGCCATCTGGTTTATTTCAGAGCTAGCTGCCAGCGAGGCTTCGCACCGTCAGGGCAGTGAATATCTCCACGTTTACTGATAACTGTTTGATTACAGTGTTGTCCTCAGGTGAAATGACAAATTAATTTGATTAAGTCACACAAATTTTACTGTTCACTATGAAATAACAATTTAGTTACATCCTCACACATTTTTCTTTAGTGTTCTCTCCTGCTTTACACTAACTACTGACCGAATTCGAGGTTTTTAGGAAGTTAGGCAAAGGAGCCAAGCGCATGGCAGCTGTTGTTGAGGCTAAAAACATCACCAAGGCTTTCGGTGGGGTAAAGGCCGTTGATGATGTGTCAGTCTCGGTTGAGGCCGGAGAAATTTTAGCTGTAGTTGGCGAAAACGGGGCGGGGAAGTCCACGCTCATGAGGATTTTGGCGGGAATCGAAACTCAGGATTCAGGTCAGGTAATTGTGTCTGGCGAGGTCATTCCCAAATCGGACGCAAAAGCTTCTATCGACGCAGGAATCTCACTCGTGCACCAAGAGCTGTCGCTGGTTCCTGAGATGACAGTTGCTGAGAACATCCTTCTGGGCTCGGCACCGACGACTGTTGGTATAACCAGAACTCGTCAAATGAAACAAATCGCTCAGGCCGCGTTGGAAGAAATTGGCGTTTCTGTAGATCTGGATGAACGCATCTCCAAGCTTTCCGTCGCTCTAAGACAATTTGTGGAGATAGCTCGAGCTGTAGCCAGGAAACCCAAAGTTTTGATTTTGGATGAACCGACCGCTTCACTTACTCCAGCCGAAACGGACTACCTCCTGTCGATGTTGCAAAGGCTGGCTGATCGAGGAATGTCCATCGTTTACATTTCCCATCGAATCCCAGAGGTGTTTCGCCTATGTGACACGGTGACCATTTTGAGAGATGGCAAGCAGATCTCTGTTCTCGACGTTGCCAAGACCACCCCTCAGCAGGTTATTGACCAGATGGTCGGGCGTGAGTTGAAAAAGGATCTCGAGTCAAAGCGAAGCTCCTCTCCCGGGCACGTGGTTTTGAAAGCTGTTGGCATTCGTGCGGAAGGGGTAAATGACATCAGCCTAGAAGTGAGGGCTGGCGAAATTATTGGCCTCGGAGGGCTTGTCGGAGCCGGTCGAACAGAGCTAGTTAGGGCAATCATTGGTGCAGACCCGAGGAAACTTGGCAAAGTGACCCTGACGGTCAATGGCAAAACAAAAGTTATTTCTAGCTTTGAATCAGCTGTCAAAGCAGGTGTTGGATACGTCCCGGAGGAGCGAAGAACAGACGGGTTGGCTCTAACTATGACAGTGGCAGAGAACATTACCTTGCCCAACCGGAAAGAACTCTCTGCCTCTGGATTCCAACTTGCTCGGAAAATTCGTACATTCGCCGATGATCTCTCAAAGCGAGTTGGGCTCCGACCTCCAGAAATAGATAGAGAGGCAGGACAGTACAGCGGCGGCAACCAGCAAAAAATCGTCATAGCTAAATGGCTAGGCCGGAGGCCCGCCCTGATTGTTCTGGATGAACCAACTAGAGGAGTTGACGTCGGAGCGAAAGCAGAGATCCACAGGCTGGTGAAGGAACTCGCTGACAATGGCACAGCAGTGCTGGTTGTGAGCTCTGATTTGCCCGAGTTGCTCGAGTTAGCCGACACGATTCATGTGGTTCGTGATGGAACTATCACAGGCACGCTGAGCCAAGAAGAGGCTGACGAAAAACGAGTCATGTCTTTGGCCGCTGGAGAACAGGTGGAAAACGCGTAATGGACAAAAAAACAACACTCACTCAGCAGATGGCCGTTGCGCAAGAGCCCGAGAAGGCGATTGTTGAGCGCAAAACCGGAGCTCTTTCATGGGTTGCGCAGAATGGAATCTTCATATTTCTAGCGGTTCTTATTCTTGTTGCATCCTTTGCCGTGAACGGTTTCGCGTCTTTGGAAAACCTCACGAGCATTCTCAATAGAGCGGCGCCAATTGGGATTGTGGCAGTAGGTATGACCTACGTGGTCATCAGCGGAAACTATCTTGATCTATCCGTGGTGGCACAAGTGGCAACTGCTGGAGTGATTTTCCTAGCAGTCGGAAACGAATACGGCCTTTTCGTAGCTGCTCTGGCCGCCTTCGCGGCAAGTCTGGTTTACGGAATAGTGAATGGGGTAGCGGTTGGATATTTCAAGGCAAATGCCGTAATCGTAACTCTAGCGACGACCTACATAGGCCTGGGTTTACTTCGATTTTTCTCCGGGGGCTCTATTTTCTTTGGAAACCCTGATGGACCGATGGAACAATTCGGTCAGGCCAAACTAGGGCCCATACCCGCATCCACATTTGTCTTGCTTGCCATAACAATTGTCCTTTCGATTCTTCTTACCCGAACCAACTTCGGCTTTCTGGTCAAGTCCTTCGGAGTTAACGAGAAGGCTACGAGACTCGCTGGAGTAAATACTGACAGAGTGATCGTCGGTGCCTTCCTGGTCACTGCATTCGCTGCCACACTTGCTGGCTTTGTGTTCGCTGCATATTCGAACACAGCAGTTTCAACTATGTCTCAAGGATTCGATTTCAGAGCGCTGGCAGCCATCATCATCGGCGGAACAAGCGTATTTGGGGGTAGGGGCAGCGTTCTTCGGACACTCCTCGGGGTGATGTTCGTAAGTGTCCTAAACAACATCCTGGTTCTTGTTGGCATCTCTTTTGGTTATCAGCAACTCGCTTTGGGAATCATCATTCTGCTTGCGGTGACCCTCGATGTTCTATCTAGAAAGTTGGGCGAAAAATGACAGAGACCATTCAGCTAGGCGGTGCCAAGGAGACAGGCTTTTTCCCCCGTCTTAGGACCATCATTGGCAGAAGAACCGAGGGTCGTGGAGTTATCCTGCTGCTGGTCATTCTGGCAGTCCTAGCCTTCACGCAACCTCTTGTTTTCACAGCTTTACCAGTCACCATAGGCCGTATCGCTTTGATTGGAATAGTCGCACTAGGTCTGACAGCGGTAATTCTGATGGGTGAGTTGGATCTAAGTGTTGCAAGCACATTGGCCGCTTCAGGAGTGGTAGTTGCGATAATTCCAGATTTACGAATCGCCATCCCTGCAGCTTTGCTAATGGGAATCGTAGTCGGAATCATAAACGCGTTTTTTATCGCCATCGTAGGGATAGCTTCATTCATAGCCTCGCTCGGCATGCTATTCGCTTTGAGCGGGCTGGCTTTTGTGCTTTCAAACGAGGTTCCAGTCAGCATTGCAAACCAGGATGCAGGTCTAGCATTCGGACAACCTCTTTTCGGACCGGTAACTCCCCGAATCTTACTTTTCTTTTTGGTGTTTATAGCTATTCAGCTTTTTGTCACCAAGGTCAAGGCGGGAAGAGAGTTCTTTGCAGTCGGTGGCAATCGTCAAGCCGCTTATGATTCCGGAATCCCGGTCAAGCGCCGAATCTTCACCGGCTTTATTATTTCCGGATTCGTTTCTGCACTCGCCGGTGTGATTTACACCCTGGAGCTAACAGTTGCAACACCAACAGCGGGTTCAACCGTGCTCCTTGCAAGCTTCGCTGCAGCGATTATTGGCGGTAACTATCTAAAAGGCGGCAGAGGCTCAATCATTGGAACGCTAATTGGAGCTTCTTCGCTAGGAGTCTTGCAGGTCGCCTTGTTTTTATCAGGGGTGCAGGTGCCGGTCCAAAACACCCTGATTGGCGCAATTCTCCTGATAGCAGTCATAACCGACCCAAGTAGTCTTCGTGCAATTTCGGCAAGAGTTCGCGCAACTCTTCCGGATCGAACGAAGGTAGAGGCGCAATGATGCCCTCGCTAACGCCACCCTCGGGAGGCACACAAAGAGAAAGAAAGAGAGGCAAAATGAGAAAGTCTCGTTTGATACTGGCACCCGCAGCAATGCTGGCCGCTTCCGCCCTCATCCTGAGTGGATGTGCGGCAGAGGAAACAACCGAAACAACTGAGTCAGCCGAAACTGAGTCAAGCTCCGACGACACCACCACTGAGGAGGCTCCTGCTGAGACATTTGAGGTGTATGCACTTTTCCCACAGGGAAATGACCAAGCATACGGAAGCACCCTTATTGAACCGCTTCAGGCCAACGGTGCAGAGCTAGGCATCAACTTTACGTTGAGTAACAGTGGTTACGACGCAACCAAGCAGCTTGCAGAGTGTGAGATTGCCGTTGCAGCGCAACCAGACGGCATCATGCTGTGGCCAGCAGTTGGCTCAGCAGTTCGTCCTTGTCTTGTAGCCGCTGACAATGCGGGCATCCCTGTATGGGTCATTAACACAGATGTTGGACCAGCTGACGCACCACTAACCTATGGATACTCAGGACCAGACACATATGGCCAGGGTGTTGCATCAGCAGAGCTAATGTGTGAAGCCGTAGATGGCGAAGAGGTCGGAATTATTCAGGTGAATGGTGCTGCCGGAAATGGTACTGCAATTGATCGTGATAACGGCTTCACAGACCACGTTGAGGCAAACTGCCCAAACGTGACCATCTTGGCTGAGCAAAATGCCGACTGGACTCCAGCGGGCGCAAAGCAGGTAGCTGCCGACATGATTTCAGCTGAAGGAATCGAGAACATTGGCGGAATCTACGCAGCAGATGACTCAATGGTTGATGGTGCTGTTCAGGCACTTGAGGACCTGGGTGAGGACGCCAGCGACTACTTCATCACCGGAATCGGAAACACCAAGCTAGGAAACCCACTGGTTAAGGAAGGCAAGATGTATGGAACTGTCTTCCAGTCATCAGTTTGGGAGGGTGAGAACGCTCCTGAGTACATGCACCGTGTTCTGACTGGTGAGATTGCAAAGGGTGACCGTGTTACCGCCTACATGCCTTCAGTGAAGGTTACAGCCGAGAACGCAGACGACCCTGAGGTCGCACCTGAGTGGTAAACACTCAATAATCCTCTTTGCTGGGTCCTTCGGGGCCCAGCAAAGACAAAAAAAATTTATGCAAAGATAAAAAAGCCGAATCGATTCGCACCCAAGCAGGAGAAAAAATGAGCGCCACCGAATTCCAGCCAAAGCCACTTGTTCCAGCGCTGGATTTTGACAACCGACAGATCCCAGCACACGGATCCATGGGGGTTGATTTTGAAGAGCGTGTTGACTTTCACCGCCTTCGTGAATACCGCCTATCAAGGGCGAAGGCAGCGCTAGAGGCAACCGAGTGCGGAGCCTTCCTGCTATTTGATTTTTATAACATCCGCTACACAACTCAGACCTGGATTGGTGGAGCACTTGGTGACAAGATGTCACGATATGCACTACTTACCCGCGGGGCACAAGCCCCTCACATCTGGGACTTTGGTTCCGCTGCCAAGCACCACAAGCTGTTTGCTTCATGGCTCGGCGAGGCACACTCGCACGCTGGAATGCTCGGTCTCCGCGGAGCAATCCACCCAGAGGTTGGACTTATCCGCGATGCGGTGAAGACCATTAAGGGAATGCTGCACGACGCAGGACTAGAGGGCATGCCAATTGGTGTTGACCTGGTGGAACCAGCGTTTTTATTCGAAATGCAGGCTCAGGGAATTGAAGTAGTTGATATCCAGCAGGACATGCTGGGAGCAAGAGCTATCAAAAACGTTGACGAGATCATGTTGCTAAGCCAAGCGGCAGCCATGGTGGATGGTGTTTATCAAGACATCACCGAGGCTCTCAAGCCAGGAATCCGTGAAAACGAAATCGTAGGCCTTGCCGCCCAGAGGCTTTACTCAATGGGATCAGACCAGGTTGAGGCAATCAATGCTGTTAGTGGTGAGCGTTGCAACCCACACCCTCACAACTTCACAGACAAGCTAATTCGCCCTGGCGACCAGGCTTTCTTTGACATCATCCACAGCTATAACGGCTACCGCACCTGTTATTACCGCACCTTCAGTGTTGGTTCATCAAACGCAGCCCAGCACGATGCTTACACCAAGGCACGTGAATGGATGGATGCGGCAATCGACAAGGTCCGTCCAGGTGTTGGAACCGACGAGGTTGCAGCTTTATGGCCAAAGGCACAGGAGTTTGGTTTTGCCAACGAGATGGATGCCTTCGGCCTGCAGTTTGGTCACGGTTTGGGACTTGGATTGCACGAGCGACCAATCATTAGCCGCCTGAACTCAATGACCCACCCTGTTGAGATTCAAAAGGGTATGGTGTTTGCCCTTGAGACCTACTGCCCAGCAGATGATGGCATCAATGCAGCTAGGATTGAAGAAGAGGTTGTGATCACTGACAATGGTGCCGAGGTGCTAACCAAGTTTCCAGCAGATAAGTTGTTTGTTGCTAACCCCTACCAGAAAAACTTCATGGCCTAAAGGCCACACAAAAATGACCACCTCTAGACGCGGCTATTATTTGCCTAAATTATTTCTAGGCTTTCCAAACAGTCTTTAGGTTGCAGAACTCTTTGATTCCTGCATCACTCAGCTCACGACCAAATCCTGAGTCTTTGATTCCACCAAATGGCAATTCTGG
>CAJXZO010000006.1 GCA_913062975.1 uncultured Micrococcales bacterium
TAGAGGACAGTTCGTCTCAGAAGGCATTGTCAGTTCCATGCTTTCTATCGGTGCTGGAACCAATGCAAAGGCAACTGGTCGCCAAAACATTTTGTTTCAATCAAAACTACTTGGGAGATCCAAAGAGGTTGCCCTTGCAACAGTGGAAGATGCAATTGATTTTGGTGAGCTTGGTGAGTTTATAGATCAACCAGTTGAGACCTATAGCTCTGGTATGAAGATGAAACTAACCTTTTCTGTTGCAACTGCTGTTCACCCACAAATACTCATCATGGATGAGTGGTTATCTGTGGGGGATGAAAACTTTAGAGATAAGGCAAAACAAAGAATCAACAGCCTGGTTGACCAGGCTGAGATTCTTGTTATTGCCTCTCACTCCAAGTCTTTATTGCAATCCACCTGCAACCAGTTCATAAGACTTGATAAGGGTGAGATGACAAGACTGGAGAGTCTTGACTGAACCCTCTAGAAAAACATGGGTTGCAAGGTGACACTGAGTAGGTAGACATCTCCGCTGTAAGAATCTCTTGGGTCTCTTGCAATAGTGATTTCAGCAAAACTATTTGCAGTTGCTGATTCACTGAACAAATCGTCGACAGCAACAGATGATCCGAGCTTGCCATCAGATGTTGGTGAAACAGTCTGGGCATCCTCCACTGAGTATGATCCGATAGTGAAGTTGATATCAGATCCCGGTGAGGTGAAATTCACCCCTAAGTTGAAGCCCTTTGTTGTCTCACCGTTTACATGGTTATCAACCATGAATGTAACGGTTGCCTTGATTTCGTCTGCCCCCACCCAAGCATCCGGGGTTGTTATAAATGCATGAGCTTTTTGTCCAACTTCAAATTGCAAAGCAGGCCTCACATAATCACTACTTGGCGTTGAGACAAATTGGACTGACCTTTCATTGGAGGTTGAAAAAGACCTGACCTTGGTAACTAGATCACTTGGTTGCAGGACTAACTCAATAGATCCATCTCTACCGTCATCACCTTTGGGGCCTCTCGGTCCTGTGGAACCTGATGGACCCTGTGGGCCGGTCTCTCCCTGAATACCTTGAGGTCCTTGGGCTCCAGTTGCCCCTGTTGCTCCAGTGTCACCCTTTGGGCCTGCTGGACCCTGGGCACCTGTCGGCCCTGCGGGTCCCTCCTCACCTTGAGGACCAGCAGGTCCCGCCGGGCCTGCGGGACCCGCTGGTCCCTCAGGGCCCGGTTCGCCCTGCGGTCCAGAGCCGCCTGAACGACCCTTTAGGCTGAATGATTGCTCCCAGCCGTTTTCTGATTTGGGGCCAAACATTTCACCAGATCTTGTGTTGATGAAGAAATCCCCGATGTTTCCAATCGTTTCATTAGGGTCTTCTTTGCCACTTAAGATCTTGTTGCCGCTGTCTCCTCTTGGGCCTTCAGTTCCCAGCAAGACAGGAGTTGTTTGAGCGGGGCACTCGTCCCAGTATTTTGAATAACGGACGTCTTTTGTGTCCCACTCAACACAAACCGTTATTTGCTCTGGTTGAGAGTTGTCTTCCGCGACTGCTGGAATTACGAAAGCCCCAATCAGCGCGGAAACTGCTATTGCGCCTGTTGTTTTTCTCATCTACTGGTCTCCTGAAATCTTTTTAGGCATTTAGGTTATGAAAGCATCGAGCGTTAGACATAGTCGCCAATAGGGATATCCCTATGTTTCTAGAAAGAATCGAAGAGACTAGGTCCATGTGCTCACAGAGAGCTATCCTGTATAAGCAGCTCTCCAGACCCGCTCCCCATCTTGATAGATCTCTAGGGCGTTCTTGCCTTGTTGAAGCTCAACTGTTCTGACAAGGTAGCTTGTTCCAGCCATTGGGCCATCATCGATGGTTCTTAGCTTTGGATCAGAGCTATCTTCAGCTCTGATCCAAGCTATTTCACTGCCGTTTACAAAGAACTGAACCTTGCCTTGATTCTCGGGGCTTTGCGCGTAGAACTTTACTTGATTGTCCGAGACCTTTTTGGTCCAAACTTTCAGTGAATCGCTCTCGGAGGTTGGCGCTGACTCAACAGCCAAGTTCTTTGAGAGCGTGACTGTTGTGGTGGGCGTGAGCAGTTTCAGAGAGTAATCACCTGGTTTTTTCTCCTGCGGCACTACAAATTCAACTTCATTAGGATTATCGGGGTTTACCTCAACTTCTATATCTTGAATCAAAACACTGGTTACCGAATCTAGGCCCGAGCCCTTTACCGACACTTTGCCGCCCGGGGCCACAGAGTCTGTAATTGAGGTCACTACTGGGCCCTCAAAAGGGGTGGGGGCTGAGAATTGTGGTGTGGGGGCTGAGAATTGTGGTGGGTTGAACAACCTGCAGCTGTCCTCGTAATTTGCAGGCTTCCCAAGTTTTTCCACTCCACCGTCTACCTTGTTCAAAAACTCATCAGGAAAACAGTAGTTATAAGACGGTGTGTCTCTAAACATATTTTCCTTGTCTGCACTGCTGGAAATATTCCAGTCTCCTAAGTAGTGACTGAAAGCAGTTGCATCGTCAAACATCCCCTCAAAGGTCGTTGCAGAGGCTACATCCCAATCACTGAGGTCCTGATCGAAAGTGTCGGTGTCTGTAAATGTATTTATGAACGAGCCCACCTGACTCACATCCCAGCTAGTGATATCCCCATTGAATTCCAACGCACCGTGAAACATTGATTGCATGGTGCTTACTGCCCCAATTTGCCAATTGTTGAGATTTTTGTTGAAACTAGATGCGTCTCTGAGGAACGCTCTGAAATCGGTTACCGATGAAACATCCCAATCCCCAATATCCCCATCAAAAGCACTGGCACCCCTAAACATTGTTGTCATGGTTGTGACATTGCCAACATCCCAGCTGTTTAGATTCTGATTGAATGAAGTCGCATTTCTAAACATTTTACTGGTGTCGGTGACGGTCGAGAAATCCCAATTATCAATTGGAGAATTGAAGTTGCCCGCGTTGATGAACATAGAGACAGTTGAACTTAGGTTTGGAGGGGTGCTGTTTGGAACTGTTGTCAGCTGGTTCTCTCCCCGGAAGGCCAGTTCCCAGTCTTTGATGAAGCTTCCCCATTGGATCACCTCCACGATGCTGCCGTCATCGCAGCCATCTGGTTTGGCGAAGCCAACGGGCAGCCAACCGTAGTTGACATTCGGATCACCTGAGGCGGGCGTAATCTGAACTATGAATTCGTCACCTGCAGAAGCGGAAGTGTTCAAAAGACTACTCCTAGAATTCGTCCAATCACTGGCTGCCAGTGTTGAACCGTCATAACTCACAGTTTTGAAATCTGCAGCAGAGGCATCGATAGGAACCATGCTTATTTCAAGGTCTGAGCCCCAGTCAGTTCCGTCGGTGAGTGGGAGGCAAATGCCGAGTCCATCCTCGTCTCTGACTTTCATAACCAGCTCATCTGCTCCGTAAGACCAGCTTGGCGCGGACATAGTTTCGATTTGTTGTTCTGCTGCCTGTGCATGCAGGGGCAAAAACCCCAGAGCTAAGACGGATACTGCACTCACTGACTTTGAAGTATTCTTCACCTCGAAACTCCCCTCATTTGTTCCTATGTCAACTTTTTTTCGAACAAAGAGAGCAAGTCAACAGTCTGAGTTATCTCAGGAAAATGTTGGACTGGGGTTAACCCCAGTTAATCACAAAACACCTCAAGCTGCGGTCAGTATGCGAAGCCAGTGGTCAATTCACTGCCTTGTATAAGCAGCTCTCCAGATCCGCTCACCATCCTGATAAATCTCTAGGGCGTTCTTGCCTGGCTGAAGATCAACTGTTCTAACAAGGTAGCTTGTTCCAGCCATCGGGCCCTCGGTAATTGTTCTTAGCTTTGGATCAGAGCTATCTTCAGCTCTGATCCAAGCTATTTCCTCGCCGTCTACGAAGAACTGAATCTTTCCTTGGCCCTGGGGGTTTTTGACATATATCTTGGCCTGGGTTTCAGAGATCCTCTTGGTCCAGCCTTGAATTCCGCTTTCCTCAGCAGAGATTACCCGGGACAAAACCCGAAGACTGTTTTCTTTTAGCATCGAACCACTCTGGTGGTGGAAAGTGATGCTGTAATCTCCAGCAGATAGTTCCTCGGGAATGGTGAAGCTAAGCCTGTCCTCTTCGGCAGTGACCGATACCTCAATGCCATCTACCTCAATGCTTTCAACCAGATGCAGATTTCTTCCCTCAACACTTACTGTTTGATTTGCTGGGCCTTCAGCGACTGTTGTCACTACAGGACCAGCAAAGGGAACCGGTGCGCTAAAGGGAGAAGCCACTCGCTCACTCAGTCGGTAAAGCTCCCAACCACCTTCAACTTGTAAATTCATTGGGTTTGCGGTTCCCAAGAACAACCCTTCACCGGGAGCGGTGGTCATTGTCCTGATTCCGTAGTTTAGATAATTACCCAATCCGTCATTGGAAACCATTCTGATCTGACCTTCGGCGTTCAAAGCCATTACGTCCGCCCCGTAGCTAAGTGGCTCCAAGAAATCTATGGCGCTTAGGACATCTGATTCAAAGAAAGTTATTAGCTCTGCTAGGTCGTTATTGATAGAAACTGCTAAAGCCAGTGCTTGATCATAGGTTTCATTGTCTATACCATCATCGGCCAGAGTGTATAGCTCATCGATATCGTCAATCAACTGGTCAACTGTTGATGCAACTGATGTTCCATCCAAGTTTCCCGTTGACTGCAATGCAAGCAGAAAACCTTGGACCACCTCATACAAGAAAAAACCAAAGTTTTCTAATGCTGTGTCCGAAACATTGCCCGAGAGTTCTTCCTCTGTTAGAAGGTTCGATGTAATAGTCTGCAAAATCTGCCCAAGAAACTCAACGGGGTTAAAAAACTCTGGCCCTAGTAATGGGTTTTCCTCTGAGGTTTCATTCACGAACTCACCGAATACGGGGATGAGAAGGTAGGACCAGTCCATGGTGCCGATGTAGAGCTCATCGTCGTATTCACTCATCGCCCACATGTAGTTATTGAATGGGTTGTTGAAACCAGACAGCGCTAGATCTGGCAAAAATTCTCCGGTTGAGGTGTATTCAAAGATGACAAATTGTTCGCTGTAATCAAATGTGGGGAGTGCAGGGTCACCAAAAACCAGATTCGGGTTGTTTTGAAAACTGCTGTCATCCCATCCCATTGGACTATCGGGGTCATATTCAAACAAGGCCGTTGAGCGCAAGGAGCCAAGGAATGCAGCTAAGTAGTCTTCATCCTCAAGGCTCAGCTCCAGCTCTTCATACTTATCCAGCACCGCGTTCAAAGAAGTTAGAGGAACATGCATGGTTCCGAAATAAAGCTTTCCGTTGAAAAACTTCATGGCTCCAACACCGTAGGTGTGAACAATTGCCTCATCTGGCTCGTAATCACTGGCC
This sequence comes from uncultured Micrococcales bacterium, assembly GCA_913062975.1. GTDB lineage: Bacteria > Actinomycetota > Actinomycetes > Actinomycetales > Microbacteriaceae > CAJXVY01. The sequence continues at coordinate 5,390 of CAJXZO010000006.1, forward strand.
TGCCAAATAATCTCTCCAGAGCCCTCACTGCCAAAGTCATCCATGTCAGTAATCAGATCCGTGCTTGCAACCGTGGCAACGGTTGCAGTTGATGTTGGCCAGGTTCCGAAATACATCCGGTCTTCATAAAACTCAAACTCAGCAATTTCACCAGCAGTTGTCACAAAGGATTCATTGAAGCTCAGTGGGTTCTGGCTATCTGAAAACACCAGTGCTGCACCAGATCCCCCGACCTTGGCAACTCCAGCAACCATTGAGCCTTGATATGGCTTGAGTGTTCTGATGTTGCGATAGCCGTCAATTGTTGCTGATTCAACGAATGCTCCGGTTGAAGAGTTGAAAACGAATAGGTTGATACCGCCAGTTAGCGATGGACCACCCAGATACACCAAATTGCCAACAGCTCCTGCAGCTCTGATGCCAACAGTAGTTGCCGCGCGCTGTTGAGATGCAACATCCATCTGTGAATTGAGTTTTGTTAATTTACCGCTGGAGATGTCCTGCGAATATATGCTCGGTGGTCGCCAATCTTTGAACACATCTGGAAGAGGAGAGTCCGCTCCGTCACCCAGCTCACAAACATAGTCATCGACTCCACCCAGATCTCTAAGGGTTGAAGAAGTCGAGCCAAGATAGGTCCCTGTCACCAAACAGTGGATGTTGGCACCGGTTCCAAAATAAAGCTTGCCGTTTGACTGAGTCAGACCCCAGACATATGCCTCGTTGGTTTTTGGGGTTCCTTCTTCGCACTCGCCGTTTACTAATGGTTCGTTGTCGCCAAAGTCAATGAAACACTCGTCTGGCTGCGAATCGGCAATCTCTGTGATGATGTGATCTTCATCGGCTATCGCTGGGGATAGGCCGATATGCCCGATGATCAATGCAGCACCGATTGTTGTTGCAATCACTCTTTTGATAGTTACAACGTTCTCAGAATTGTTGTTGTTCTGGAGTGACATTTGATCCCCTAGTGGTTTGCCAAGATGATGCATTGATTTAGCTAAACCATACTCTGCTTGGTCTGCAATGACCCCTTTTCAAAACTTGGAGACAGCCAAAACGTAGGGTTATCCCTATAGAAATCAAACCAAACTGATACAACCTTGCTAAAAGCTCATTGCATTATTGTCTTGTATAAGCAGCTCTCCAGATCCGCTCACCATCCTGATAAATCTCTAGGGCGTTCTTGCCTGGCTGAAGATCAACTGTTCTGACAAGGTAGCTTGTTCCAGCCATGGGGCCTTCAGTAATTGTTCTTAGCTTTGGATCAGAGCTATCTTCAGCTCTGATCCAGGCTATTTCTTGGCCGTTTACGAAGAATTGAACTTTGCCTTGGCCCTGAGGGTTTTTGAAATACATCTTGACTTGATTGTCCGAGATCTTTGTTGTCCAAGGATTTGACTCAATCTCTGAAGAGAGAACTCCTGATATGACGAGAGGTTCTGAGTAGCTAATTAGACCCGCTGGACTTTCAAAACTAAGTTCATACTCCCCCGGATCTAAGTCGGCAGGAATACTGAATTCGATTTTGCCAAAGCTGATGCTTATTGTTTCCGAAGGTTCGTTATCCATTAGTACCTTTGTCACCTGATCCAGGTTGGAGCCATTGATATTAACCGTCTGGCCAGGCATCAGCTCATTGGCGCTGTCTATTGATGTAACAACAGGGCCTTGGAACGGAGTCGGCGCTGAGAAGGTGGGAACGTAAGCTGCAACTTGCACTTCGACTGGGCCCAGGTCCACTGCACGACCAACTACCCTCTTTGCTCCACGCTTATCGAATTCGAGATCTTGCCCCTCCGAGGGTTGTTTGAAGCTGGGGTCTCCGGCGTCAACAACAGGTGATGAAGGTTTCGGCAGCATAGTCGGCACAGGACCACCGTTATCCGATAGGGGAGCCAACAAAGGGTCCCCGAAAACTAAGTTGGAAGAATAAGAACTTTCATTGTTCGACAATTGATAGGAGGTCGCCGATGAAAGCAGGACATGACTTATTGAGTCAGGATAAGTTTCATCTGAACTGCCGATCAGTGATGCCCCGAGATCAGCCTCATTCTCGTATGAGTCGATGTTCCCGAAAAATATCGAGTCACTAACGCTCTTTCCAAATCCACCAACAGCAGCAGATTCCGAAAAATCAGCACCTGACTTTGTGGTGCGATTCTGAACAAACGTTGAAAACCTAATTGTCTTGTTGCTTCCAAAAATGGCACTGAATTTATACGACGAGTTATCAAAGAAAGTCGAAGACATAAAACTCGAGGTCGTCGACCCTCCTCCTGGTGCGTGAATAGCTCCGCCCGATGAATTCGCCGAATTGGTGGCGAATGTTGAGTTGGTCACCGTTCGGGGGGAGTAGCCACCTCCAGACATATGGATAGCTCCACCTGAGTAAGTTTGCGCAATATTGGTGGCGAACGTGGAGTTGGTCACCGTTCGGGGGGAGTAGCCACCTCCAGGCATAAATATGGCTCCGCCTGAGTAGTGCGCCGAGTTGGAAGTAAATGAAGAGTGAGTCACCGTTCGAGGGGAGTGGGTACCTCCAGGCATAAATATGGCTCCGCCTGAGTAAGTTTGCGCAATATTGGAGGTGAATGTGGAGTTGGTCACCTTTGAAGGGGAGTAGCCACCTCCAGACATATGGATAGCTCCGCCTGAGTAGTGTGCCGAGTTGGAAGTAAATGAAGAGTCAGTCACCGTTCGAGGGGAGTAGCTTCCTCCAGGCATGTGAATAGCTCCACCACTCCCACTCACGGATGAGTTGGAGGTGAATGTTGAGTTGGTCACCGCTCGAGGGGAGTAGCCACCTCCAGACATATGGATAGCTCCGCCTGAGTATTGGGCCGAATTGGAGGTGAATGTTGAATTTGCCACGGTGCGGGACACATAGTAACCTCCCGGCATGTGAATGGCTCCGCCGCCATAATCAGTTGTCGAGTTTAATGTGAAAGTCGAATTCAGAATCGATTTCTGGGAGTACTCGCCACTTGGAATATAGATTGCACCACCACTGCCGACTGCTACGTTCTGGACAAACAAAGAGTCAGTCACTGTTATGTATTCGGTTGACCCGACCCCACGCGAAAGCTCGTTGTCGAAGTAGGTGTTTCCACGCATGTGGATTGCACCTCCGCTACCTGCGGCCGAATTTTGCGCAAAAGATGAGGAGGCGACTTCAAGCGTCTTTACGGAGTAATCGTAGCCGGGCGCAAAAATTGCCCCTCCATCGTAATTTGAACTATTTGAAGAGAACTCAGAATTGGATATCCGAATCTCGCTGACATGGTAGGTGCTGCCGATTGTGAAGGCTAACGCTCCGCCATAACCCGCCGTGTTTCCTGTCGAGACGTATACCCCTGGGGAGGATTCGTATCTTGCTCCGAAAACAGCATTTTCCACGCTCACTTTCGCATGTCTGTGGGCCTTGACCGCTATGGCACCACCATTGCCGTCTGTGTCGGTTGAATTGCTGTGAAACTCCGAATTCTCAATCTGTATATTCGCATAATTTTCGCCTGAAGCGTTGTTTGGTTCAAAAACACCTATCGCTCCCCCGTTTCCGTATACGTAGTTATTTATGAAGTCAGAACCACTGATTGTGAGCGTGTTTAGCCCTGTTGAATAAACCGCACCTCCCAGCTCTGGACTTCCAGCGGTAGTAATGGAGTTTTGGATAACTAGATCCTTGAGGTGCAGATCTGCAGAGGTTTCAAAAACTCTTCCGTTTCGGGCTGTTGCTAAGTCGCGACCACCATCAATGACTACCCTTTCACCGTTTCCTAAGTCGCCATCAATTGTTAGATTCGATGTAATTTGGGTGAGATGGTCGCCATCAGTCAACTGGATTAACTTGTTTGCACTGTCTAAGTCAAAAGTAATGGTTTCAATAGATTTCGAAGCATCGTTAGCCTCGCCTATACAAGCATCCAAGGCGGCAAAGGTGTTCGTGGTCACCATGCAGGTGGTCGTTGATGCATATGCAGATGCCGGCCTCAGGTAACCTGAATAACCAATCAATGCACTGGAGGTTATCGCACCAAGAACCACTGCCTTCTTGCGTTTTTGCCTCATGAAGCTGCTTCCCAAACCAACACCCCTTTCATAAGATAAATTGCGTCAGCCGAGATGAAATGCGCCCCATTTAGCAAATACGACTGATGCGGGTTCGAACCTTAAAACCTGTTTCAAATTTTATATATGGTTTTTTCCTGTTGGATCTGCGAAATTGTGAAAAACCATTAAGCGTAGGGTTATCCCCACACAATTCTCCAAAGCAGCATTCTTTTGGTCAAAGATTAAGTCTTCGCCCGCAAGCTTGTGGGCATAATGACAGCCATGAAGATGCGGATTGGGATATGTGAGGATGACCCGTTTACCTTGGCAACCCTGGATGCCTCTTTGGTTGCCAAAGAGGTGGAAGTGGTTTTCGCTGAGACCAGTGCGCCGAATGCTTTGGAAAAATTTAGTGAGCTCACACCTCACGCTGTTTTGATTGATCTTCATTTAGGCAGTGGTCCGACAGGACTTGACCTAGCTAAGTCTCTTAGAGGAATTTCACCCTCTGTCGGCTTGGTGTTTCTAACTTCTTTTGAATCACCAAGGTTATTAGACAGAAACTTTGAAGAGCTTCCAGCGGGTTCGCAGTATTTGAATAAGCAAGAACTTGCAAGCGTTGATCAGATTCTGCATGCCTTGCAAAACTCAGTTTCTAAAAACCGTAAGAGCACCTTTGTTGAAAGCTCCGATGTTGCAGGACTTACCAACAGGCAGTTGGAGGTTTTAGAAATGATAGCCAATGGCAAATCCAATCAGCAGATTGCCAAGCAGTTGGCGCTTTCAGCCAAAGCGGTTGAGGGAATCAGTCTTAGAATTGCCAAAAGACTGGGCACCAAAAATGACCAGTCGGGGAACCAGAGAATTCAAATGGCGAAGGCTTATCTGAGGAGCATCGGGAGATTTGACAATTGACTCGAAGGCAGGGTTATCAAGTTTTCAAGACTTGATATCAAAGCTTGGCTCGCAGTCTTTTCTTAGTCCAAAATTTCTCGCCGTGCTGGTGGTTCCATCGGCATTTATCTTCTCAGTCACCCTTGGTGAGGTTGATACTGCTAATGACTATTGGTTCTGGGTGGTTGCCAATCTTTTTTCAATCTCTGTAATTGCGCTGATTGTTTTTGTAATCAAGGTGCTCTGGATTAGATTTGCCGAGAATTTCATCTTTCCCCTTTTGTCGGTCGTCGCCATTTCCGCCTCCCTTGGAGCATTCAAAGGTTGGCTAACGGCAATTGCCGTGATCGAACTATCCTCAGGCAGGTTGTTGCTTTCGGGAACATCGGAAAACCTTATTGGTGGATCTATTGCTGGTCTGGTTGGCTTCATTTCAGCCTCAGCGGCTACCTATCTGTTTTCTAGATTCAAAAAAGAGCGCAACCTATTGGTGACAGCAAGAGTATTTGACCAGCTGAATCAAAAAAACTCTCTCGAGCAAAAGCAGTTGGTTGCCCTGAAACAACGAATCGTTGAGTTCATTGAAAAGCTTCGGGATGATGAAAAATTAGCACCGGGTATGGAGTTGAGTTTTATCAGGCAATTGGTTGATGAAACCATCAGACCACTGGCAGGGTCAATGTTCAGCCAAATTGAGAGCCGTTATTCGTCATTTGCCTTGCGGGAGTTGTTTGTGAAGGCAATCAAATCACCTCCCTCAGCAGTTCTTTTGGCATCGGTTTATTTGCTAGCTCTTCCAAGTCAGATTGCCTTTGCAGGATTCTGGCTGGGGATTTTCAACTGTCTCAGTGTCTCTGTAGTGGTGTTTGTAATTGCGAAGGTTGTCGGTTGGGTTTTCGGAGATGAAAGCTTCATTGGCTTTGGGTTAGTTATCGGACTCAGTACTCTCGCTGGGGTGGTTTTGAATGCATGGCAGGGTGTTGTCAATGTTGAGGGTGGGTTTATCTGGGCGGCAATAATCAGTGTGCTGTTTTTATTTGCCAACAGTTCAATTGTTTTCTCCATGGCAAAAATTGCCTATAACGAAGCTCGAGCCAACAGAGCAGAAATCACTGAATTACGAGAAGAGCTGCAGATCAACTCCCTCGCGCTTTTAGCAAAGCAGCGAAGAGAGATAGCCAACCAGCTACATGGAGAAGTTCAGTCAAGGCTTATGAGTTTGGTTATCAAAGAAGAGGCTGGGGCCAAGATTGACAAGCAGTTGGCAATCAATGAACTCTCACAAATTGCCAACCTTTTGGATTCAGCTCCCAAATCCTCAAAGTCTCTGGCTGAATCAATTGATGACACCATTGCCAAATGGAGAGGTTTTGCCGAGGTTGAAGTAGTTGGTCTAGATCAGGCACCTGAGAGCCCAGTAGTTGCCGAAATCATTGACGAGGCTGTCTATAACGCATTCCGCCACGGCAGAGCCAATCGGGTAATCATCAGTTTTCAGAGCAATCAGTTGGTTATAGCCGATAACGGCATTGGACCAACCAATGGATCCCCAGGCATAGGAACCCAGGTTTTGAACTCGGAGACCAAAGACTGGAAATTACTCCCCGGCGAAGACGGAGGTAGCGAGCTACGAATAGCTCTCTGAACCCTAGCTGAGCGATATGAGTTCCTCATAGCCAGCGTTCCAATGATCCTCATCACCATCAGGGAGAATTAGCACCCTCTCTGGATTTAGCGCTGTTACAGCTCCAACATCGTGGCTGACTAGAACAACAGCTCCCGTGAAAGTGGTGAGCGCATTGAGAATTTCTAACCTGCTTGCTGGGTCTAAGTTGTTAGTTGGTTCATCGAGAAGCAATACATTCGCGCCACTGACCACAAGACTTGCCAAGGCAAGTCTCGTTTTCTCGCCACCTGATAAAACACCCGCTGGTTTATCGACATCGTCCCCTGTGAACAGGAATGAACCCAGGACTTTTCGGGCATCTGTCTCGTTCAGTTGCGGTGCCGAATACTGCATGTTCTGCAGCACTGTTTTATTCACATCCAGTGTCTCGTGCTCTTGGGCGAAGTAGCCGATTTTTAGCCCATGCCCTGGTTCCAACAATCCAGTGTCTGGGGTTTCTTCGCCTGCCAGGATTCGAAGCAGGGTTGTTTTTCCTGCACCGTTGAGACCAATCACAACCACCTTGCTTCCCTTGTCGATTGCAAGGTCAACTGCAGTGAAGATCTCCAAGGAGCCGAATGACTTGGAAAGATCACTTGCCATCAGGGGAGTTTTCCCACAAGGAGCAGGGTCGGGGAATTTGATCTTGGCAACTCTGTCTTGCTCTCTGACTTCCTCAAGACCTTCTAACATCTTGTCTGCTCGCTTGCGCATCTGCTGAGCACTGGAGGCTTTGGAGGCTTTTGCGCCAAATCGATCTGCTTGTTTCTGCAAAACACTGGCTTTTTGTTCAGCGATTTGGCGCTCACGCTTGCGACGCTGTTCGTCTTGTTCACGTTGTTTGAGGTATTGCTTCCAACCCATGTTGTAGACATCGATTACCTGCCTATTGGCATCCAGGTAGAAAACTTTATTGACAGTATCTTCAACCAGATCAACATCGTGAGAGATGACAATCAACCCACCCGGGTAGTTTTTCAAAAATTGTCTCAGCCAAACAACTCGGTCAACATCCAGGTGGTTGGTTGGCTCATCCAGAAGCAGGGTTTCAGCACCAGAGAACAATATTGTTGCAAGCTCAACGCGGCGACGTTGACCACCAGAGAGAGTTTTCAACTGCTGGCTGAGGGTTCTTTGTTCAATGCCCAGGTTTGAAGCAATCGAGGCAGCCTCTGCCTCTGCTGAATAACCCCCGGCTGCCTCGAATTGCTCCTGAAGCCTTGAGTATTTCTTCATGGCCGCTTCGTGGATTGCGGGGTTTTCGCTTGCCATGTCCTCGCTTGCCTGATTAAGTCTTTCAACAATGTCGCCCAGGCCCCTGGCATTCAAGATCCTGGTTATGGCTAATTGTTCTGGGTTTTCAGCCCTTGGGTCCTGCGGGAGATAACCAATGTCTCCAGAGTTGAAAACCTTGCCAGCTGTTGGTTGAGCCTCACCCGCTAGAACTTTGGTCATGGTTGTCTTGCCAGCACCGTTGCGACCAACAAGACCAATCTTGTCGCCTTTTTGAACCCTGAAGTTAACACCTGACATGAGTGTTCGGGCACCAATACGAATCTCCATGTCCTGCACTGATATCAAAAAGGCTCCAAAGAATTCGTAATCAAAGACTCAAGACTAATTGCTAACGCAATTAGTCATCAATCTTTGTTATGCAGATCCTTGGATACAGGAAATCTTGATAGCGGTCTTCGACCCAAGATTTTAAATTCTGTACATACATTGTCTGCACAAGCGATAGGACTTAATCATGACAAACTCAAGAATAAACATGAGGTTCTCTAAAGAAACCCACGAGGAACTTAAGGCCTCAGCAGGGTTGGCTCGGCGAGATTTGACAACTTTCATAATTACGGCAGCTCTCGAAAAAGCTGAGAGGGTGGTTGCAGAAAGCAGGCTGTCAAGAGGTAAAACTTGACCGAAAACCCTGTCTCTCCCACAACGACAAGTTCTATTTAGTTTTTCGCAGTTCCTAATTGACATTTACGACAGGTTCTAATTTACAAATACGACGCTCTTGGCCATTCTTACTCATTTAGAAAGGTCTCCAAGATCAATCTCTGGGAAGAAAATCCATGGTTTATGACTTCTAACTCCAATGGGGAAAGAAAAAGAAGTTAGTGCCAGAACCTTGGTGCCCTCGAAGGCCGCTGAGCTAATGGAAGAGATCTTCCACATAGTGCTGGGAGTGTTTTTATTCGGCATTGCCGTCGTTGCACTGGTGTTCTCGGTAATAAGAGTTTTTACCACATCACCGTTTTTTCCAACCGGGATGATTCAGGCAATCAATGACATCTTGTTCATCATTATTATTTTGGAAATTCTAAGAACAGTAATGTCTCGCTACACCGATGGTGTTTTCCAGCTTCAGAACTTTTTGATTATCGGAATCATTGCTGCCGTAAGACACATCTTGACCGTTGGTGCCTACATGACTCTTTCTGAGAAAACCCAGGAGGACTTTGACAGAGCGGTTGTTGAGCTTGGGATAAGTTCAGCGATTGTGGTGTCCTTGGTGTTGGCCATATTTTTAGCAAAGCTTGCAGAATCACTACCTAAGCGCTCTGTGAAAACCTAGAGGTTTATCAGAAGTAGTCTTGGGGCATGAGAACTCAAGGTGGTCACCAAGGTTATTTGGCAGACCCTGAAAAAACCAAGGCTGCAAACGCAGAGGCTCCCAAGGTAGAAAACCTTTTAGGGCGCGTTGCTGAACTGTTTGAAAACCACAAACTCACCCTTGTTTTCACAGTGATATTGGTTTTGACAGGTGCTGGGCTTTCGGTGATTCCGCCACTGCTAATTGAGCAGACATTCAATCAGGGGCTTTTTCCTGAAACTGGTTTCCCAAACATGCCAGTTTTGATTCAGCTAGTCAGCCTGATGATCTTTATCTTTTTTGTTGCCGCAGCCATTGGGGTTTGGCAAACCTATCTGACTGCAAAGGTTGGAAACCAAGTCATGGGTGAGCTTAGAGAAAAGCTTTTTTCTCACCTGCAGTCCATGGAGCTTGCCTTTTTCACCAAAACCAAAACCGGCACCATCCAATCCAGAATTCAAAATGATGTTGGCGGTGTTGCCAATGTTTTATCAAACACCGTCTCCAATGTGCTTGGCAACACCGTGACCGTGGTTGCGGCCTTGATTGCAATGTTGCTTCTTAGCTGGGAGCTAACACTGGTTGCAACAGTGATGATGCCATTGATGGTTATTGCGCAGAGAAGAGTTGGTCAGGTCAGGGCAAAGATTGCAGGTGAAACTCAGGAGTCACTGAGTGAAATGACAGCAATCACTCAAGAGTCTCTTGGGGTTAGTGGCATCTTGCTAGCTAAAAGTTTTGGCCGACAATCAATCGAGGTCGATAGATACAAAAAAGAAAACCTGAACCAAATCAAACTGCAGGTAAGACAGACCATGAGTGGTCAGTGGTTTTTTGCAATGGTGCAGGTGTTTTTCTCAGCAATACCTGCAATCATCTATCTAGTCTCTGGTTGGTTGATTACTGGTGGCACGGATGTTTCAGTTGGAACAATTGTTGCCTTCACCACAGTCCAGGCAAGGCTTCTGTTTCCACTTATGGGGCTTATGAGAGTGGTGTTGGATATCCAAACCTCGCAGGCTTTATTCGCTCGCATTTTTGATTACATCGACCTGGTTCCAGAAATCAATGACCCTGAGAAACCAAAAAAGCCTGCCAAAAAAGACTTGGGCTCGATTGAGCTTCGCGATGTTAACTTCAATTACCCCGGCAGCGATGCTGCAACTTTGAAAAATATCAACATCAAGGTTGAAAAGGGTCAGTATGCGGCATTGGTGGGACCATCTGGTTCAGGCAAGACAACCATTAGCTATTTGATTCCAAGGTTGTATGAAGTGACTCAAGGAGAGGTTTTGTTTGCAGGGGTGAATGTCAGAGACCAAAAACAATCGGAGCTGATTGAACACATTGGAATCGTGAATCAAGAAACCTATCTGTTTCACGCAACGGTTAGAGAAAACCTGGCATACGCCAAACCAGGGGCCAGTGATGAAGAGATCATCGAAGCTGCCAAGCAAGCCAACATCCACGACACCATTGCCAGTTTCCCAGAAGGTTATGAGACAACCGTTGGTGAGCGAGGATATCGACTATCGGGTGGTGAGAAGCAAAGAATTGCCATCGCCAGGGTTTTGTTGAAAAACCCAGAGGTTTTGATTTTGGATGAGGCAACCAGTTCGATGGACACTCAGGGCGAGCGAATAGTTCAAAAAACCCTGGATGATGTCAGTCGAGGAAGAACCACGGTGGCAATCGCCCACAGGCTCTCAACTGTTATAAACGCGGATGTAATCTTTGTAATCAACAACGGAGAGGTTGTTGAACAGGGAACTCACCAGGAGCTACTAAAATCCAATGGCCTTTATTCAGAGTTGGTGAATCAACAGTTCAGCACAGCTGATTCAGGGTTGTAACCTCTGTATTTGCCAATCGGAGTCAATGGATTCTCTCTCGAAGGCAATTCGGTCGTGCATTCGATTTGATCTTCCTTTCCAGAACTCAATTCTGGTTGGAACGATTCTGTAACCACCCCAGTAATCAGGTCTTGGAACCTCAGAATCACTGAATCTCTCTAAAGCTTCATCGAACTGTTTATCTAAATCCGCACGAGTGTTTATTGGTTGAGATTGTTTTGATGACCAGGCTGCAACTTGTGACTCATGGGGTCTTGAGTGGAAGTACTCAGTTGATTCCTCATCAGAGACATCGGTGATTAACCCTTCAATCAACACCTGCCTATACATCGAATACCAACCAAACACGGCACTCACATTTGGGTTGTTCTTTATTGCCTGTCCTTTGCGGGAACCAAAGTTGGTGAAGAAACTAAAACCTTGATCGCTGACGCCTTTGAGTAAGACTGTTCTGGAACTCGGGGTGTTGTCAGAGGTCACAGTGCTCAGAACAAATGCATTTGGTTCATAAATGCCCTCGGCTTCTGCTTCAACCAACCAAGCCTGGAACTGCTCTATTGGGTCATTGGAAAGCTGAGCCTCATCCAAAGACTCTTGACCATAGTCTTCGTGGCGGTTTAGGGAGTCCATGTAGTAACCATAATTTATGCTTTTGAATTTTCCCAGACGTTTAGAAATTCAAGTGTGAGCAATTGAAGGTCCCTTGTCCCTGTCTAAAGCGCTGGATACTGTACACGCATAGCAAAAGGAGTTTCTATGCCAAAAAGTCAGATGAATCTGAGGCTCGATGACGATCTGGTGCGCCGCCTGGATAAGCTCGCCGAGAGGACCGGCAGAACCAAAACTTTCAATGCGAGAGAAGCAATCGTTAGATACCTGAAGGATATTGAGGACCACTTTTTGGCGAAAGACTCTCTTGGGGCATTTAGGAATTCCGGTGAGGAGTCGCTCTCCATTGAAAAGCTTCAGTGGGACGCCACCGATAGATGAGCTACCGGCTCAGGTTTACTCCACAAGTCAACAAGCAAATCAGGAAACTGGATCAAGGCTTTTCTATCAAGAATAGATCTCGAAAACCCTCGCTCTCAGGGTGCAGCACTGGTTGGAGATAGAACTCTTGCCCTTTCCATGGTTGGAAAAAAGACAAACATCTCAGGGGCCAGCTAGTTTCTTTTGAAGCTTCCATCGGCTTACCAGCAAAAGTTGCCGAGCGGGTAATCGATAGATTGCTGGAGGCAACGCAGGAAATGGAGACAGAACTGAAAGCTGGAGAGTTGCCTTTTGACCAACATCGCATCCATGAGACTTTGACTGGAATCCGCTCCCGAAGAAAACTACTGAGTCGGGATTAGAAAAACTAGCCAAATGGCTGTTTATGATTTGACATCAAAAAGTGTTTATAAATATATAAACAAAAACTTCCATATTTTTACGAACTGTGTAACACTAGCATTATGAAGAATTTAGAGATCGTTTGGCGCACACTGGCTGATTCCGCACTTAGCGGGAAACGAAACTGGAAAAGCCTGAGGGAGATATCTGAGGCTTCAGGCGTTGCTCCATCCACAACCCACCAGGCTTTGGGCCGCTTGATTGAAATTGGGGCGGTGGAACAAAACCCGATTAGTGGTCTTACGGTGGTCTCACCTCAAAAACTTCTGGAGTCTCTGGCAGCTGAACGAAGTCTGCAAGCTAAGGCTCTGGCATACACAACTTTGGATGCAGCCAAAAATTTACTTGCCAATCCAGAGTTTAGCTATGCACTGGGTGGCACCCTGGCCGCTGTCCATCATCTGGGTGGAGAAAATAAGGTGGCGACTCATGGCCAAAGAATCATTTATACACCGCAGCTCATTTCACAAAGCGAACTTCCTGAGTCTGACGAGGTAATTATTCTGAAATTAGATCCGCTGGCAGCTAGGACTTGGACCGATGGCTTCACAAGCCTTGCCCAGACCTATGCAGATTTGTGGGCAAGTCCCGGATGGCAGTCTGCAGAGTTTTTGGAGGCGCTGAAAGATGATTTCTCTCCTACAAGAGATTGGGAACAGAAGTCAATTGCCTAGTTTGTTTGAAGATAGTGATGGAGAAATCAAGGTTGTATTAGATCGACTTGGTAACGACCTTGAGCCCTCAATTTTGATAGGTGGCTGGGCTACTTTTATTCGCATTGGAGGGGAAATTAGTTTTGATATAGACCTGATTACCTCAAAAGAGAGTAGACACAAGCTCGAGCAGGTGGTTTCGGACTTATCAGCAAGTAACAACCATCAAGGCAGAAAACTTAGGGCAACTGTCGATAATGTCCACCTAGATATCTACCTTCCGTTCGAGTCCAAACTCGGTGACAAGCTTCGACTTCGAGTGGAAGTGCTTGCTGAGTATGCAGATGAAGACACATTTGAGAAGTGGAAGCTACTGAACCTCGAAGCTCACATTGCTACCAAGCTGGCAGCTTTACTCGATCGTCATTTTTCGCTCAAGGGAACGAAAGATGCCCGAGAAGTTCTTGCACTGTTGAAACTTGATGATGTAAGTCCCGCAATTGCAGCTGAAGTGCTAACGCGGGCTTCAAGCTTAGAAGCGTCAGTCCTTCCTAGCTTAATTTCTGAGGCATTTGACCTAATTCCTGCAACAGTCCCGCTTTCCAAGCTCGATAAAAAATTAGTGCTTGAAACTAAAAAGGCTTGGATAAACGAGATAGTAAAACTGCAGCCTGCACAGCAAGATCGACCCAGCTTATAAATCTGCTTACATTTCCAGAAAAACTGTCTAGGCAAGGGGCTAGGTGTGAAAACTAAATTCAGTATCATAGCAATCGCCGCCTTTTTATTGCTCTCTGCAGTTTCACCAACAGTTTTAGTTACTCCAAGGGATATTTCAGATCCAACCAAGGTGTTTGTCATTGACCATGGCACCCACACATCCCTGGCAATCCAAGCAGATTCAGAAACACTTATTCGTTATGCCTATGGTGATAAAAGATATTACGCCCAGCGTGACACTTCCCTTTCCTCCGGGGCTAAAGCCTTACTGATCCCAACTCCTGCAGTTTTAGCCAGGGCAGAACTAGAAATGATTCAGTCAACTGAAGAGTTATTGGATCAACTGCCAGTGGTGGTTAACACTGTTTATGAGTTAGACGTTGAAGCGTCAAAAGCCAGTGATCTCATAAAAAGATTAGATAGTTTTCATTCACAATCAGCACAAGAGCTAATCTCTGTGCCTGCTTATGGTTTGGAGTTTGCTCCCCACCCAAGTGATTACCAAGTGTTCAGTAATTCCTCCACCATGATCACCTCGTGGTTGAGAGAGTTGGGGGTTACAACCATTGGCTGGGGCTTAATTGCATCTTGGGCAATAGTCAATTAGCTTCTAACGCCCAGGCTTTGCAGGTATTCACTGTTGAATACTCCCTCTGGGTCGAGTGAGTCAAATAGTTCCCTTGCCTGGTTTAGCCTTGGGTGAGCCTTGGTCAGCTGCTCTTTTTCAAAGTGGTGGACCTTTCCCCAGTGAGGTATTGGGTCAAATTCAGCAGTTACTTTTTCAATTAGCTCAACCGCCCTGTCCACTTTTTCAGAATCATTAATCCAAGTGAAGTGAAGGGCAATAGAGTCACCGCGAAGCATGGGAGATAGCCACGCGTTGTCCTGGGCCATGGTGCGGATTTCCGAGACTAGCAAAATGGGGTTTATCTCAGAAGCTATCTCTTGGACTGCCTTGATTGCTCCAACAATTTGGTCTCTTCGGAAGAAGTATTCGGTTTGAATCTCATCACCAGCACTTGGGTTTGCATCCAACCTGAAATGAGGCAGTCTATTTAGCCATGCGCCCTCAACGCCACCCTGTTCGGTTAGGTTATCTGCAACACCTGGCAGAAGTTCCTTCATAGATTCAACGTCTGCGGAAATTCCTGCAATTTCTGATGGGGGGAGACCGTCTTTGACCCTGGTTTTTACCCAAGCCTGATCAATTGTTGAATTGCCCCACTTGGTGAAAAGACTGACGCTGTAGCCGGCGGCAGTAAGAGTCTCTGGGTTTTCATAAAACACCTGCCAGGGGATATTTCTATAAACATCCTGTCTCATCTGATAGCTGGGGACAATCGCCAGTGTCACACTCACCCACAAACCATAGGCACCCAAACCTAAACGACAAGCTTCAAAGTTTTTATGCGATCTTCTTAGCTCAACTAAATCGCCTGAGGCGTTTAGGTAGCTGAAGGCAACAAGTGAAGAAGACAGTATTTGATTTCCATCCCCAGATCCATGAGTTCCAGTTGCCGCAGCGCCAGCAATCGAAATGTGTGGGAGAGAACCCATGTTTTTTAGTGCGTAGCCATTCTCTTCCAAAAACACAGCGAGGTCACCAAAGCGGGTTGCCGCAGCCACTGTCACCGTTGAGTTGTGCTCATCAATTACTGGCTCGAAAGCTAATCCTGCGGCACCAACTAGCTTTCCTTCTCCGATAACCACTTTTGAAAAAGAGTGCTTGGTGCCAATTGGGCGAACCTTCCCTGAGCGAATTATCTCGGCAGCTTCTGCAATGCTTCCCGGTTGCAAAATCTCATCGGTCCCGAAGTCAAGGTTGCCACCCCAGTTGCTTATCAAATTGACCTCCATAAAAAGCTAGTCGCTAGCTGATGTTTGCTTAGTGTATGGCAAATGGGTTTTTTAGCAATGTGTCCAATGCAATGAATTGTTACCGCTTCACGTGACACTCTTCAATGACTCAATCGGATTAGCCATGACGTCATCCCAGGCAAGCTCTGCGGCTCCAACCAGAAGCCTCTGTGATTCCAAAGCTGCAACCGTTATCTCTACTCCCTCAGCACTGACAGACAAAGCCTGATCAAGTGCTTTAGTTCTTTGTGCTTCGCTTGCACCTTTCCAGATTGAAGCGAGATAACCACCTAGGACGACCCTCTCCGGGTTTAGCAGGTTTACAACACTTCTGAGTGCGATTGAGAGCCAAGTAAGTTGCTGATCGACCCAGCTTCGTAGCTCTTTGCCATCTGCTTGCCCAACAGCATTCAAAACAGCGGCATCCAATTGGTCATCATCGGGGTGTGAGAGGCCCAGCCTTGCTACCAGGTCTGCTCTCCTAACTATTGATTCCAAACATCCTGTTGCACCACATGCACACACCTCCCCCTCGGGGTTTACTGAGATATGACCGACTTCCCCTGCATAACCTGCAAATCCCCCAACTGGATTTCCTGCAATCACGATGCCTCCACCAATACCACTGGGGCCACCGTTTAGATAGATAATCGAGTCAGCTCCTTGGCCAGCCCCAAAACTCAATTCAGCTCTGCTTCCCAAATGAGCATCATTCGCCGCCAGAGCGGGAACACCCAGTGCTTCTGAAACAAGCTCTGCAAGCGGTTGGTCTTTCCAGCCAAGCCCCGGGGCTAATCGAACCACCCCATCACTTGTGCGAACCAAACCTGGAACAGCAATCCCTGCGGCAATCACCTTGGAACCTGTTTGGCTTTCTTCCATTGCTGAAACCTCGTTGGCGACGATGCTTGCAACCTCTGATGCGGTTGGTTGGTCAACCTCCACCCTTTTTCTGTCAACTATTTCTCCACCAAGTGAGGCGAGGGCGATTTCAACCGCGTCCACCTCTGGGTTGATAGCTGCAACCAACCACTGGTTGGCAGCTGTGACCAGAGGGCTTGGTCTTCCGACACCGGTCCGGGTTTCATCCCACAGCTCAACCACCCAGCCACTCTCAGAAAGCTGTGAGACAAGATCACCAATGGTTGAACGGTTCAGTTCCAATTCACGAGTTATCTGAGCGCGAGTAACGCCTCTGGACTTATGAACGATTTCTAAAACTGCCGCCAAATTGTGTTGCCGCATTCTGGATGTATCAAGGGATGAGGTCGTTTCTTTCGGCACAAATTGATACTAGCAAGGTCCTAAGAGAGTGATAGGTTGTTAAGGACAACAAATACATTTTTATTGAAATCAGAGGAGACCACCATGGCACTGAAGCCAGCCCCTTCCGACCACTTCACCTTTGGTCTTTGGACTGTCGGATATAACGGCGCTGACCCATTCGGGGGTCCCACCAGGGCGCCAATGGATGTTGTTCACGTGGTTGAAAAACTCACGGAACTGGGTGCTTATGGATTAACTCTTCATGATGATGACCTGTTTGCCTTTGTGTCAGCCGATGCAGAGCGCAGGAAGCAAATTGACCGGCTAATCGAAGCCAAAGATTCAACTGGCCTAAAGGTTCCTATGATTACCACGAATCTTTTCAGCCCACCTGTTTTCAAAGATGGTGGTTTTACCTCTAATGATCGCTCGGTCAGACGCTTTGCACTTAGGAAGGTGCTTAGAAATCTTGACTTAGCCGCAGAGCTGGGAGCTCATACCTTAGTTATGTGGGGAGGACGTGAAGGAGCTGAGTACGATTCGGCCAAAGATGTTCGATTAGCAATCGCTCGCTACCGCGAGGCAGTGAATATCCTCACCAGCTACGTAACCGACAAAGGTTATGGAATTAGGTTCGCTATTGAGCCCAAGCCAAACGAGCCAAGGGGAGATATCTTGCTTCCAACAATTGGCCACGCAATGGCATTTATTGAGACTTTGGACCAGCCAGAATTGGTTGGAGTCAACCCTGAGGTTGGGCACGAGCAAATGGCTGGGTTGAATTTCACAACTGGAATTGCTCAGGCCTTGGAGGCTGGAAAGCTATTCCACATTGACCTAAACGGTCAGCGCGGAATCAAGTATGACCAGGACCTAGTCTTTGGCCACGGCGATCTTCACAACGCATTCTCACTGGTTGACCTGCTAGAGAATGGTGGGCCTGATGGTGGCAGGAGCTATGAAGGACCAAGACACTTTGACTTCAAGCCTTCTCGCACCGAGGACGAAGAGGGTGTTTGGGCATCTGTGTCAGCAAACATGCAAACCTATCTGATCCTGAAAGAGCGCACTCAGGCATTCAGGGCTGACCCCGAGGTCCAAAAAGCTCTAGCTGCGGCCCAGGTTGAGCAAATTGCCCAGCCAACACTGGCTCAAGGAGAGACAGTTGATGACCTATTGGCAGACAGAAGTGCATTCGAGGAGTTTGACACCGACGCTTACTTCAACTCCAAAGGCTTTGGTTTTGTTGCTCTGCAGCAATTGGCCACTGAGCACCTGATGGGTGCCAGGTGAAATTAGTAGCTGGTATCGACAGCTCAACCCAATCCTGCAAGGTATTGGTTTGTGATGCCGAAACTGGCGACATCATCCGCTCTGGTTCAGCGGTCCACCCCGACGGCACTGAGGTGGACCCTGAACACTGGTGGGTTGCTCTAAAGCAAGCAATTGAAGCCGCCGGTGGGATTGATGATGTTGAAGCAATCTCAGTTGGTGGGCAGCAGCACGGAATGGTGCTGCTGGATGCAGATGGTGAGGTCGTAAGGCCTGCGCTTTTATGGAATGACACTAGGAGTGCTCAGGCTGCAAAGGATTTAACCGAAGAGCTGGAATACAAAAACTTGCGAGGCGAACAAGCTTGGCTGGACGCAGTTGGATCTGTTCCGGTTGCCTCCTATACCGTGACAAAGCTTCGCTGGATGGCAGATCATGAGCCGCAGAACCTTGCTCGTGCAGTTGCATGTTGTTTGCCACATGACTGGCTGAGTCAAAAACTCCGCGGAGAAACTGATGTTTCTAAAATAACCACCGACAGATCTGATGCCAGCGGCACGGGTTATTACTCATCCACACTGGGTGTTTATTTGCCGGAGATTTTAGAGCTTGCGACTCGAGGACACAGTCTGTTGCTACCAGAGGTAATGGAACCTCTCGAACTGCGTGACAAAGTTGCAGCTGGCATGGGTGATAACGCCGCTGCGGCAGTTGGGCTTGGGGCAGAAGTTGGAGATGTGATTGTCTCTGTTGGCACCTCTGGAGTGGTTTCAGCGGTTTCAACAGAGGGCGTGAATGTGAATCCAGTGATCTCTGGATTTGCCGATGGTTCTGGGGAGTATCTGCCGCTTGCCTGCACTCTAAACGGTGCGATGATTTTTGATCGTTATGCCAAATTATTTGGCATTAGCCTCTCTGAGTTAGGAAGTCTCGCCCTCTCGGCAGCTCCCGCCTCAGACGGCTTGGTCACAATTCCGTTTTTCGCTGGTGAGCGAACACCCAATCTCCCCGAGGCAACCGCTCGGATTGTTGGCATGACCAATGAAAACTTCACTCGCGAGAATCTCGCCCGATCTGCGTTTGAAGGTTTGTTGTGTGGTCTGGCGGATGCAATAGACGCTGTAGTGGATGAAGCCCCCAACAAGGTTTTGCTAATTGGTGGCGCTTCAAAAAATGAGGCCCTTAGGCAAATTGCAGCTCAAGTATTCGGTTGTGATGTTGAGGTTCCCGAGGTTGGTGAGTATGTTGCACTGGGAGCAGCAAGACAGGCTGCCGGAGCACTGCTCGGAGAACTTCCCAACTGGAATAGATCCATTGAGCAGATAATTGTGGCCGATTCAAAACCTGAAGTTAGAGCCAATTACTCAAAAGCTAGAGATGCTTACCTAAAAGAACTCATTTAGCTGAAATTTTGTGAGATTCCCAATGAAGTAACGTGCCGGTAAAGTTTCCTAAAAGGTTCTAAAAAATTGCGACTGTGTGATCCTCGATAAAGTCCCAGTCATATTCAATTCCTAGGCCAGGACCATTTGGGGCTTGAACTATTCCGTCAACAACATTCAATTTGGTTTTGGTGCCGAACTCAAAATCTTCCCAAGGGTACAAAGTTTCAAAAAACTCACAATTCGACATCGCTAATGCTGCATGCAATTGAACCTGTTCTAAACCGTGGTAGATGGTTGTGTGAAGCTCACACTGAACCCCGAATGACTCAGCTAGGTGACCGGTTTTCATAACTGCGGTTAGGCCGCCACGCCAACTGACGTCGGTACGAACAATGTCCACAATGCCCTCTTTTATGCACCACGCGGTGGAGTAGTGCGCGCCTGCTAAAACCTCTGTTCCGCAGATTGGAATGTCGAGTTTCTCCCTGAGCTTTTTGAGGCCATTGAAATTTACATCCAGCAGCGGCTCCTCCAACCAGCGATAACCGAGTCTTTCAAGTTCACGGCCTGCACGAAGTGCCTCTTCGTAGCTAGACATGATCACTGGATCGGCCATCAGAGTGAAATCAGGGCCTACGGCCTCACGAACCGCACGGTAACACTCGATGTCACCCTCCACTCCCTTATTTGGTGGGTGTAACTTATAGCCTTTGTAGCCCTTGGCCTTCACCTCTAGTGCCTGTGCGGCGTAATGTTCCGGACCAGGCAGGAACATAGAGCTTACATAAAGAGGTATTTCATGTTTGGCGGCACCCAGCAATTTATAGACCGGTTGTCCTGTGATCTTTCCAACGGCATCCCAGCAGGCATTATCAAAGGGAGCATAGGCGTAGATTGGAACATGGTTCCAACGCCTATCAAACATCTCAAAGTCCTTGAGGTTTTTATTGGCGTCGAAGACATCACGCCCAATAAAAAATGGTTTTACCTGACTCTGGGCAGCTGCCGCTGCCTTAGCGTCTAATGCTCCAAAGCCAAAAGACGTTCCAGTGGTGCCGTCCTCGGTGGTTATTGTGACAACCGTGAAGTCAGGTCTAGCGCCTCCCGGAAGATCCACCGAGACAACCTCTCCGCTGTCGTCTCCTGAAACATCTGGTCCCTTGCAGGCACGAATCTCTATTTCTTTGATTACACTGGCAGAATGCATGAATGGCTCCAAAATCCTATAGGATAGGACTAAGCTAGCACATTGTGGTGAATATCGCCACGTATGTCCGAAAAAGAAAGGCCAGAGAGTGGCAAAAGTAAAACGCAAGTTTCCAAACCCAAAAGATCTAGCGCCACTTATGCGCTTCAAGCCCTTCGAGCTGAATTCGAAGAAGCGAAGACTGAACAATGCATTCACTATTGATGATTTGCGAAAAATTGCTAAGCGCCGAACCCCACAGGCACCATTTGATTACACCGACGGAGGTGCAGATGCTGAATTGACTATTAACCGTGCACGCGAAGTCTTCGATGGCATTCAATGGCGCCCAAGGATTTTGCGAGATGTTTCTGAAGTAGATCTGAGCACTGAAATTCTAGGAACCAAAATGGACCTGCCCTTCGGAATCGCCCCGACCGGCTTCACCCGAATGATGCATACCGAGGGTGAGATTGCTGGCGCAACCGCCGCGGAGGCTGCGGGGATTCCATTCTGTCTTTCCACAATGGGAACTAGATCCATCGAAGAGGTCGCCGAGGCAGCACCAATGGGTCACAACTGGTTTCAGCTTTATATGTGGAAAGATCGTGACCGGTCTATGGCACTGGTGGATCGTGCCAAGGCGGCTGGTTTTGAAACACTGGTGCTGACTGTTGATGTTCCAGTACCGGGTGACAGACTCCGCGATAGGCGAAACGGCATGACGATTCCGCCAACCTTAACCCCAAAAACCGTGATCAACGCAATCCCTCGGCCAGAGTGGTGGATCAACTTTCTAACCACCGAGCCACTGAAATTTGCCTCACTCGACAGTTGGAACGGAACGGTGGCCGAACTACTGGAAAAGATGTTTGACCCAACCGTGAACTTCGAGGAGATGGCCTGGATCGTAAAGCAATGGGGGGGTCCAGTTGTGGTGAAGGGAGTGCAAACGGTGGAGGACGCAGTTCTTTGCGTCAAAGCGGGTGCTACCGCAGTGCAGCTTTCAAATCATGGTGGCCGTCAGCTAGATCGTGCTCCGGTGCCATTCGAATTACTTCCAGATGTCGTTCGTGAGGTAGGTCAAGACGCTGAGATTCATCTGGATACGGGGATCATGCACGGATCTGACATAGTGGCCTCGATAGCCGCAGGGGCAAAGTTCACATTCATTGGTCGTGCTTACCTCTATGGCTTAATGGCAGGTGGCCGCGAGGGTGTAGACAAAACCATCAGCATTTTGGAAGGTCAAATTGCCCGCACCATGAAATTGCTTGGAGTCAATTCTCTGTCAGAGCTTGGCCCAGAACACCTTTCACACCTTCATCAGCAAACCGCCAAAAAGACCACCAAAAAACCACTAAAAGTTAGGTAGCAGTATGAGCAATCTCTTCGGAACAGACCCCGCTGATTCAAAAATTACGGTGGCCATGATTTCAGATTCCCTAGATGCGGTTGGTCTTCGAGACCAAGTCCTGGAGCGGAGGCTTACCGGGGTGCAGCCCGGCCGAAGAGCAATTGGAATCGCCCGCACAGCTCGCTTCTCCCCTAGTGAGATTGTGGATCCAGAGAAACCTTACGATGACGCAATCGACTTCATAGACTCTGCGCAACCGGGTGATCTAATTGTGGTGGCAACTAATGAGTCAAACATCTCCGCTTTTTGGGGAGAATTATTTAGTGCAGCGGCTCTCGGACAAGGAGCAGTAGGCATGATTACCGACGGAAACGTGCGGGATGTAGACAAAATTGTTGCCCTTGACTTTCCTGCATTTGCCCGTTCACACCGTCCAATTGACTTTAAAGGACGCATGAGGTTAGAGGTCAGTCAACAGCCGGTCTCCTTAGGGGGCGTCAACATCGACCCGGGTGACCTGGTAGCTGTGGACGATGACGGTTGCGTAGTTGTCCCAGCTCAATCGGTGCCAGAAGTATTGGAGATTGCTCGCAATCGAGCCAAAGCGGAATCCACCGTGCTCACCGAATTACTGGAGGGCTCTACCCTGCGTGAGGTCTGGACCCGACACGGAATTCTCTAGCTGGCTTCAGGTTGCGCTTCGCCGACACCATCTCGCTGTTGGATTGCCTGCATGGTTGGGCCAAATCGCAACCTGGATGATTCGATGTGTTGGCGCATCAAAACGGTTGCCCTCTCAGAATCACCCTCGATGATTGCCCGAGCAATCGCCTCGTGCTCATAAAAGGCCAAAAAGCCGCCTGAGGGTTGGTAATAGAGTCTAAATATCTCACCAACCAGCTCGGCTTCTTCACGGTTGTTGCGAATGTAGCTCTGCAGCACTTGGTAAAGCCTGAACAGATGAAGGTGACAATGGGTGCGATTGAAGGCATCACGAACCAAGTCACTGCCAGACATTCCGGAAATTAGTTGATGAAAACGAGCATCATGCTCACTCATGGCAGCGTATGCATCCTCAGGCCCAAGTTCGCCAGCTGCTCTTCCAGCGTCTAATTCCTTGTTTAGCGCCTCAACATCGCCCTCTGTTCGGTTTTGAGCAGCGGCACCCGCAGCCCAAGGTTCAATCACGGCCCGAAATTGAAACAGATCATCCAGTTGCCTAACATCCAAAAGCTGAGTTGCCGCATACCCTTTTAGCGGCTCCTTAATCACAAGATCTTCAGACTCCAGTCGAGCAAGCGCCTCTCGCACCGGGGTCTGTGAGACCTCTAGCTCGCGAGCGAGTGCGTCGATGTTGATTCGCTCCCCGGGAGCAATCTCATGGGTGAGAACCATCAACCGAATGGTGTCATATGTTTCGTCGCTAAGAACCATACGTTGTGGCCGCACCGTTCTTTTGCCCGATGACTTATTTGCAGCCATTTTTCTCCTAGAGGCTAAACTTATTCTCCCTATTCTGGTGGAAAATCAGCTAATCCAAGCGACTCACTTCAAAAAAATTAAATTAGTTATGAACATTAAGATGGCAAGAAGACCAATCATCGATTCGAAAACGCGCTCGCCAGGACGTTAGCGTCGAAGCCGAAGGTTATCCATGCCACCGTCTACTGCCAATACGGTTGCTGTTGTTGAAGCTTGCAGGGGCGAGGCAAGGAAACAAACTGAACTGGCAACCTCGTTGTCAGTTATCAAGCGACGAATTGGCTGGCGTTGATTTAGGGCCTCCAACTCGGCATCTGGATCTTCAGCCTGAGACAAAAGCCTCCTAATCCATGGAGTGTCCGTTGTGCCGGGATTGACGCAATTGACCCTAATTTTTTCATCAACATAGTCAGCCGCCATTGCGAGAGTTAGTGACATCACAGCACCCTTGCTTGCGCTGTATACAGCGCGCGCAGGCAAACCAACAGTTGCTGCAATTGAGCAGAGATTGACAATTGACGCGGAGTCGCTTTTGCGCAACCAAGGCATCGCAGCAGCTGAAACCAATGCGGTGCCAACAACATTTACTCGAAAAACGTGATCCCACTCTTCCTCGGAAGCTGATTCAATTGTGCCGATTGAACCAACTCCAGCATTATTCACAACCACATCAATGCGATCAGTCAATTTCTCTATCTCAAAAAATGCTTTCTCAACTGATGCTTTATCTGAAACGTCACACTGCAACCACTGCCCAGCTTCACCAAGCTCCCCTGGCTCCAGGTCTAGCCCAATCACACGTGCCCCACGCTGTTTCAGTAATCTCGAGGTGGCCAAGCCGATACCTGAACCACTTCCGGTGACTACCGCCACCAATCCCTCAAACTCTGCACCCATCTCAATCTCTCCGGTTCTGCTAACAAAGTCGGTGATTTTTACAGCCCCCAATAATGAGTAGTAAAGAAGACCAAATACCGTTTACTGTAGGATACACGATTTTGTGTTAGCCTGTCCGAAACCCTACCAAATAGGGCCGTATAGAGTGTCACAAGAACATAACAGCTAGCTTTATAGCCTTAGCCGCATGAAGTCAGGGGAGAAATTGAACCAGCACAAACCGGCACGCATAATTGATTCGCATCAGCACCTCTGGGCGATTTCGGAGAGACCTTATGAATGGCTAGGCCCTGAATTAGGAGTCCTGTACCGGGATTACCGAATGCCCGATGTTCAACCAAGCCTTGATGCTGCCGGAATAAATTCAACAGTTTTAGTCCAAGCCAGCGATTCCTACGCTGACACCTTTGCAATGATTGCTGAAGCGAATAAAACCGCTCAAATAGTTGCAGTTGTTGGATGGGTCCCCCTCGATCGACCGGCTGAAGCTCAAGTTGCAATCGAGGCCTACCGGCCAAGCGGTGTTGTCCGAGGGATTAGGGCACTCACCCATGGCTATGACCAGCTTGACTGGATTGCTCGAGATGATGTTTCTAGCACTCTGAAACTCCTCTCTGAGGAAGGCTTTTCCCTTGACTACGTGGGCACTGGACCAGAGCACCGCGAATCAATACTGCAGGTGGCTCGCAGCCATCCACAACTAAACATTGTGCTTGATCACTTCACAAAACCAGACATCGCCGGAGGGGAATGGGAGCCTTGGGCAAGCAGCATGAGCGAGTTGGCAAAGCTTCCTAATGTCTATGCAAAAGTTTCTGGCCTGAACACCCTGTCAAAGCCCAATTGGCATGCCGATGATTGGAAGCCTTATTTGAAATTCATGATTGAACAGTTCGGCAGTGAGCGACTAATGATTGGAAGCGATTGGCCTTTTGCTGAACTGAATGGACATTTTGAACAGGTTTGGAGTGCTTTGGTTGAGATTCTTAACGACTACTCGCCCAAGCAGCAAGATGATATCTATTTCAAAACCGCCGAAAGCTTTTATCGACTGGCTTAGTCTGCATCAACAACTGTTTGCGAGGAACTTCCCAAACGTTGAATTGAAAGTGTCATGACATCACCTGGCTTCAGGTAAAGCTCCGGCTTGTGTCCCAGACCCACGCCTGGCGGGGTTCCGGTGTTAATCAAATCACCCGGCTCTAAAACTAGAAACTGACTTAGGTAGTGGACCAAAAAGGCGGGATCATAAACAATTTGGTTGGTCGAGCTGTCTTGCTTCACCTCGCCGTTTAGTTCCAAACGCATCTGAAGGTTACCAACATCCCCAACCTCGTCCGGGGTGACCAGCCACGGACCTGCTGGGTTAAATGTTTCACTACTTTTACCCTTTGACCACTGTCCCTGACGTTCGAGCTGGAATTCTCTTTCGCTTACATCGTTGACCACCACGTATCCGGCAATGTGGTTTGCCGCCTGCTCAACGCTTTCAACATAGCGAGCACGTCTGCCGACAACCACTCCCAGTTCTATTTCCCAGTCGGTCCTTTTTGATTTACGAGGAATCTTGACCGAATCGTTTGGTCCAATCAGGGTATTTGGGCTCTTAGTGAAAATGATTGGCTCCGGTGGCACCTCTGCTCCGGTTTCCTCGGCGTGATCTCTAAAATTCAATCCAATGCAGATTATTTGGTGCGGCCGGGTGAAGGGGGCGCCAATGCGCTCACCAGCAAGCTTCTTGACCTCGCCGGCGGCTATCCGTGCATCAACCTGGGGTCGAATGCGCTCTATGCCGTCAGAGCCAAAGAATTCTTCGTTGAAATCTGAAACCAGGTCAGAAACATCAACGTAGCTGTCTTCATCAATTGCCACAACTGGGCGTTCAGACCCAAATTCACCTATTCGCATTAGTCGCATCCCATAATCCTATATGAATTTTTGAGCTTAGATGCTCCCTCTTTTTGAGAAAAGTTCCCCGTATATAGTGAGAATTTGAGTTGGGGCATGAATCTAAGAGGCAATTTCGGTAGTGCTACCCTCAGAATTAATTAAGTCAAAACAAAACGTCCAATATTCTATAGGATTAGCAAAGATGGAATCCCAGAGAGGTGGCGCCTTGAAAAGAGTTGCAAGCGTAATTGGCCTGAAAAGTGAAGATCTTGAGGAGTATGAACGCATTCACGCGGAAGTTTGGCCCTCCGTGCTGGAACGAATCAAAAAAAGCAACATTCGAAACTATTCGATCTATCGCTATGGAAATGTCTTGTTTTCCTACTTTGAGTATGTAGGTGAGGATTTTGAGGCAGACATGGCAGAAATGGCTAAAGATTCCGAGACCCAGCGCTGGTGGAAAATAACTGATCCAATGCAATACAAGCTTCCGGAGGCTGGTGCCGACGAGTGGTGGCATGAGCTACCCGAAGTTTTTCACACTGACTAGGCCGCAAAGAAGTCAAATCCCTAATCACAGAGAGCAAATAATGAGCACGATAACCGGTTTCAAAACCTCGGACATGAGGTTTCCGACATCGAAAAGTTTGGATGGGTCGGATGCGATGAATGCAGATCCCGATTACTCTGCTGCTTATCTGGAAGTCGTTACTGACTCTGCTGATGGACATAGTGGACATGGTTTCGTTTTCACTATTGGACGTGGAAACGACATCCAAGTCTCGGCGATAAAAGCCCTGGAGCCTATGTTTATTGGCAAAAACACCGAAGAGCTGCTTGAAGACATGGGTGCAACCTGGAAGTTGATGGTGCACGATTCTCAGTTTCGGTGGCTAGGGCCTGAAAAAGGTGTCATGCACATGGCTATTGGTGCGGTAACCAATGCCCTATGGGATCTAAAGGCCAAACGAGCAGGACTCCCCCTTTGGCTGCTTTTGGCTCGGATGAGTCCAGAGCAACTGGCTGATTTGGTGGATTACCGATACATATCAGATGTAATAACCAGAGATGAAGCCATTGAATTTTTTAGCGCCCAGCTACCTGGCAGAGAGGCACGGATTAATCATCTGATTGCCGAGGGATATCCCGCCTACACGACCAGCCCAGGTTGGTTGGGCTATGACGATGCCAAACTAACCAGGTTATGCAAAGAGGCGCTAGCGGAAGGTTTTGGACAGATCAAGCTAAAGGTGGGTGCCGACCTGGAAGACGATAAGCGTCGCTTCCGAATCGCTCGCCAGGTCATGGGGGATGACTACCCGATTGCCATAGACGCTAATCAACGCTGGGGTGTGCAGGAGGCAATCGATTGGGTTAGTGAACTGCGTGAGTTTGACCCGGCCTGGATAGAAGAGCCGACCAGCCCAGATGATCTTTTAGGACATGCGACTATTGCCCGCGGTGTGCACCCGATACGAGTTGCCACCGGCGAGCACGGTGCAAACCGAGTCATGTTCAAACAGCTAATGCAGGCAGAGGCGATTCATGTGGTGCAAATTGACGCTGCACGTGTTGCGGGTGTGAATGAAAATATCGCAATCATGTTGATGGCGCGCAAGATGAATCTGCCTGTTTGCCCGCACGCGGGAGGTGTCGGTCTATGCGAGGCGGTGCAGCATTTATCGATGTTTGACTACGTTGCCCTTTCTGGAACCATGGAGGGTCGCATGATTGAGTATGTCGATCACCTGCACGAGCATTTCCTAGACCCAGTTGTCATTAGGAAGGGTCGCTATCAAGCCCCTGAACTGCCAGGAGCAAGCAATGAGATTTACCCGAAATCAAGAACCGGATTTGAATTTCCAGCCGGTTCAGAATGGAGAGATGGATAATGCAAATTAAAAAAATTGGCAGGTTTGGTCTGGAGGCTCCAATACTGTCTTTTGGGTCAGCCCCGATAGGAAATTTATTTCGCGAAGTTAGTGACGCTGAGGCCCATGGGGCGATTGAGGCAGCCTGGGAAGGTGGCGTTAGATACTTTGACACAGCTCCGCACTACGGTCTTGGACTTGCCGAGCGTCGTTTAGGCGAAGCTCTCTCGCAATATCCAAGAGATGAGTACCTGATTTCAACAAAGGTGGGTCGACTGTTACAGCCCACAGATGACTACCCAGGGGAAAATGACCTTGCTGATGGCTTTATGGTGCCGAAGGATTTTGTTAGGGACTATGACTACTCTGGAGACGCCATAAAGCGTTCAATCGAGGAATCCTTGCACCGATTGAACACCGACCAGATAGATATTGTGTTCGTTCATGATCCAGATGATCACTACCAAGAGGCTCTGGATGGGGCATTTCCAGCATTATCTCAACTTCGCGATGAGGGCGTGATTCAGTCCTTCGGATCAGGCATGAATCAAGCTGAGATGCTGACCGACTTTGTCCGCTACACGGATCTTGATGTGATCATGTTAGCCGGACGCTACACATTGATTGAACAGCACTCATTGGATAACCTGTTGCCTCTGGCTCACGAGCGCGAGGTCAGCATTGTTGCCGCGGGGGTGTTCAACTCTGGACTCTTATCAAAAGACCGTCCCGCCGCTGATGCCTCATATAACTACGCTCAGGCACCGGCTGAGCTGATAGACAAAGTCAATGAGATTGCGGATATCTGCGAGGCACACGGGGTGAGCCTACCGGCTGTCGCTGCTCAATTCCCCCTGGGTCACGAGACGGTTTCTAACATCTGCCTAGGCGCACGTAACTCTGAACAAGTCGCTCGAAATGTGCAGCTTTTCGATGTTGATATTCCAGTCGATCTCTGGAAAGACCTCCGAGATGCCTCAATAGTTAGGCCGGAGTCAGTCGCAGCTTTTGTTGACTAGCTTCTCATAAACGAAATTACCTGAGGAAGCTTGCTCTCGGAGCCAACGGAATCCAATCGGACTTTATTGCCTATCCGCTCAATTGCAACTTCAGCGCCACCTAGCAATCTAGCTGAGTCATCCCGAACCAAGCTCGAGGGAAGATCAAATTCGATTGGTTGTTTTGACTTTAGGAAAACATAGAGTCGGTCCTCGAAACCAGTGAAGCGAACCCAGGGAGTTTCACCTTCTGATTTATCGCCTACTGAATTCAGCTCAGGAACTGGCTGACTACCGTGAATTGATTCAGCGTTGACATCCATCCATGCCGCGATTCCGCTAAGTATTTCAACTTGAATTGGCGGAAGCTCACCGTTGGCCATTGGGCCCACGTTTAGCAAGAAATTGCCGCCGCGTGAGACCACATCCACAAGGTGGCTAACCGACTGCTCAACGCTCATGTAGTGCTCTGAGGTTTCGACACGGTTATAACCAAAGCTATAGCCGATTCCGCGGTTATTCTCAAACAGGCCGCGATCCTCATGCTCGACATTCATCTGATACTCGCTAGTGATGTAATCGTGATGCTCAACGCCCCAGCGATCGTTCACTAGACCCTCTGGCACCTTCGAATAATAAAGATCAAAAAGTGCAGCCAGCGAATAAGGAATCTCTGGTCCACCCTGTTTAGAAAAATCAGGCCAATTGATGTCATCCCAAAGAATATCTGGCTGGTAACGACGAATCAGGTCTGCGCAGTGCTCAAATGCATACATGGAGTAGGCGGCATCGTTTGGACGCTCTCCACCGGTGGCCTCAAATTCACTGTGAGGGGGAAGGTTGGTTACACTCCAGTCAAGCCCACCCGAGTAATAAGTTCCAAACCTTAGGCCCTCTGCCCGAACAGCCTCGGCAATCTCACCAATCAAGTCTCGCCTGGGGCCCCGATGCACGGTGTTGCGAGTGCCTGTGCCGGGAGCATCCCACAAAGCAATTCCGTCATGGTGCTTGGTGACCGGAATCACATACTTGGCTCCAACCGACCTAAACAGTTTGGCCCAACTCGAAGCATCGAATCTCTCTGCCTTCCAGTTATCCAAAAAATCATCGTATGGAGCACCTCCATAAACATCCTGATGATGCTTCCAAGCGGGGCTTCCCTCAATGCGAATCGTGTTGAAATACCACTCCGCATAAGGGTTGTGGGCAAACCAAGTTTCGCCCTCGATGGTTCCCAGTTCACCAATTGGCTCGGCCCAGGCAGGCACCGAATAAGCTCCCCAGTGAATGAAAATTCCAAACTTTGCATCCAAATACCACTGTGGTGTTGCTCTTTTAAATTGACTCCAGTCCATCGTTGCTCCTTTGCTTTTTGAACCTAGTCGCTATTGCTAAGGCCAATCTGCTTTCGAAGCACGCTGGAATCCCAGGCATCAAAACCCGACACAACCATGCCGTCTTTTACCCTATCTATGGAAACTCCATCAACTTCAATTTGGTTACCACTCGGTGGCGCCCCCCAGAACTCACCGGTATGAGTGCCGGTGAGTACCCAGCGAGTGACTACAGTGTCTGTCTCGCTGTCGGCGATCAATTCCTTAATTTCGAAATTGACATCCGGAAACGCTGACCTCCAACCCCGCCACTGTTCGCGAAAGCTCTCACGACCAATTCCGAACTGCGGATCATTGCCAGCGGCATTCTCGGCGATGAATCGATCAATTGCAGATTCATCGCCTTGGTTCCATATTTGTTCAAAAAAATCAGAGGCTATTTTTTTTAGCTCTGCGTTGGTAGCCAAATTGCATCTTCACTTTCTGCTGAATCGAACAACGGTTGGAAGCTCGGGGTTGGATGATGAAAGCGAGAGGTGTATTGCATCACCACTGCGGCTCACCGCGACCGCTCCACCACCCATTTGCTGCGCACTTTCATCCTGAATTAGAGAGGCAGGCAAGTTGAGGCTCGTCTCTCCCGTTCCCTTGATGAATGCGAATATGGACTCGCCCTTAGCAGTGAATCGAACCCATGGCTCATCGCTTGGCTGAAGCTCAGAAATCGCCCGGGTGCCATGAATCGCATCGCTATTGATGGCCATCCACTCAGCAGTCCCCTCCAGAATCTGACGCTGAATCGCTGGAATCTCGCCACTTGCGGTCGGGCCGACGTTTAACAAGAAATTACCACCGCGACTGACGATGTCGACCAAGTGACTGAGTAGCTGAGAAACAGACATGTAGTGCTCTTCGGTTTCCACCTGGTTGTAGCCAAAGCTATAACCTATCCCTCTGCAGTTTTCAAACAGGCCTTGACCCTCGAGATCCGTCTTCAGCTGGTATTCACTGGTGATGAAGTCTTGGTGGGTGTCACCCCAGCGGTCATCAACCACACCTGTCGGCACTGCGTCATAGTAATTTTTAAAAAGTGACGCAAGAGAGTATGGAACCTCCGGTCCCCCCTGTTTTGAGAAATCAGGCCACTCAATATCGTTCCAAAGAACCTCGGGTTCATGCTTGCGAATAAGGTCCATGCAATGTTCGTAGGCATACATTGAATAAGCAGCGTCCTGAGGGCGCACATTGGACACCTCGTGATGATTGGTCAACGGAGGAAGATTTGTGATGCTCCAGTCGAGGCCTCCAGAGTAATAAACACCGAAGTGTAAGCCGCGATTTTTGGTTGCCCGTGCGATATCTCCAATTAGGTCCCTTTTCGGCCCGCGGTGCACGGTGTTTCGGGTTCCAGTGCCGGGCGCATCCCAGAGTGTAATTCCGTCATGGTGTTTTGAGGTCGGCACCACATACCTCGCACCAGCCCGCTCAAATAAATCCACCCAACTGTCTGGATCAAAGTTCTCGGCTTTCCAACTGTCGAGGAAATCATCGTAGGGCGCACCACCATAAACCTCCTGATGATGTTTCCAAGTTGGACTCCCCTCAATCCGAACTGTGTTGAAATACCATTCTGCGTAGGGATTGTTGGCGAACCAGGTTTCTTCCTCAACCGCTCCCAGCTCACCAATTGGCAATGCCCAGGCTGGCACCGAATAGGCGCCCCAGTGAATAAAGATTCCGAACTTGGCGTCTGCGTACCACTGCGGAACCTCACGTTGAAATTGCGACCAATCCATCTTGTCCTCGTTTTTCTTTTGTTACTACGGGATTCTATTGCTTGCCGATATCCTATAGGGTTACACTAACGTATCGCTGTGGTGAGGGTTATAACAAATTTGTATAACTTCATGAAGTGTTTGGCAAAAAGGAATTTTTGGCACTAAGGTAAAAATCACATCGGATATAGGTTTCGATGTTGAGTTCACTCTCTGATGAGAAATTAGGGAGAAACTCTTTAGCCCGTAAGGAGAAGTGCATGACAAACAAGTCCAAATCAAGGTGGTGGACGGTTGGCGCATCGATTCCAATCACAGCAATGGTGCTGACTGGTTGCGCTGCAGAAACTGACACCACATCAGAAGGCTCCTCATCAGATGGTGGAGGCACAACTGAATTAACCGAAGATCCAGTAACCGTGAGTGTTCAGTATGAGGTTCCAGAAGACGGACCTGACGCCCGCGCTTGGCGTGCGGTTGCAGACGCTTTTGAAGCAGAGTACCCCAACGTGACTGTCGAATTGCAGGGAATCACAAATGAGGCCAAGGGAGGACCGAACCTTCAGGTTCTAACTTCATCTGAGGCCCCAGACATTGCTCTGATTCCTCTCAATTCAAATGTGTACACACAAATGGTTCGAGCTAACGAGCTGGTAGCCCTAAACGATATTTTCGAAGAGGATAATTTTCCTGAGCGTCTAGGACCAGCGTCAGCAGCGTTGCTGCAGGCCGATGGAAATTATTACGCAGGTCCCAACACCGTTGCTTATTACAACATTCTTTGGACCAACCCTGATGCACTTGCAGATGCAGGAGTGACCGTTCCCGAGGATCGTGTTTTCGAAAGCCCTGAGGCTCTCATTGAAGCAAGCCAGAAGTGTAACGACGCAGGTTATGCAGGCTTGGCTATTGGTGGATCGACAAACTACATGGCAGGTTGGATGTTGGATGCTCATCTACCTACGGCGGTTCCGGCTGCAGATTTCAACAACCTTTTGGCTAGTTGGAAGTCAAACGTGGATGTCACAGCAAACTACACCGACCCAGGCGTAGTTGAGGCAATTGACACTATTGGACGCTATGCCGCTGCAGGTATTCACCAAGACGGGTACCTAGGCCAGGATGGTCCAGCGGCTGAAGCACTGTTCACAACTGGAGGCGCTTGCTTGATGATCGGTGGCTCTTGGATGCCAGGAGGCACCTTTGCTGATGCAACCGAAAGCGGAGAGATGACTTTCGAGGCAGACTTCGCTTTGCTACCTCCTGTCGGTGATAGCGGAGCACCCTCTCGTTTGACCCCTTACTATGGAAACGCCTACGGTGTGCCCAAGCAAGCTGAGAACCCTGATTGGGGAAAGAAGCTATTGCAGTATTACCTCAGCGATGAAGGTCAGAGACTAGGTGCTGTCGAAGTCGGTGGCTTCCTACCGGCTGTGACAACAGTGTCCGTTGACGACGTTGAGACTTTCCCCACACTGGTGAAAGACATCGTTGAGTATGTGGCCGAAAATGGCTCAAACTCTGGTTGGACCTCTGAGGTGCCTGGTGCGTTTGGGCAAACCTTCATAGCTCCATACTTACAGCAGCTACAAGAAGGTCTAATAACGGCCGAGGAAATCGCTGAAATACAACAGCAAGAGCTGGAAAACTATAGAGCACAGGGTTAAGCGCCCCGCTCTGATCAAGTGAACAAAGACTAAGTTTCGAGGGAGATGTGAATGGCAAACCTAATTAGCAGGCCAAGAGTGCGCCCTGCATCTCCCTCGAAACTTGGCTCTTCAAAAATCGGGTTGGCAGCCGCAAATAAGAAATGGGCGATTCTGAGCCTGCTGCCCGTGTTTGGAATGCTATTTCTGTTCTTGGCCTTACCTGCCCTAAATTCCATTTGGCTAAGCTTTAATAAGTGGCCAGGGATTGGACCACTCGAGTATGTAGGTACTGCAAACTATGTGAGCCTTTTTCAAGGTGGACAACTTGCAGACAGCATCAGAATAACCTTGCTTTACTCCATAGTTGCCTCTTTTTTCATTGTGGCTATTGCGCTTTTACTTTCGGTAGCGGTGAGTTCTAACCTCAAAGGAAGCAAATTTTTTAGGGTTGTCTGGTTTTTTCCAGGTGTGGCTCCGCCGAGTGCAGTGGCTATCTTTTGGAGCCTTGGTTTCCAGCCTGAATTTGGTGTAGTAAACGCAATACTTGGTCGACTGGGACTTCCAAGCGACAACCAATGGCTCGCGCAATCGAGCACTGTTATGTTTCCGGTAATTTTTGTTGGTATCTGGGTCGGCGTCGGCTTTTCGTTTCTGATTCTGCTTGGAGCCGTCGAAGGCGTGGATGTAAGCGTCAAGGAAGCCGCCACAATTGACGGGGCTTCACAGAGACAACAACTTTTCCAGATCATCATCCCACTGATTGCACCTGTGATGTTTACAGTTCTAACCCTGCAGCTAATTTTCAATTTCAACGGATTCAACTTGGTTTACGCCATGACCGAGGGAGGACCCGGGCGCTCTTCAGAAATCCTCCCCATATTTACCTATGTAGAGGCCTTTAGGTATGGTCGGTTCGGTCCGGCATCCGCCGCAGCAGTGATTGCCGGCATCTTCTTAGCGGCCATTGGGTGGGTCGGAATCCGACTGAGTAGATCGAGGCAGCTAGATTGATGAAAATATCATTCGGAAGAATCATCGTTTACATTGCGGTCACTTTATGGACCCTTCTTGTCTTACTGCCGTTTATTTCCGTCTCCGTGTTTGGGCTAAAAAGCAACACCGCTATTTTCTCCAACCCGCTGGGGCTTTTTGACTTCGTTCCAATTTGGGAAAATTATGTAATCGCATGGAATGCAGGACCGAGCTCCGATGCCACAATTGGAGTATTCTTCGTCAACTCAGGAATCATAGCCATAACAGCACTCGTTGTCAGTCTAGGTTTATCAATCCCTGGAGGATATTTCACTTCGTTTCTGACCAGGAAATGGAACCAAAGGATCCTGTTATTTGTGATTGTCGGCACTGTGGTGCCCATCATTATGCTGGTAATCCCATATTTCCGCGCTTTCAACTCTCTGGGGTTGCTGAATAACCCCTGGGCCACAGGGGTTGTTTACGGTGCGCTGAACATCCCTACGGCATTTTTGCTGATGAATCGTTTCTTCATCGACTTTCCGCGTGAAATGTTGGAGGCTGGGCTGATAGACGGTTTGGGGCCCATTCGAACCCTCACGAAGTTGGTTCTCCCTCTCTCTAAAGGTCAAATAGTCGCAGTTGGGATTCTTAATTTGGTATTCGCCTGGACTGACTATCAAATTTCAATTGTGTTGTTGACTTCCAGAGAGTCCCAGCCAATTTCTGTTGGACTTTTGTCCTTCATTGGCGACTTCTCAGCAGACTACGGACCAATGTTCGCGGGCCTGACGCTAGCAAGCGTGCCAATCCTGATAATTTACATAATCTTCAGCCGATATGTAACTAAAGGCATTGCACTCGGAGGAATCAGTAAGTAACAGCAGCCCCAACACCACAACACAGAGGACAAAGATGTCAGAAAACCCTTCAATACCCGACAAAGATTTATTTGATTCGCGGATGCAAGATGCCTATCCACTAAGACCCGGTTACCAGAAAAGGGTCTCGGATTGGTTTGATGGTGCTGGGTTAGGAATGTTTATACACTGGGATCACGCTAGTCAGCAAGGCTTGGAGCTTAGCTGGCCGCTGGTTGGTGGGGTGTTTGCATTGCCCGGCAAGGGAGTCCCAGCCGAGCAATATCACTCCAGCCACACCACCTTTAATCCAGTGAATTGGAATCCCGGTGAGTTGGCTCGTCTTGCTAAAGAAGCGAGCGTGACCTATGCCGTTTTTACAGCCAAGCATCATAGTGGCTGGGCCAGTTGGCCATCAAAATATGGGAACCACAACGTCACCAGCTCTCCCTTCGGAAAAGCAGGCGGGGACATCCTAAGAAGCTACGTGGAAGCTTTCCGCTCCGAGGGAATAAAGATTGGTGTCTACTATTCGCTATCAGACTGGAGTGAAGAAAATTACCTACCTTGGAAAGATGAGTATCGTCCTTACAAATTCGGTTTTGACTCGCCAATAGGCACCCCAGAACAATGGGCAAGTTATAGGAAATACCTCAAGGGGCAACTCGAGGAGATCTTGACCAACTATGGAACGATTGACCTGCTCTGGTTTGATGGCGGATGGGAGCGTAGCGAGGATCAGTGGGACACTGCTGACATTGAGCAGCACATCCACAAGCTCAGCCCCAATACCCTCATAAACGACCGTCTTTTTAGCCAAGGTGACTATCGCACCCCCGAGCAATGGATACCCGCTCAACCTTTGGAGGAACCGTGGGAATGTTGCATGACTATGAATTATTCATGGGGATACGTGCCAGATGACCACAGCTTTAAGAGCACGTATGAGATTCTTCGCACACTGATTGAGGTTGTCTCTCGAGGTGGCAACCTGCTTCTAAACATTGGCCCAAAGGGTGATGGCGATCTAGTGGATGAAGAGCGGACTATTCTTGAGGAGCTTGCTGGGTGGATGCAGGCAAATGGAGAAAGTGTAATTTCGGCTCAGCCAGGACTTGAGCCCTGGCAGTTTTATGGGCCAACCACTAGGAGAGGTGATCATGTCTATTTGCATAACTTCGCCACACCCGGAGAGTCTGTAGTTGTTCGTGGAATTAATATCCGTCGAGTGCGCTCGGTGAAAAGCTTAGCCACCGGCGAGGAGTTCGAATTCATTCGAAGGGCGGCTATTAACGACACCGGTGCAACGGATCCCGAAGGTGAAATCATCATCGACACCTCCAATGGCAGCGTCTCAGGGTTGATTCCAGTTTTAGTTGTTGACATCAGCGGTGACCCCAAAGATGTCGTACTAACGAATTTTTAATAAGGACAAAGCAAAAAACAACAAGCAGGAAGGGATACAAGATGTCACTGAAAAAAATTGGTCTTCCCAGAAAAGATTTCTGGGATAACTTCGCTCGAGAGGTTCCCAGCTGGTACACCGACGCTAAGCTAGGAATCTTTGTATCGTGGGGACCGTTTTCGGTTCCGGCGTACGGAGAGCCAGTTGGCGAGCTCGGAACCGTTGATGAAAAAATCTGGTTCAAAACCAACCCATACGCCGAGTGGTATTACAACACCATGAGGATTGAGGGCTCTGGTGCGCAACTTCACCACAAAGAGCATTACGGTGACGCGCCCTACGATGATTTCTTAGACAACTGGCAAATCCCAGATTTCGACCCAGATGCATGGTGCAAACTGTTTCGCCGTGCTGGTGCTCGTTATGTATTGCCACTATCCAAGCATCACGATGGTGTTACTCTTTGGGATGCACCCGGAACTGGAACACGCAATACTGTGCATCGAGGGCCGAAACTAGACATCATGCAGGCAATTGCCGATGCCGCTCGGGCCAACGACATTCGGTTCGCGGTCTACTATTCCGGCGGACTGGATTGGGGGCTGGACAATTTTCGACAAATAGAAACTTTTGACGATGTTTATGACCTCAGGCCTAATGATGCTGCCTACTCGGTTTATGCATACGAGCACGTCAAGGATTTGATTGACCGCTATCAGCCGGATATCTTGTGGAACGATATCGAATGGCCTGATTTTTCAAAGCTGAACGATGAAAGTGTTGACTACACCCTTGCAAAGCTATTCAGGTACTACTACGACAAAGTTCCACACGGTCTGGTCAATGACCGCTGGGGGGAAACCCATCATGACTTTGCAACAAGTGAATACCAGGCGTTGCAAGAATCAGAGGATGCCGAGGTTTGGGAAAACTGCAGAGGCATTGGGATGAGCTTTGGTTATAACCAGTACGAAACTGAAGAGCACTCTCTCACAGTGGAGTCGGCTCTGGAGCACTTCGTCGACATCGTTTCTCGTGGCGGCAACTTGCTACTAAATGTTGGTCCGACCGCCAGTGGCCAGATACCAGACATTCAGCGCAAGGTTCTGGAGGGAATGGGTGACTGGATGGAAGTTAATTCCAGCGCGATTTACGAGACCAGCAAAGTTAGCGAACTTAGTGCATCTAACCTAGACAGCGACTCGGCATGGGTTCGCTTCACGGGGACTTCCGATCGGGTCTTCGCTCACATCAATGGCAAGGGAGATGTCTCATTCAACCTAACTGCAGGAGTGGTGGACGAGGGCAGTGCTAAGTTGCTCGCATCAGGAAATTCGGTTGCAGTTAGTCGAAGTGGAGACAATGTGAGTATTAACTTGCCAGAGGCGGATGTGAGGGGTCCTCAGGTAATAGAGTTCAGGCGTGCATGAAGCTGAAACCTATGCAGAGCTCGCTCGAGTCATCCGTTCTGGCTTCACGGAGAGCAAACACTTTGGCTCGTTACTAGCTCTGAACGCTGATGGAACAGTTGCTCTGAGTCTCGGAGTGCCAGACGAAGAAATCTTACCCAGGTCGACATATAAGCCGTTGCAAGCAGTTGGTTTATTGGAGGCAGGTCTACGTCTAAAAACTGAGCAGCTTGCGGTTGCCATTGGCAGTCATGTTGGAGCTTCACCGCACCAAGAGATGGTCCGCTCGATTTTGGATGATTTTGGTCTGAATGAGCGACTCTTGGGCTGTCCACCGGATTACCCGGAGGACGCAAAAACTCGCAATTTGATGATACGTGACGGGGTATCTAAAAAACCTATTTGCATGAACTGTTCAGGCAAGCATGCCGCGATGTTAGCGGCATGCAGAGCAAACAGCTGGCCCACAGAGACCTATTTAGAACCAACTCATCCGCTACAGCAGATTATTCGCGACACCGTTGAAAAAGTAAGTGGAGTTTCTGTCAAAAGCGTCGCAGTTGATGGCTGCGGGGTCCCACTTTTTGGAACTTCGGTGCGCGGAGTGGCGCAGGCATTCCAGCAAGTAGCTCAGGCTGAGGCAGACTCTAAGTTGGGTAAGGTCGCAAATGCCATGAGGAGCCATCCGGTTTTAGTTCAGGGCGAGGGTCAATACAACACCTTGGTAATGCAACATTTTCAAGGATCAATTGCAAAAGGTGGTGCGGAAGGAGTGCTTGGCATGGCCACTCTAAATGGCGAGAGTGTTGGGGTAAAGGTAATTGACGGAAGCCTTAGGGCAACAACTGTGATTGCCCTTCAGGCACTTGAAAAAATTGGGGCGCTGCCCATGGGCTCACTAACTAAATACCCAGATCTTGGGTATGCAATTTTTGGTGGCAGTCATCAAGTGGGGCAAATTGAAGCTGCGCCGCAGCTCAAATAAACAAGATTTGCCTTTCTTACCACTGGACAATGAGCTTACGGCTGTTGACTGATTTGATTATCAGGCAACCACCGAGGGTGTCGCCCCAAAAAAGCATTTTTATTCGCACGCTTCAGTCTCTACTGATTAAGAATCTGTCATCCAATCTCTGGAAATGAATTTTTTGGAAAAACCATGCTGTGAAAACTTAGAAAACAATGTCTCTGAAGAGCCAGAGAATTGACTCTCTGATATTTCGGAAGCTGGTCAGTGCAGAGACTGGTTGGAAATAAGATCTTGTGGAGGGAGAGTGGAACTGGCATGACTCAACAAAAAGGTTTTATTCTGGCGAGGAAT
Source organism: uncultured Micrococcales bacterium (assembly GCA_913062975.1). Classification (GTDB taxonomy): domain Bacteria; phylum Actinomycetota; class Actinomycetes; order Actinomycetales; family Microbacteriaceae; genus CAJXVY01. Next base: position 45,403 of record CAJXZO010000006.1, read on the forward strand.
TGAGTGATAGGGGTGTCTTCAGTGTCAGTGCCAACCACTAATGTCGTAATTTAGCGACGCTAAATCGAATAATGTATGTCTTATATAACGTTAGTAAGACATGAGAAGACCAACTACCCCAATGCTGAAGATAACTGCAAGTCAGTGGGGCCAGCACTTTGCAACTTGGCGCAAGCTTTTGGATCTAACCTCTCAAGATGTGGCGGAACGAGCAGGCATTCACCGCCAGACCGTTTCCAAGATTGAAAACGGGGACACGAGTGTCCGCTATGAAGATTTCCTTAGAGTGGCCAGAGCCATCGGATTACTGGAGAAAATCACGGAGGCAATTGACCCGATGGAAACAGAGTTTGGGAAAGTCAGGGCTGAGACGGCTTTGAAAAAGAGAGTTCGCAAATGAGGTATGTGCAAGCCGAGATTCAACTCCCTGGTTCATGGTCTTCTCTTGGCACGGGTAGATCAGAAACCAAGCGTGGAGCGGAGTATGGTTCATTTGGTTAGTCGAGTGAATATCTAAATGATTCAGACAGCTACCCTGTTGATCCGTCTTTGCCCCTGAGCCCTGGCGTCTATAGTGCTGCCGAATCACTTCACGGGGCATTTCGGGACGCCTCCCCAGATCGCTGGGGTCAAAACCTCATTGAGCGGTCCTTGAGAACAACAAAACCGCTTGGGACAATCAGTGAATTGGACTACTTGCTCGGGGTGAGTGAGGCCTCCAGAATCGGTAATTTTCGTTTCGCCGAAGATGGTGAGTTTGAGCAGAGTGGTCAGGAAATTCCAACAATGGTCACTCTTCCCAGGGTTATGAGACTTAGTGAGGAACTTGAGGAAAGCGATGACGATCAAATCACCAAGGAGCTGTGAGAGGTTGGCTCCGCCTCCTTGGGAGGGGCGAGGCCAAAAAGCTCGGTAATTGATGACGGTGTATTGATATTGAATCGCTTTGACCGGGTTGGCAAAGAAAGGCTCGGTTATATCTCTGCAATGACAATGCTTGGGAAAAATGATGGCGACCAAGCCGACTACTTGGAACTGGCAGAAGCAATCACTCTTCAGGGTCCAAATGTTCGAAGTCAACTTAGGGTGCTATGGAAGCGCGTGCTGTTGTCAGTTGCATTCAGAAACACCGACGATCACTTGCGAAACCATGGGTTTTTGAAAGTCAAGGGCGGTTGGAATCTGAGCCCGGTTTTTGACATCAATCCAAACCCTTTGAGTAAAACTGGCCAAAGCAGCACCAGCCTTGCCGGTGCTGTTGGAACCGAGGACGAAATTGATTCCCTTTTGGAATTTTCAACTTATCTGGAAGTCGAAAAATCTGAGGCAGTGAGTGAGGTGAAAACCCTTGCTAAGTTGCTAGCTAATTCCTCGAAAGACTCATACCTTCCAAAAGTCAAGCAATCGGAAAAGGATCAAATGCTGAATGTTTTCAGTTCTTCTTTGTCGGTGATGAAACAAGTTTGATCAGATGGTTCTGCTCGTCCTGTCTGCTTCTCAATCAGGTCGAGTGCATCAAGTTTTTCAATGGGCTGAGAGTTCCGGATAAGCATGAGCTTCTGGTGCATACAAATCAAAACCTCACGAAGTCGTGAAATTCTTCGTGAGGTTCGCACGCTTGGAGGGACTCGAACCCCCAACCTTCTGATCCGTAGTCAGATGCTCTATCCATTGAGCTACAAGCGCTTGGGCAAGCCTCTACTCTACACAATGAAACTTTTTTGCGAAAGAGCGACTAGTTGTTATACCTAACCTGCACCGGCGTCTCATCTCCAACAGTAACCCGAATCCTGTTTATTTCCTCAAGATCAATGGTCCTGACAATGTAGGTTCCAACACCCTCAACGATTCGTAAGCCATCCATAGTTTCACTGGAGGTTGTCTTCTCATAGACAGTGTTGTATTCACCACTGCCACCTGTTTGGTGAGAAATACGAACCTTCTCACCAACGGTTGGGAACTTGACGTAGACCTTTGCCTGGGTATCGCTTATGCGCTTAGTCCAAGCTTTCATCTCACCGTATTCAGCGGTCTCATCAGAAGTTGACTCAGTAATTGTTATTCCGTCTAGGTATGTGAGGTTCCCAATGGAGCTTTGTATTTGGATGTCATATGTTCCAGCAGCAAGACCATCAGGGATGATGATTTGGAAACTTTCAGAGATTACTGAAACAAGCTCTGCTTCTTTCCCATCAATGATGACCTTTTTTACTGACCCAAGTCTTTGGCCATTGATGGTAACTTTTTCACCAGCTGCGCTAAAGGTGTTTCCGGATCCTACCGAGGTGATAAGTGGGCCTGAATAGGGGGCGGCTGGCGCCGGTTGTTCGATCGCGGGCGTTATTCGCAAAAGGCCGATAGTGGAATCAGCCTCCGCTCTAAGCCAAACTTCGTTAGTTCCACGTGAGGGGATGTATGAGGAATCGTAATCGTCGTTGGCATCATCCTTAACGCTCAATGTCCCCGCACCGGTGTCCAAAGTCATATTTTCAAGCTGGCCGTCCTTGAAGCGCCAGAGCTCCTCATTCTCATCTGTTGTGAAAAAGGTGAAATACAAATCCCCATCAAGAGTGAAAAGCGAATTCGCATGAGCTCTGAGCTGATTGTCGGTTGTTGAGTTTGAGATCGCTGTCAAATCTACAATTTCTTCGGTTCCGGCCTCGGTGCCATTGGATGTGAATATCCCAGTGTTTCCACTTTTGCCAGCAGAATAAACAAGTTTCCCATCCAGTGAGGTCATCGAGGAAACAACGTTGTTGCTTGGGAAGCTGATGTCTGTTTTTTCAATCGTTGGGTTGGTTCCAGGAGTGTATTTGTATATGTTTTCGCGGTTGCTGGCCTCTGCAACAAAATAGAGCTCATTGCCTAGCAGCACAGGATGCTTGGGGATAGACAATTGCTGTCCAGAAACCGATGTGAATACATCGCATCTCTGCTCAACGGTGTCATAAACCCAAACATTATCTCCATTATCAACTTCTCGCATAATGAAAAATCTTGCGCCATCGGTATACGGCTCCATACGTACCGAAAATGCCCCATCCCAGGTGACATCACCGGCTTCGTTAGTAGAACAGACCGGCGTCCAAGAAGAACCGTCATAGGAGGCAAGGTCGTAATCACCTGACCCATCGGAAAGGCCACCGTAGATGGTCCCGCCAACGGAATGTATTGCCGAAAAAATATTGTCGGACCCCTGCGAGATCGTGTTATCCGTCGTGTTGAGACTGAATAGCCTGTAATCGGCATCTGCTAATTCGTCCGAGTTGGTTGATGCGACAAAGAGAATCTCGTCTCCGAGCTTTGCCATGCCTGGGTTCACATGCTTAATGTCGCCAAGGGAAATCGATGTGAGGTTCGAGCCATCCCACTTTTTCAATTTCGGTTTGAAGCTGTCGTTTGTATCAGTTGCAAAGAACCAGATATTGTCGCCGTCCACAACATGCTCTCTGTAGTCGTACCGACTATCCTCATAAAAATTGAAATACTTCACTTGATCGCTGTTTGTGTCAACAACAGTCTCTGAGACATTAAAGGCGAGGGCTGTCGGGACAACACCGGAGCCAAGAAAAAGTGGGAGTATTCCGATTGCCAGCGTCAGTTTTCGCATCATTTCACTCCTTCACGCCTCACCTTGTCAGAAGGTTAGGCCGTAGGAGTTGGTCGGTAAAATTGGGACCTAGGGCTAGCCCCAGTAAATCTGCCTTTTTGCTAAATCTGGTTTCAAAGCGTGCTCTAGATAACAATTGCCTAAACAGGTGTTCTCCCACTGTTGCGGGTGTATGCTCAGGGTTTACACTTAGAAAAGTCAGACTTCAACGCGGAAGGATAGTGGTCATGGATAAGACAAGACTTGAAGGAAAAAAGGCGCTCATTACAGGTGGTGCCCAGGGAATGGGTGCTGCAA
>CAJXZO010000007.1 GCA_913062975.1 uncultured Micrococcales bacterium
AGAGCATGTTGTAAACAACGTTGTAGCCCTCCATTGAAATGCCATTCAACATTTGTAATGCCTTTCATCAATTGACTATAGCCGCAGGGCGAATCGAGAGAGACTCAGCTCAGTCTGCAGAGAGCTTTCTCGCCCTCGAGACGCACTACTACTTACATCCAACCTTAAGATTCCCTGACAATTCCTCTTTTCATCCATTTTTTTCAAAAATTATTTTTCGTCCCCCAAATAGACGGGAACATTAGTGGATGGGAGTAGGTTGGGACAGTTGAAAGTGAGTGTCAATTGAGCTTTATTCAAGCAAACGATTTAGTGAAAACCTATTCCGCCAATAAGCGCATAGTTAAGGCCCTGGACGGGCTTAGCCTTGATGTGCCCAAGGGAACGGTCAAAGGTTTGCTTGGTCCCAATGGAGCGGGTAAGACAACAACGGTGAAGGTTCTCACCACGCTAATAAAGCCTGATTCAGGGCGTGCCACCATTGATGGCGTTGATGTTTTGAAAGAGCCAGAGACCATTAAGCGCATGATCGGTGTGAGTGGTCAGTATGCTGCGGTGGATCAAAAGCTAACCGGTTATGAGAATTTGGAAATGGTTGGAAGGCTTTATCACCTTGGTGCCAAGCGGGCCAAGCAAAGAGCCACCGAGCTAATTGAAATGTTTGATTTGGTTGAAGCTGCTAACAGACCGGTGAAGGGCTTTAGTGGAGGAATGCGCAGGCGCATTGACTTGGCCGGAGCACTTGTCATCAATCCACCAGTTTTGTTTTTGGATGAGCCAACTACGGGTTTGGACCCAAGAAGCCGACTGGGACTATGGAAGGTGATTAAGGATTTAGTCAGCGATGGAACAACTGTTTTGCTAACCACGCAGTATTTGGAAGAGGCAGATCAGCTAGCTGACTCAATTGCAGTTATTGACCAGGGCAAGGTGATTGCTGAGGGAACAGCAGATGAGCTGAAGTTGCAAATTGGTGGTCAAAGAGTTGAGCTATCACTTGTTCGCCTGGAAGATGTTGAAAAAGGAATGAGCTTGCTTGCGGGCATGGCGCAGGGTGATGTGAGTGTCGGAAATGATGGCAGGACCATCTCTGCTCCTGTTGACAATGCAGCTTCAACTTTGCAACAGGCACTGAAAACCTTTGCTGAGGAAAGCATTGAATTGAATGACGCTGGCATGAGAAGACCAACACTTGATGATGTGTTCATGGAACTCACCGGCCACAAAACAGAGGACGTCAGCGCATGAGTAGTGTTTTGAAGCCCACCATTGAAGCAACTGTTGCCAAAACCGTCTCTGATGGCTGGATTGCCACCAGAAGAAACATTTATAAGCTCCGCAGAGACCCAGAGATCTTTGTTTTCAGTTTGATTCAGCCAATCATGTTTGTGTTGCTGTTCAACTATGTGTTTGCAGGGGCAATCCAGGTTGAGGGTGGCGATTACACTCAGTTCTTAATGGCCGGCATCTTTGCTCAGACCATTGTTCTATCAAGCACCTATTCTGGATCTGCGATGGCGCAGGATCTGAAAGACGGAATCATTGACCGCTTCAGAACACTGCCCATGTCTAGCGCTGCTGTTTTGATTGGTCGCACCTTTGGTGATCTGGTGATTAACGCAAGCTCACTGATTGTGATGATGATCACAGGATTCGTAATTGGCTGGAGAATCAACAGCTCCATCCCAGAGGCGGCTTTAGGAATTTTGCTTTTATTGTTTTTCAGTTACGCATTCAGTTGGGTGATGGCACTGATTGGCATGAGTGTTAGAAGCCCAGAGATCATCAATAACGTCAGTTTCTTGGTGTTGTTCCCAATGACATTTTTATCCAATGCCTTTGTTCCATCAGAAACACTTCCTGGACCATTGAGAGTGTTTGCTGAATGGAATCCGGTGAGTGCTTTGATTCAGTCCACAAGAGAGCTCTTTGGCAATGTTCCCGCAGGAATCCCAGCGGGGGACAGCTGGTTGCAACAAAACCCATTGACGACAGTATTTGCCGCATTGGTGTTGATGCTGGTTGTTTTCATCCCGCTATCAATTCGCAAGTTCAAATCAATTAGCTCGCGGTAGTTCAGGCGGAGTTGAACCCGGCCTGAAATTCGAAAGCCAAAAACAGGAATGTTGAAACAGGTGGAATATCGTCATGAGGAGCCAGATATCGAGGCGCTGTTTTGGATACCGGACTCAATAGCTTGGGCTAATGCAAGAGGAGGAGATTGGAGAAAACACATTTCAGGTTTAGAACTGGTTGTGTGGGAGCATCGTTAGACGCGAAACCTGGAACGACGATCGTCTGAAAGTCCCTCCAGGCCCACTACCTCAAGCTATTGCTATCGATAAGCAAAAGAGCAAATTCACCCTTGGACATTGTCAACAGATTCGCTGCCGTTTTTGAATTCGCAAAATCTCACCAACAGGGCCAATATGTAGTTATGAAGAAAATTGAGCTAGGCCCCTGGCTGGTCAACAACGTTGGACTTGGTTGCATGAATTTCACTATCCCCGGAGGCGTTGGTCTAACAGACCCTGAAAAGGGAATTCAAGCCATTCACAATGCCATCGATAGCGGTGTTGAACTTCTGGACACAGCAGACATCTACGCCCCTTCCTGGGACGATTTTGGAAGAAATGAAAAATTCGTCGCAGAAGCACTTGCCAGCTACTCGGGAGATAAATCAACCTTGGTTGTTGCAACTAAGGGTGGAATCACCAGACGCCCGGGTGAGCAATCTGGTCGAAATGCAAATGTTGATTACCTACTTCGCGCAGCGGAGGCTAGCTGCCTCCGACTGGGTGTTGACAAGATTCAGTTGTGGCAGCACCACAGATTAGATCCATCAATGGAGTTTGAGACTCAGGTTGAAAACCTGATGGTTCTGAAAGAGGCGGGGTTTGTTGAACACCTGGGAGTCTCCAACTACAACGCAGAGCAACTAACTAAAGCCATTGAGATAACCGGTGGTGAGATTGTCAGTGTTCAAAACCAGTTCAATCCTTATTACCGTCAAGACTTTGAGGTTTTGAGTGTTTGCTTGGCTAACAACGTTGCGTTTTTGCCATGGTCACCTTTTGGTGGTTCTAACAGAGCGAAATCTGCTGAGACAACTAAGGCCTTTGATGATCTCGCTAATGATCTTGGTGTCAGCTCTCACGCTGCAGTGATTGCATGGCTATTGACCATTCCTGGTTGCATTCCAATTCCAGGAGCGACCAAGAGTGAAAACATCACAGATGTTTTATCAGCCAGTGAGATTGAGCTAACGGAGGAGCAGAAGCAAGCCATTGCCGATGCTTTGCCTGAAACTGAAGCTTTGCATCACGAGCTAGTCAATCAGCCAGCCTTTAGAGCGTAAGTCTCGCCACTGCCTCAAAGTGGTGAGTGTTTGGAAATAGGTCATAACCTTTGATTTCCGCAAGCTGATAACCAGACTGCATGGCATATTCAACATCTCTGGATAGCGCTACCGGATCACAGGCAACATAGATGATTTGCGATGCTTTCATCGATGTCAGGTTTTTCATGACATCTTTTCCCGCACCTATTCTTGGCGGGTCCATCACAACTGTTGCGCCTTGAAGACTTGCAGAGTTAGCCACCAAAGTTTTTAGGTAATTATCTACTTTGGATTCAACTGACCTTGCGTAGGGTGCGAAGGACAGATTCTCTGATGCATAATCAACAGCTCCCGCATCACTTTCAACACTGATTACCTTTGTGTTTTCAATGTCTTTATTGGCAATTGCTGCAGCCAGCAGGCCAACACCACCATAGAGGTCATGGTTATCTGCTTTCGGGTCAAACAGGTTTTCATCAATCAGCTCACTGACCGCTTCAAACAAAGTGGTTGCTGCATGGGTATGCACCTGCCAGAAACCAGTGTCTGCAACCTTGAATTCAAACTGAGCAAACTCAGTGATGGTTGTTGGCTTTTGCTCATCGATTACTAAACGAATCTCCCCCTGGTTATCAATGACTCGAACCGTTTCTGCCCCAGCGAAGTTTTCATTATGAAGGCCAGCTTTGTTGATGGCTTCTGTTGCAAGGGGCAGTGACTGCACCTTGATGACATTATTGGTTCTCTCGGCAAATGGGCCAATCACACCCTGTTCATTCACGTGCAGATCAACTCTGGTCCTCCAGCCAAGTTCATTCTCTGAGATTGGCATTATGAGGCCGTCGGGGATTTCTAATTTTGCAAACTTCTGCATCGACTCTTTGAGAATCTGTGATTTATACCTCAGCTGGGCAGGATAGGAGATATGACCATAGTCAGCACCACCTGGTCTTGAGCTTGGTGGGTTTTTTATATCTGCCTCTGGCCAGATGTGTGATCGTCTGGTGGGGCTTGGTTCAATAACTGAAATTGCATCGGCCTTGGCAAAATTCTTTTTTGATTGAAACACCTCAGCATCAACAGTATCCCCTGGAATTGCGCCTGCAACAAAGATGACCTTGCCTTCAACTCTGGCGACACCCCATCCACCATGGGCAATGTTGATAATTTTTAGGTTTTTAGCTGTCTCAATCACCAAGTCAGCCTAGCTGGCTGTTGCCTTTGGTGCCTTGAAATAAACCTCCACAGGTGATTTCCACGCGAAGTAAAGAAGTGGTAGTTGCAGGGGAAGTCTTGCCCAGGCAATGATTGCTGCTACTAAGTCATCTCCTGCTGTTGCTTCGATTGCCATCCACCAGTTTCCTGGCCAGACTGCAAGCAGTGTCACAAAGGCCAAAAGTGGCCCTCCCTGGATCTTCATAGCCAGCAGCAATGCGGCTAATAGCTCCATTGCCCCTGAGACATAGATCCAGTTCAAAGGCTCTGGGAAAATCGGTGGCATCAGCGGCAGGAAGGTTTCAGCTGCAAACAGATGCGCAAATCCAGAGACGGTGAAGGCAACAATCAGGATTATCCTGCCAACTTTTACTGCATCACTCATTATGGGTTCTCTGGGTAGAAACTACCGCCGGGGAAGTTTCCATAAAGTGGTCCATCACCTGTGGTTACTGACTGAACTAACAGATCTCCACCAACGAATGCTCCTCGCCAGCTGGCGCCACGACCACCAAATGCTTCTTGCTTGTCACCGCGACTGCGAGGCTTATTGATTCCGAATTTGAACGCCTGTGATTCTTCGCGAACACGGGATGCAAAGTCCTCATCATCAGTTGCAACTGAGCTCACTAGGTTTCCGTTCGAAACATTCATGGCAGCAATCAGTTCAGCTTCGGAGTCAGCCAAAACAATGCTGTCCAATGGCCCGAAGGGTTCGCTGTGGTGAATTGACCAGTTCTTGGGCGGTTCTAGCACTGCCATTGGAGCAACATAGGCTGATTTGTCCTGGCCTTCTAAGAATCTGCCATCATCCAGTGACCCCACATACATCGGAACTCCCGCACGAGTGACAGCCTCATTGAAGATGTTTTGCAGGTCATTGGCCTTTGAAGCAGAAATCACCGGACCGAAGTGAAGGTCTGGGAAGTCATCATCTTCGTGTTCAACCGCTAGCGGGTGACCGAAGCGCAGGTTTTTCACAACATCCAGGTAGGTTTCCAAAAACTCTGGGAACAGCTCTCGCTGGACAACGTATCTTGGGTAGGCGGTGCAACGCTGCTTGGCGTATTCAAAACCTTTGGAAAGATGCGCACTCAGGCCATCCCAATCTGAGTAGTTCCAGATTCCCCATGAGTTCAATCCCTCTTGCTCCAACATGTAGCGCATGGAGAGATTGTGAAGTGAAGAGGCTGCCGCACGACCGTTGTTTCTCCCACCAACAAAAGCCAGTGCCCCCAGCTGGTCACTGGAAACAAGTGCTGGTGAAAGCTCACCACCGGAACCACTGACCAGTGTGACTGGCAAACCAGCTCGGTGCATCATGGCGTGGGCCAGAGTTAGGGTGTGGAAACCACCCTGGGTTGGGGTTTTTGCAATCACTGCGTTTCCAGCCAGCATTTGAACAAGCTCAGCATGCACCAAAACACTCATTGGGTAGTTCCAGCTGGCAATGTTTGAAACTGGTCCATGAAGAGGGTCACGTCCCTCCATCTGACGATCAATCTCACCTATGTACCACTCAACACCTTCAAATGCACGGTCAACATCAGCACAGGCTAGCTTCCAGGGCTTGCCGATTTCCCAGACCAACAGCAACGCCAGCGTGTCTCTGTGCTCGCGCATTAGCTCAACTGCTTTTTGAACTTTTTCCTTGCGCTCAGCCAAGGGTGTGTTGCCCCAAGACTCATCTTGTTTCTTGGCGGCATGAACTGCTTCCATCACCCTGTCAACTCCAAGCATTGATGGACCCAAAATTGGCTTTCCATCAACTGGGTTCACGTGGTCTTTGATATCCCCTTCGGCCACCCACTCGCCGTCGATTAGGTTGTTCAGGCGCTCAACGCTGATTGCCTCCGGGGCAGCCTGAGCTGCCTTTTCCAATACCGTTTGCCAGTCTGTGCCAGCTTTCAAAACTAATGTCATAGCAATCCCAACTGTTTCTCTTGGATGATTGTTCCCAAAACATCTGTTGCCTAAGGTATATTGCAAGTGGAAGAAAAGGATTGATTTATGTCAGAGGACAACCAGCAACCCCAGTTTGGGTCGGCTGTTGGCGGTTATAGCCGACGTGAGGTTGATTCCTATATCAGCCAACTGCTTGCCAAAATCACAGAGTTAGAAACCTATAACTATGGTGCAGTCCGTGAACAGCAGGCTTTGAGAGAAAAAGTTGAAGAGCTTACAAACAATCTAAAATCAGCTCAATCACCTGGTTATGCAAAGCTTGGGCAGCAGTTTGAGGAAACCTTGAGACTTGCTGAGGGCGAAGCCGGCAAGCTCGTTCAGGATGCCACCAAAGAGGCACTTCGAGTTCGTGAAGAAGCTCGTGCTGAGTCAGACAGAAAAATTTATGAAGCAGATCAGTTTGCAAATCAAGTTCTGGTAAAAGCAGAGCGTGAGGCAAAAAGCCTCACCCGCAAGGCTGAAAAAGAAGCTAAAGAGCTCAAATACGAATCAGAAGAAATCCACAAGCAGGCCAAGGATGAGTTGGCAAAAGCTCAGCAGAACGCGAACCTGATCCGCAATGAGGCTGAAAACCAGATTGCCAAGAAAAAAGCTGAAGCTCAGAAAGAATTTGAAAAACTAAGCAATCAAAAAGCAGAGTTGGAATCAACACTTGCAAACCTAGAAGCTGAGATTCAAGACCGCCGTGAGGTTAGCGAGCAAGAATTCGCTGATCGCTCAGATGCGGCTAGGACTGAGGTTGAAAAGATTTATGCAGAAGCTGAAGAGCGTTTGCAGTCAGCAACTGACGAGGCAAGCAGTTTGCTCGAAAAGGCTGAGAACACCTATAACGATTCGGTGGATGCGGCTGACCAGAGAACTCGTGAGGCGGAGAGCATGGCAACCGCATTGATTCAGGACGCCCGCTACCGTGCAGAGCAACTTGCAATGAAGTCACTTGATGTGACAAAGAATGCCATTCAGGACGCCGAGAGACTTCTTTCACAGCTTCCAACTCAGAAAGCAGATCTAGAAAATTTCTTAGCTGACACTCGAAATCTGCTTACACCTGAGCAGGAAGCATTGCTCAGAAGAAAAGAGATTCAGGAAAACGCGTATAGGTCAATCGAGGGCGAAACCCTTCCTCCTGAGAAGGACTAACTCTTCAACCTCATTGAGTTCAGCACCACTGAAATCGAACTAAAGCCCATGGCAGCTCCTGCCAGCATTGGGTTTAGAAAACCCAAAGCTGCAACCGGAATCAACAAGATGTTGTAACCAAAGGCCCAGCCGAGGTTTTGCAGGATGTTGTTCCAAGTCTTTTTAGCTAGCCGCATGGCATAGGGGATTGACTGTGGGTCATCATCCAGAATCGTGATTGCCGCAGCGCTCTGAGCAGCTCTGGTTCCTGACCCCATTGCAATTCCAACATCAGCTCCAGCCAATGCAGCCACATCGTTCAGGCCATCTCCGACCATTGCAGTCTTTGCTTCGACTGAGAGTGCCTTCACCTGAGACTGCTTGTTTTCGGGTGAGACATCACCAAATGCTCGCTCGATTCCCAGCTGAGAGGCAACGCTATCCACTTGTGCCTGGTTGTCCCCAGAGACAATAATTGGGTTTATCTGTTGCGACTTGAGATCTTTGATTGCCGTCATTGCACTGTCCCGAATGGTGTCGGTGAGAGTGATTACCCCCTGAGCCATTCCATCCCAGCTGACCACAACTAAAGATTTAGCCTCAATGGAGTCAATCACCTTGGCAAGCTCGGCAGCATTGCTAACTTCAGTGTTTTTGGAAACCGTAATTTCTTTGCCATCGACCATTGCTTTGATGCCAAAACCTGCAATCTCTGATCCATTTTCTGCTTGCTTGGAATCATCCAGTGCAGCAATTGCCTTGGCAATTGGGTGAGCGGACAGCTTTTCTACAGCAGCAGCATAGGAGGTTATCTCCTGCTTGCTAGCTTGAATTTCAATTACTTCATTGACCGCCAATTTGCCATAAGTGAGTGTTCCAGTTTTATCCAAAACGATTTGCTTTATCTTGGACAACACCGTGAGGCTGTCAGGATCACGAATGATGATGCCTCGCTTTGCACCATTTCCAGCACTCACCACCAAACTCATCGGAACCGCTATCCCCAAGGCGCATGGGCAGGCAATAACCAGCACCGCGACTGCCGCCTGGAAAGCAGTTTGCTGATCACCAAAGCCAAAGGCCCAGACAACATAGGTGATGATTGAAATCACAATAACTATTGGCACAAACACAGCACTGATGCGATCAGTGATTCTGGCGACCTGAGTTTTTTGACTTGTTGCTTCGCGAACCAGATCTGCAATGCGACCAAGCCTGGAACCGGTTGAATTGGAACTTGCGACAATAACCAAGGTTCCGTTCAGATTCACCCCACCACCGCTAACGACACTGCCAACGGCTATCTCCTCGGGCACTGATTCGCCTGTCAGTGCTGAGTTATCAATGGTTGCGTTTCCATCAATGACTTCACCGTCAACTGGGATTGTTTGACCCGCGGGGATGACCACCTGGTCGCCAATTTTGATTTCACTGGTGGAGATTTCTAATCTTTCGCCACCACGAATAACAACTGAGGTTTCGGGGATGGCAGAAAGCAGAGCCTTCACAGAATCAGTTGCGGACCGTCTGGCCCCGAGTTCTATGTAGCGTCCGAGTAATACAACTGTTGGAACAACTGCGGCAACTTCAAAATAGACCTGCTCGGGGTCACCAAAAAACAGGTTATAAACCGAATACAAATAAGCAACCAGTGAACCGAGGCTAATCAAAGTGTCCATGGTGGTTGCACCAAAGCGCAGGTTTTTGATTGTTGCTTCATGGAAGGGGTAGCTGACATAAAACATCACTGGCGTTGAAAGAGCCAGCGCCCACCACTCCCAGCCTGCAAATCTGAAGGCAGGGATCATTGAAATAAGGACGGTCAGAGTTCCAAGAATTGCACCTGTAATCAGTTTTGGCCTGATGGATTTTTGTTCGCTTTTGCCCTCGCCGATTTTATAGCCGGTGGCCTCAACTGCTGTTTTTAGCTCATCAAGGTTTGGCTCTTTGGTTTCTGTTTGCCCGGTGTAGGTGAGGTGCGCGGTTTCGGTTGCAAAATCAACATAGGCGCTGACACCCGGGAGCTTATTTAGGGATTTTTCAACTCTCCTCGCACATGCAGTGCAAGTCATTCCCTCAATGTCTAGTTCGAGCTCCGAGCTCATCAGTGAACCGTGATAGCGGTGATTTCGTAGCCTGCTTCACTAACTGCATTTCTTATGTCTAGCTCTGGAACGAATTCCGTCATTGAAACATCTGCTTTGCCAGTTTCGTGGCTTACAACCACTTCGGTGACACCGTTCAGCTTCTTTAGCTCCTGGGAGACACTTGCTTCACAGTGTCCGCAGGTCATTCCTTCAATTGATAGTTCAACAAATTCCATGTCTTCACCCTATACCCTAGGAGGGTATCTAGGAAGAGACCAGATTATTTTTCTGAAGCTCCAATTGGCTTCTCAACCAGTGCAGTTGACGAGTCATTTCCTTGGGAAGGGCAAGTCCAAAACCATCAAAGAAGGACTCAATCATGTCAGCCTCGGCAAGCCATGAATCAGAATCAACAGCCATGATTTTGTCCATGGTTGGTTGATCCAGACCCAAGCCTTCAATGTTTAGCTCATTGGTGGCAGGGATTCGACCGATGGGTGTTGCCTCGCCTTTGGCTTCGTTTTCAAGCCTTGAAATAATCCAGTCAATCACCCTTGTGTTTTCACTAAACCCAGGCCACATGATTTTGCCGTTTTCATCCTTGCGGAACCAGTTCACCTGGAAGATCTTTGGTGGGTTTGAAAGCTTGCCACCAAGTTCTAGCCAGTGGTTCCAGTAATCGGCCATGTTGTAGCCACAGAAGGGCAACATTGCAAAGGGGTCTCTGCGCAATTGACCAACTGGACCCTCGGCAGCCGCAGTTTGCTCACTGGCAATGGTTGCACCCATGAACACACCGTGGTTCCAGTCTCTTGACTCGGTGACCAGCGGAACATTGGTTGCTCTCCTGCCACCAAACAAAATGGCATCCAGTTCAAAACCTTCTTTGCTCTCCCAATCCGGAGAAACAGTTGGAGCCTGACTCATCGGAACACAGAATCTAGAGTTTGGGTGAGCGGCAGGAGTTTCAGATTCAGGAGTCCAGTCCTGACCCAACCAGTCAGTTAGGTGATCGGGAGCTTCTCCCAAACCTTCCCACCAAACATCACCATCATCGGTCATTGCAACATTGGTGAAAACCGCATTTTCCTTCATGGAATCTAAAGCGTGTTGATTGGTGTCGGGTCCGGTTCCAGGGGCAACACCGAATAAACCAAATTCAGGGTTGATAGCCTTCAACTTCCCACTCTTGCTGGGAGCAATCCAGGTGATGTCATCACCGATGGTTTCAACTTTGTAGCCAGGCAGTGATGGCTTGAGCATGGCCAGGTTTGTCTTCCCACAAGCCGAGGGGAAGGCCGCCGCCACGTTGTATTGTTTGCCGGTTGGAGCGGTGATGCGGATAAGCAGCATATGTTCTGCAAGCCAACCTTCATCGCGGGCCATGGTTGAACCAATTCTTAGGCTCATGGCTTTTTTGCCAAGCAGGCTGTTGCCACCGTAGCCACTGCCATAGCTCCAGATCTCTTTGGTCTCTGGGAACTGCACCACGTGGACGTCTTCCGGAGCACATGGCCATGGAACATCTTTTTCACCAGGAGCCAGCGGAACACCAACTGAGTGAACAGCTGGCACCCAATCGGCACCGTTGTTGATTTCATCTAAAACTTTGTCACTGACGCGGGTCATGATCATCATTGAGCTCACCACGTAGGCACTGTCTGTTAGCTCAACCCCATAGCGGGTCATGTCTGAACCAATGGGGCCCATCGCAAAAGGAATCACATACATGGTTCGCCCACGCATGGAACCTTCAAACATTGAGTTCAGCTTGGTTCGCATCTCAGCAGGTGCTCGCCAGTTGTTGGTTGGCCCTGCATCCTGCTCACGCTCTGAGCAGATAAAAGTTCTTTCCTCAACCCGAGCAACATCGGCTGGGTTGGTGCGGGCCAGGAAGCTGTTTGGGCGCTTCTCTGGATTCAGTTGAGTGAAGGTGCCGTGAGTGACAAGCAGTTGATTCATTTCATCCTGCTCGGACCCATTAATCCAACGAATCTTGTCCGGCTGAGTCAGTGCCGCTATTTCTTCGACCCAATTCTGAATAGCTGTCGTCATTTTTTATATCCCCTTGGATGTTAGGTCTAAGTGAACACTCTTGCCTAGAAGGTTATCTTCCACCACTCAGAGTGATTGGAAGGGGACTGTTTTTGCAGTCAATGTTTCTGGGGCTGTTTGCCCGGTTATTCGAGGGAGGTGTTTCTCGATAAGTACAAGCCTAGCGGCTAACTGAAAATTCCGTTTTAGTGCTTTATTTCACAAACGCCGCCTGAACAGAGTCTTGGTGGAGTCTTTGAAAACCGCATGTGGAGCCAGCACCCCGCACAAAAACCAAACGCTGATTCAAAAAACAAAAAGCTGATGCAAATCCCACAAAGCGCCAGTGGCACCGGCCCACTAAGTGCCAACCAGCCCATTGTGAAGCAAGCTGTGACGACCATCCCAAACCCGATATACCAAGCTGTCTTTTTCGGTTGTGCATCCACCCACTCTGGTATTTGGTTTCTCGTGACAAAGCGACCGATGATCATTGATGGGGCAAACCTGTGATTGACAAACAGTCTGAGAAACATATCCAGCATGAACAAAACACCAAAGCCACGCATTGGCTGAAAATCATCTGTTATCGCCGCATACATCCATGCTGCAAAGCCAACCAGGAACAAAAGTCCTGCTGACGCTCTGATTTCTCGTTCGTTGAAAACTGGGAAGTCGTGCTCAGCTGTTTTCTCCCCGAATTCATATGTTTTGGTGCCCACCGCTTCAGCCTAGCTTTTGGGAAATATTTTCGTTGGTTGTTGAAAACCACTCTCAGGTAACTGTGAAGTTGCCAATCAGGCTCTCGGTTTGTTCCCAAAGATCTCTTGCTGATTCCATGTTTTTGCTGTCCTTGCTTCCAGAAATCAACTTAGGCTTTCCCCAGAGTTCAAGGCTTGGTCCAAAAAACTCTCCACCAGAAACATCTGTCAAAGATGCCAGAATCTGAGACCTGGCACCTTGGCTTGGGTTTTGGGCAAGGAAATGAAAGCTTGATGGGTAGTGAACCTGCAATCCGGTTCTGGCCCAACCGGGGTGAGCAATGATGCTTTTCACGCTGCTTCCCGCCTGCTTGGCTCGGTTGTCTAATTCCCTGCCAAACAAAGCACACGCAAGCTTGGTGTCTGCATATCTCTGCCAGCGGTCATAACCGTCCTCGAAACCAGAAAGCTCAGCCGCTGACATCGTTGGTTTGCCTTTGCGGTGAACGGTGGAGCTTAGGTGAATCACCCTTGAAGAGTCATTTAGCTTTGCCCACAGGAGTTTGGTCAGCAGAAAATGACCAAGATGATTGGTGGCCATCTGAAGCTCATGGCCCTGCTTGCTGCGCTCAAATGGTGGCCCCATCTGACCTGCGTTATTAATCAACACGTCAAGTGATTCAATTTTGCTCGCGAGGGTTTCAACCTGTTCTAGGTCACTGATGTCATTCTGAATCCACTCGAGGTTTTTTGAATTCAGTTTGTTCTCGGCATTCACAAGCTTCTGACTGCTTCTGCCAGTGATGATGACTTTGTAGTTCTGGGCTAAAAGCTCTCTGGCAGTCTCTAGACCAAGACCAGATGAGCCACCCGTTATCAGTGCTGTTTTCATTACCTTCTCAACAGATCTTGAGGGTCAGCTGATTCCACCCAGTCAATCAATCCCTGCCAACGACCGAGGCCATCTTCCAAACTGAAATGCCCGGCGCCTTTGAGAATCAAAGGCTGCATGTTCCAAATCTCTCCATAGGTTTGTTGAATGCCTCTTGGAAGCCAGTGGTCGTTATCGCCTGCGATGATGTTGAAATCTTTTGCCTTTGCGGCAATCGCAGGCAACACTGCAGGGTGGGTGAGATCAACGGGATCACCTTCAATCCCATCCGCCTGATCGGTCAATTGGGTGTCAGGAGGTGCCACAAACAAAACTCGATCAAAACTTGTGATGCGATTGGTCATGGCTGAAACCAACCAGTTCAAACAACCCAGTGAGTGGGCAATGGCAATTTTCTCCCCACCCTGAACCTCATCCATCATGTTTGATTCTTGAACCAATAGCTCTTGCCACTGCTCTGCTTTGGGCTGATCGGGGTCAGGGAATTGTGGATACCAAACCTGATGTCCACGCTGCCTAAGTTCAGTTGAAGCAAGTCTGTGCCAAATGCCTTCGGGTCTTCTATTGGTCCAACCGTGGAGCAAGATAATTTTTTTCACCATTGAAAGATAACTGATTCGGTGTGGGCGTTGCCAGAGACAGGCCAAATTGAATAGTGCGATAGTCTAGAAAAAGACTTAGGGGAGAAGCATTGAAGCTTAAAATTGCACTTTCATTAGCCATTTCATCGGCATTCATCGCCCAAGCATCACTTGCTGCTCCAACCGGAGCACCAGGGTTTGATCTGGTCAATCTCGGTGAGGCCAGAGAGCTGAACCTAACCGGAAACGGGATGTCAATTGCATTCATTGATGTCGGCCTAACAGCCAGCCACCCTTATTTCGAGGGCCGAGTTGTCGATGGTGTCTGTGTCTCAAACACTTCAAGTTGTCCAAATAAAAGCAACTATCAGACAGGTGTTGAAGCTGCCGAGGCACCACCCGATGTTTTTACCAATCCAGCTGAGGATTCAAACCACGGAAACATGGTGGCAGGCATCGCAGCCGGAGGCTTAGACGTTGATGTTCAAATACCGGGCGGTGTTGCACCAGAGGCGAACATCATCATGGCTCGCGATGACACCAGGACAGTCCGCGGCATGATCAGGTCACTGGATTATTTTTATGAGGTCCGTGAACAACACAATCTGCAGGCTGTCAGCATCTCCATGGGAAGATTCCCCTCCAGGGCTAACATGCTCTCTTGCGAAAGTGATTCGCCAGCCCTTGCCACCAGCGTGCAAAGACTAGTTGATGCAGGAATCCCGGTTTTTGCAGCTGCCGGCAATGAGCAAAACCCATATGGAATGCTGCTTCCAGCATGTTTACCAAATGTGATTAGCGTCGGTGCGGTTGAAAACAGCGGGGTGGTGGCGAACTGGACTAATGGTGGTGAATCCTTGGACGTGTTTGCGCCCTACTACCTGCCAACCGCTGATTACTTTGGCTACATGCAGGGAAGTGGAACAAGTGCTGCAACACCTTTGGTGGCTGCAAGTTTCTTATTGGCAAGAGAAATAAACCCCGAGGTGACAATCAATGAGTTCAAAACAGCAATTGATCAAACCGGATTTCTAACCAAAGATGTACTGTCAGATGCCTCCCGCATCGACATTGGTGGGATGGTCAATGCGGTTGCTGATTTGGCAGATGGTGACACCACGGCAAACCTTGGAAACATTGGACCAGATGATGGCGAGCAAAAGGTTTGGATGAGAAGAATCAGTGACTCCCAGGTGAAGTTTTATGCGAAGTATCCTCAGCTGAATCAAAAGATTCAATTCATGGCACAGGGGGACAGTGGTGAATATGAGGAGTTTGCATGGGTTCGCATTGAACAGTCAGATCTCTACGGCAATGGTGACTACCGAAATCTAACCAATGATATTTATTTTGTTAGGACCTACGAGCTAGAGCTTGGCAAAAACAGACTACGAATTTACATCGACGGTGAAGATGCGATCGGCACTAAAACTTATAGCCGTTAGCTTGCTCCTCACTGGCTGCGCGGCGGAAGAGACTGTGATTGAACCAGCAGTTGAGGAGCAGCAACCCAAGGTTGTTGAGCCCATCACTTTTTCTCAGTTGCAGGATGCTCAGTATGAGGTCTTGGGTTGTGAGGATGGGTTCTCAGTTTCCGAGGGGGATCACGAGACCCTAGTTTGTGAAGCGGGGGTAATTAGATTTTGGGAAGAAGGTCTAACAACAGAGGCGTTAGCTCCATGGTCAATTTGGTGTCAACCTGCCCTGGCAGCAGGAAACGAAGCTGAATTTAGTGTTTTTTCGGGAGAGAACTTCATCATCGAAAACCACTCGGGGCAAACACTTGCCAACCAATCTGAGTTTGAAAACCTGTGTATTCAGCTATCGGAACAACCACTGCCAGCAGTTGAGTTAGAAAGTAACAGCAGTTACGGCATGCTGACTGGATTGAGTGAATCAGGATTGTGTTTTGGGCCACCAAATATTGCCCGTCAGGAACCACTTTTGCATGTTTGTGAGGGGTTTGGTCTAGAGGGAAGAGAGTTTCAAATCTGGTTGGAAACAGGGGATATTGATCAAACCAGGGCCAGCTACGCAGATGAATGTGGGGCGGGGATTGTTGCAACCTTTGGAGAGAATTGGCTAATCAGCAGTTTTGACACAGATGTCATCATCTCCGGGGAAAAACTCAGTGATTTCTTGCCACTGGTTTCACCGCTTCCCTTCTCAGACCTTTGTGAATTGGAAGAAACCAGCTAGTTCTTGCCAGGCGGAGCTGTTCAGGCGATACCAAGACCAGGTGCCACGCTTTTGTTTTTCCAATATCCCAGCGGACACCATTTTGGCTAGATGGTGCGAGACGGTTGGCTGGGTGAGGTTCAATGGTTCCGTTAGATCACAAACACAAACCTCCTGATCTTCACTGGATGAAATGATGGCCAAGATTTGCAATCTGTTGGGATCAGCCAAAGCCTTTAGCATCCCAGAGATTTCGCTGGCAGTTTCTCGGGCAATCGCGGGTTCTGCATTTGTTGGGCAGCATGCCTGAACCTGGCTGGAGAGAGTCAAAATTCGGCTCATTGTTAACCTTCTATCGATAAACGTCTATTTATAATAACCAGGTGAAAACGATTTCTTATCCATTGCTACTTGCAGAGTTTTTGGGGAGCCTGATTCTCACAATGGCTGTCATTGGCTCAGGCATCATGGCAACCCAGCTAACAGACGATGTTGGTCTGCAGTTGACCATGAACATGCTGACTACCGTGATGGTCCTATTTTTGCTTATCAGCATGTTGGGCCCAATCTCTGGAGGGCATTTCAACCCAGCGGTTTCAATGATTTTTTACATCACCAAGGGAATCAGCCTCAGCTTGTTTGCAGGCTTTGCCTTTGTGCAGATTGTTGGAGCGATCACCGGGGCGGTTTTGGCAAACCTGATGTTTGACCTGCCAACGGTTTTCTCAACAACTGAACGCATGGGGGCAGGCTTAGTTGTTTCTGAATTGATTGCCACCAGTGGTTTGATCCTAACAATCCTGCTTTTGATCAAACACAACCGCTCACTCGTTGCAGTCGGTGTTGCCAGCTGGATTGGAGCCGCCTACATCTTTAGCTCTTCAACAAGTTTTGCAAACCCGGCAATCACAGTTGGAAGAGTGTTCAGTGAAAGCTTTGCTGGCATTAGTGTTTCCAGTGCAGGGGTGTTTATTGGTTTGCAGTTAGTGGCAGCCGTAATTGGTTTAGGTGTCTATAAATTATTGGAGAGGGAGTAAATGGTAAGCGTTTTGTTTGTTTGCGTGCATAACGCAGGAAGATCACAAATGGCTCAGGGTTTTATGCAACAACTGGCATCAGATCGGATTGAGGTTAGAAGCGCTGGAACTGCACCTGCCGATTCAATCAACCCAGCAGTTGTTCAGGCCATGCAAGAAAAAGACATTGATCTAAGCGCTAACTCTCCCAAGGTGTTGGAGGATCAAACGGTGAGGGACAGTGATTATGTGATCACTATGGGTTGTGGGGATGAATGCCCGTTTTATCCAGGAAAGACTTATCTTGATTGGGCTTTGGATGACCCGGCAGGTCAAGGCATTGAATCAATCAGACCTATTAGAGATGAAATCGAGCATAAAGTCAGAGAGTTACTGGCAGAAATTGAAAAAAAACATTTCTAATTGACAAACTAGTTAGGGTTACCTAACCTATTCCTTGTCACTTATTACGACAAGGAGAAAAATGCTCAAAAAGTCCGCAGCAATTTTGGCTGTTTCCATGCTTGGCCTGACCGGATGTGTGGCCGAGGAAGAAGCTTTGACCCTTTATTCGGGTCGCAAAGAAAACCTGGTGCAACCTTTGATTGATCAATTCACCGAAGACACCGGGATTGAAGTCGATGTTAGATACGCGGGCACAAGCGAAACTGCAGCCCTGATTTTAGAAGAGGGTGACAACACCAACGCGGATGTGTTTTACGGCGTTGGCGGTGCAGCCCTCGGTGCTTTGAGCGCAGCCGGTGCATTTGTTGAACTTGACCAAGATGTGCTGGATTTGGTTCCCGAGGCTTATAGATCTGCGGATGATGAGTGGGTTGGAACAAGCGGCCGGGCAAGAATCTTGGTCTATAACACAGAGACCGTTGCAGAGGTCCCCGACAGCGTGCTGGATTTGGCCAACCCCGAGTGGGACGGTCGCGTCGCGATAGCACCAAGCTATGGCTCTTTTCAAGCCTTTGTAACCGCGATGAGAGTAGTCGAGGGGGAGCAGGTAGCCAGGGATTGGCTGAATGCAATGAGTGAGCAAGCGGTGATATTTGGGCGAGACGAGGAAGTCATGGAAGCTGTTGAGTCTGGTCAGGTGGACACCGGGATGGTCAATCACTATTACTGGAACCGCCGGGGCATAGAGCAGGGATATGACAACCTGACAAGTGCTGCTGCTTTTTTCGGAACCACTGATGTTGGAAATCTGGTAAATGTTGCTGGGGTTGGGATCGTGACTGATTCGGAGCAGGCCAGGACTTTCGTTGAGTATCTACTCTCTGATTCCGCACAGACCTATTTCGCTGAGACCACCATGGAATACCCACTGGTGTCAACGGTGGAGGCGGCTGAGGAATTGATCCCCTTGGATGAGATTCCAACAGCTGAGCTTGACCTTAATGACATCGACCAGTTGGATAGGACTTTGGAAATGATGCGTGAAGCAGGACTTCTTTAGGAGTTGATTTGAGGCAAAAGCCGCCAGCAGTTTTAGTGCTACTGGCGGTTTTTGCAACTCTAATTTCTTTAGTTCCGATTGGCTATCTGCTTTTTAGAGGCTCGCAGGCGGCAGATCAACTGTTGGCCGAGTTTGTTCGCCCAAGGACATTTGAACTTCTCACCAACACCACCCTTTTGGTTGTTTCGGTGACGGCAAGTGCGCTGCTGATTGGTGTTTTTCAAGCATGGCTGGTTGTCAGGACCAACCTGCCATTCAGGAACTTTTTTGCGGTGGCGGCTGCTTTACCACTTGCAATGCCCAGTTATGTTTCGGCCTTTGGCTGGGTCAGCCTATTTCCAGGTTTCTATGGGTTTTGGCCATCCTGGTTGGTGATGACTTTGACCACCACCCCGTATGTTTATTTGGCGGTTGCTGCCTCTCTGGCAAGTGGAAATTTTCAGGCTGAGGAGGTTGCCAGGTCATTAGGAAAAAACCGAAAACGAGTATTGTCCGAAGTTACCTGGCCAATCATTAGGCCTGCAGCCACGGCAAGCTCCCTATTGGTCGCCCTTTATACCTTGAGTGAGTTTGGTGCGGTTGCGACTCTAAGGTTCGAAACATTCACAATCGGTGTTTACAACGCCTATCGCTCAAGTTTTGACAGAAACGCAGCTGCCGCAATAGCGATTGTTTTGGTGGTTTTCACACTTGTCATTTTGTTCGCGGAGCGAAAAAGCAGGGGTCGTGTTGGCAATCTTGAACCACACTCTGGAAGACGAGGACGAATCAACATCCAGGGGCGTTTTGGCTTTGCCGGCGGATTATTTGTTTTTGCAGGTCTTGGTATTGGAGTGCCGGTGGCAGCACTGATCCGTTGGAGTTTTATCGGAACCAGCTCAGCAGAGGTTCAAAGATTATTTGATGCATTGATTGCCACAATTGGCTATTCAGTGGCAGCCGGGGTGATTATTACCGCTTTTGCTTTGGCCATCGCTTTGATCACCCTCAGGTATCGCTCAACTTTTGCTCGTTCAATTGAAACTAGCGTCTGGGTGGGGCATGCCTTGCCAGGGATAGTGGTGGCTTTATCGTTGGTGTTTTTGGGAGCAAACGTTTTTCCAGCTATTTATCAAACTGCCTGGTTGGTGATGATTGCCTATGTTGCTCTGTTTTTGCCAAACGCACTGGCCGGTATTAGAAATCCAGTTTCACAGATTCCCATTGTTTTGGATGACGTTGGCAGGTCGTTAGGTCAAACCAAAATTCAGGTTTTGCGAAAAATCACGCTACCCATCGTCAGCCCCGGAGTCATGGCGGCGTTGGCTCTAGTGACGCTGACGGTTATGAAGGAGCTTCCAGCAACACTGTTGCTGCGCCCAACAGGTGTTGACACCTTGGCCACCAGGTTGTGGGCATTAACTGATGCCAGTTTCTATGCCGCTGCTGCTCCCTACGGTTTATTACTTTTCTTGCTGGGGGGAATTCCAGCCTGGCTATTGAACAGACAGATTCGTAAAACTATTGATGCAACCACCTAAGCTTGGTTAAGAGATGAAGAAACTTGAACTAACTAATATCAGTAAGCACTTCGGCGAAGAGCTGGTGCTGGATGGGCTAAACCTAGAAATTTCTGAAGGTGAATTGGTTGCGGTTTTGGGCTCAAGTGGTGTTGGCAAATCAACACTGATCAGAGCATTGGCAGGTTTTGAATCCATTGATGGTGGAGAAATCTATTTAGACGAGCAGTTGATTGCCAGCAAAGATTTCGAGGTTCCAGCAGAAAAGCGGGGAATTACATTCGTACCCCAAACAGCATCACTTTTTCCTCACCTAACGGTCAGTGAAAACATAGCCTTTGGCATCGACAAACATGACACCGAACGTGTCACTGAGCTTTTGAAGCTGACTCAGCTGGAGGCTTTGGCTGACCGCATGCCCGAAAATCTCTCCGGTGGTCAGCAGCAGAGAGTTTCATTGGCCAGAGCGCTTGCCCCAAAACCAAAACTTATTTTGCTGGATGAGCCATTCAGTGCTCTGGATCCTGAACTTCGCGAGCAGCTAAGAAACGATGTTAGAAATGTCATCAAAGCTGATGGTGCGACTGCTCTGATGGTCACCCATGATCAAGAAGAGGCTTTGTCAATGGCTGATCGGGTGGCGGTTATGCGCTTAGGCGTGATTGCCCAGGTTGGCGACCCAATGGAGATTTATTCAGCACCCGCAGATGTTGGGGTTGCCACCTTCTTGGGTGACTCAGTGATTATTGCTGGACGGGTTGAAAACGGAAAGATTGTCACCGACCTTGGAAAGCTAAATGCCCTAAACAATGTCACCGAGGGTTCCATTGGTCGAGTTGCGATCAGACCAGAGAATTTCTATCTGCAGCCAAACCCGAAGGCTGAGAGCTTCGTGGTGGGGCGGACCTTTTTTGGTCACGATGCCCTGTTGGAGGTGCAAACACCTAAACTTAGAATCAAAGCTCGCTCAAACGGACCCTTTGCTCCAGAGATCGGTATGCCGGTGACAGTTTGGGTTAGGGGTAGTGTGAACTTCTACGCCGACGGTGCCTCGGTCAGTTAACCTGACATTCACCCAAAGCTAGCGAGTTCTATAGTTTTGCCAAATAGATTCGGAGAATGAGCATGAGAGTAGCCATTGTCACCGAATCCTTTCTTCCATCAGTCAACGGTGTTACCAACTCGGTTTTGAGAATCTTGGACACCTTCAAGCAACGTGGTTTTGAGGCCTTAGTAATCGCACCAACCAGAACCAGTGATAAACACAACGGATATCCGGTGCACCAAACTGTTTCAGTTCCTTTTTTGCAATTTCCAGTTGCCTTCCCGGGACCCTCAATTCAACGAGAACTTGATGAGTTTTCGCCAGATGTTGTTCACGTGGCGGCACCCTTCATGATTGGTGCCCAGGCAATTGCATGGGGCCATAAAAACAATGTTCCGGTGGTGGCGGTCTATCAAACAGACCTAAGCGGTTATATAGAGAGATACGGGCTTAGCTTTGCTCGTCCCGTGGTTGATCGAATGATGTCCAGCATTCACGAAAAAGCAGACATTAACCTGGCTCCAACACCTGAGGCCGCCGAATATCTAAAAGACATCGGAGTTGAAAACGTTTATGTCTGGGGCAGGGGGGTTGATTTGGATCTTTTCAACCCAAATCACAAAAACTCCGAAGAGGTGAAGGCCCTAAGAAAACAAATTGCTGCCAATGGTGAAACCATCATCGGTGTTGTCGGTCGCTTGGCTGCTGAAAAGCAAGTTCATCGAATGTCGGAGCTTTTTGGTTTGAAAAACACTCGGTTTGTGGTGGTCGGGGATGGTCCCGAGCGATCAAGACTAGAAAGTCAGTTTCGAGGAAACGGTGTTTATTTTGCAGGCAGAAAAACTGCTTTGGATCTGGCGCATCACTATGCAGCCTTGGATATCTTTGTTCACTTTGGAACTGAGGAAACCTTTGGCCAAACCATTCAGGAGGCACAAGCAACCGGGCTTCCGGTGGTGGCTCCCAATGTAGGTGGACCTAAATACTTGATTGAGCATGGCATAACTGGCTTTTTGGCAAACCCAGAGGGCCAGGGTGGTTATCAGCGTTTGGTCAGGTCTGTTTTAGAGGATGAGGTCTTGCGAAGAAAGATGGCAGCAAAGGCCCGCGAGGCAGTGGCCTCAAAGTCCTGGGAGGCGAATAACGCAAGGCTAATCGGGTTTTATGAACAGGCTGTGAGAGAAATGGCCACTAAGGAAGCGCGTATTGAATTGGCTTGATGCCCAAACAATCATCGATGCATTTGGCGACTGGGCAGTTTTAGCGGTAGTTGCTGTTCTGTTTGTGGAGACCGCTTTCATCTTCACGTCTTTTTTGCCAGGGGATTCGCTTTTATTCATCATTGGCCTAACCCTCAGTGTTGGCACAGGAGCGATTCCTGACTGGTTGGGCTTTTTGCTGATTTGGCTGGCCGCTTTTGCTGGAACCCAGGTTGGTTGGTTTGTTGGATATAAAATCGGGCCACCTTTATTTGAAAGACGAGAGAGTTGGATTTTCAACAAAAGAGTTGTTGAGACCACCAGAAAGTTTTTCGATAAATACGGCGTGCGGGCAATCATCTTGGCTAGGTTTGTGCCAATAATTCGTGCGCTAGTCCCGATGTTTGCAGGCATAAGCAAAGTTGATATCAAGCGATTCACGGTTTTGAATGCAATTGGTGCAACCCTTTGGCTAATGGTTTTCATGGTTCCAGGTTATTTTTTGGGAAACCTACCCCTGGTCAAAGAAAATCTAGAAACAGCGGTGTTGATTGTCATCATTGTTAGTTCACTGCCTTTCCCAATTGAGATTCTTCGGAGCTACATTCAAAACCGCCGAGAGAAGAGAAAGCAAGAAAAGCGGGATCAAGAATACGAGATTGCTGAGGGCTACAC
Organism: uncultured Micrococcales bacterium; assembly: GCA_913062975.1. Taxonomy (GTDB): domain Bacteria; phylum Actinomycetota; class Actinomycetes; order Actinomycetales; family Microbacteriaceae; genus CAJXVY01. Next base: position 23,012 of record CAJXZO010000007.1, read on the forward strand.
AGACCCTGCAAAGCTTCCTAAAAAAGAAGACTAACTAGAAATCATTTCCCAGTAGGGGCTGGTGATTGGCATAAAACTCTCAAGCCGTTGAGACTTTGGGTGCAGACCATCGCCACTGGTGACCCCCTTAAGTTTTCTGGCCGTGAACGGAATCACATCTCTTTGAATCCAGCTGATGGTTTCCAGCAAGCCTCGGGCTGGGCTTAGACGCTCGTGCTCTGGGGCTTCTTTGAAGCGGTATTTCAAATCAAGAAGCTGGGCAGCCTCGTTGGCAACTCGAACGTGACCGTGACCGGAGAAGTGAACCATGTCCTCTGCCCAGTAACAGAGGTCAGCAAAGCTCTGGATTCCAAACAAATCTAAAACTGGAATGCCATAGCTATCGGCAGTGTCGACAATCATCTCGCTCATCCGCTCTGCGCGGTAGCGAAGGGGTTTGAACACTTGCAGATGAAGTGGATTGATGGTGTTTACCAAAATCACATCACTACCTGAATCCAATAACCTCTGAATTCCTGCTCGATATTGCTCTCTCAGCCTTGGCAGGTGTTCGGGATGAGTCATCAGATCATTCGACCCGGCCATCACCGTGACTAGTTCCGGCCTCAATTGCACCGCACGGTTTAGTTGCCAATCCATGATTACTGAGAGCTTTGATCCACGCAGCGCCAGATTGGCATACTCAAAGTTCGCTGACTGTTCGGCAGCCTGTTTTGCCAAAAGCCCCGCCAGTCGATCGGTCCAACCGTTATAGCGTCGGGTTTTGTGAAAGGTGAAATCCCCTAAACCCTCGGATAAAGAATCACCGATTGCAACATAAGAACGATAGTTTGTGCTCACGGAACCATGAACTCGCGGCTGCTGAAAGATTATGCAAAAACAAGGTTAAGTGTTGCTGGCTATTGCGTGAACTCAAATTTGCCAACGAGCCTATGCGGGTCAAGTTTGAGCACACGCTCTAGACTTGCAATCATGCCTTCTAAGCTTTCAAAACCGCTGAGCTTGCTTGCCCTGCTTACCCTGATCCCAATTGGGCTAACCTCGTGTGCAACTGAGGCTGAGCCTGAAACACCAGACACCACTGACACCGGTGCCTCTGAGCAACAACCAGAGCCCGAACCGGAGCCGGAGCCTGTGTATGTGCAGGCACCGCTTAGCGGAATTAGCTACCTAGAGGACTCAAACCCTTTTTTGGAAGGTCCTGCGCTTACTGCAAAGATTGATAATTACCCACCAGCCCGACCACAAACCGGCATTGGCAGTGCAGACATTGTCTATGTTCAAAGGGTTGAGGGTGGAATCACCAGGTTTGTAAGCATTTGGCACTCCTCGATTCCTGACACCTTTGGGCCGCTTCGCTCAATCAGACCAATGGATCCAAACATCGTAAGTCCCTATGACGGCGTATTTGCCTACTCCGGCGGACAAGACCCATTCGTGTTTGCAAGTCTGGAAACAGATCTATATAACGCTTATGAAGACAGTGAAGTTGGAGCTGAAACACTTTTTCGCAACGAGGGAATTGGAAAACCCTATGAACACACGTTGTATGGAAGGGGAACGCTGCTGATTGAAACTCACTCCGAACTCCCCGCCCCCACCCCTCACCTGAATTACATAGACCTTGAAAACCGTTCAGAACTGTCAACTGCCAATGGCACCGAGTTTGATTATTTTGAGATCACCTATGAAGAGGCAACATCGAGATGGGATGTTGGTTCTGGTGAATTTAGTTTTGACACCCAGGGGATGGCTTTGCCAACCGGTGAGATGAGTGTTCAAACAGGATTGCTCAGAACGCAGGATGAGGAAATCATGGTGGATGAGCGCACGGGTGTTCAGATTGCTGCCAAGAATTTGATTGTCATGAACACCACCTTGGATTTCAGCTTTAAGGATCCGAAATACGGATCCGTGCCAGAAACGGTGTTGCTCACACAGGGTGATGGCTGGGCATTCAGTGATGGCAAATACATCGAGATTTTGTGGTCAAAGGAATCAAGAACTGACCACATTCAATTTACGACCCTAGATGGTGACCCCCTCAAATTACTCCCCGGCCCCACCTGGATTGAATTTAGAGACATTGGTAATTCAAATGAAGCTGGCATGGATATCTATCCAAAACCAGAACCTGTGGAGCCAACTGAGTAATGCCAAGGGGGGTAAAGAAGCAAAACCTGCCCGAAAAAGACTGTCAGCGTTGTGGCAGGAAGATGGTCTGGCGGAAATCTTGGGCTAAAAACTGGGATGAGGTCAAATACTGCAGCGAGAAATGCAAGCGGGCCTAAGCTTAGAAAATGATCGTGACGATAACTGGCGCCTATAAAAACGCAGGCGATCACCTGATTGGTCTCAGGGCGAAAAAGCTATTGGAAACCTTTGTTGATGCCGATGTAATCAACATGGACAGAAAACAAACTATTGATTATGAGCTTCTAAACTCCGCTCGGATGGTGTTGCTCACCGGGGGACCAGCACTGCAACCAGCAGTTTTCCCCGATGTCTATAGTCTCGATCTTTCCAAAATCAATGTTCCCGTCACAATGTTTGGTCTTGGTTGGAAAGCAGGGCTTGGCAAGACAGTTGGTGAGTTTGCATTCAAACCAGATGCCAGTGTTTTTCTAGATTCGTTGGCTCAACAAGAGTTGCCGGTTTCGGCAAGAGATTTTTCATCGGCAGAGCTTTTGAAAACAAAGGGGTTTTCAGAGGTTTTGATGACTGGATGTCCCGCTTGGTATGAAATAGAAAAAATAGAGGCTGATTATGACCTACCTGCAGAAATCAACTCAGTGGTCCTCACCGCACCTGCAGTCCCCAATCAGCAAATGTTGAAAATTGCCAAGGATATAAAAAAGCAATTTCCCAAAGCCGAAAAAACACTGCTGTTTCAATCCGGCTTTAGCTCAACTCATTCAAAAAAATCAGTCGAATACTCAAAAACACTAAACAGATTTAGATCTAAACTTGCGCGCGCTGGTTGGCAAGTGGTTTCCTCTGAATCGGAGGTTACCAAGATGATGAGTGTTTTGACTGAGGCTGACCTGCACGTTGGCTACCGCGTCCACAGCCATCTGTTTATGCTCAGCCAAAGAAAGGCCTCTTTGTTGATTGCGGAAGATGCTAGAGGGGAAAGCCAGAACAAAACCCTCGGCCTTGCAGATCTGAACACCTTGAGCTCAGCGGCTGAGATCAAAAACCAAATGATAAATGTGATTGAGAATCCAGAGGTTATAAACAGTGCCATTGGCCAGATGCGGCAGAGTTATCAGCAGATGCAGGAGTATTTGGCAAAACTAAAGGTTTTGTGAAAAGCCCTTCAGCCATTCTCTGAGCTCATCTCCGATGTCCTCGCGGTCAACAGCAACTTGAATTGTTGATTTTAGATAATCCAATTTGTCACCGGTGTCATAGCGTCTTCCCGAGAAAACCACTCCGAAAACCTTGTCCGCAGCTGCCTCGTGAGCAAGCGCATCTGTCAGCTGGATTTCATCACCTCTGCCGGCAGGGGTGTTCTCTAAAGTTTCAAAAATCCTTGATTTCAAAACATAGCGACCAATCACGGCCAAGTTTGAAGGAGCCTGATCGGCAGTCGGTTTCTCAACCAGCGCCTTGACTCTGACAACACCCTCATCCTCGGTTTTTTCAACCGCGGCTGAGCCATAAAGATGAATCGACTCCATGGGGACTTCCATAAGCGCCACCACGTGGGCATCGTATTTTTGGTGAGCATCAAGCATTTGAGGCAAAAGCTGATCTCTCGCATCAATCATGTCATCACCAAGCAACACTGCAAATGACTGTTCGGCAACGTGAGCCTTGGCTCTGAGCACCGCATGCCCTAAACCCTTTGGGTCACCCTGTCGGGTGTAGTGGATGTTGGCAAGGGAGTTTGAAAATGCCACCTGGCTCAACCTGCCAACATCGCCCTTGAGCTGCAAAGCTGATTCAATCTCGGTGGCTTTATCAAAGTGATTTTCCAGGGCATTTTTGTTCCTACCCGTGATCATTAGCAGATCCGCCAGTCCCGCTCTGGCAGCTTCCTCCACCACATACTGAATCACTGGTTTGTCAACAATGGGAAGCATCTCCTTGGGCATGGCCTTTGTTGCAGGAAGGAATCTTGTTCCCAACCCGGCAGCGGGGATTACCGCCTTGTTTACTCTTTGATTGCTCATTATTTTCCAAGCCTAGCCAGTAAGTAGAAAATCAAGTCCCAAATGATGCTCATTAGCCTCATCATGACTGTGATTGCCAAAGCTAACTCACCTGAAACAATCAGGCTTAGCCCGATTATAAGAACACCTTCTCTGACTCCCAACCCCGCGGGGGCAATCACCACCAGAATGCTCAAAGCTGAGGCAAGTGCTGAAATTCCGAGAATCAGAAATCCATTTGAAACAAGGTCAACATCAAACGAAACTGCTACCAGCAATAAACTCAGAGCATTGAGAATGCTGGTTATAAAAAACAGCCCGCTGGTTTTTAGCACTGTTTTCGAATCCAATAGCTCATCAGTGTTGATGGCTTTTTTGCGAATGATCTTATGTGTGAATGAGACCACGGAGTTGAAAACCTTGGGAGCGATTGAGATGAGTCCAATGATTGAAACAATCACCAGCAAAACTTGATAGCCACCTGCAAGCTCTGCAATGGTTGGATCAAATAGCAACAGCAGTGAGGCCAGTGACATCACAATCACCAACTGTTGCATTGCCTCCATCAGCGAGGAAACGGCTAGTTTGGTTTTTGTAATGCCGAGGTTTGATGCAAAGTAAATCTTCCCAATCACCCAGCCGGCTGAGACTGGCAAATACCTGCCAAGCCAAGCCTTTGCATAAACAGCCAATAGCTCGGCAGATAGCTTTTGATCAATCTCCGCACCCATGCCTGAAAGAAGCACTCTCCAAATAAGAGCGAAGATAAACCTGGCGGCGATTGCAACCAGACTGGCAAGAGCAATCAAAAACCAGTCGATTTCAAAGCTGAAAATCGCTGTTAGGTCCAGGGTTGTGGCGAAGGCGACCAAAAATCCAACGACCAGGATGTAAAAAACCAGCGAGAGGATTTTTCTGGTCATAGACCGATTTCCTGAAAAGCCGCGTTTAGGTCAATCAGCAATTGAGTTCGCATTTTCTCAACTTCATTTTCCTGCTCTTTGGAGATAAACATCGCATCATCTTGAAACTTCACTAAGTCCCTGGTGATGATTGCTGGAAACTCTTTCTCCTGCATGCGCTTGATTGGATAGCTGAATTCCTCCAATCCAAGCTGTTCGAAAAACAATCTGCCCTTATCAACGTAATAAACCACCATTGCCGGCACCTGCGCCACGGTTGCCAATATGGTGCTGTGTAGTCGGCTTCCAATAAACCACTCTGCTCTGGCAACCAAAGCTAGAAAATCATCAGGGGAGAGGTTGTCCTTTTCCACCACCTTGGCCACCTCTGGATGTTTCATCTTGGCGATTACCTGTTTGGCAAACTCAACGTCTCCCTCGGATGGGTGAGTGTGCATTGGGAAAAACACCACGTGTTTTTTCTGGCGGATGAATATTTTGTCTGCGATATCAGCCCAAGCTTCTATGTAGCGAAGCTCAGCGTCAGACTGAGGTTGTGTTTTTCTAAACCTGTTCGGCAAAAACCCACCGGGTTGATAGTGAAACCATCTCCTGAGACCAAGACCAACAAAGCCTCTGCCGTATTTCTCCAGCTCTGGGTTGGTGGAAACATCAGCTGCAAAAGAAGAGACAAACACCGCAGGGTCGAAACTTGGAATCAGTGTTGTTTCCGCCCCCCAGTGGGTGAGCTTGTGAACAGACTCTTGGTCACGGGTTATGAAAACCTTGCAAAGGTTCACTGTTTTTGCAATCAGCTGCTTGGAGTGCTCTGAGTTGGTTGGACCAATTCCCTGAAAAGCACCAATGATGTTTTTGTTTGCAAGCCTGATGGCAGTCAATTTCAGCAACCAGTAATAAAGCGAGAGTCGATTGGTGTAATCTTTCAGCAGTTCACCACCCCCCCACATCACCACATCTGCTTTTTTAGCGGCAAGCATTAGTCGAATCAATGCAAAAGGTGAGGTTGAGTAGGGGCTAAAGGGCAAAAACTTGATTCGAAACCATTCTGTGTCTCGCTCTGGGAACTGACTCAGGGCCGTGATTTGAGAATCAGGTCTAACGGATTGAATTAATTCAATCAGCCCAGCCAGAATTGCCCGATCACCTCGGTTATGAGGTGAATCGCTATTCAATATCAGCACCTTCATCGCCAATAAACTTAGCTTAGAAACAGTTCAAGCGAGTTAGGGTGACTAAGTGGGTGAGAAACCGAGGCTGTTGGTGTTGGCCACCACCTTCCCTAAATCACTCAACGACGGCACCCCAAGTTTTGTTCTAGACATCGCTCGAGAACATGCAAAAAGCTTTGATGTTTGGGTGTTGACCCCGATGGTTCCAGGAGCCAAAAGATGGGAAACCATCGATGGTGTCCGCATCTCCAGATTTCACTATTTGTTTCCAGCAACCGAGGACTTGGCGGATGGCTCCATCATGGACAACCTGCGCAAGTCTTTTTACCAAAAACTACAACTGCCCTTCATGATCGCCAGTTTTAGCTATCGGTTCCTGTTCAGAGTGCTTATCTGGAAACCAGATGTCATCCATGCACACTGGATTATTCCTGGCGGGTTGGTCAGCAAATTAGCCCCATGGGTGCCAAGGGTGATAACAACCCATGGTGGGGATGTTTATGCACTGAATAGCAGGTTCATGCTGGCTCTAAAAAGATTCATACTGAATTCAGCTTCGGTAACTGCGGTCAATGGTGAAATGTCTGAGAAGTTAATCTCTAACTCATTGACCGACCAAGCAGAGGTGATTCCAATGGGGGTCAAATTGGACAACCTAGATGTTGAAAAAACACCCGGGCAAATAGTATTTGTTGGCAGGTTGGTTGAGAAAAAGGGTCTGAAGTATTTACTGGAAGCGGTGAAAAACCTGGATTGCCAACTAAAGGTGATTGGCGATGGACCACTAGCTGAATCACTAAAACCGAATGCAGCAGACAATGTTGAGTTTCTGGGACAGTTATCAAAAGCAGAGGTAATGCGGGTGATTGCTCAGAGTGAGCTAATGGTGATTCCAAGCGTTATTGCCGAAAACGGTGACCGGGAGGGACTTCCGGTGACACTTATGGAGGCAGCCAGCAATCAAACAGCTGTAATCGCCAGCAATCTCAGTGGCATAAATGAAGTGGTGATTGATGAGGAGACAGGACTACTCACCGATCAAAGAGACGTCGAAGCTTTGAAAACTGCAATTAGTAGATTGCTTGATGATGATGAAACAAGAATCAGGCTTCAGCGAGCACTTTATGAAAAGGCAAAGGATTTTGACATCGAACAGATAGCCCAGAGATATCGGGATGTAATCATGCGGGAGTTGAAATGAAGCTTGATGAGTTTTGGGAAAGATTTCAAAGTGTTGAAAGAAAGACAAAGGCTCTGGATTTCAAGGTTTTAGGTTTTCAGATTTGGCCGCTTTTGAGAACCAAAATGTTTTATCAAATTTCAACTCAGATTGGAATCTTCGATAATCCTCACCCCAACCCAGAACCGCAAGAGCCGGGGATTCCATTTGAGCCAACGAAGGCAAAATCAATAGTGGTTCCGTTTTCTCGCAAGGTAAACGGTGAAGACCCCTACTCCTCTTGGCTAATGGGTTATTTGGATGATCCTGTGCTTATTGAGCACTCGGGCGATGGTGGTCTTGATTCGCATAAACCTAGTTTCAATGAGAAATACGAGGAGCATGTTGCAAGAGCCATGCGCAGGCTCACCAAAAAAGACCTGCCAGATAAATGGCGAATAATCATGGAGGGTTTTGAAAAAGAGTTTGGTGTTGAAATTAACTCTTATAAAGAATACCCAAAATGGTTTATTCGTCGCTCCATTGTTGAAGCAATTGGTTTTAGGTCACTTTTTAGAAAAACAAAAGCCAAGAAGCTCTACATCGTAAACGCATACTCTCACCCAACGGTTGTGCTGGGGGCAAAGCTTGCAAACATCAGGGTTTATGAATTGCAGCATGGGTTTGTGAGTGAATTGCATCCCGCCTATTCATACCCGGATAACAAGAAAATCCAATCGTTACCTCATGTCTTTTTGTGTTGGGGAGAGTTCTGGAAAGAAAGCCTGCACCCTGCCAAAAACATGTTGGTGAAGGTCTTGGGTGCCCCCAAGGGCTTTATGCAATACATGCGAAAGCCCAGGCCCAAGCAAGAGCAAGTTCTCTTCACCAGTCAGGGTGCTGTTGGGAAGAAGCTGTTTGCATTGGCTGAAAGTGTTGCCATGAGTGATAAAAACCTCAAGGTGATCTATCGCCTGCATCCGAATGAAGATCCGGTGAATTACCTCTCTCATGTTCCCAATCTAGAGATAAGCCATAAGACCCCTTCCTTTTTAGATCTGGTTGGCTCATGTGAATATCTGGTTGGAGGGTTTTCCACCACACTGTTTGAAGGAGCTGCCCTGGGATGCAAGGTGATAGTTGCAGATGTACCGGGAATTGAAAACATCAAAAGAGCAATTGAGTCCGGTGAATTTGTTCTGTTAGAAGATCACAGTCCTCGATCAATTTATAAGGCTTTGAACCAAGCTCGGACAGTTGATGCCGAAAAGTATTACTCTCTTCAGAGACTGGAGGCATTGAATGCTTGATTTCCACCTGAATGAAAAAACCTATGGGTTTCTTAACCCCTACCTGATTGCTGAAATCGGAGTAAATCACGGAGGGGACATTGAGCTTGCTAAGAAACTCATTGATTTAGCCAAGGCCGGTGGTGCTGATGCCGCCAAGTTTCAGACCTATAAGGCTGACACTTTGGCCAGCAAGGAGACCGCCCCTGCTTATTGGGACACCTCAGAGGAGCCAACTCAGAGCCAGCATGAGTTGTTTAGTAAATATGATGTTTTTGGTGAAGCTGACTATAAGGAACTAAAAAACTACTGTGATCAGCAGGGGATTGATTTTTTATCGACACCTTTCGATTTGGAATCGGTTGATTTCCTAGACCCACTAATGCCCTTGTTCAAAGTTGCATCAGCTGATCTCACCAACATCCCACTGTTGAGAAAAATCGCCAGCAAGAAAAAGCCAGTGCTGATGTCTGTTGGTGCATCCAGTCATGAAGAGATTCAACGCTCGATTGAGATCTTGTTGGAACACGATGTTCCGCAACTAACAATCCTGCACTGTGTTTTGAATTACCCAACCCCGCAATCACATGCGCAGTTAGCTCAAATCCCGATTCTTGCTGAAAAATTCGGTGACAGAGTTTCAATTGGCTATTCAGATCATGTGAGACCAAACCCCGATGGCAGCATGCCCGCATTAGAAACAGCTGTTTTTGCTGGTGCTCGGGTGATAGAAAAACACTTCACTGACGACAAAACAGCCAAGGGCAACGACCACTACCACGCAATGAACTCAGAGGATTTATCAAACTTTGTTGCCAAGTTAGAACAACTCAGAGAACTTCAGGGAGAACAGAAGCTGAATCTAGAGATCCAGAAAACTGCCACCATCAATGCCCGCAGAAGAATTTTTGCTGCAGCAGACATTGCTGCTGGGGAGAAACTTAGCGAGGATAACCTGATTGCCCTTAGAGGCAATCAGGGCTTGGAGATTTCTGAGTGGGATTCGGTTTTGGGAAAAACTGCAACCAGAGACATCAGTCACGGTGATGCAATAAATTACTCAGACTTTAGCTAAAAAGCCTATTCATGATTTCATCAACGATTTTCTGATTAGAACGGTTTGCAACTGAGCTAAGCGCATTTTCAGAAAGAGCCCTTCTCCTAACTGGATCAATCAAAAGGCTTTCTATGGTTTTGACCAGGTTCGGCTCACTAACCTCTGAACCAAGACCCAGCATGACAACCCCGTTTTGTTCGGTGGTATGGGAGTGTTTGAGTTCTTTCTGGTTTTGGGCCATGCAGATTGTTGGAACTCCCAGGCTTGCAAGCTCGGTAATGGTTCTGCCAGCGCTGGAAAAAGCAAGGTCTGCCTGAGCTAAAACCCTGGGCATGTTTTTTACATTTTTCAATATCTGAACATCAAGTTTCCAGTCAGCGCTGATGGGCTTAGCCCCCATTCCTCTGATGACAATTACTTGTCCCGCAAACTTAGTTTGCTCAAGTGCTGAAAGAGTTTTCTCGGCAAGCCCTGAGGGATCAGTCCCACCAAATAAAACAACGATGTGTCTAACCTCTGGTTGAAATTCGCTAATTCTTGGCAGAGTTTCAAAACTGGGTGCCAATATCGAATACTGCAATCCAGAAAGTTGCTTGTTTTCAGCTATGGATTCATTTGGATAGAGATCACTAATTACCAAATCGGCAAGCTGTGCTCCAAAGCCCTGGTCTTCAAAGCTTAGAATCTTGGTCTCCGGGGATAGGGTTTTTAGCTTGTGAACCAGTTGATAATCGCTATCCAGATAATCAAAAACCAACAGATCTGGTTTATCGGTTTCGATGAGGTTTGCAAACTCTGAGTCGTCAAGCGCTTGGTAGTCAAAACCAAATTGCTCAAAAAAGTTCTGCCCAAGAGGTCTCTCTGGGCTCAAGATGATTTTGAGCTTATGTCTTGCAAGTTGCTGAGCCATTGCTAACACTCTGTAAACATGACCCATGCCCAGTTGTTCGGAACTGTCAGTTCGGAAATAAATAGTCTTTTGGCTAAAAAAGTGCTCAGCCACGGCCAAGTCACTGAAATCATCTATGTCTATTGCTTGACGCTGATCTAATTCAATTAACTCAACCGGTTGATTGATTCTGGTTTTTGATTTTTCAAAGTCAGATATTTTGCAACCAATGATTGCCCCGGTTTCCCTAAAAGATGCGGCAAGCTGTTGCCTGTTTAGTCTTTTTTCATATTCAGGCTCATAGCCCGTCTCACTTTTCCGCCAGCGAAGATGCCTGTCATCACTGACGCTTAGAACACTCGCTGAATTGTGAAGAACTTCAAATGCGGCTAGCAGGCTTGCAGGTTCAATCAATGGTGAGGTTGGTTGCAGGGTGATCAAATAATCATCTGATTCAGCGCCTAGTTGTCGAAGCTGATTGAGGTAGCCAAAGATGACCTCATCCAGAGTTTTTTTGCCTGTGGCATGCTCGGGCTCGATGATTATCTTCGCCCCCACCAATTCGCCAACCTCGGCTATTTCATCATCGTCTGTAATCAGCACAGTGTTCGCCGTCACCTCTAAAGCTGCAGTTAGTGCATGCTGAACCATTGGTTTTCCATTTAGTAACCAGAGGTTTTTTCGGGGGATGCCAACGGAGCCGCCGCGAGCGGGAATGACAATCCAGTTATTGCTCATTTGCGCTTGAAGATCTTTGGTTGAACACCAATTCTTAGCTCGATGTCCCTAACTCGGTGAAGCGTCTTGGTGGAAAGTGATCTAACTGAATAAATGCTGTCTGCGATGAAACCAAATAACAAAACTTGAACCCCAGAGATGAAAAACACAGCCCCCAGAATCACGCTCTGCAAATGAGGCGTGGCGGGAGGGTTGAGATTATCAATCAACCAGGGAAGCCAAGAAATAAAGGCCAAGAGAATAAACGTTATGCCCATTGGCATGAACAGCCTCAGTGGGCGATATTGGATATAAACACGGATCATGGTCCAAGCATTGCGCCTGACGTATTTCCAAGTTGAACCAAACAGCCTGCTTGGTCGGACGCTTTCATTTCTTTTCACCGGAACATTAGCCAGTGACAGCGAGGCATCATCAACTTGGATCAGAGACTCGATTGTGTAGGTGAATTTGCTCACCAGGTTTATCTGCATGGCAGCCTCACGGCTAATGGCTCTAAAACCACTGGTTGCGTCATTGACCTCGGTTCCAGAAAACTGCTGGGCAATTCTGGTGCCAAGTTTTTGTAGTTGCCTTTTGAGCCAGGAAAACTCATCAACGCTGTCGGTGTCTCGGTCACCGACAACAACATCTGCAGTCTTATCCATGATTGGTTTCACTAGATCTGGAATTGCGGATGCATCGTATTGATTATCAGCATCTGTGTTCACAATCACGTCTGCACCCAGTTTGAGAGCTGCGTCAACACCAGCTTGGAAAGCTGCGGCCAAACCTTGGTTTTCACTGAAGCGAACCACATAGTCAGCACCGCTTGCCATTGCCACCTCGGTGGTTTTGTCCTTAGAGCCATCATCTATGACTAACCACTCAACCGAATCAAAACCCTCAACCTCGCGAGGCAGGCTTGCAAGGGCGTGGGGCAGGTAGTCTGCCTCATTCAAACAAGGAATCTGAATGATTAGTTTCATAGTGTTTTCCCTCAGCAATCCACTACAGAATAGCCCTTAGCTGTTGATTTTTGGTTTAGAGCTAAAGCTGATTGCAATCACCATTGCAAAAACCCCGGTCAAGTGAAGCCACATTCTGTTGAGGCTATCTGCCCAACCGACGCGTCCCAGAGTTGGCTCGCCAAACTGGCCACCATCCACCATTTTCAGAATTACATTTCCCAACATCAAGATAAATACCATCGAAGCCAGTCGCTTTTGATCTTTTTGGAAATACAAATAGCCAAGCAGGATAGGCATGGCGATTATTACTATTCCCCAGAGTCCCTCTCCTAGGACCAGGTTTTCAAACTGTGCCTGCACCCCACCCAGCAGATCTTCTCGGAAAATAACTAGGGCTGCGACCAGTACAACCAACTCTGCAATGATTGCCAGCGGAATCAATCTGAATCTAATGGGGTCTAATGGCTTGGCTGCGACCAGCAACCCAAGCCCTACCAAGATCAAAACAAACAAAACCCAGTAAATGCCTGTTGAGTTCAGGATGTAGGAGTTGTAAACACTTAGCCAGATTCCAAAGCTGAATGTTGCCGAGCTAACAGTTAGCATGATCTGTTTTCTGCTTATCCAGTTAGCACTAATAACCGTCAGAGCCACCAGGGCGGCAACTGCTATTCCCTCTGCTCGGGTGGTGGAAATAACAGACAGAGAAACCATCAACAGAATTAGCCTTTGACTGCTGAGAGTTTTCTCGTTTGCGGCTTCCAAACCAACAGCAAGACCAATAACAACAGCCAAGGCCATCAACACGTGTCCGTTTAGATACAAGCTTGAGCGAATCACAATTGGTGTTGTGAGCATCACGGCAAGCGCCAGCAATAAAGCCAGGTTGTGTCTGCTGGTGAATCTGGTTATCGCCCAGTAACTTGCAAAGATCAAAGAAATAAACAGCACTGCGGGGAAAGCGCTCAGGTATTCACCAGTTGGTCCCAATGAGAGCATTAGCGGAAAAGCAAAGCCTCGCTTGATGCTCACTCGACCATTGAGTGTTTCCATGTCAACACCCGATTGCATCATCTCGCTCATGGTGAGAATCCAGCTTGGATCTCCATAAACAGGTGAAGACCATCTTTCAACCCTGGTTATTACAACCGAGACCAAGACAATCGGAACAATCAGTGCAAGTGCTTTTAGTTGGATGAAGAGCTTTCCCCGAATAACTGCATAAACAATCATCAGCAAGGTGAGTAGAAACCAAACAGTGATGTTGATACTTAGGACATCAAACAGGTTCAACAGACTAAAGCTGGCGGTTCTCAAAACCACAGCGAACAAAACCCCTGCTGGGATGAGCAGTGGAAGTTGTCTGATGCCAGTGACCGCCGCCAAGCTCACTCCTGCCAGCAGAGTGATGGAGAGCATCAAAAATTCATAGATCATGAGAGCTTCTCCAAAAGCTCTCTCTCAATCAATGCAAACCGGTAGTCATCAATCAAAACTCCAATAAAGCTCGCCGTCTGCCCAACATCCTCATCCCAAGCAATAACCAGATCGCAGTATTTACCTTCGGGGTTTATTGCACAAAAAGGCTCTAGTTCGTATTTGGTGTTTTCATCCAATAGTTCAAGGCTTTCTGCACTCAGGTCTGTTAGATCTAACGGCGCATCTCGGTTTACCTGATAATCCCCAAATCCACTCACCAGCTCTCGCTGAAAACTGAATCCCAGTTCCTGCTCACTGCCGACGTTGGAAACCTCCAAGTCGGCAAAGTTCTCTGCCAAAAACAAAGGTGCAGATTCCTGCCAGTTTTGACTCATTAGCAACTCGGTGACATCAAAGGGTTGAGAGGTTTTTGTTATCGGGGCTGAAAACGAAAAAAGGTTGGCAATAACCATCACCGCGGCCACCGCTGCAATGAGCCATTTAGACATGTATTGCCCTTATCAATTGATAGCAAGAGCCTAACCCAACCCAACATCCACACTCAGAACAACTGTTCGGCTTGGCAATAGTGGCTAAAATTGAGACTTCATGCAGTGAGTGCAGTTTGTTTGGTAGTGCGAATAGATTCACCGTGTCAGTTTATTCTGGACTGGATTTGAAAGAGGGTTTGACGTGAGTGATTTCTCGGCTGAGACGATCATCACCAATGCACCCATCACCAAGATCTCCTATCGTCGAACTCGCAGACTCAGGTTTCTGTTTGCAAGTTTGAGGACCCGCTCTCTTAGTGCCAGGGAGCAGCTAGCCAGAATCGCCACCAGTGATCAGCATGGTTTCGGGGAATTAATCGAGCTTATGAAAAGCAATCTTGGTGGCGAACAGGTGGAGATCACCAGAAACCCCGCTAGAAAAAAAGCAATGGTGGATCTTGGTTGGCTTTTACATAACCAAGCTGTCAATGCAGATGAAGACCACATGCAACTGGCCGCAGTGGTTTATCGCTGGGTGATAAAAAACGACCCAAAGAGATTCAAATCCATGCATCGCCAGGACCTGGCGATTCTGGCACTAAACATCGGTGACGATGCGCTGTTGGACTTTGCAAAAAAAGGACTTCCAAGGTTGTGGCCTATGGCGTTGCTGCCCTCGGTGATTCGGACCAAGTTTGCTTTGGGGCTGAGTGAGCTTCTGAACTCAGGATTTGTGTTCGGTAAAGATTTTTCAATCTCGCCCAAATTGCTACAAGCAGACATCACAAACCCGTTTAGAAAAAATTCACAGGATGAAAAATGGATTGGCAAGTTTTCAAAAGCAATTCTGCCCTCCTCGGCATCCCCGCTTGAGCTAGCAACCGGAACTACGGTTTTTGACTCTCTTTTTTCCAAAGCACCTCGCAAAATCTATGATGGTCCGCTGGTGACAGTTGTGGTGAGTTGCTATAAACCAAACCAAGCACTCATCACCTCTTTGAAATCAATCCTTGCCTCCAGTTATGAAAATCTCGAGGTAATGGTCTTTGATGACGCAAGCCCCAAGGGTTATAAGGGTTTTTATAACCAGGCGGAGGCTTTGGATCTAAGAGTCCGCGTTTATTACATGAAACAAAATGGTGGCACCTATGCCGTTCGCAATCGAGCTTTGGAGCAGGCTCAGGGAGACCTCATTACATTTCAGGACAGTGATGACTGGATGCACCCCGAGAGAATCGAAAGACAGGTGAAGAGACTTAGGTCTCAAAAGCGCATTGGCAACATCAGCATGTCCACCAGAGTTGATGAAAACCTAGGGTGTGTGGAGAGTGGCAGGAGACTCCGCATTGGTTTGTGTGAGCCCTCACTGATGTTTTGGCGCAAGCAGGTGGTTAACAAGATTGGCTATTTCGACAGTGTTCGCAAGGGTGCTGACAGTGAATACCGAAAGCGAATCCAGAAAGCCTTCGAGCAAGACCTGGAGGTGATTGAGCCCTACCGAACTCTCACCCTGCAGAGAGCAGACCATGGAGGTCTTACCGATGGGGATATGACCTTTAGGTGGATTGTTGATTATCGTCTTGCTTACAGAGACAGTTATAACCGTTGGCAGAAATCAGCTGAAAGGCTTTATCTAAAACCAGGCTCCAGGGAGTTTTTTGCTCCAAGGCAGATGCGCTTCAAAAAAGAGCTTGCTTATAAAGAAAGAACCGTGGACCTGCTAATGGCTGCCAACTTCTGTGATCCGGCACAGGAGAAAAAGCTGTTGGCTGAAATTGAGAAGGCTTTAGAAAAGAAACTATTCATTGGCCTGCATCAGCTCAACACCATGTATCCACTGGCACTGCCAAGAAGCATTCGCGCAAGCTTTATTGAGATTTTAGAGAAAGGCTATGCCCACCTGGTTTATCCCGATGACAAACTGGAAATTAGAAAACTTAAGGTTTACAGCCCAAGTGCTTATCTCGTTAGCTATCAGCATCGGAAGTATCGATGGCTGGTCCGCGGAATGCAGATTACACCGCTTGCTGAAAAAGCAGAGACCTGGAATGCCGAGGGTGAGGGTTTGGATGAGTTGTTGCAAAAAAGGCTGGGGTTTAACTTTTCAAATATCGATTCTTAGTAGTTTTAACCAACTGGGTGTTTTTGGGGAATAAACAGCATTCCAATGATGAAACCAACACCCCAGGTGTAGTGCATGATGGGAAGAACCAAAAGGATCCTCGGCTTAGTTGCGGGTTGGTTGTTGCTAAAGATTGCAATCAGCAAAACAGCAAGCATGTAAATCAAAAAGGGAAATGCAAAAACAGATGCAAACACCAACAGGGGTGGTGCGAAATAACGCAGGTTGGCATCAGCAAGTCCCTGTCTGGTTAGCCCCCCTCGCCACCTGCCAGTTTGATAAAACTGTTTAGCTAAAGCGATTGCTTTTCCTCTGGGGTGATAGGTGACTTCTAATCTGGGATCAAACCAAACAACGTGCCCCGCCCTGCGTAATCTGAGGTTTAGCTCCCAGTCCTGGCCGCGGATGAATGATTCATCAAAACCACCGACCTCTATTAGTTTTTGCTTATCAAAGATTCCCAAATAAACACTGTCTGCGGGACCTGCTTTGCCACCTGTGTGGAAAACACCACCACCAAGTCCAAATCTAGATTGATAGCCCCAAGCAACTGCTTTTTGAAATGGGGTTGTTCCCTTGGCAAGCATCACCCCACCAACATTGGCTGCCCCCGTTGATTTCAAAATCTCAATTCCAGTCATCGCATAATTCTCTGAAAGCTCAGAGTGAGCATCCACTCGAATCACAATCTCACCATCCGCATTGGCAATTGCCTGATTCAGCCCAGCACTTGTCCCGCCTTTGGGGTTTTCAATCACCGTTAGTTCTGAGATTTCTTTTTCGAGCTTTTTCGCTATCTGTTTAGTTTTGTCTTTGGAGGGTGCAACTGCCAAGATAATTTGTTTTTCATAGCCGGGCAGTGGTTGATTCAAAATGCTCTGAACAGCCCGAGCGAGATGTCTCTGTTCGTTTTTGACAGGCATCAGAAAACTGATTACTTCACTCTTCAATGGTGGTTCCTGCAAACTCGGCGTATGCCTCACATACTTCCAACGCATTGCCATCCATTTTGATTTCACCCTGGTCTAACCAGATTGCTCGATTGCAAGTTGCAAGGATGGATTTCAGGCTGTGGCTAACTAGGAAAACAGTTCCCGCATTGGAAGCCAGTTGCTTCATTCTTGCCTCCGAGCGCCGTCTAAATTCACTGTCTCCAACACTCAGTGCTTCATCAACAATCAGAATCTCATGCTCCCTTGCCTGAGCAATGGCAAATTTCAACCTCTCCACCATGCCCGAGGAATAAGTCCTCATCGGAAGCTCAATGAATTGCCTGACTCCAGCAAAGTCGATGATCTCATCTAGTTTGTTTCTGACCTGGTTTTTGCTAAGCCCGATAGCAAGACCTCCCAGGATGATGTTTTTCTCACCACTGAGATCTTTCAGCATCGCAGCTCCAACACCCAAAAACGCAGGTCTGCTGGCTGCAAAGATGGAGCCCTGGTCGATTGGATTCAGCCCAGCTATGGCCTTCATCAAAGAAGTCTTTCCAGATCCATTGGAACCAATGACTCCGATGGTGTCACCCTCATAGGCAACTAGTGATACGTCTTTGACAGCTTCAACAGTTCTTAGGTTTCCGGTTTTTTTCACCCTCGACTGGTTTGAGTTTTCAGGAATTGCCTTACCTGATGCGAACACGCGGTAGGTGACGAAAGCACCGTCAACAATCACCTTCGGTGTCCTGTTGGCGTTAGGGGGGAGTGTGTTCTCGCCACCCACCGTGTTAGTTGACTCTGCCATATTTTTCCTCCGCCAACCAGAAGAAGACAAAGCCTGTGGATAACATCCCAAAAGCCCAAATCACTCCAACAATCCATTCAAATGGGGTTGATTCATAACCACTAACAACGCTGCCTCTGGCAAGTTCCAAATAAACACTTATCGGATTAGCCCAGCGCAGAAATTCCAGAAAACCATAGGCATCAATCAGTTTCTCAATCGAGAAAAACACCCCTGATGAATAAAACAAAAGCCTGTTCAAAAAAGGAATCAGTTGGCTCAGATCAGTGAAATCAGTGGTTAGCCTGGCGGAGAGCATGGCCAGCCCAAATGCAAATATCAACGCCAGCACAACAACACCGATAACCCCAAACCAGCTCAGACCAACAGGTTCTCCCAGGACAATCAGAGCTAAGAGGGCTATTGGCAGTATCCCGATGAATCTTCCAAGTTGCGAAAAGGTGGAAGAAAAGGGAAGAAGAATTCTCGGGAAATCTAAAGATCTAACAATGGATGCATTACTGGTGATGGATTTAGTTCCATCAACAAAGCTTCCAGAAATGAATTGGAAAAAAACAACGCCGATGATCAAAAACGGCAAGAAGTTATCTGGTCTTGAATCTCCCAGCACCAGGCCAAAAATCAAGCCGTAGAGCGCTACCTGCATGGTCGGTGTCAATACAATCCAAATCACACCCAGTCGGGAGCGTGCAGTGGAGGCAAGCAATGTAAACCGAGCCAGGGCAAAGGCAAAGCTTCTGCGGGCCCAAAAGGATTTTAGGTAATTGCCTATTTTTGGCCTCTGCCCAACTGGCGTTAGACCGTTTTCAATTGCAAGCTGTGTTAGGTCACTCAATTATGAACATTCCTGCCAAGTGCTATTAGTTTCCAACCTGCTTGTTGCCAAAGACCAACATCCAAAACATTGCGACCGTCTATCACCGTTTTGTTTTTCACTAGCAACTGATTGGGATCGAGCTGTTTATAGTCTTTCCATTCGGTTGCCAGAACAACTAGCTCTGCATCTTTAGATGCCTCAATCAAGTCCTCATTCGATTCAAGCTCAGGGGCGACAATTCCCAGTCGGTCGAGAGCCATTGGGTCGTGAACCACTACTTTGGCTCCGTGTAATTTTAGCTTCCTGGCAACATCAACAGCGGGAGAGTCTCTCAGGTCATCGCTGTCTGGCTTAAAGGCAGCCCCCATCACCAGAATCTTTTTGTCATCCAGACTTCCAAATTCGTGCCTTGCAAGATCAACAATCCTTTGGCGTCTTCTGAGGTTGATGGAATCCATATCCTCTAAAAACTCAACGGCGGAGCCAACACCTAATTGGTCGGCTCTTGCCATGAAGCCTCGGATATCTTTGGGGAGACAGCCACCACCAAAGCCAATCCCACTTCTCAGAAACTGCTTGCCAATGCGTTCATCCATGCCGATGGCTTCTGCCAACTTAACAACATCACCACCACTTGCTTCTGAAATTTCTGCCATGGCGTTGATGAAACTAATCTTGGTCGCCAAAAAGCTATTGGCTGCGACCTTCACAAGTTCACTGGTGGGGATGTCCATGACTAGAACCGGGGTGTTTTCGGATGAAACTATTGGTTCATAGATCTCTCGAAGGATCTTCTCAGAATGTTCATCCTCAACACCCAAAACAATCCTGTCCGGTCTTAGGCTGTCCTCCAGTGCTGTTCCCTCCCGCAAAAACTCTGGGTTCCAAGCAAGATGGGCATCAAAGCCCGATAGCTTTGAAAGCTTTGATTTCAGTTCAGCTGCAGTTCCAACAGGAACTGTTGATTTGCCAATGACAACACTGTCAGGACTCATATAGGGAGCGAGTGCTTCAATCGCAGAAAACAGATAAGAGGTGTCTGCAGCATTACTGGAGTCAAGCTGCGGGGTTCCAACACAGAGAAAATGCGCGACTGCATCTTTGGATTGCTCGTCATGAGATTGTTTGAAACTTATGTTTCCCTGCTTGATGACCCGAATCAGGGCTTTGTCGAGATTTGGCTCATGAAATGGAAGTTCACCACCGGCTAGCTTTTCAAGCCTTGTCTTATCTGGCTCAATGCCAATCACCTCATGGCCCAACTCAGCCATGGCAACCGCATGGGTTGCCCCCAGGTAGCCAAGGCCTATAACTGTTAGTTTCATCGCATTGAAGTCTAGTTCGATTGCATCAGTTCAGTCAGGTATTGACCCTGCTGTTGGGCTCTAAAACCTATTTCTTGCGGGAGGTCAGTGCAGGTAATCGCTTTGCAGAGAATAGACCACCTAAAACGGGTTTTCCAAATCTGTAGTTATTAAGACACCATCTGCCTATACTTTGGACAAAGTAACGGAGGGCCAAATGAGAACACTTGTCTCATCAATCGCGAGTGTAATGCTGGTCCTGACAGGATTCCAAGCGGCTAATTCAACATCAATTTTTGATGAAAATTATGCTTTCCTGGAGGAAAGCAATTTTGAATTTGATCATGTTAAGGTCAACGGATTTTTGGGCATTGAGTGGGAGGACCTGCTCGAGGATGAGAAGCGTTTTTACATCGATGACGCAGAGCCGCACTCAGAGTCTGGCTATACAGGTGATGCCTACGACGATTGGGGTTTCCTGTATGTCTCGGACGATGACTTCCAAACTTTCCAAGAAATTTTAGTTTTTTCACGAGAAACCTGTGTTGCAACTGATGACGGCAGGCCTGATCGTTCCCCAGATGACGATAATAATTTCCACTCCTCACTTCATTGTTATTCAGAAGAGCTGAATATAGGTGGCGAGAAGGTCCGGTTTGAACTAATACATGAGTTCGTTGGATCTTTTTTTAGAACCACGGTCATTCCGATGAGCGGGAACACGCTCAGCAGTTCATTGGATTTTGCTTGGGTTGGCAACCTAGGTTCTGACTCTGACGCTTCACTATCGGTCAATAGGCAATCATCAAACTACCGCTTCGTTATTCTCTCTGATGAAAGTGAATCAGACCCGGTATTGGGTTTCAGGTCTCAGCAGGATTTCAACACCATCGACCCCAGTTCAGATCAACCCACTCTTGACCCCTACACTTCGGGAGACGACATTGGTTTCATCTTTGATGATGTCATTACATCAGAGCGGGGAATCACTGTTGAAAACTTTCTTGTCGACTACGACATTAGTAACCCTGGCACCACCTTGCCAGCTGCGATTACCCTGGCCGAGCAACTCATAGATGTTCCCTTTGGTTATTGCATTGCAGGCGTTGATGATGCAACTCCAGATGCGACCAATCAGTGCACCGACAAATACTGGGCGGCTGTAAACAGTGTCTTGGTGAAGCCCGAAAGAGTGGACCAAAGTGGTTTCCCGGGTTTGTTTGTAAACCTGTCTGTCAATGCTCAAAATGACTCATCCGATGCCTCTGGTCCAGACTCTCCCATCTTCCCATTGCAAAGCGTCGACGCGGGACAAAAAGATGATGCTGTCGATGAGTTTGGTTTTCTGCATCTAACTGATGGAAACACCACCAGAATGCTTGCCCTGGATGACTTTGCAACCTGTGAGGCAAAAGCTGATGGAGTCTCCACTAAAGCTGTTTCCAATCAGGGTGTTGAGCAGTTTGTGATTGATTGCACTGGTGGCAATGTGGCCTTCGGTGGTGACCAATTGGATGTCAGAGCACTAATTGAGATTCAAGGCTCGAGCATTGCCTGGCAGGTGGATTTGAGTTCAACTTCCACCACAGCTCCTATCTCAGTTTGGGTGGAAGGACTGCTCGGGCTTGATAACGACACAACATCCTCACCTATGGTTTGGGAATACACCGATTCTGGAAACACATCCAACGTCAACCAGCTAATCGTCTCTGCAGAAAGTGAGGATGACGATATTCCAGTTACCGTTTGGGAGTTCAACACCCCAAGCACCGTAACCACCAGAGATGTGACGGTGGAGAACTCAACGCCCACTGTTGGCAGTGGTGAGTTTGGAGTCTTGAGCGAGTCTAAGATCATCGATTCTGAGGTCGAGAGCTTCAGATTTGAGATGACCACAATTGATTCATATAAGGATTTTGAAGTGCATGCAGTTGAATTGGCGGAGGAGTTTTTGAGTGATGGATATTTTGGATTCTGTTTGCCAATTGTTGAGCAACCTCTGAAGCCGATTATGAATGACCAATGCATTGAACTCAACAACAATGCCCTGAACTTTCGTGAGGTTGAAAAAAGAACACAGTGGGATGTTGATCGTCTAAACGACGCCCAAGAGGGAGAAAGCTATGTTTTCACGGACATCGGCATTCGCGGCGGGGTCACCTTGGATGCGAGGGTAACCGTTGAGGAAATCGTTGGATTGCAATCCGACATTGTTGCCGACGTCGACGACGGAGAGCAGGCCAGGCAGTCCGATTGGAACGATCAATTCATGAGAATAGACACCGTCGCAGAGATTGATTATCCAGAGGGAACCCCAAAGGAGTCTTATGCACAAATCCTTGTTGAGTTTTTGAATAAGGACGGAACCTCGGCGACGCTCTCAGATGTTTACCTAAACACCTATGACATTGACGAGTTTCAATACTTCGAGGTTGAGGGGTTCGATAGCTATCGTCTGAGTGACACCACCTCTCTCACCGTTGCCCGAACTGAGGGTGAGTCTCTCAGGTTCAAATCTGGCAGCGAGAGTGCCAGCTCATCCGCTAACAATATTGACGACAGGTCGAATTACCGAATCGAGGTTTATTTCGAGAGGGCCAACGAAGTAAGGCTTCGAGTAGGCACTGATGTAACGAACCTACCGAGCGACTTTGATAATGACGATGCGATAGCAAACTACTATTTGGATTTTTCTAGTGGTCCTTTTTGGGTTTCAACTACGAATGTTCAAGCCACGGCTCCAAAACTTCAGAGAAACTTTGCTAAGCCCGCACCCGCTTTCTCTGCACCAATTGGCTTTAGTGGACCAGTTGTCACAAGCGTTGACCCAGTTGAATTAAATGCAGGAGAGAGCTTTGAGCTGAATGGACAGAGATTAGATCTAGTCGAGTCAGTGGTAGTGGGTGAGAAAGAGCTTGAGATTGTTGAAAGCTCTGAAAGTAAGCTCACCGTGTCCACTGACAGCAACCTGCCCGCTGCCACCTACGAGCTAAAGATCAAATGGTCTGGCGGGGAGCTGGCATTCAGTCCCGAGCTAACTGTTTTGCAGAAAGGCTCTTCAGAAAACCTCGAGTTCTCCTACTGGACCAAGAAGGTCAGTGAAACTGAGGTAAAGATGTATGCGAAGAACGTAATCGGCGAGGGAAAGATTCAGTTTTTTGAAGATGGAGAGGAAGTCGCTTGGATCCGTGCTGAGACAGAAGACGATCCAAAGCTCACCAGCGCAATTGGAAGTTATTACCTGGTAAGAACAATTGATCTTGAACCTGGCAAGAACAGACTTGAAATCAAAGTTAAC
>CAJXZO010000008.1 GCA_913062975.1 uncultured Micrococcales bacterium
CCCCGAAGGCTACGCCGGCTGATTTACAGTCAGATCCCTTTGGCCGCTTGGGTAACTTGCCATTGCGCTATGCGCGATTGCCTATCATAGCCGAAAAAGTTAACTGTAATCATTTACAGTAATGTCCATGGTTGGAATTGAAGAAGTTGCTGCCCGAGCGGGTGTATCGACTGCAACCGTTTCCAGGGCGCTGAACGATAAAAGCCACGTTTCCAAAACAGCTAGAAAAAAGGTTTTTGAGGCCGCGGAGGAATTGGGCTATGTTCCATCCTCATCTGCTTACACTCTCGCCACTGGAAAAACCCGAACCGTTGGGGTTGTGGTGCCATTCGTAGATCGCTGGTTTTTCTCGGTTGTTTTACAAGGAATTAGCACTGCCCTAAATGACAGGGGACTGAACATAGCCTTTTACTCCCTGAAGGGAGACCTTGATCAGAGAGCCCGGGTTTTCAATGATCTGCTGTTGCGAAAAAACGTGGATGGAGTTCTGACGGTTGCCGTAAAGCTGGCTTCACATGAATTGGAGAAGTTATCTAGTTTGCGGAAATCAATTGTTGGAGTTGGTGGGCCGATTACGGGGGCAAGATCATTGGGAATCGATGATGAAGGAGCCGGCAGGCTTGCAACCCAGCATTTGCTTTCCCTCGGTCACACTAAAATAGGGATTATCACTGGTGGTCCTTCAACCGAGTTGGAATTTCACCAGCCCTATTTGCGCCAAACTGGATATAGGGAAGCACTCATGGATGCTGGCTTGGATTTTCAAAAAAACTGGTTCGCAGAGGCAGACTTCACAATGCCCGGTGCTTATCACGCGGCCAAGCAAATTCTTGGCGACCCAAGATCAGCACCAACTGCAATATTTTGTGCAAGTGATGAGATGGCCTTTGGAGCAATCCAGGCGGCCAAGGATCTGGGGTATTCAGTGCCTGATGACATAAGCGTGATTGGCATGGATAACCATGACCTCAGTGGGTTTTATAACCTCACCACCATCAATCAAAAACCTGCTGACCAGGGTGCTGCGGCGGCGAATATGCTTGTGAATTTATTTGATCAGGACCTTGAGGACAAAAAACTAAACATCCAAGAGTTTCACGAATGGCCAATCGAGCTTCTAATCAGAGGCTCAACCGCGAGACGAAGATAGGGTAATCACATGGCAGACAGTTCATTTGACATAGTAAGCAAGGTTGACGAGCAAGAGACAGACAACGCCTTGAATCAAGCTAAGAAGGAAATCCTGCAGAGGTATGACTTCAAAGGTGTCGATGCAGACATCTCTTGGAGTGGTGAGAAAATCATCCTGAAAGCAAACAGCGAAGACCGCGTGAAGGCTGTTTTAGATGTCTTCGGTTCCAAACTCATTAAGCGAGGAATCTCACTCAAAAGTTTTGATCACTCTGATCCGCAGGCTTCTGGCAAGGAATACCGCATCGAGGGTTCCATGAAGCAGGGAATCGATCAGGAGAATGCGAAAAAGATTAACAAGATGATTCGCGATGAAGGACCTAAGGGTGCAAAGACTCAAATCCAAGGTGATGAAATAAGAGTTAGCTCCAAATCAAGGGATGATCTGCAAGAAATTATTGCTTTGCTGAAATCAAAAGATTTGGAGCTAGATCTTCAGTTTGTTAATTACCGGTAGCCAGATAGCCGGTGCCAGCTCCTGAGAAACTAATAAGCCTTGCGTCATTGGAGATGTAACAGGCTTCGCCTTTTTTGAGATGAAGCTTTTCATCCAGTGAGTTTGAAACCACAAGCTCCCCTGAAACACAAACCAGAATGCCTGGTTCAGGCAAGTTAATGTCAGCAATCAACTGAGAACCACTGGGCTCGATACGATAGACGCGGAAATCATCAACTGAAACTTCATATTCATCTAATCCTTGCTGCAGTGACTTAGGTCCAAGCTTTGGATTCAAAGAATCAAATACCGTTATCTCTCTAAGCAGTTCTATGTCCACGTTTTTGGATGTCAGTCCACCGCGAATCACATTGTCACTGCTTGCCATCACCTCAACACCCAGACCCTGCAGATAAGCATGTAGGTTTCCAGCTGGCAAAAACACCGCTTCCCCCGGGGCTAAGAAAATCTCATTGAGCAAAAACGCAATCCCAAGGCCTGGGTCTTTTGGATAAAACTCACTCAAAAACTCAACCAGCTCTGATTGCGCAGCCAATGAATCCAACAATCCTGGGTCTAATTCATTGAAGACAAAATCAAAGTGCTGGCTGAGGGTTTTCTCTCCTGCTGCCCAGGATTCGAAATTTGAGTCTTTGGAAGCAATCTCTTTGAGTTCTTGATTGATTTCAGAAATTGGCCTGAAGCCACTTAGTACCCTGAAGGGGCTGATTGCAATCAATAGCTCTGGCTTGTGATTGGCATCTTTGAAGTTTCGAGAATAATCATCAATTGGTATCTCGCCGGACTGCTCCTTTTCAAACCCCGCCCTTGCCTGCTCAAGGTTTGGGTGAGACTGAATGGATAAAGGACTGGCAGCAGATAAAAACTTCACCAAAAACCCAAGTTCACCAGCGAGGTCTCTCAGGGGCTCACCCGTGTCAACTAGCGAGGGTGATGCTGGATGGGTTCCAAACCAGAGCTCGGAAATTGGGGCATCAGTTTCTTTGCTACCAATGAGATCTGGGATCAAGTGAGTGGAACCCCAGGGGTAGCTCAGGGGAATGTTGGAAATTTTTCTAATCATCAGTTCCAACCTTAGGAACTAATGCCCTCAAAGTGCTTCCTTCACCAGATTTTGATCTCTGAAAAGTCCAATTTCCTGCGGTGACCGATTCCACCATCTGTAATCCAAAGCCACCCTTGCCAGACCTTGGACCAATGCCATCATCGGTGATTTCAACTAGAAGATGGTTTCCGTTGTCTTGAATAAGGGCTTCAATTTTCTCCGCATAGCCATGTTTATAAGCATTTGATATTCCCTCGGAGACTATCTCCTCCACCACCCGATTGCCCTCGAGGCCTTTGTCAAGGTTCAATTGGACATCTGCCAATCCCCGCCACTGGTCAGCAATCGACGCCAAGGAATCCTGCAAGCTTTCGCTGAACTCAGGCTGGTATTCGGCCAATGGGTTGGCGATCAGGGAACTCACCAGTCCTCTGATCCTGCTTGCCTCCAAATTGTTTTTCTCCTCGTTCGCCTGTTCCAGCTGCAGACTGTATGCCATGAGTTTTGACTGCACGGTGCCGTGGATGAATTTCGCTAAATCACCAGCACCTTTTTGGCTTACCTGTTTTTGCAATTGAGAAAGTCTTTCGCCAGCTCTCAGGTTTTCTTCCAATTCCTCAAGAATCTCTTTCTGGGTTTTTACTGACTGGGAAACACCACCTGCAAACAACAATGAGGTGAAAAGCCATACGGTTAGCACTATCCAGCCCCCAATCAGTTGCTCGAGTCCCAGTTCGGCTCGAACAACTGATCTCTCTAAAAAGATCAAACTGGATGCAATTGGTGGAAACAACAAAACCCTGAAAAGTGATTGTTTTTGAAAGAGCTTTTTATAAATAACCAATGCACCAACAAAAACCAAAGTGTCTAAAAAGACATAGGCCAATGCGGTGACGAGACCAAACTGTCCAACAGCTGCTATCAGCACCAACCACAGAGCTAGCAGTGAATAAAGTGCTACCGGCATTTCGTTTTTACTAAGCGATAGACCGATTAGACCAAACAGGGGAAACCGAGATTTCCGCTTCACCTCGCTGATCCACAACTTATGGCTCATGGGTCTAACCTCTTGCTCGGTGAAATCTCTAATCTTCGTAGCCAGCCTTTGATAGCCATCGCTATCAATGCTTTGATTGGCAGTCAAAAGCTCTCTGAGTTCTTCATCTATCTCAAAAGCCAAATTGGGTGTATCTGTATTTGTCAGTGACCAAACCATTTCATCCCGAGTTTTGATGAACCTATTGAGCTTATTCATCACATAGCCAACCAGCGGAACACCAATCCCCCAAACCAACACTGTTGGTGTCAGCAGCGTCTCATCGGGTCCGTATTCATCCAAACCGAAAAATGATGCGTAGATGTTTATCGATTGGGAAAGCACGAGACCTGCCAGAGCGGCAATTGGGAAGATCAACCACCAATAGACACTTCCTTTTCGATAAAAAACAAACCAACTAAGACCGAGCCAAGCCAAAAGCGTTAGATAGCCAAGGAAGCTAGCCAGGGTGAAGACCAGGAAATCATCGAGCGGAACGGATTGGACAACTGGCTCAACCAGAACCGTGATTGGCAAAAGCAAAAGATAGGGTGCCCAGTGAATGCTCCAGCTACCCGAAAGATTTGCTTTGAGATCATTCAATCCACTAACCCCAACATTCGGTAGTAAATCCTTGCCAAATTCACCCGATTATTAACCTTGTCCGAAGCTGGCAGGGAGAACTTCTTCGAAATTAGAGCGATTGTTTGCTCAACGGACTTCACTGACACATCTCTTCGCTTGGCAATTTCAGCGTTGCTCAGGCCCCGGCCAATTAAACGCAGAGTTTCCAATTGCACCGGGCTTAGATTTGCAAACTCGGCTGGCAGTTCCTCTGCTTTTCCCTCGGCTGCTGCGTTTCTGATGGAGGCTTTCAGCGCCAAGATCAGCTGTTGAGTCTCAAAAATTTGCCGCTTCACCAGGTAACTGCTGGCCCTTGGCAATGACTTGGCATCCTTATCCAGCAGTCTTGGGTCTTCAAAGCTCGTTAGAAAAACAAGTCCGATCTTGGGATTTTTCTCTCTGAGCTTGCGAGCAACATCAATTCCGGTTGGACCTTTGCCCAAGTGAAGATCTATAAGTGCGCAATCATTTACCGCGGCATCTATTGCCTCGGAGGCATTGGATGCAGAGGTCACCTCAAGACCTGCTGCCCTCAAGGCGTCAGCGACGCTTGAGCGGGTAAGGCCATCATCCTCTAAAAATAAGACGCTGAATTTCTCCACAACTAAATGCTAGCTGTTTGCAATGTTGACCATCTCTTCGCGATCGAAAAGCTTTTCTCGCTCCCTTCCAGAAAGCTCTCCGCGACGAAGTTCTTCTGAGTTTTCCTTAAGCCATCCATCCCAGCTGACAAATTGAACGGATTTGGAATTCAAAAACTCAACAATATCCTCTTCAGCTGGTTTTTCCGGATTCCACCAAAGCGCTTTGTCCTCAATTAGGTGAGCAATGGTCTCGATTGCATCGGCTTTGGTGTGTCCGATAAGTCCGATTGGACCGCGCTTGATCCAACCCGTTGCATAAACTCCCGGAACCTGGTTCCCCTGCTCATCAACAACACGACCCTCTTCGTTATTGATAACACCTGATTTTGAATTGAACGGAATCTCTGGAAGTTCTGAACCAAAATAACCAACCGCTCTATAAACAGCCTGCACCTGATACTCGATCACTTCATCAGTTGCAACTGCTCCACCATTGCCATCTAGTTGATTGCGCCTGACTCTAATCCCAGTTACGTGGTCATCGCCGAGGATTTCTTCAGGAGTTGAAAGGAAGTGAAGATGCAGTCTCCTGGAAGCTTTCGGTTGAGGCTCTGCTCGCAAAGCCTCCAGGGTCTTCACCACCACTCTGGTTTGGTTGCTTGACTCGAGTTGTTTCTCGCTACCTTCGTCATAAACAAAATCTTCGTCATAAACAATTGATTGAACACCTTCGATTGCCAGTGCTTCACGAAGCTCCAATGGGCTGAATTTCACCTGGGCTGGGCCCCTGCGACCAAACACGTGAACATCGGTGATGTTGGAATTTCTCAATCCTGCTTCCACATGCGGAGGAATTTCAGTTGATGCCAAATCATCTGGGTGCTTGACCAGCATCCGCGAAACATCCAGGGCCACATTTCCGTTTCCAATCACCGCCACCTGCTTGGCATCCAATGGCCACTCCCTCGGAAAATCAGGGTGAGCGTCATACCAGTTCACGAAATCAGCAGCCCCAAAGCTTCCCGCAAGCTCTGCTCCTGGGATTTTTAGCTCAGCATCTTTGATGGCACCTGTTGCAAAAATCACCGCGTTGTAATGGGTTTTTAGATCATCCAAAGTTAGGTCTTTGCCAAATTCAACGTTTCCGAAAAATCGAATGTCGCCTGCGTCCAAGACATCAAACAGGGCATTCACAATGCCTTTAATTCTTGGGTGATCGGGTGCGACACCGTAGCGAACCAAACCGTAGGGTGTTGGGAGCATGTCAAACAGGTCAATCGAGACCTCGAAATCGCGCTCCGCCTTCAGAATTAAATCTGATGCATAAATACCCGCGGGCCCGGCGCCAACAACCGCCAAACGTAGCTTTTCCAAATAGCTTTCCTTTGCTACCCCTTGCGCTCAACAACGGCATCCGCAAATGCCTCAAGCGCTTTTTTAACACTTCCATCCGGGAGTGGTGATAAAGCCTTCTTGGCCTTTTCGGCCCAGGCAACCGCCTCCAAAACTGTTTCTTCCATGACCTCGTGCCGTCTAAGGCTATTGACAGCTTCAGCCAAATCCTCATCGGAATCTAATCCAGATGAAATCAGTTCAACCAGTTCAATAGATTTCACATCGATTTTCTTCCGAAGCAAGATTACTGGAAGAGTCGGAACTCCTGCTCGCAAATCAGTCCCCGGGGTTTTTCCCGAATCATCATCATCGCTGTTGATGTCAATCACATCATCCATCAATTGAAACGCAACCCCAACTGCCTCGCCGTATTCACCCAGTGGTTCCAGATAGTCATCAGTTGCTCCGGAGAGCATAGAACCCAGCTGTGCCGAGAGGGCAATCAATGAGCCTGTTTTATTTTTCAAAACCTGGACATAGAAATCCATCTCGTCTTGCTCTTGATGACCAACGGTCTCATGCAACTGACCGAGAACTAGCCTTTCAAAGACCTCCGCCTGCATTCTCAAAGCACGCTCTCCCAAACCGCTTACAACTTGGCTAGCTCGAGCAAATAAAACATCACCGGTCAAAATCGCAACACTATTGCCCCAAACAGCGTGCGCTGTTGGAACACCGCGTCTCAGGTCAGCCTCATCCATCACATCGTCGTGATACAAAGTTCCAAGGTGGGTAAGCTCAATCACTGCCGCGGCTTTCAACACATCTTTGTTTTCACTATCTCCCAGATGCGAGCAGAGAAGAGTTAGCACCGGACGGATGCGCTTGCCACCGGCATTCACCAGGTGGTTTGAAGTTTCGTCTAACAACTGATCGGTGTTGGCAATTGATTCAGAAATCAACACCTCAACCTCTTCAAGCTTTCTCTCTAAATCCTTGACCAGTGCTCGGTCAGCAATGTTTCTCATTTGAATGGGTAGGCTCATGGCGTCTCCCCGTAGTGAACGGCAACGATGCCAAGTGAGAGGTTTTTATAACCCACATTTTCAAAACCAGCGGCTTCAATCTGGGTTGCAAAGTCGACCTGTTTTGGCCAAGCCTCAATTGACTCACCCAAATAGCTGTAGGCCTCTGGGTTTTTAGCAACCAACTTGGCAACAAATGGCATAAACCTCTTTAGATAAAACTTGTATAGAGACCCAAACAGACCCTTTGGGTGACTGAATTCACAAATCACCAATTTGCCTCCAGGTTTAGTAACTCTGAGCATCTCGGAGAGGGCTTTATCAACATCTTCAACATTCCTAATGCCAAAAGATATCGTCACCGCATCAAACTCTTTGTCCTTGAAGGGAAGCTTGGTCGCATCGGCGAAGGCAAATTCGAGTTCTGGATGTCTTTTCTTGCCAACCTCCAGCATTCCCTTGGAGAAATCTGCTGCCACCACCTGCACACCTTCAGCCAATAAAGCCATTGAAGAGGTTCCAGTGCCAGCGGCTAAGTCTAAAATTCTCTGTTTGGGCTCTGGGTTAATTAGATTGCGAACTGATTTTCTCCAAAGTTTGGATTGGCCCAGGCTCAGAATGTCATTGGTGCGGTCATAGGTTTCCGCCACCTCGTCGAACATGCGCGAGACGTCTTCGGGCCTTTTCTGCATATCCGCTTTACTCACTAGAAAAGTCTAACCATCCTGCGGCGGATGTATTTCATCAACCGCTTTGGACCAAGTCCAAATGGCCAACCAAACAACAATTGCCACCAAAACCAGAAATATTGGTCCCATAACCGAGGCAAGCTCATCGGTGGGAGTTGCATCTGTGATCACCACATCCGATTTATCAATTGGTTCTGCCTCCATCGGGTCAATCATTGACTCCGGAGTCACCTGAATCGAGGGAATCTCCCTGTGGTTGTCATCCTCATCAGCAAAAGCCAGGCTCGAGGAAAGTCCCCAAAGAATGGCAATCGGAACCGCAATAAGAAATTTCATAGAAAATAAGAATAAGTCACGAGGGCTGTTTGTTGAATAGCCTGTTACAGCTATGCAGGAATTATCAGGAAGCGAAGACTTGCAATATTTCATAACCGAGGTTGACCCAGAGGGGTTTGAAATACCCGAAAATGCCACAATCTTTGCCCGTGGCAACAACCTGATGGTTGGCATCGGGGAGCAGGCACGGTTTGAAGCAACTGGTGCCGAGCGCTTTCAGCAACTTGCCAAACAGTTTTCAGAATTTAGCAAAGAGATTCAAATCATCGGCTCGGTTGACTCATCAGCAAGTTCAATCAATGCCATGGTAGCAATCAGCTTCAGCCCTCAAAGTGAATATAGCTCGGTTCTGATTGTCCCCAAAACACTTTTGGTAAAGCGCCAGGAAAAAGCCTGGGTTGCAAGCTTTGAAAAGGATTTCAGCTGGCCTGAAGTTGAACAACCAACTGACACCAAGTTGGAATTCAAACAGGCCTCACAAACCCAGGCTGGGTTTATTGATTCAGTTGAAAAGGCATTAGAGCAGATCGATGATGGTGAGATTTCGAAGGTTGTCCTAGCAAGAGACCTAGTGGCTGAGATTCCAGCAGATTTTGACATCCGTCCAGCCATTGAAAAACTCAGGGAGAGATTCCCCTCCTGTTGGGTATATTCGATCAATGGGAACTTCGGGGCTTCTCCTGAGCTACTAATCCGTTCATCAAATGGTGAGGCCTCTGCGAGAGTGCTCGCCGGCACTGCTGGACGAGGAACAGACCCTGATGTTGACAGGGCAATTGCTGAGGGTTTGAGTCACTCCGCCAAAAACCTGCATGAGCACAATTTTGCTGTTGATTCAATCACCCGAGCCATGGAGCCATTCACCGACTCAGTTGAAGCAGACAACACTCCATTCAGTTTGCAGCTTCCCGATGTTTGGCACCTCGCCACAGACATTCACGCCAAGCTAAGCTCCGATGCATCAATTCTGGAGGTTGCCTCTGCGCTTCACCCGACAGCTGCAGTTGCCGGAACCCCGCGGCTTTCAGCTCAAAAGCTGATTGAGAAGCTAGAGCCATTTGACCGAGGTGTTTATGCAGGCCCAGTTGGCTGGATTGGATCAAATGGCAGTGGTGAACTTGCCATAGCACTCAGGGGTGGACGGATTGAAAATGATCAAGTCAGAGCATTTGCTGGCTGTGGGATTGTCAGTGGCAGTGAGCCAGAGGCAGAACTCAGTGAGACAAAGCTGAAATTCAAAGCTGTCAAAAACGCCTTTGACTAAAGCCTGATCTCGAAAATCACTGGACCATTGGCGGCAATCGCCGAGTCCAACTGATTGCTGTTTTCAATGAGTTGATAGCCCCAGCCAAAAGCGTTGGCAACTAGAGCAAGGTCAAACTGTTGTGGAGTTTGAAAATACTTTTTGTAAACACCGTCATCGATTTGTTGTTTGATTTCCAGTTGTTCAAAAATCTTTCCGCCCGAATCATTCACAACCCATAACTGCAGGTTGGGCTTCGGTATCGAACTTAGATTCAATCCACCCACATCATGAAGTACCGTCAGATCCCCAATTATTGCTCTGGTGATGCCAGGTGTGTTTAGCGAAATGCCAATGGCTGTTGAGTTGGAACCATCAATCCCAGCCAAGCCTCGATTGCTATAAACAGAAACCTCCCTGGCGGGGGCGACGTTGTTGGCAACCCTAATCATTTTTGAGGCGCCCAAAAAGACGCTGTCACTTGCCTCGGTTGCTTCCCAGATTTTCTGAACTAGCTGCTCTCTGCCAAATTCATAATCCTGAGGCTCAGATTTCCATTTTTCGAGCCATCTGGAGATTGGGTTTTTAGCTTCTAATCTCTCTGCCTGAATGGCATTTTCTGCAATGTCAAACACCCCATAAGCCGAGCTGACTGATGTTATCTGATGCTGATTGCTAATCAGTTGGTTCACCACTCGGGTCAAAGTCGGCTTTCCAAAAACCACCACAGCCTCAATTTCTGCTGCGAGGTCTGTTTTCAGAAGGCTTTCATAATTCAAAATGGCACTGTTGCCAGCTCTGGAACCCGAAGATGGTTCTGCTAATAAAGGCCAGTTCGCACTCTCCGCAAACTCTCTAGCTTGTTCTCCACCGGCCCCTGCAATCACCACCCCACGAACACTGCAGTCAATTTCAGTTGGTGTTTTTACTGGCTTTTGCAACTCAATTTTCTTTAGAAAATCCGTAACCGAGCTGTCACCACTGAGTGGTTCATCAAAACAAACATTTAGCTGGATTGGTTGAGATGATGCCAAGGAAGCCATTAGCTTTTCTTGGGCTGGGGTCAGGTCTTGCTCCGATTCGATGTCAACATACTCAATCAGCTCACCAAATATCCCTGGCTGCAGGGTGGTTTGATTTGCCCCTTTTCCCCTGAGTCTCTTGGGTCTGTCTGCTGTAATGGCAATCAGCGGGATGCCTGCGTGATGAGCCTCCAGCATTGCTGGGTACAAATTGGCAACCGCAGTTCCGCTTGTAACAATCATGGCCGATGGTTTATCGCTTGCAACACTATTCCCCAGCGCCATGAAAGACATTGAGCGTTCATCGATGCGAACATAGCTCTCGGCAAATTTTTTCTGGGTAAGTTTTTCGACTGCAACAACTAGTGCTTGGCTTCTAGAGCCAGGGGATAGAAAAAATCTCTCAACACCAACTGAGCTTGCTAAACCAATGACCCGATCAGCCAATGATTGGCTGATCATTTTTTGTCGTCTTCGTCGTTTTTCTTACGACGCTTTTTGTTTTGATCACGCATGCGCTTTTGCATGTCCCTTAGAAACCTCGGGTCGTCATCGGGAGCGGTTGGCTTTTTCCGAGGTGTGCTTCCCCCGCCACCTTCACGTAGAGGTCTTCCCAGCCATAGATAAAGGGCCCCACCAACTATTGGCACCAATAAACAAAGGGCAACCCATGCCCACTTGGGCAGTGTTCGCACCTTGGTTTTTTCGGCGGTTGCGGAATAGACGGTTGTGAAAACAGTGAACGCAACCACACCTACCGCAAGAACAATTAGCAATCGAGCCATGTCTTAACTCTAGCCTCCTCCGAATTAGACTTAGAGCAAATGAGAAATCCTTGGATTATTTACACAGTAAGCCGATTCGCTTTGTTCTTCGGCGTATTCATTGCTCTAGACCTTATTGGCTTCAACCCGTTTTTCGCCGCATTTATTGCAGCCGTCAGCTCATTTGCGATATCGCTGGTATTTCTTGATGGCCAAAGAAGAGCAATGAGTGAAAAAATGCACAACACCTTTTCTTCAAAAAAAGATGATGACAGCGATTATGAAAACCAATTACTGGACGAATCAGAAACTGATGAAGCTGATTCCGATGGACATGGAGACAGCCCACGCAACTGATGCATAACTTGTTAGTTTCAAACCAGTTATCAACTCTTTGGCGGTTTTTGCAGTAGGAACCAAAAGACTCAAAGGAATCACCAGCAACAAGACCAACCAAGCCAAGATGGTTGCGGGGTATGCCAAAACATAGGGCAGAGTGATGATCATCGGAAGCCAGATTAAGAACAAATAAAGTGACTTGCTGGCCTTTGACCCCATCATCACCGCAAGCGTTCGCTTTTTGGCCTGCCTATCAGTTTCAATGTCTCTGATGTTGTTGGCAACCAAAACCGCAGCTGCAAAAGAGCCCAGTCCTATGCCGCCTATTAATGCATCATCTTGGAAACTGAGTGTCTGCACATAAGAGGTTCCCAAGGTCGCAACTGGTCCAAAAAAGATAAAAACACTTAGCTCACCCAGTCCCGCGTAACCATATGGGTTGCGGCCTCCCGTGTAATACCAGGCGGCCAGAATGGCCAGTAATCCAACAATCACCAACCACCACTGCTGGGTAACAACAATGATGGCTGCTCCAGATGCGGCTGCGAGTGCAAAAAACACAACTGCGACCCGCAAAACCTTCGGTGGCTCAACAGTTCCGGAACCAGTCAGTCGAGCAGGACCAACTCGGAATTCGTCTGTGCCACGAACACCATCGGAGTAATCATTTGAATAATTCACTCCCAACTGCAAAAACAAACTGACCATCAACGCCAAAAAAGCAATTGCGAGGTTTAGTTGGTCAACATTGTTGGCAACCGCGGTTCCTAAAACAACTGGGGATACTGCTAGTGGGAGGGTGCGCACTCTGGCACCCGAGACCCACTGCGAGATTGAAGCCATGGCCCAATGCTACTCAGACAAAATGCTTTGAATCTTTTGCAAGTCCAATTTTTGTGATGAAAGTCTTGGCAAATCTCTAAACTGCTGAATCTTTTTCGGCTTCGCCTCGCGTCCAATGATTTCAACCAGGTGTTCAGAAATCGCCTCACTGACCTCTGGCGTACCCTCGAAACCAACTGCCACCCTTTGGCCAAACTCAGCGTCATCAATTGCCACCGCGGCAATCTCCACCACACCCGCAATCTCCCGTGAAATCTCCTCAACCCGGTCCAATGAAACCTTTAGCCCACCAGAGTTGATGACTCGATCGGCTCTACCCATGATTTCCAATTTGCCGTCATCTGCAAATCGAGCCAAGTCGTTAGTCGGCAGCCACTCACTGTCGATGTTTGCCAAAACCGAGCCAGAAACCTCTAGCAGGCCATCATTGATTCTTAGCTTGGTATCCCCAATTGGTTCCCCGTCATAAACACAACCCCCGCAGGTCTCGGTCATGCCGTAGGTGGAGATCAGATTGATGCCCATGGATTTCAATTTCTGCATCACTGCAAAATCACTGCGTTGGCCACCAACCAAAATTGCCTCAAATTTCCGCAGAGAGGAAAACACCATTGGATCATCATCAACTGCTTCCGCTAGTCGGGACAGCTGGGTTGGAACCACTGACAAAAACCTTTTCCCCTCAGCCATCAAACTTGCCCCTCTGACGAACGCCTCTGGGGTGAAAGGCAGTTGAGTGTTCATCAAAACCGGTTGTTGATCAGAAACAATGGACCTTACCAAAACCATCAATCCAGCAACATAATTCACTGGCAGAGCCAAAAGCCATTGGCCTTGACCGATTTTGTCTTCTGTTGCCTTGGCTGAAGCCAAAATTGCCGTGTGTGAAAGCTCAATTAGTTTCGGTCTACCAGTTGAACCGCTTGATCTAACAACAACGGCGGTTTCGTCGCTAACCTCTCTGGGCAGATCCTCAACCTCGGCAATGCCATTCACCTCGGGCTTTCCAACAAAAACTGCATCCCCGCCCTCAAGAGCTTGATTTAGGGCAAGCAAAACCTCAAAGGTTTGATTTGCTGGAATCTGAATCAGTTTTTTCATCAGAAGTGCCAGGGAAAACCTGACCAGTCAGGCTTGCGTTTTTCCAAAAAGGCATCCTTGCCCTCTTTTGCCTCTTCCGATGCATATGCCAGCCTGGTCGCCTCACCTGCAAACAACTGCTGACCCACCATTCCGTCATCGGTCATGTTCATTGCATATTTCAACATGCGAACAGCAGTTGGTGATTTAGCCAAAATCTGTTCGGCAAACTCAATACCTGTTTTTTCTAAGTCCTGATGGGCAACAACCCTGTTTACCAAACCAATCTCATAGGCCCTCTGAGCTGAATACTCCTCGGCTAAAAAGAAAATCTCCCTGGCTGTTTTCTGGCCAACCTGCTTGGCAAGATAAGCACTCCCGTAACCTGCATCAAAAGATCCAACATCGGCATCGGTTTGTTTGAACCTGGCATGCTCAGCACTGGCAATTGATAAATCGCTAATCACGTTCAAGCTATGCCCACCACCTGCAGCCCAACCACTAACCAAGCTGATAACCACCTTTGGCATAAACCTAATCAGTCTCTGAACTTCTAAGATGTGAAGTCTGCCTGCTCCATCTGGCTGGTATTGATAACCAGAATCACCTCTGACTCTTTGATCCCCGCCTGAGCAATAAGCCCAGCCACCGTCTTTCGGACTTGGTCCATTGCCGGTAAGCAGCACCACTCCCACATCAGCACTAACCCTTGCGTGTTCCAAAACAGCATGCAGTTCATCCACCGTTTCAGGCCTAAAGGCGTTTCTGATCTCTGGTCTGTTGATTGCCACCCTGACAACACCAAGAGTCACATGGCGGTGATAAGTGACATCACTTAGCTCAAAACCCTCTACCTGTTTCCAGATAGTCTCATCAAAAATCTCTGAAACCTGATTCACCATTTCTCTAGACTAATTCAGTGATCGAGCTAAAAGAACTTCTAGCCAACTCAACTGTGCTCTCAATGCCTTTGAAAACACCTTTTCGAGGCCTCAATCACAGAGAAGTAATGATCTTTGAATCAGAAAACGGATTTAGCGAATGGTCACCATTTTTGGAATACTCCACCATCGAATCAGCCAGGTGGCTGAAGGCAAGCCTCAATTGGTTAGAAAACACAAGGCCAAAGACAAAAACAGATTCAATAACCCCTAACGCAACCCTGCCTGCAATCGATGCCTCAGAGGTTGGAAGTGTTCTAAAAAAATATAAACACCTAAACACCGTCAAAATAAAAATCGCCGAACCGGGACAACCTCGTCAGGCTGATCTGCAAAGAATTCAAGCGGCAATCAATTTTGCCCCAGAGGCAAACATCAGATTGGATGCCAATGGCGGACTGGACATTGAGCAAAGCCTTGAGCTGATCTATTGGCTAAAACATGAGTCAGTAAATCTGCAATACCTAGAGCAGCCGGTGAAGACCATCGAAGAGATGTCAAAGCTCAAATCAGAGATTGAATCTCAGCAACTTGAGGTGCTGATTGCAGCCGATGAATCGATTAGGAAAAACACTGATCCCTTCGAAGTTGACAGCGAGCAAGCTGCAGATCTGATGGTTGTTAAGTGGCAACCCCTGGGTGGCATTCAAGAAATTTTGGAAATCAATCACAAAGTCAACACCCCGCTGGTGGTTTCTTCTGCTTTGGAATCTGCCATTGGACTAAACGCTGGCATCTGGCTTGCCTGCAGCTTGGATTCAGGTTTTGACCCAGGCCTTGGAACATCTTCTCTGTTCGTTAGAGACATCGTCGATGAACTGCCCATGGAGGCCGTTGAGATAAGCCCCAACCGAGACACCATGAAATCTCTAGAGGCAGATGCTGAAACAACCTCTCGTTGGCAGCAAAGGCTCACAGATTGCTACAGACAGCTTTATAGCCCTGAGTAAACGTGGAGACCTTCGAAAAATAAATTCACAATCGTGAAGTTAAACAAAACCGCAGCAAAGCCCACCAAACCGAGATAGGCGGCACGGGTCCCGGTCCAACCTCTGGTGGCCTTTGCGTGCAGGTAACCTGCATACAAAACCCAAATGATGAATGTCCAAACCTCTTTGGTGTCCCAACCCCAGTAACGGTTCCAGGCACGCTCTGCCCAGATGGCACCAGCAATCAAGGTGAATGACCACAGCACAAAGCCAACGATTATGAAGCGGTATGCAAAGCGGTCCAAGGTGTCAGCGGAGGGGAAGTGACTGAAGATTCTTTGAAAGGCGTTGCTGTCACCCTGTGACCAGCTGGCCTTGCGAACCAAGTAGGTGATGTGTAGTGCTGCTCCGATGTAGAAAAAGCTGGTTGCCAGCACCGCAACAATCACGTGAATCACCAACCAGTAGCTCTGCAACGCGGGCATTATGGTTGAGACCTCAACATAGAAAAGGCTGGTTGCAGCACCCAAAGAAATCAGTGAAAAACCACTCACCAGCGGTGCTATGAAGTGAACCTCTTTCAGATAGAGACTCATTAGATAAATCATCAGAATCACCAGGGTTGAGCTGATGGCAAACTCATACATATTCGCCCATGGCACTCGCTGCGCCGCAATCCCTCGCATGGTCACGGCTATGCCCAACAAAACTGTGGCAACACCCATCACCCACAAACTTGCCGTGGACATGAGCTTTGATTCGGTCTTGGTCCTCACCAAAACATCACCCTCGGCCTGTTCAGATTCCGATTCAGTTTTGGCTGAGGCGGTTTGCGCCATGTGCAGGGTGGAAAGCAGGAAGGAAACCGCCAACAGCGCCATTGATGCATAAACAATCAGAAGGGAATACTGACTGAGTTGCTCGTTTAGATTAATTTCCAACTTTTCCTCCCTCTAATCTCTTTCCCAAGTCTGAGACCACATCTTCAAGCCTTGGGTCATCTCCCCTGGCCAAAGCCGCAATCTCGATTTTCTCATCTGCAACTGCTTTCACCCAAACTCGCCTTCTCGGA
This sequence comes from uncultured Micrococcales bacterium, assembly GCA_913062975.1. Lineage (GTDB taxonomy): Bacteria > Actinomycetota > Actinomycetes > Actinomycetales > Microbacteriaceae > CAJXVY01. The sequence continues at coordinate 16,556 of CAJXZO010000008.1, forward strand.
ATCAACAGAGACGCGATTAAGCCAGCCAAGGCAATCATGGATGAAAGCAAAATCCAGAACCCGCCAGGGTTATGAGCAATGTCAAAGGCTGCATACCGAGTCAGTCCATCAAAACTCACAGAACCGTAGCCTCCAGGAATTTCCGCAGACTCCCCTGGCCTTAATTCCAACCCCGGGTTGTCTGCATCTCTTCCGGCAACCTCGGTCAAATCGGTGACATCAAGAGCGTAAACATTTCTGGGAACCCCGTCATCCAAACCAAGATCACCAACATAAGCATTCATGGTCAGCAGAGGATCAAACGCGTCTGGGTAAATCGAGGTATAAGCACCAGAGGGCAGTTGCTCAGCGGTTGGGTAGAAAAAGCTAATCAGCCCAATCTGACTTGGATTTGCATCAGGGGCCTTGATGACACCAAGCGAGGTCAGGTTGCCATCCTGAGGCAAAAACACAACAGGTCCCGAGAAAGCGACCCTGCCATCACCATCACGAACAGTGATGATTGGTGCAAAACCATTACCCATCAGATAGACCCCTGTTCCAGGAAGCTCGAGCGGCTGATTCACCTTCACCTCACCCTGGCTCTCACCGTTTTCATCAAACACCGTGACACTGGCCTTAAAATCAATCGGGGCTCCAACATTGGCAGGGTTTTGCAGGTCATAGGTGACCTGGAAATCATCAAGCCTCATGCTGAATGGGTAGAGGTTGTTCTCGTCATAGAAAGTTCCTGGTGAGAAACTGTCATAGCTAGCCAGGTTGTTCACAAACATGTCGCCCTCGACCAGAACTCTCTGGCCGATGTAGCTGTTTCCTCCGCCAACACCAACTGCAATCAACACTGCAATCAATGCATAGTGAAAAAGCAGGTTTCCAGTTTCTTTTAGGTAGCCCTTTTCAGCACTGACTGAATCTTCTCGAAGATCAACGCGATAACCCTGCTTTTTTAGGATCCTGGCAGCCTGCTCAAGCTCTTGCTTCCCTCCTCGCTGAGTCTCATAAGCACTCATGCGCTTCAAATTGGGTGGTGTCTTCACAGGCTTTGACATCATTGCGCGCCAGTGAACCTGGGTTCTTGGAACCACACAGCCAATCAAAGAAATAAACAGCAAAATATAAATGGCACTAAACCAGACGGATGTGTAGACATCGAATAATTGCAAGGTGTCCAAAACTTCAGCAAGCTCTGGGTTTTCTTCAAATTGCAACCTAACACCGTTGGGGTCAGCGCTTCGCTGAGGGTAAACAGAACCAGGAACCGAGGCAACAGCTAATAGCAGCAATAAAATCAATGCTGTTCGCATGCTGGTGAGCTGTCGCCACATCCAGCGAAGCCAGCCCTGAAAACCAAACTTGGTCCGCTTAGGGGCTTGCTCTAACTCGCGCTCTTCACGAGTGAGCTCATAATCAGATGGCCGGTACGAAGTCACTTATCCACTCCTGCATCCAATTGACGATTTGATCCCAAATACCAGTGGCAATCAACAACCCCAGCAGCACTAGCATCAGCCCGCCGAAGATGTTGATAACCCTGATGTTTTTCTTAATTATTTCAACCGAACGAGTAGCCCAAGAAAATCCTGCCGCCAGCAAAATAAATGGAATTCCCAAACCCAGCGCATAACTAAAAGCCAAAAGCCCACCTCTTTCTGCAGAACCTGACTGTCCGGCAAGAGTCAAAACCGCAGCCAGTGTTGGCCCTATGCATGGCGACCAGCCAACTGCAAACACCATGCCCAACAGCGGCGCTCCCGCCAGTCCAACCTTTGGTCTAAAAGAAGGTTTGATGGTTTTTTGGAAAAAACCAAAATTTCCCATCAGTGCCAAACCCAAAACAATCACTAATGTTCCCGCGATTAGATTCAACCAAACATTGCCACTTGCTAAAAACGCACCTGCTACCCCAAAAAAACTTCCAAAGCCAACAAACACGACGGCAAAACCCACAACAAACAAAACAGAGCCTGTGACCATGCGCGACTTAGTAGCACTCATGCCACCGACATAACCCAAATAGCCCGGTACCAAAGGCAACACACAGGGTGATGCAAACGAGACCAGACCCGCTAGCAGTGCCAGTGGAATTGCAGTTATCAGCGCACCGTTGAGAACAATCTCAGCAATGCTCATTGCTCAATCGCCGTTTCAATCAATTCACCCAAAATTGATGGGTCAATTCTTCCCAAAATCTTTGATGAAACTTTTCCGTCAGCATCTATCACCAGCGTTGTTGGAACTGCCTGCGGGGTGACAACACCGGTAAAAGCCAGTGAAACAGCACCAGTTCTGGCATCCATTATTGATGGGTAGTTGACACCAAAGTTCCGAGCGAAAGCTAGCGCTGTGTCAGGGGTGTCTCTGACATTGACTCCGATGAACTGAACACCCTCTGGTTCATATTCCTCAGCTAAAGCAACCAGATCAGGCGCTTCATCACGGCATGGTGCGCAAGCGGCATACCACCAGTTCATGACTGTCACCACGCCATCCAGCTGAACTGAGTCCAGTCGCTCACCGCTTTCGGTGAACCCACCCCAGGGTTGTGCTTCTGGACGATTTTCCTCTGAATACTCTGTTACGGTTCCATCACCCGCGATGTAGTTTTTGTTGCCACCCTCGCGGAACTGGTCGGCCAGAGGGTCATTTGTCGAGCACCCAGCCAAGACCAATACGAAGCTTGCAACCATCATTATCGCGATTGAAATGGCAACCAAGCGCGTGAACGGCCCGGGCCTCAAAGTGTGACCCCTGCATCCATCCACGGAACCGAGTAATTGGTCATTTTCAATTCCCCGTCAACAAATTCAAAGCTGGAAATACTCGATAGCTCACACTCACGCTTCCTGGGGTCGTGCGATAAACCAAGACCTTGGGCGGTTCGTTGCAACATCACAATTGGGAGCTGATGGCTGACAATCACAACATCACCGCTTTCTGTGGTTTCCCATAAATGTTTTGCAGCCTTTATCATTCGAGCCTGAATTTCTTGATAGGGCTCCGCCCAACTGGGCTTCGATGGGTTGTGAAAGTGTCTGAATAGCCAGGGCTTTTTCAGAAAAGTCCTCATGCCTGGCTTTAGTCCTCTAAGTTTGTTCCAGTTTTCAATAACCCTTGGCTCTACTTCGAGTTCTAATCCAGTGTGATCAATCCACGGCTTCACTGACTCTCGAGCTCTTTGCAAAGGAGAGCTGACAACCCTCGTGATGTTCAGGTCCGTTGACCTCTCAGCCGCCAATGTGGCGATTCTCCAGCCCTTATCGCTAAGCCCAAATCCTTCGATGCGCTCGTAAATAACGCCTTCTGGATTGAACACCTGGCCATGTCGAACGAAGTGCAGGCGAGTGGCGGTCATATTCCAAGTTTACCCAAGCTAAACTTGATATTTGCTGAAACAGATAGGGCCGGTCAATGCAAAACACTTCAAAAATTTCATCCCTCCCTTCAATGCAGGACGGTCAGGTAAATATTTCAGGGTGGTTGGAGACCCTAAGAGATCAAAAAAGAATTCAATTTCTCATCATCAGAGATGATTCCGGTTCTGTTCAGGTCACCTATCCAAAGGCCTCTGAGGATGATGAGCTGGCAGCTTTGGTGTCAACCATCACCGATGGAAGCTTCGTTCGCATCACCGGTCAACTGAAACACGATGAGCGAGTGAAGCTCAATGGCATTGAGATACTGCTGGAATCACTAGAAATCCAGTCGCTTTCAATCCCAGAATCCCCAATTGCCGATGACACCAGCATTGACAAAAGACTTGACTGGAGATTTTTAGATTACAGGCGACCAGAGATGCGCCTGATGACAAAGGTTCAAACCGAGCTGGAGGCAAGCTGGAGAAAATACTGGCTAGAAAACGACTTCACTGAAATCCACACACCGAAACTCATGAGTTCGCCCAGTGAGTCACATGCAGAACTATTCAAACTTGAATACTTCGAAACCCATGCCTATCTAGCTCAATCACCACAGTTTTATAAGCAAATGGCCATGGCCAGCGGTCTTGGCAGAGTGTTTGAGATTGGACCTGTTTTTCGAGCAGACCCAAGCTTCACGGCGAGGCACGCAACAGAGTTTGTCTCGGTGGACATGGAGGTTAGCAATATCGACTCCCACCACGACATCATGGAAATTCAAGAGCAGTTACTTATTGACGCAATCAGCTCCGTCAAAGAAAAATATGGGGAACAGGTGAAAGAACTTCTGGATGTTGAAATCACCGTCCCAACTGCACCATTTCCAAGAATCTCACTAACCGAGGCTCACGAAATTCTCAAAAAGCGTGGCTATGAAGTTCCTCGGGCCGATGGTGATTTAGACCCCGAGGGCGAGAGGCAGATTTCCGACCACGTCAAGGAAGAGTTTGGCCACGAATTTTTGTTCCTAACTGATTACCACAGCCAGATCAGACCCTTTTATCACATGCGTCACGAGGGCAACCCAAATTTGACCAAGAGCTATGACCTGCTATGGAAGGGGACTGAGATCACCACCGGTGCCCAGCGTGAACACAGGGTTGATGTCCTAATTGAGCAAATCAAGGAAAAGGGCTTGGAGCCAGAGGGACTGGATAACTACCTGAACTTCTTCCGCTATGGAGTTCCAAGCCACGGAGGTTTCGGAATGGGGCTGACCAGAGTTTTGATGTTGCTTTTGGATCTGCCGAACATCCGTGAAGCAAGCTTCCTATTCCGCGGTCCTAACCGTCTGGAGCCCTAAGCAACAGCCAAAGCTGTCAAGACACCAATGATGGTTCCCGCAATAACCATTCCGGCATTGATTGCCATGGCTGATTTGAAAGCACTCACCCCAAGGGCGACACTCAAAGCTGCTGCAATCTGACTTCCAATTAGTAACGGACCGACCACGGCCATGCCCCAAATGCCATAACGATCAAAAGCTCTGTGGGCACGTGACATGTTTTTGCCCTCAGACTTTCCACGCTTTGCAACTCTCTGCATCACCGCCTTAGACGAATAGGCGAAGGCAAATGTGGTGATGGCATTACCACTGAAGGCCAAGGTGATTGTCCAAAACGGATCCAGGCCAAACAGGATACCGACTGGGATAACCCCCACTGCCTCCAGCCAGGGAATGGCGCCAGCAATGAATACCCCGAGCAGGCCAAGTTGTTGCAATATATCTTCTGCCATTAGTCCACCATGTCGTGTTTGAGTTTATAGCTGGCTAGAGCCATCGAGGGAAGAGCGAAGGTATAACCCGCGATTAGCCAAAATAAGGCGTTGATCTGACCCCAACTTATCTCAACTGTGTAAAACCATCGGTCTTCTGTTGTGCTTAAATTCACCCAAACTGCCCAGATCAGCACACTCGTTGCAACCAAATATGCAATTGCAGCTAGCCACATGTAAGCCCAGAGATAACTTCTGTTTCTAAGCTCTAGTAGGCGTTCATCCAGTGCCTCCTCAGGGGCATCTGCAACCAATCGAACCGATTTTCTAAGTAAGAACCAAAAGACAAAAATCAGCAGAACATGGATCGGAAGATAAAAAACAGCCGGAGATTCAGGGATGGTGGAGAGTAAAACTGTTCCCCCTAACAGTGTTACGTTGCTGCCCCAAATCAAAAACCTCAGAGCTCCTTTGGTCCTCAAACCAGTCCACTTATCCTCAGAAAGTGATTTCTCAACATTTTTTGCCGATGCAGTCCATCCGTACTGATTAGAAGAGTTGGAGCTAAAAATTGCTTTGTATTCTGGCCAGAGTCCTCTGGCTTTTACGTACAAAATAAAAACCGGTATCTCAATTACGACGTAGGCGAGTATTGAATAGAAAAACCAATTCAGCTCAAGTCCAAAAAAACTAAAAACAGGATCCGACTGCCAGAACAACAAAGCCGCCACCCCAGCAGGGATGAAGGTTGCGCCAATGTCCAGATATGACATCAACGTTACGTTTCGACCCGCATAGGTGGGATAGACCCAGAGGTATGCCAGGGACAGGGTGGCAAGCACAACCGCTACAACAATCAGCTCATTCATTGATTCTCCTCCAGCCAAAATAATTGCTCCACCTCAACCTCAAGGGCCTTGGCGAGCCTTAACGCAAGAACCAAAGAGGGGGCATACTCGCCACGTTCGATGTAACCAATCGTTTGATAGTGAACGTTCACCAGGTCGGCCAGTTCCTTCCTGCCTAATCCGGACCTTTCCCTGAAAAACTCAACGGCAATGCCGACTTTTTCAAGTTGCTCCTTGGGCTTGCGGCTCATGAAAATAGCATAAATGCTATGTAGCATAAATGCAACATTATGCTAATGCGGAGCGTAGCCTTTCCTCATCCACTCGCCAAAAACTATGCTGCCTACCGTCAATTAGCACCACTGGAATTTCCTCAGAATAGAGATTCACAAGCTTTTGGTCATCAAGCATGTTTTTTTCCTGAAATTGGACATCTGGGAAATCTCTTAGCACCACATCGATTACCTCTCTTGCCTCATCACACAAATGACAGCCAGGTTTGGAAATTAGGGTCAATAGTTTGCTCACCCCTCCAAACTACCTCCTAGACTGAGCGGGTGATCGAAGACAAAGCGAAAAAGCAGCCTGCGGCCTTTTTTGACGTTGATAACACCCTGGTTCGGGGTTCAACTGCTTTTTTATATGCAAAGGTCGCCATCGAAATTGGTGTTTTCAAACGCAGCGATGTTTGGCGCATGGGCTTTGAGCACCTGAGGTTTATCTGGCGAGGCGAGAATAATGACCGAATGGCAGCCATCAAAGATCAAGCTCTTAGCCTGATTGCAGGTGCCAGCCGCGAGGAAATGAACAGCCTGATGCAAAAGGTTTGGGACAAAGAAATCAAGCGCAAGGTCTATCCAGGGATGGTGGAGATTGTTCAGGAGCACCTGAATTCGGGCAGGGAGGTCTGGCTAATAACCGCCTCACCACAGGAGCTTGGGGATTTGATTGCAGAAAACATCGGAGCAACTGGTGCCTTGGGAACTCAGGTCGAACATAAAGATGGCGTGATGACTGGTCGTTTGGTTGGTCACCCACTACACGGCATTGAAAAGGCAAAGGCTGCCAAGAAGTTAGCCAAGAAAAGAAACCTAAGCCTCAGAAGATCTTGGGCCTATTCAGACAGCCGCAATGATTTGCCACTGTTGACCCTTGTAAAACATCCGGTGGCAGTGAATCCAGATAAATTGCTGAAACGTCATGCCAGGGCGGCTAACTGGAAAATTTTGAATTTCTCGAAAAAGGATTTGCGAAGTAAGAGCCAGTAGTTGGCTATTACTTCTTGTTGCGACGCTGGTGACGAGTCTTGCGCAAAAGCTTACGGTGCTTTTTCTTACTCATCCTCTTGCGACGCTTCTTAATTACTGAACCCACAAAAACCTCTGTTTCCAATTGCTCTTAGGCAACTGACTAAGTCTATTGTTTATTCACTGCCAGCTCAACCCCGTTTGGGTCAAGGATTACTTCTTGAGTCTCTTGATTTCGTTTTCCACGTCTTCATCAGTGATTGGACGTTCAAACCCTTTTCCGTAAGCCTCATAGCCGGTCACCAAAACCGCAATGCCGATACCAAAGGCTGGCCATACAGGCCAAAAGTAAGTTCCGGGCATGACTATGAAGTAAATGGCGGTAGTCAATGCAAAAACAAAAATCCAAACAAAAACTAGGCTTCTAAAATCCTGTTTTGCCTTCAGTTTCTTTTTGGCGAACTTTCTTAGTTCCTCATCACTTGTTGCCACGGTTAACCCTCTTCTTCACTTCTTCAGAAAGGTGGTCAACTTCGTCTTTCACGCTCTTGGAGACCTCGTCAACCTTGGTCTTTGCCTGCTGTTCTAATTCCTTAGCCTGCTTCTCGGCTTCGCTTTTGCCCTCGGCGATTCTGCGACCAAGGTCTTTACCAGCCTGCTTTGGGTCAAAATCGATGTTTACTCGATCTTGAACCTTGTCTCTTAGCCAGCCTGCGCTTTTGGTCAACCACTGACCTAACTGCTCGCCGGCTTCACCCAGTCGTTCACTGAGAATCTCCTCAGCGTCGACCTCATAATCCATGCTCAAAAACGTAACTACCCAATCCTCAACCTGCTCGAGCGCCTCTGGGGTGACACTGTAAAAGCGCTTCTGCCCATCCTCACGCGCGCTGACTAGATCTGCCTCGCGCAAAACCTTTAGGTGCTTAGAAACTGTCGGCTGTCCCATCTGGGTGTGCTCAACCAGCTCGCTTACGGTCATTTCACCTTCGCCACCAGACAGCTTGCTCTGCAATAAAGCGTCCAGCATGTGCCTGCGGTTTGGATCTGCAATTGCTTCGTATATATCCGCCATGGAATAAGTCTATCCCTCGAGGCCCGCAATTTGTCTAGCCCTTTTTAGGGCTGACTGTGTTGCCTCACTAAAAATCTTGTGAACATCAGAGTTTTCAAACACCTCAATGGCTTTCTCGGTTGTGCCATTTGGACTTGTTACTCTCTTTCGAAGCTCCTCGGGTGAGCTTCCCGCTTGAACCACCAATTCACTTGCACCCAAGAAAGTCTGTCTGACCATAACTGCTGCCTGCTGAGGGGAGAAACCGTATTCAATAGCTAGTTTTTCAAACTGCTCAATGAAGTAAAAAACATATGCTGGCCCACTGCCACTAATTGTGCTGAGCGCATCAATTTGAGATTCCTCACATTGAATCACCTCACCAACTGATTCCATCAGGTCAACCACCTGCTTGATGTGTTGCTGATCACAGTGCTTGCCTGCGGCAACCCCTGAGACACCAATCCCAATCATTGAGGGTGTGTTTGGCATCACTCTGAAAACTGGTTTGCCTGGAAGCCTTTCCTGCATAGCCTCGATTGTGATTCCAGCGGCAACTGAAACAACAATCGTGCCACTTTGCAGTGAGTCTAAAATCTCATCAATTGAGTCCAATATTTGATAGGGCTTCACCCCCAAAACCACCATCTTTGCCCCGGCAACGGCTTTCACATTCGCATTGGGGTCTGTTTCCAAACTAAAAGAGTTAATCCCAAGCTCTGTTGAGAGCTGAACTGATGACTCTCTTGACTTGGTGGTGGCAGTTATCTGCTTCGCATCGTAACCGTTATTGACAGCGCCGCGAATAATCGCAGACCCCATCGATCCCGCTCCGATAAAACTAATCATTAGTAAAGCAAGAACTGTGGGTCGGAATCGTCTGGCTCAGTTGCATCGGGCTTAGACAAAACCCCATTGAGCTCAACGCTTAGGAAATAACTAGCTCCGCCAGTAATGACATCTCTTTGCCCAGCCCCGCAACCGGTATCCGAGGAGCGAACCTTCTCCCATGGCACGGGTGGGCTGGCAAGGGTCTCACCAGCTGGTAAGACGCCAACCTTGTTTTCGTCCATGCTTCGATCACAGTCGCGACTAGACCAAATCAATTCACTTCCAGAGGTGATTTCAAAAAAAGTGACGGCACTACCAACATTGAAATTACAGTCAATCCCTGAGTTGTTTGTCACCGTATACCACATGTGGGGAAGCTCGGTTGGGTTGAAATCTAGATCAACCTCGCCATCGGCATCACCAATCTCGGCTGTCACTGACACCGTACCCGGCAGACAGTCATCAATCTCTGGTTGTTCTTCTTCGGTGGCTTGTTCAATCTCTGGAGTCTCCTCAACTGCAGTTGACTCTGCCTGGCCAGCGGAACCGATTAGGGCACTCAGGCCAAACCCAATCAGACCCAAAATCAGCAGGGCTACTACCAAGACAACAGCTCTTCTAATCCAGAAAACTGTTTGTTGGTTATCACTCATGGATTCAATCTAGTTACAGAACCTTCAACATTCGAGTGTTTCCGAGCGTGTTCTGCTTAACTCGAGCCAAATCCAAAAACTCGGCCACACCCTCATCGTGAGACCTGACCATCTCTTCATAAACCTCTGGCTCAACCGGTGAATCGGTGATTGTTTGAAACCCGTGCTTGCCAAAAAAATCAACCTCGAAGGTCAGACAGAACACTCTCTCAACACCCAACTTCTTGGCCTTATCTAAAAGCAAGTCCAAAATCTTGGAGCCAACTCCAGATCTGCAGTGATCCGGGTGAACCACCAAGGTCCTCACCTCGGCTAAGTCCTCCCACATAACGTGCAGCGCCCCTGATCCAATCAGCTGTTCACCCTCATAGCAAACAACGAACTCTTGCACTGATTCATATAGCTCAACCAGTTCTTTGCCCAGCAATACACCTTCGTCAACTAGTGGTTGGCAAAGCTGCCTGATTTTTTCAATATCGGCTGTGTTGGCGGGTCTAATCTCTAAAGGCATCGCTCAATTATCCACCAAGGTCAACCAATACCTCGTTCCTTCTCAAAAACCCTGGCTTCATTGGTCCGTCATAGCGAGCATAAATTGCGCTATCTTTCATGTCTCGATTGACCAAAGATCTCAATTTCTTTTCTTGCTCAACAAACTTTTTTTCACTCACGCTGCCGCTGAACTTGATTGCAGCTCGCATCACGGGCTCCACACCGATTATCTGCAAATCGGGTGAGACTGGAAGTGGCGGGAAATCAGCTCCCTCGGGCATCACAAAGCTGAGCCAGTAGCCGTTTTGTTGTTTGGATTGCAAAACAGGAGCCGTCATCGGAATTGATTGACGGTCCTGGTTTGCTCCTGAGATATATCCAAACAGTTGACCAAAGCCTGAGTTACCACTGTCTCTCATGTCGCCTTCAACCCACACGCTCACCAAGAAGTGAGCGGGGTAAGAGCGAATTTCATACCCAGCCCCGTCTTCAACTACCCGATAGGGCTGAATTTCGGTCATGACTGGACTGGTTGCTCGTCCCGCTGGTTCACGGTGAAGATGAATTCACCATTCACGAAGTCCACCAGGATGTCGCTTGAGTAGGTGACCTCGCCGCTTAGGATGCGCTCTGAGATCTGATCCTCAATCTCACGCTGAACAACCCGGCGCAGAGGTCTTGCTCCCAATGATGGCTCGTAGCCCTCATCGATTAGCTTCTCCTTGGCAGCTGTGGTCAGAGTGAGCTTCAGGTCTCTGTCATCCAAACGCTCATCCAACCTAGCGGTGAACATATCGACGATGGAGATTAGCTCCTCACGGGTTAGCTGTGGGAAGACAATGACTTCATCAACACGGTTTAGGAACTCTGGCCTGAAGTTTTTCTTCAGCTCCTCGTTCACGCGTGATTTCATCTGCTGGTAGTCGTTTTGAACATCACCCTCGATTGTGAAGCCCAGGGCGCCACGGTTAATCTCTCTTGATCCGAGGTTGGTGGTCATGATGATGATGGTGTTTTTGAAATCAACCACTCTTCCCTGACCATCTGTCAATCTTCCCTCTTCCAGAATCTGCAATAGGGAGTTGAAGATGTCTGGGTGAGCTTTTTCAATCTCATCAAACAAAACAACACTAAATGGACGACGACGAACCTTTTCGGTTAGCTGTCCACCCTCGTCGTAACCCACGAATCCTGGAGGAGCACCGAATAGTCTGCTGACGGTATGCTTCTCGCCATACTCACTCATGTCAAGTGAAATCAATGCGTCTTCGTCTTCAAACAGGAATTCCGCCAATCCCTTGGCTAGCTCTGTCTTCCCAACTCCGGTGGGACCTGCAAAGATAAAGCTTCCGCTTGGACGCTTGGGGTCTTTCAGTCCGGCACGCTGACGGCGGATGGTCTTGGACAGAGCGCTGATGGCCTGCTCCTGACCAATGACTCGCTGGTGAAGCTCCTGCTCCATGTAGACAAGCTTGGCACCCTCTTCTTCGGTGAGCTTGAACACTGGAATTCCAGTTGCTTGGGCCAAAACCTCAGCAATCATGCCCTCGTCAACAACGCCTTCGATGTCAACATTGCCAGATCGGAACTCTTGCTCCTTCTGCTTCAGTTCAGCGTTGAGTTTTTTCTCCTCATCGCGCTTCTGAGCGGCTAGCTCAAAGTCCTGATCAGCTATCGCCTGCTCCTTGGCAACCTTTGCATCCTCGACCGCCTTCTGAGCCTCTTTGAGCTCTGGTGGCGCTGACAGGAAGCTCAGTTTCAATCTGGCTCCCGCCTCATCAAGTAGGTCAATGGCCTTATCCGGCAACTGCTTGTCTGTGATGTAGCGATCAGACATGGAAACTGCAGCAACAACTGCCTCATCGGTGATGGTCACCTTGTGGTGTTTTTCATACCTATCGCGCAAACCCTTCAGGATGTTGATCGCTAAGGCAGGTGACGGCTCGTTGACCATAACTGTCTGGAATCTTCTAACAAGGGCTGCATCTTTTTCGAAGTGCTTACGGAATTCATCGAGAGTTGTTGCACCAATTGTCTGCAACTCTCCCCTTGCCAACATTGGCTTCAGGATGCTGGCAGCATCTATTGCACCCTCAGCAGCACCCGCACCAACCAGGGTGTGGATTTCATCAATAAAGGTGATGATGTCGCCACGGGTTCTGATTTCCTTGGTGACTTTCTTGAGCCTTTCTTCGAAATCTCCACGGTAGCGAGAACCAGCAATCAGAGAACCCATGTCTAGGGTGTAAAGCTGTTTTCCCCTCAAAATCTCGGGGACGTTCCCAGCCACAATTGCCTGTGCCAAACCTTCGGCAATGGCAGTCTTTCCAACGCCGGGCTCACCAATCAAAATTGGGTTGTTCTTGGTCCTGCGAGCAAGAATCTGCATCACTCGCTCAACCTCGCGCTCGCGACCGACCACTGGATCCAACTTTCCCTCGGCTGCTGCCTGGGTCAGGTTCTTTCCATACTGATCCAAAATCTGGCTTCCCTTCTGCTGGGGCGGAGGACTCTCAGCACCAACGGATACGGCCTCGTTGCCCTGGTAGCCACTGAGAAGCTGAATCACCTGCTGGCGAACCTTGTTGGTGTCGGCACCCAACTTGGTCAACACCTGAGCGGCAACTCCCTCACCCTCACGAATCAGACCTAGCAGCAGGTGCTCGGTTCCGATGTAGCTGTGGCCCAACTGCAAAGCTTCTCTCAACGAAAGCTCCAAAACTTTTTTCGCCCTGGGGGTAAATGGAATGTGACCACTGGGAGCCTGCTGGCCCTGACCAATGATTTCCTGAACCTGCTCGCGAACTTGTTCCAACGAGATGTTCAGTGACTCCATTGCCTTGGCGGCAACTCCCTCACCCTCGTGGATTAATCCCAACAGGATGTGCTCAGTGCCAATGTAGTTGTGGTTGAGAAGCTTCGCCTCTTCCTGGGCGAGCACCACGACCCTTCGGGCCTTATCCGTAAACTTTTCAAACATTTCTGAACACCTCCGCTACTTAGATACTGAGATGCTAAACCGATGAGGGGGTCAAACAATACCCGTGTTCGCCGATGGGTGAATAGCGTTTACTGACGCTTATCGCGTTCTTCGGCTTCAATTTTGTTGTATTCGTCTCTCTCACCGCGATCAGCACGAATGATGGAACGCATAACAACATAAAACAACAACCCGACCAAAGCGGGTGGGACTAGCGAGAGCATCGCATCGCCTAGAATTTGCCAACCATTCATATCTTGCACACATTACTTAACCAAAGGAAACAGAATTGTTTCCCGAATTCCCAAACCAGTTAGTGACATTAATAATCTGTCAATGCCCATTCCAACTCCACCACTTGGTGGCATGCCGTATTCCAGGGCCTTGAGAAAATCTTCATCAACCCGCATGGCCTCTGGGTCTCCGCCCGCAGCAAGGGCGGCTTGAGCAACAAAGCGCTCGCGCTGAATCACTGGATCAATCAATTCTGAATAGCCTGTTGCCTGCTCATAGCCTCGGATGTAGAGGTCCCATTTTTCAACCACACCTGGTTTCGATCTGTGGTCTCTGGTCAAAGGTGATGTGTCAACTGGGAAGTCAATGACGAAAAATGGCTCTTGGCGATCTGCTTTGTAGAAATGCTCCCAAAGCTCTTCAATGTATTTTCCGTGAATTGGGTGGGCGACTTCAATGTCTGCCTTGGCGGCAATTTTTTCCAATGTTGCCAAATCAGTCTCTGGAGTTATCTCTTCACCCAAGGACTCACTGAGGGATTCATACATCGGAACTTTTTTCCACTCACCGCCCAAGTCATACTGACTTCCATCGTCCAAGGTCACCTCAGTAGTCCCAAAAACATCCTGGGCTGCATTTTGAATCAGTGCTTTTGTAAGCTCTGCAACATCGTTGTAATCGGCATAGGCCTGATAGGCCTCCATCATGGCAAACTCAGGTGAGTGAGAGCTGTCGGCTCCTTCATTTCTGAAGTTACGATTGATTTCAAACACTCGCTCTAGACCACCAACTACCGCTCTTTTCAAAAATAGCTCTGGGGCGATCCGCAGATAAAGCTCCATGTCATAAGCATTCATGTGGGTTTTGAATGGTCTTGCCGAAGCTCCTCCGTGCATCACCTGCAACATTGGGGTTTCAACTTCTGTGAACTCATGCTCATCAAATGTTTTTCTCAGCGAGCGCATCACAGCACTTCTGATTTTGACAACCTCGCGTGCTTTGTCTCTAACAATCAGGTCTAGGTAGCGGTTTCTGACTCTGACCTCTTCAGAGAGCTCTGAGTGCAGATTAGGAAGTGGTCTGATTGTCTTTGCAGCCATTTGCCAGCTATCAGCTAATACACTCAGCTCACCTCTTTTGGAGGTAATCACCTCACCTGAAACAAATACGTGATCGCCCAGGTCAACTAACTCTTTCCATGAGTCCAAGTTTTCTTGACCGACTTTATCGAGGCTGATCATTGCCTGAATTCGCTCACCCGTTCCTGACTGCAGGGCAGCGAAGCAAAGCTTTCCGGTGTTTCTCAAAAACATAATTCGACCGCTGACACCGACTATGTCTCCAGTGGCAACATCAACATCCAAATCTGGATAATTGGCTTTCACCTCATCGATTTTGTGGGTGATGGGGACACTTACCGGGTAGGCCTCACCGTCTGCAATCAGTGCTGCCCGCTTTTCTAAGCGGAAGCCCATCTGCTCGGGAGTGTCTTCACCTAAAAGCTCTTGATCCAATTAGCGTCCTTTTATTGAGATTTCGCGATTATCAATCAGCCGAACCTGGCCAACATAACCAGCAAATAAGGCTATCGCAGAACCTTCATAATCCCCAGAAACGGGCTGAAAAGTGGCGGGTTCAACAATTTCCAGATAATCAAGCTTGATTTCATCCGAAAGCATCGACTTAGCGGTCTCTATTGCTGATTCAGCATCGGCCTTTCCATCACAAGCGCCAAGGGCAACATTGATGGTTCTGGCTATTTCCAGCTGTTCTGGATTTAATCTGGCATTGCGGCTAGAAAGAGCTAGGCCATGATCATCTCGAACCGTTTCACCCTCAATAATCTTCAATGGCATTCTTCTGCCTGTTGCTAACTGGTGACTGACCAAAGACTTAATCAGCGCTAGCTGCTGAGCATCTTTTTTACCAAAAACCGCTATGTCGGGGGTAATCAAGTCAAACAACCTGGAAACCACTGTCAGCACACCGCTGAAGTGACCAGGCCTGTATTCACCCTCAAGGCCCAACGAGACATTGCTTTCAATGTCCTCGGGGGTAATCAAATTTGGCTTCTCTGGATAGATGGCTTCCGGTTCAGGCAAAAACAAAAGATCAACACCGCGATCACTTAGCAACCTGGCATCAACACCCAGGGATTGTGGGTAGTTCTCATAGTCACTGGGGTCATTGAATTGCAATGGGTTGACAAAAATGCTGGCAATTACAAAGTTGTCATCGTTCCGAACCTGGTCAACCAGCGACAAGTGTCCAGCGTGCAGTGCACCCATGGTGGGAACAAAGGCAATCCGCTTGCCAGCTGCACGCGCCTGAGCAATCTCTTGCTTCAGCTGAGCCACCTGCGAGACCTGTTTCAACTCTTGAAATCCTCCGGAGTAGGCCCAATGCCACCCTCCCGCAATGCTCGCTCCACTGCTGATCTGGCCATTGGTGCTATCAAGTCAACCACCCTTGGCACCTCTTCCGCTTCCAATTCGTTCATTGCTTGGCTAACAATCATTTTTGGGAAACTGTTTAGAGAGCTATACGCCTCTGCATAGGCAGGTCTCTGATACTCAGCAACAACAATCGGGTCAGTTCCAATCTCCAAAGCCAACCCCTGCGCAATCGGCAGAACGGAATCGGGAGCAGTGACCGCTGAGACCGAATCCTGCAGGGTCAATAAGTCCAGGCTGGTGCCGGTGAAATCAACCACCGGGTGCATCGCAATCGGGATTGCTCCAGCCCTTGCGGCACTTGCCAAAATCGCATACCCCCGCTCAGGTGAGCAGTGAATGACTATTTTCCCTGGGGAAAAGTAGCCAAGCTGGGCAAGACCCGTGACGGCCTCCTCTGTCTGCTCTGCGGGCATGGCCATGATGATCAGATCGCAGCGCTCAATCACTTCCTGCATGCTGACAATGTCAACCTGCGGCAGCAAAGAATCCGCCCGTTCAACCGCAGCCTCGGCCTGCAGGTGAATCGCCTCAGCGGTGTGGCCGGCACCCGCCAGTGCCTTCACCAAAACAATTCCTTCAAGACCATCGCCAATACTGCCAATTTTCATTCGCCCCGGTTTATTCGTCATCTAGTGGTCCCACCCTTCCATATCGTCTGGAGTGCGAAGATTTCTCTCTCCAACAATGCCAGCAGCTACAGTCATTATTGAGCTCAAAGAGCCAATAATGGCGATAGCTGGGAATAACTGGTTCGGTGTGTTCAAAACCAAAAAAATCAAAGCCCCCAAGTGCCACCCTAGAAAACCACTCCCGACATACGCCACTGCCTTTGTCAAAACCAATAATCGGAAGGACCAAATTGGATCTGGTCTTGCCGGCCTATTGGCAATTTTTCCTTCAGAGAATTCTGCCAACTTTCTCTGGTAGCTTCTGATTCTGAGTGTCAGTAAATAAACCACTAGACCGGTTATGAACAAATTTACTGCCAGCAGTGGATTGCTATAAAGCAGTTGAAACCCGCTGGTTAGCAACCATTGCATATAAAAATAGGCAAGTGCGGACCAAACAATCGCAATTGCAGCCAATTGCGAGATTTGCAGAGTTTTCAACTAAACCACCCGGACCTGAGACTGAAATCGCGCAGCCAGTTTAGAAACTGGTCCATGACCGGGCAATACGGCATCTGTGCTGATCTCTGCCCAGGGAATCAACACAAAACCCCGCTGATGCGCCCTTGGGTGGGGAATCTGCAAAGACTTGGTTTGTATAAATTCTTTTCCATAAACCACGATGTCGATATCCAGAGTCCTAGCTCCCCAACGCTGAAGCCTGATTCGACCGTGGTTATTTTCAATTTCAAAAAGTTCACCAAGTAGTTTTTTGGGCTTCAAAGATGTTTCAATTTCCACCGCGCAGTTGAGAAATTTAGGTTCGGATTCATCCTCGCCAGCCAAAGTCACCGCCACTGACTCATAAAAAGAGCTGATCTTCACAAGCTCCACGCCCTCTATTTTGGCAATTTCTCGAATAGCACTATTCAGGGTGGATTCACGATCCCCTAGATTTCCACCAAGCGAGAGAATTGCCTCAGTCATCATTACTCCGATGTAAGCAGTGCTGTCACAGAAACGTCGGTAAAAGGAACCTGAATTGGAGCACTCGGCTTATGAACGGTCACCTCAACAGACCTGACCAGTAAGAACTTATGAAGAATGCTGGTAGCAATTCGATTTGCCAACACCTCTATTAGATTCACAGGCTCCCCTCGAATCTCAGAGTGTATAAGTTCGGCAACCGCTCCGTAATCAACGGCATCTTCGATGTTGTCTCTCAAAACGGCTTGAATTGCATCGACCTCCAGCTCGCAGTCAACAATGAAGGTTTGACCGACTTTGCGCTCATCGGGCAACACCCCGTGATAACCGAAAGCCTCGATGCCGGTTAGCTTGATTATCTGGTTCATTGAAATTTACCCAACTGTTCGACCAGGTTGATTGCATCCTGCGATGCTTGGACGTTATGAACTCTAATCCCCCAGAGACTGTGTTGCATCAATAATGCAGTCAGCACAGCTGTCGCTAAATCTCTTCGCTGGTTGTCCATCTCGGTCATTTCAGGGTCCAGCGCACTTGATAAAAACCTTTTTCTGGAGTGCCCAACCAAGATTGGCATCTGCAGTTTTTTCAGCTCATCCAGCCTTGCAACCAACTCCCAGTTCTGACCCATATCTTTGTTAAACCCAAGACCTGGATCGACGATGATTTTGTCTTTGGAGATTCCAGCACCGATGGCTCGATCCAGTTGTTTGGAAATCTCAGCAACAACCTCTTGGGCAACGTTTTTGTAATCAGCCTCTGAATACATCTCTTTTGAGTGACCGCGCCAGTGGCTGAGGATGTAGTGGGCATCGTTTGCCGCCACCACCTTGTGCATATCACTGTCCGCCAACCCTCCACTGACATCGTTGATATACCTAGCACCCATGCTCAATGCAATCTCAGCGGTTGAGGCATTCATGGTGTCAACGCTTAGGTCAACAACCTCCGCTAAATCATTCAACACAGGTAATAATCTGCGCTGCTCTTCAGCGCTGTCAATTCGTTCAGAACCGGGCTTAGTTGACTCGGCACCAACATCAATAATCTCCGCCCCCTGCAAGTGCATAAGCTGCGCTTGAGCATAAGCAGCCTGCGGGTCATTGAACATGCCACCATCGCTGAAGCTATCGGGGGTTAGGTTCAAAACTCCCATTAGTTTTGGTCTCATTTTGAAATAAGCCCCATCGCCTCCTGGCGATGCTCAATCTGTTGCATCACTCCGCGAGCAGAACTGGTGACAGTTTCGACCTCGGGCTGTCTGGCACCCCTGCTTGCCACACACTGGTGCTTTGCCTCTAGGACAACCAAAACACCCTTTGGGGAAAGGCCCGCTTCAATTGCATCGGCAATTTCATTGCCCAAGTTTTCTTGCAACTGCGGTCTGGCCGCCAGGGTTTCAACCACCTTGGCGATTCGACCAAGACCAATGATTTTTCCACCTGGCAGATAAGCCACGTGAGCAACACCGGTGAAAGGAAGCAGGTGGTGCTCACATATCGAAACAAGCTCGATGTCTTTCAACATCACCAAATCTGTTGATTCTGCAGGAAAGGTTTCGTCTAAAAATTGAACAGGGTCAACACCGATGCCCTTGAAAAACTCGTGATAGCTCTCACTAACAAAACCCGGTGTCTGCTGAAACTGCTCATGATCTGGGTCTTCACCAATTGATAAAAGCAGTTCCCGAACCGCCTTTTTGATCCGCTCGGCGTCCATTAGCTTTTATCGTCGGCTTTGGTGGATGCGGACTTGGAAGCTGTTTTTGTAGCTGTCTTAGGGGAGGCCTTAGCCTTGGCCTTGGCAGCGGGCTTCTTAGGCTCAACCTTCTTCCGCTCAGGTACCTCTACTGGCCCTTTTTTGGAGTGGGGACGGGTTTCGCTAGAGTGCCAGACCTTACGCTGAGGCAGTTTCTTCACTGGCTCAAAAATGGTCTCGATGTCCTCTTGATTTAGAGTCTCTCGCTCCAAAAGCTGCTCAGCCAATGAATCCAATACTGCGCGGTTTTTGGTCAGTGCCTGGTGAGCTTCGTTTAGGGCACTATCCAGAATTTTCTGAACCTCCTCATCAACCAGCTCCGCTAAACGGTCTGAGTAATCTTTTGAACTTCCAAGATCTCTTCCCAGGAATGGCTCGCTGGAACCACTTCCCAAAGAAATAGAGCCAACCTCGGAACTCATTCCATATTTGGTGACCATCATGCGAGCGGTTGATGTTGCTTTCTCGAAATCATTACTTGCACCCGTGGTTGGATCGTGGAAAACAATTTCCTCAGCAACACGTCCACCCATCGCATAGGCAATCTGATCCAATAATTGATTTCTAGAAACCGAGTAGCGATCTTCCATCGGAAGCACCATGGTGTAACCAAGGGCTCTGCCTCTGGGCAAGATGGTGACCTTAGTCACCGGGTCACTGTTGTTTAGTGAGGCAGCAACTAGCGCGTGACCTGCTTCGTGGTAGGCGGTAATCAGCCTCTCGTTATCTTTCATCAACGAGTTTTTCTTTTGAGGGCCACCGATAACTCGGTCAATCGCCTCATCCAAAACTCCATCATCAATCTTCTTTTTGCCTAGCCTTGCGGCAAGCAATGCGGCCTCATTCAAAACGTTTGCAAGATCTGCACCGGTAAACCCAGGTGTTCTACGAGCAATGGTGGCTAGGTCAACATCTTTAGCCATGGGCTTGTTTTTGGAGTGAACCTTCAAAATCTTTTCGCGACCCACTAAATCAGGAGCTCCAACACCAACTTGACGATCAAATCGACCCGGACGCAACAAAGCAGGGTCCAAAACATCAGGACGGTTAGTGGCTGCAATCAAAATAACGTTGGTGTTGGTGTCAAAACCATCCATCTCAACAAGCAGCTGGTTCAGCGTCTGCTCACGCTCATCGTTTCCACCACCGACACCTGTTCCACGGTGACGACCAACGGCATCAATTTCATCAACAAAGATAATCGCTGGAGCGCTCTGCTTGGCCTGCTCAAAAAGATCTCTAACCCTAGAGGCACCAACACCCACAAACATCTCAACAAAATCACTACCGGAAATTGAGAAGAAAGGAACTCCCGCCTCACCAGCTACCGCCTTGGCAACAAGCGTTTTTCCAGTTCCAGGGGGGCCATAGAGCAAAACACCGCGAGGAATCTTTGCTCCTAGGTCTCTAAATTTCTTGGGCTCCTGCAAAAACTCTTTGAGCTCATGCAGTTCTTCCATGGCCTCTTCAACACCAGCAACATCTTTGAAGGTGATGTCAGATGATTCCTTGCTCACCACCTTGGCTTTTGACTTACCAAACTGCATTACTCGGTTGTTTCCACCCAGAGCACCACTCATGATGAACCAGAAGATCAAACCAATCAAAATAAATGGAAGCAGTGTTCCCAACAGAGAAAGAATCCAAGGGGTGTTTGGAACCTCGTCGGTCCAACCATCAGGGGGTTGTGCTGACTGCACCAATTCAGCAATGAATTGGTCTCTGCCGGTTACGAAGTAAAACTGAACTTCATTACCCAGCGAACCATCGGGGCTAGTGAGGGTAAGGTCAACTCGTTGCTCGCCATCAAAGACGACCGCCCTTTCAACATTTCCGCTCTGCAGATATTCAATCCCCTGCTGAGTGTCAACTTTTTGGAACCCTCCGCCGGTTAGCAGAGAGGAGCCAATCAGCAGGACACCGACCGCTACCGCAATCCAGATCCACGGTCCGCTGAGGATTCTTTTAGCTAATGGCTTCTTCTTTTTGTCTTCGCTCACTTTTTCCTATAAATCTTTGGGTCCAATATCCCCACACCCTTCAAAGAACGGTAGTGCTCGTTGTAATCCAACCCGTATCCGACAACAAATTCATTTGGAATGTCAAACCCAACCCACTTGACATCAATTTCCACCTTGTTGGCATCGGGCTTTCTCAAAAGGGTCACTACCTCCACAGATTTTGCCCCACGAGCCTTCAGGTTTGCTGTGAGCCAGGACAGAGTTAGTCCTGTGTCAACGATGTCCTCAACAATCAAAACATCTCTACCCAAAACATCTGTGTCTAAGTCTTTCAAGATTCGAACAACGCCACTGCTGGTTGTTCCAGAACCATAGGAGCTAACCGCCATCCAATCCATCCCCACCGGCTCACCCATTTCCCGGAGCAAGTCGGCCATGAACATCACCGCTCCCTTGAGCACGCCAACGCATAAAACATTGCCACCTTTGTAGTGGTTGTCTATTTCAGCAGCAAGCTCAACAACTTTTTGTTGAATCTGCTCAGGGGACACTAAAACTTCAGAGATATCTGGGTGGTTCAGCTGCACAGCCGCTCCTAATCGAGATGGAGATTGTTACCGACCCTCTCTACTGTAATGCCTGGAACAGACAGTGGTCCCTGCCCGTGCCAATTGGTTACCAGCTTCTCTATTTCCAAAACGTGCACTCGGCTCAATTCAACCCCGTTTAGCTGTCCCAATTTATGAATGATTCTTCTTCTCAACGAATTGTCTACAAATTGCAGGTATTCAACGGAAACAACCTTGGGGTTTCCCAACTGCTCGATGTGATTTTCAACAATGGGTTGGATGATTTCCTCCGCCTCCCGCATCTGATCGGCAGTTCTTGCTAACCCTGAAACCACGCCCGAGGAACCCGAAGCTTCAAGTTGAGCCAAGATTTTTCTGATCTCAACCCTGGCAAACTTGGAATCCTCATTTTGTGGGTCATCCCAAAACTCAATCCCCTGATCAGCACAAGCCTGTCTGAGACTTGCTCGTGATAATTGCAAAAAAGGCCTGAGGTAATTTCCACTCACCTGCTGCATGCCAGCAATTGATCTCGGACCACTGCCTCGCATAAGTCCCAACAAAACACTCTCGGCCTGATCGTTTTGGTTGTGACCTAAAACTAGATAGTCAGCATCAAATTCAGTGAGCGCATTTTCGAAAGCCTCATACCTTGCATCCCTTGCGGCATTTTCCATGCCCCCCTGTTTGCCCACTGTCACTTTTTTGATTACCGCTTTCACTCCAAGGCCTTCAGCGGTCTTTTTGGCATTTTCAGCAACCTCAGCACTGTTTGATTGCAGAGAGTGATTGATGATGATGGCAATTGGTTCAATGCTCAGCTTTTCTGCCTCAAAGCCAATTGCCGCAGTTAGTGAGAGTGAATCAGCACCGCCGCTGAGCCCAATCAAAAGCCTTTGGTTATTAATTCCAAGGCTTTCCAATAACTCCCGAATTGCTCTTCTGCTGTCAGCAACCTCGGGGGTCAATCTTGGTCGGTCAGGCAAAGGCTCAATCCATTCGCTAATCTTTACTTACAACAACTTTAGGAGGGCAATTGGGCTACGAGGTAGTTATTGAGATTCCAAGGGGATCCAGAAACAAATACGAGGTCGATCACGAGACCGGAAAAGTGATGCTGGACCGCGTTTTATTCACCCCCTTCGTATACCCGGTTGACTATGGATTTTTTGAACACACCCTCGGAGGCGACGGTGACCCACTAGACGCCCTAGTACTTTTGGAGTTCCCGGTTTTCCCAGGTGTTGGCATGAGTGTGAGACCAGTTGGCATGCTGCTGATGGAAGATGACGGTGGTCTGGATGAAAAGGTCATTTGCGTTTTGGATGGTGACCCTCGCTGGGATCACATTCAAGACATCGACGATGTCCCACAGCAGACTCGCAATGAAATCCAGCACTTCTTTGAGCACTACAAAGACCTAGAGCCAGGCAAGTGGGTGAAGCTACAGGGTTGGAAAAACCTAAGCGAAACTCAAAAGGTGATTGATAAAGCCTATGAGGATTACAAGGGCTAGTTCATAGTTGAACTGGCTGTTGGCCTGCCAGCGTATGGCCAAAGCTCACCGTATCTAACCGGAACAATTCGAACGGTTCTTGCAGGGTTGGGAGCTTCCAGCATCATGCCATCGCCAAGATAAATCGCCACGTGGTACTTATCGCCGTTGAATGCAGTTGATCTGCTCCACCAAATGAGATCTCCACGCTGCGCATCTTGGAACGGAACTAGTTTTTGCTGCTTGGCCATGATGTTGTATTGGGCGGTGGCTGAGTGCCAACCGATATAAACACCCGCTGCAGCATATGCCTTCATGGTGATTCCACTGCAGTCCCAAACATTTGGTCCAGCGCCACCAAGCACGTAGCGCTCACCGAGCTGTTCTCTTGCAAAATCAATTGCCTGCTCGACCAATAATTCATTTGGTCCTGAAACGCTGTAAAGATTTGGGGCTGTTGGGGCGGTGCCAACAGCTCTCTGCCTTGCCTCGGCTGCCAAGCCCTCGGCTCTTTGGCGCTCAAGTTCTTCGGCTGTGTCTCTCAGTGATGCCAACTGGCGAACCATTTCTGAGTTCAATGCTTCGTTTTCATCAACCTTGGCTTGAACTTCTGCCGCAGCATCCTGAGCTTCAATCAAGGCTTGTTCGGCAATCTGTCTTTTCTCTTCTAATTCTTCCTCAGCAGAGGAAAGCTCCTGGGCCAATGATTCGGCATTGGCTTGCTTGTTTAGGCTCTGCTGGTAAATCGTGTCAGTTCTAGAGGCAATGATTTCTTGAGTTCCCAATTGATAAAGAAGATCATCGGCACTCTCTGGATTGAAAAACAATTCCATTGAAGAGTTTCCGCTGGTGCCCTCACGGAACATCCTGGCAGCCATCCTTCCTAGCTGCAGCTTCACAGCCTCGGCTTCCTCGGTTGCTTCCTTCACCTGAGTTTTCAAGCTGTCCACCCTGGCACTGATGATTCCGACTTCTTCAACGGCCTGGTTGTATTCCTCGTTTTTGATCAGAGCGATGGCGTTTAGCTCATCAAGTTCTGCACCGAGTTCTGCTAAATAACCCTCAAGCTCTTCAATCAGTGCTTCTTTTTCCTCAACGCTGTCCTTGGCATCTTCCACCTCTTGCCAGCTCGGGTAATCCGGAACAGCGAAAGCCGGGCCCAGAACCGCCCCACTTGCACCCATTGCCAACGCAATGGCTACGGCAATTAGCTTTCCGCGCAGAGTCATTAGCACCTTTCGACAGCAGAAGTTCTCAATTTGAAAATAACATAAACCCTCAAGTAATAGCTTAAGGTAGCCAGCTTGTTGCCTAAATGCTCTAAAACTGAGTAGGATTATGCGTCGGTGCTCTCAATCGCTTGATAGAGAGGCCCCATCGTTTAGCGGCCTAGGACGCCGCCCTTTCACGGCG
>CAJXZO010000009.1 GCA_913062975.1 uncultured Micrococcales bacterium
CGCGAGGAGCGCTAAATGGCTAAGAAATCAAAGATTGCTCGTAACGAGCAGCGCAAGGTAATTGTTGAGCGCTACGCAGAAAAGCGCGCTGAGCTAAAAAAGACAATCTCAGACCCAAAGGCTAGCGAGCAGGACCGCGAGGCAGCTCGCCTGGCTCTGCAGAAGCTTCCAAGAAACGCCTCTCCAGTCAGAGTTCGCTCAAGGGATGCAATTGACGGTCGTCCACGCGGAGTCCTAACCAAGTTTGGTGTCTCCAGGGTTCGTTTCCGTTCAATGGCTCACAAGGGTGAGCTTCCCGGAATCAGCAAATCCAGCTGGTAAGAATTTTGCCTCAACCGCCTTCCGCTTAATAGCGGACGGCGGTTTTGCACTTAATGCTCAAAAACCCCGTAAAAACAAGGGAAAATTAGGCTACGACACACCCGTAAACAGGGACTTTTGCCGCTTTTCAGGCTATATCTTGAATGCAGACAATATTGTCCCTATAACAAGTCCAGGAGGACACAAATGAACAAGAGTGAATTGGTAGCAGCAGTAGCTGCACACACAGGCGAGTCACAGGCAGCAGTTGCCCGCGTGATCGACGGAATGTTTGACACCATTGGAGCCGAGATCAAAAAAGGCGGCAAGGTTACCATTCCTGGTTACCTTTCAGTTGACAAGGGCCACCGTGCAGCACGCACCGGTCGTAACCCACAGACTGGCGCAACCATTCAGATTGCTGCTGCAAACACCGTCAAGGTTTCTGCAGGTTCAAAGCTGAAAGCTGCTGTTAAGTAGTAAACAAAAAACTTATAAGGCGCTGGGATTCCAGCGCCTTTTTGTTTAACTTGCCAGATTAAAAAATTAGAATTGGGGACATGAACCTTAACGCCCGGGCGGCAAGCTATGTGCTGATGCAATTCATTTTGCTAGCTCTGCTGATTCTTGCCCCCAGAGATGCAAGTTTGTATGGGGACTTGCGACTCCCTCTGTCAATTCTCGGCCTAGTGCTGATAGCTGCCGGCATGGGGATTATTCTTTATAGCTTTTTCGCTCTTGGCAGGTCCCTTACCGCATCTCCTGTTCCCAAAGAAGATGGGCAGCTGATTACCAACGGTTTATATGCGCGGGTTAGGCACCCAATCTACTTTGGACTACTGCTGGCAGCCTTTGGTGTTGTTCTGGACGCAGGACCATGGCCCCAGCTTGCAATCTTTTTGCTGCTGCTTGTCTTGCTCAATATCAAGGCCAGTTTCGAGGAACAACTCTTGTCACAGAGATATCCCGAATATAAGGAATACTCAAAAAAGACCCCAAGATTTTTCCCAAGGCTGGCATCGTGAGCGTTGTTGAAAGCGTTCAGACCAGGTCTATAAACGCAAGGCTGGTCACCTCTGTCTATCTGCTTGGAGGGTTTGGTTTTGTTGCTGTTATCGCTGGCATGGTGATTGGTGGCGGGGCGGTTGAGAGCCAATTTGGAGACCCCGGTGCAGTTGTTAGATGGGGAACCCCTGTTGCGAAGCTAGTGATGAATCTCAGCATTGCAATCACAGTTGGTTCTTTGGTCCTAGGAGCCTTTGCTGCAAGCAAGGGTGAGGAGCAAAGAAAGCTTCTCAATGTCGCAGCTGTGTCATCAGCTCTGTGGCTGTTGTCTGGGATTTTATATTTTTTAATGACCTATCTCTCAGCAAGTGGTCTGGGAATCGGTTTTACTCCCGAGTTTTCAGAGGGCCTTTGGCTTTTTGCAACTGAAATTGAACTTGGTTCTGCCCTTGCTGCCAACCTTGTGTTTGCGGCAGTTCTAAGCGTCTTGACCTTGTTGTTTATCGGCACTAGAGCCTTGGGCATCATGGCAGCAATTTCCTCTCTGTCTCTTTTTCCTCTCGCAGAGACCGGTCACGCATCAAGTGATGCTTATCACGCACTGGCAGTGAACTCACTGCTTATGCACTTGGCCGGTATTTCAATCTGGGTGGGTGGATTATTCGCCATGTATTTGATTTGGACCAAAAACAACCAGCGGAACCTGGATCTCCTCCTTCGCTACAGCTCATTGGCATTGGCAGCTTATGCACTAGTTGGAATCAGTGGTGTTGCCAATAGTGCGATCAGGATTTATCAACCGAGTGACATACTCTCACCCTATGGGCAGCTGATTCTGGTCAAGGTGGCACTGATGGTGGTGTTGGGTGTCTTCGGAGCCCGCTACCGGCTTCGAGACATCAAACTGATGCGAGCGGGCAAGAGTTATAAGTTCTGGCGGATCGCACTTCCAGAGTTGTCGGTGATGGCAGTTGTTATGGGTTTTGCAACAGCTTTGGCCAGAACCCCAACCCCAATTGACGAAATCCCATTTACCCCTCCAACACCAGCTCAGATCTTGACTGGAGATGTTCTGCCACCTGAACTGACTGCTGCTTCTTGGTTCACCGTTTGGGACATAGATATTTTGTGGTTGACCATTTCAATTGCAGGCATCGGGTTTTATCTGGCGGGGGTTAGGCGCCTGCAAAAGCGCGGTGACAAATGGAATATCGGCAGAACCGCTAGCTGGATAGCAGGGATGTTGGTGTTGTTGTATGTGACCAACGGTGCACCTAATGCCTATCACGAGTTTTTGTTCTCAGTGCACATGGTTGGTCACATGATGCTCAGCATGCTGGTTCCCGTGTTGTTGGTGCCAGGAGCACCAGTGACACTGCTGTCCAGAGCTGTTAGGGCTCGTAAGGACAATTCATGGGGTCCAAGGGAATGGGTGTTGTGGGCGGTGCACACGCCGTTTGCGAAACTCATCAGTCACCCGATCTTTGCAGCAATCAACTTTGCTGTCTCACTCGTGCTGTTTTATTACACACCTCTGTTTCGTTGGGCAAACGAGGAACACCTCGGGCACCAGTGGATGTTGGTTCACTTTTTGCTTGCTGGTTATATGTTTGTTCAAGCAGTCGTCGGTGTTGACCCCACCCCACACTCAGTCCCCTACCCGTTGAAACTGGTGCTGCTAATTGGAACCATGGCCTTCCATGCGTTCTTTGGTGTCGCACTCATGAGCGACAATAGCCTTTTGCTGGCTGATTGGTTTGGAGCAATGGGACGAGAATGGGGAGCTGATCCACTCAGGGATCAATCAGATGGTGGCGCAATTGCATGGGGTATTGGAGAATTCCCAACACTGATTTTGACAATCATGGTTGTCTACCAGTGGAGCAAGAGTGATGATCGTGAGCGCAAGCGCAAAGATCGTGTTAGCGACCGTAGCGGCAACAAAGACCTTGAGGACTACAACGAGATGTTTAGAAAGCTAGACGAGTACGATAGGTCTCGATGAGCTTTTCTTTATCTGAAGAACAACAGAAATTATTCGATTACATCGAGTCAACAGATGCGAATATATTCATCACCGGGCGTGCTGGAACAGGAAAATCAACACTTCTTAGCTATCTGATTGCCAACACCGATAAAAGTTTTGCTGTTTGCGCTCCAACCGGTGTTGCCGCTTTGAATGTAGGCGGAGTCACAATTCACTCACTTTTCACCTTTCCGTTTGGAGTGTTAGGAGAGGTGGACATCGCTCGTCACATGTCCAGAAGAACCCGTGAGGTGTTGAGGGCCATTGATGTTTTGGTGATTGATGAAATTTCCATGGTCAATGCAGACCTGATGGATGCCATCTCCAAGGCAATGGGGATTGCCAGGGGAAGAAGAAAGCTACCTTTTGGTGGCGCTCAGGTGGTGATGTTTGGAGACCCCTATCAGCTGTCTCCAGTCCCACCGAATGACCCTCAGGACCGTGCCTATATGGCTGAGACCTATCAGTCTCAGTGGTTTTTTGATGCCCACGTTTGGAAAGAATCTGATCTCGAAAGATACGAACTCAGCCACATCTTCCGGCAAAGCGACGATGAGTTCAAACAAGTCCTGGATGCCATTCGAGATGGCTCAGTTGACCAAGACATGCTGGATGTTCTAAACCAGGCGGGAAACAGATTTCCCCCTCACCCCGATGTCATTCGCCTTGCAACCATCAACAACACCGTGCATGAGGTCAACAGAAGACGCCTTGATGTTTTAGAAACCGAGTCAAAGATGTTTGAGGCTAGATACTCAGTTGATGCCAAAGAAAAATTCGGCAAGCAACTCCCCGCCGAGACTGGGCTTGAACTAAGAATCGGCGCTCAGGTGATGTTTATCAAAAATGATGACACGGCCAATGGAGAGCGTCGATGGGTGAATGGAACCATTGGTCACGTTGTTGAGTTTCCATCCAGTGGCGGTGTTGTGGTGGAGGCCGAGGGTGAGCAGCTGCAGGTTGGCTATGCCACCTGGGAAAAAGTTCGCTATGAGATCGAAGAAGTTTTTGATGAGGCGAGTGGCACTGCCAAAGAAAAATTGGTGCCGGTAACGGTTGCTGAGTTCAAACAGATCCCTCTGAGACTTGCATGGGCTGTTACCATCCACAAATCTCAGGGTCAGACCTATGATGAGGTTGTTGTTGACATGGGTGGGGGCGCCTTTTCACCTGGACAGACCTATGTTGCGCTATCCAGGGTGAGGTCTTTACAGGGGTTGTATTTGACCCGTGCCATCAGAATGCAGGACGTGATGGTGGATGGTGATGTGAAGAGGTTTATGACTAACGCCCGTGAGCCGAGGCTTGAAACTCTCTATTGAATCTGTAAAGACTTTTTCTTCATCTCCCTCAAGCCCATAAACAGTGGGAAGGTGAAAGCAATGGCGGTGATTCCAGATAGCAGGAAATAGATCCAAACTCTTTTCATGCCAAGCTTCCTAGCCTCAACAACCATGAACACAACAATCGCCAGAGCAACCACCAACAGATCCACTGACAACACCCAGTCAAGGTAGCTTCCGAACCATTGGTCTAGGTAGTCTTCACCATTGGCAACACCCAATGGATTTAAAGTCCAGGCTGTTATCAGGCCTATTGCTGAGATAATGAAGTAGGTGATTGCCAAGGGAGTCAATTTACTTTTCATATTGGAATGTTCTCACGCTTTTCGTTGCTGAACCAGTGGGGGAAATAAAGATAGGTATTGAATGCACGTCCTTGGCGTTTGGATTACTAAGTATGCTCGCTTAGCTTTATTTGGGTTTATCGGTTTAGTTGCAGCCAGCAGTTTCTGGGGGTTTCAGTCGTTTGGCAACTTAGCGGGTGGTGGTTATGACGACCCCAATGCGGATTCAGAGACCGTTAGAACGATTCTGAATGAAGATTTTGACATCGATCCAGCAGAAATTATTGTCCTGGTTGACCTTGAAGACGATGCCGACACAGAAACCAGCGCTAACACGGTCAGTGCTCTGAATCGTGAGCTTGCAGGTCTAGACGGTGTTGTCTCAGTAAACGATTACTACACCCTTGGAAGCCCTGATTCATTGAAATCAGAAGATGGCAAGCTGGTGTATTTATTTGTCGATGTTGACAATGACGAAGAAGCGGGACCGGTGGTTGACATCA
Organism: uncultured Micrococcales bacterium; assembly: GCA_913062975.1. GTDB lineage: Bacteria > Actinomycetota > Actinomycetes > Actinomycetales > Microbacteriaceae > CAJXVY01. The sequence continues at coordinate 5,462 of CAJXZO010000009.1, forward strand.
TCGTCGATGATTACACCGGAACTTACCTCACCGCTGACATTCACGTCGCTGGCTATGAAGCCATCACGAAAGCTCTCAATGAGACTATCTATTCAGACATCATCACCGCTGAGCTGATTGCTGTCCCATTGGCGATTTTGTTACTGGTGTTCGTGTTTGGCACTTTGGTGGCAGCGGGATTGCCGCTGATGGTTGGAATCCTTGCCATTATCGCTAGCTTCTTTGTTGTTTGGGTGTTCAGCCAGTTCACCGAGATGAGTGTTTTTTCATTGAACTTAATCACGGGTCTGGGCTTAGGTCTTGGTATTGATTACAGCCTCTTGGTTATCAATCGATGGCGAGAGGAACGTGGCCGGGGACTGAGCGTTTCGGAGGCAACCGTTAGGACAGTTGAAACTGCTGGACGAACAGTGTTTTTCAGCGGTTTGACAGTTGCCGTCACACTTTTGTCATTGGGCTTTTTCCCACAGGCGTTTTTGCAATCATTCGCAATCAGCGGTTTCACGGTTGTGTTGATGGCCGTGTTGGGTGCGATCATTGCCCTCCCCTCAGCCTTGCAACTTCTTGGCGATCGAGTTAATAAACTGAAGGTAATCAAGGGGGATTTAACCCCTAGGCCATTTGGCCTTTGGTATAAAGTGGCGAAGTTTTCTGCTCGAAAATCAATAGTCGTTGCCATTGTTGCCGTCACCGGCCTTGGCGGTCTTGCCAGCTTGGCAAGTGATGCTGAGTTTGGACAGGTTGATGACAGGATTCTGCCAAAAGACAATCCAGCTGTGGTTGCCAGTGATTTGATCAGAGATCGTTTTGATGGCAGAGCTAATGATCCGGTTGAGATAGTGGTCTCTGGCTTTGATGAGCAGCAGCTGAATGATTATGTTCAGGATCTATCTCAGGTTGAGGGGATTACCTCGGTTCAGTCACCACTTGGCCTAACTGAGAATGGATCAACCATCCCGCAGACCGCGTCTTTCTTTGAAGGTTATACCGGTGATGATTATTCAAGAATTGTTGCAGTCAGTGATGTTGAACCAAGAAGCACTGAGGGCTATGACCTGATTGTTGAAATCAGGGAGCTTGACTCAGGTTTTGAAGAGGTTTTGGTTGGTGGCGGGGCTGCTTTCTACACAGACAGCCAGCAGGGCATTGAGCGCAACGCACCAACAGCCTTGATTTGGATCTTGATCGCCACCGCTATTTTGCTGTTTTTGTTCACAGGATCAGTTGTGTTGCCGCTGAAGGCAATTTTCCTAACGGTGTTATCTTTGGGGGCAACCCTTGGCTTTATCACCTGGGTATTTATTGGCGGGGAGCTGATGTGGCTGATTGGTGATTTCCAGGTCACAGGGGTTTTGGACACCTCATCGCTAGTGCTGGTGGGAGTAGTGGCATTTGGTCTGAGCATGGATTATGAGCTATTCCTGCTAAGTCGCATCAAAGAAGAACATGAAAAGGGTGTTCCAACATCTGAAGCTGTTGCAACTGGTCTTCAAAAGAGCGGAAGAATTATCACGGCAGCCGCTGTTATTCTGGCAATCACTTTTGGTGCCTTCGCAGCCAGCGGGGTGTCGATCATGAAGATGCTGGGTCTGGGAATTGCCTTTGCGATTTTGTTGGATGCAACAGTGGTGAGAGCCATTTTGGTGCCTTCGGTTATGAGGCTTTTGGGCAAATACAACTGGTATGCGCCTAGACCGCTGAAGAAGGTCTACGACCGTTTAGGCATCAGCCACTAGCATTAAGCCATGCTGCTTAGCGATAAAGACATCCGATCAGAGATCGAACAGGGACGCATTGGCCTAGATCCACTGGATATGGATTTATTGCAACCATCCAGCATTGATGTCAGGCTCGATAGATTCTTTAGGCTTTTTGACAACCATCGCTATGCATACATCGACCCAGCAACCCAGCAGGATGACCTAACTCGTTTTGTTGAGGTGAAATCTGACGAGGCTTTTATCTTGCACCCTGGTGAGTTTGTTCTGGGAAGCACATTTGAAACAGTTTCTCTGCCAGCCGATGTCGCAGCAAGACTTGAGGGCAAAAGCTCTCTGGGAAGACTGGGGCTTCTGACCCATTCAACAGCAGGTTTTGTTGACCCAGGGTTTTCTGGCCACGTGACACTGGAGCTATCCAATGTTGCAACCCTGCCAATCAAGCTATGGCCTGGGATGAAGATTGGTCAGCTGTGCTTTTTTAGACTCAGTAGCGAATCAGAAAACCCATATGGCTCAGCCAAGTATGGTTCAAGGTATCAGGGTCAGAGGGGTCCAACGGCCTCAAGGAGTCACAAGAATTTCCACATCTCAGATGTTGGGAATACGCCCCTAGATTAGTTTTCGGGAATGTAGCGGACGTCTTTGACCAAGAGCATCACCAAAAAGCCCGCCCCCAGCACAACCATAAGTCCCAGAATTCCATAGATTGCCCCAAAGCTACCTACAAAGACAGTCCAGGCTGCAGGAGCCAGGAAGCTTATGGATCTGCCAGTGGTGGCATACAGACCAAACATCTCTCCCTGCTCATCCTCTTTGCTCAACCTAGAAAGCATCGTTCTGCCGGCAGCTTGGGCTGGACCAACAAAGGTTGACAGTACAAGACCAAAAATGAAAAACGCTGGAGTTCCCCAGTCTGCAAAAACAAAGACCGCAAATCCGCCCACCATGACCATCATTATTGAAAACAGCATTACCCTCTTCGAGCCGAACCTGTCCTCAACCAGTGCAGCTCCAAAGGCACCGGCACCGGCCACTAGGTTTGCTGCAATGCCAAACAAAATCACCTCGGTGAGGCTCAGGCCAAAGGCCAGTGACCCCAACACGGCACCATAGGCGAAAACCCCATTGAGGCCGTCTCGATAAACGGCCGAGCCGACCAAAAAAACAAGCAGGTTTCGGTCACGACGAGCGAGGCCAGCGATTTTTTTAAACAAATCCAGGTAGCTCTGGATAACTGAAACTTTATCCATCTCCCTAGCGGGGGGAGTTTCTGGAACATTTATCAATAGGGGAATCGAGAAAATCAGCACCCACACCATTGAAATAAGCATGACTACCCTGATGGGCAGCGCCTGCTCATCAGGTATTCCGAGCAATTCAGCTCCACCGAACTGAATGATGAACAGTGCGATGACCAGCAATAGAATGCCACCCATGTAACCGAGGCCCCAACCGAACTGGCTTATCTTTCCTCGCGAGCTTGGGTGTGCAACCCAACTGAGCATGGCGTTGTAATTCACGGATGCGAATTCGAAAAAGATTCCACCCAGTGCAAGTAGAACCAGTCCAAAGATAAAAAAGTCGTTGTCGGGAACAACGAAAAACATTAGACCAATCATGATTGCAAACAGATAGGTGTTCACAAAAAGCCAAAGTTTTTTCCTGCCCATCGCGTCTGATCGTCTACCAACGATTGGGGCAATTAGGGCAATTATGATTCCAGCAATTGTTCCGCTGAGTCCAAGCAGCGAACCTGTGTATTGCTCGAACTCACCTTCGCTCATGCCATCAGGAGCAAAAGCCTGACTGGTTATGTAAACGGAGAACACGAATGAGGTGATAACTGTGGGAAATGACTGGCTGGCCCAATCCCACATCGCCCAGCTGAGAGCACCTTTTGGCTTTTTGACTTCATTGTCTGCAGTGACCATTTCTACAGACTAGTCACCGCTGGAACGATTGCAAGCGTGATCTTGATTAGTTCATTTTTTGGTAACCGCCGGTTTAACAGATTTTCAGTGTGACACTTCGATGCCTTCAGGGTTCTGAACTAGAACGTTTTTGTGGCCGATTGAGTCCTTATAGGGCATTCTGTGCCTATGGAATTTCGGCTCAAAGTCCTATTGGTTGAAGACGAGACGTTGGTCAGTTCGCTCCTGGCTTCGACGCTTAGCTCAGCCGGTTTTGATGTAGCCGAGAGCAGTAACTCATCTGAGGCTGTGAAAACCTGTAAAAGCTTTGATCCCGATGTTGCTCTCATTGATGTAGATCTTGGCCAGGGGCCTTCAGGAATTGATGTTGCACACAGATTGCGAATGGAAAATGAAACCATCGGCATTTTGTTTCTGACAAACATCTCAGTTGGCTACATGAGAAACCTGGTAAATAGCTTTGACAGGGGTCCTTACGGGTACCTTCCAAAAGACTCGATAACACAGCTTGATGATTTGGCGAGTGCCGTGAAGCTGGCCTCTCGGGGTATCTATGATGATTCAGAGTTAGAAGAGACCGGGGAGGTGAAACTAACCGCATCACAGTTTGAGGTTCTTAGCCTGTTATCCAAAGGGCAGTCAGTTAGACAAATTGCAAAAGATAGAAACACATCCACCCGGGCTGTGAATCGAGTCATCAACCGAGCTTGTGATTCGTTGGGGGTTGAGGGTGAAAACAGCTACCACCGAATTATTAATGCCTTAAAGGTATTCAAAGAATGATGTTTTCTATACCCAACGCAATCCGCCTGTTGCCGGTGGAACTTCGCCTGGCTGACATCGCCAGAGGTTTCAGTTCGAAGAGATTCCCGAGTCCGTTTTTAGCGTCGGTGGCAATCGTAACCTATAGCCTGCACTATCTACTTTTTGACTTGCTGCCAGCGGAGCAAGACCGGTTGCTGATTGGCATCTCTCACATACTGAGCATGATTGCGTTGGTAGCAGCGATTGCTTTAGGAAAATTCATAGTTGATCGAATTCCCAGCCCTAGCTGGCGATTGGTCAGTAATTTGTTTTTTCTGCTGATAGCGGTGTCGGCCCGGACGACGGTTCTAGTTTTGGCATTGGAGGCATTGGCTGATGTCGAACCAGAGGGTCAGGTATTCAGGATTTTTGGAACACTGACGTCTTTTGGTTTTTACGGAATCATTGGAGCCGTTTATGCAGGTCCAAGAGATGAATACGAAAATTCACTGGACAACTATTCGAAAACGGTGCAAAGCCATCGTCACAACATTAAGGAATACCGAAATCAGCTAGATCTGATGGATAGAAAAATTCGCAGGGTTGTGGAAAACGATCTTTTGTTCTCTTTGAAATCGCTTTCTTCAAGATTGCAATCGGCTGCAAAAAACAGCCAAGACCTGACTGATTATGCGACTGAGGTGCTGCAAGATCTGGTACTTCGAACCAAACGAGTGATTTTGGATGCTGACCGAATCTATAGACCAGTTGCCGATTCGGTGCCCGTCACATTTTTGACCGGCCGGCATAAGTTCGCCCAAAAGATTCCTTTGAAATCGACGCTTGCTCCGATTGCCAGCACGCTGCTACTTCTGTTTTTCGGCGCTCCCCTGGGCCTCAGCATCGCCGAGCCAAGCCCGATGGCCATCTTCGGAGCGGTGTTGCTTGGTTCAGCCATCTTGATTGCCCTACTGGTTTTAGCTCTCCCATCCAAACTTCAAATCTCTTCGGCAGGGGCCTTGATGGTTTCTTTCGGCATTGGTGCTTTGATTGGAGTCATCACCTTTTTCACATTGAATCAGCTCTATCCGGTGCAAGGTATCGATTTCTATTTGCAACTGACCCCAATTCCAGTCTCAGCCTTGGCAAACACGACAATGTCATTTGCAATTGTCATGAAAAAGCAGAGAGCTTTGATCTTGGAGGGTGTTAGGTCTTTAGAGCAAGAGCAAAGAAGATCGCTTGAGCTAGTTCAGCAGGAAGTTTGGCAGTCCAAGCGGAAGTGGAACCTTTTGCTGCACGGCTACCTGCAGAGTGTGTTGACAGCAGCCATCGGAAGGTTGAATCAAAAACAGGGATTAGACACCTACACGGTGCTAAAAGAGGTTGATCGGGCAGTCCAGATAACCTCGCAGGGACCGGAACCGGCAATGGACTTTGCATTGATCAAGCAACAGTTGATTGAAACTTGGGAGGATGTTTGTGAGGTGGAGATTGATATCTCCATGGATGCAATCGAAGTTTTGAAATCAAACCCTGTTTGTAGCGAAAGCGTTTCCGAGATTTTGAGAGAGAGCCTTAGCAACGCCATTAGGCACGGAAACGCAAACCGCTTTGATGCCAAGATTGAAAGAACTGGCAATCACCTGGTGCTAGAGGCTGTCAACAACGGAGAGCACTTAGTGGAGAAATCAAAAGAGGGCATCGGAACACAGATATACAGGGAGCTAGCCAGTAGCTTCAACGTCGAAAACCAAGATAACGGCGTCAAATTCACCGCCAAAATCACCATTTAGAGAAACTTGAGTCAATCTAACTCAAGTTTTTGGAATAATCTCTTGACAACATTGTTGTAATACTTGAAACTTGAGTGAAGAAGACTCAAGTCTGAGTAATTTTTCGATGATAGAAGGAGAAACATGGGTCGCGCAGTAGGAATTGACCTGGGAACCACCAACAGTGCTGTAACAGTTCTAGAAGCCGGTGAACCAAAAGTTATTGCCAACGCAGAGGGCATGAGAACCACACCTTCGGTTGTGGCATTCACCAAAGATGGAAATATTTTGGTTGGTGAAACAGCCAAGCGTCAGGCGGTAACCAACGTGGATCGCACCGTAAGTAGCGTAAAGCGTCACATGGGAACTGACTGGACATTCGAAGTTGAAGACAAGAAATACACCCCACAGGAAATCAGTGCTCGCATTCTGATGAAGCTAAAGCGTGATGCTGAGACCTATTTGGGTGAAGATGTGACCGATGCGGTCATCACTGTCCCCGCATACTTCAATGACGCCGAGCGTCAGGCAACCAAAGAAGCTGGTGAAATTGCGGGACTAAACGTTCTAAGAATCATCAACGAGCCAACTGCAGCAGCTTTGTCTTATGGTCTTGATAAGGGCCAAGAGGATGAATCAATCCTGGTGTTTGACCTTGGTGGTGGAACATTCGATGTTTCACTTCTTGAGGTTGGCAAGGATGATGATTTTTCAACCATTCAGGTCCGTGCAACCAGCGGTGATAACCGCCTAGGTGGAGATGACTGGGATCAGAAGCTGGTTGATCACATGGTCACCGAGTTTAAGAACACCAGCGGTGTTGATGTTTCTGATGACAAAATCGCCCTGCAGCGACTAAAGGAGGCAGCTGAGCAGGCTAAGAAAGAGCTTTCCAGCTCAACCTCAACCCAGGTTCAGCTTCCATATTTGTCTCTAACTGAATCTGGCCCTGCCAACCTGGACATCACCATCAGCCGTGCTCAGTTTGAGTCAATGACCAATGACCTGCTTGAGCGCACCCGCAAGCCATTTGAGGATGTGATGAAAGAGGCAGGCCTTAAGGTCGACCAAATTGCTCACGTGGTGCTAGTAGGTGGATCAACCAGAATGCCCGCAGTGAGTGAGTTGGTGAAGTCACTTACCGGTGGCAAGGAAGCTAACAAGACTGTGAACCCCGATGAGGTTGTCAGTGTTGGAGCCGCATTGCAGGCAGGTGTTATCAAGGGAGACCGCAAGGATGTTCTGCTGATTGATGTCACACCACTGTCTTTGGGCATTGAAACCAAGGGTGGAATCATGACCAAGCTGATTGAGCGCAACACCGCCATTCCAACTAAGCGAAGCGAGACGTTTACGACCGCTGATGACAACCAGCCAAGTGTTTCCATTCAGGTTTTCCAGGGAGAGCGTGAGTTCACCAGGGATAACAAGAGTCTTGGAAACTTTGAGCTAACTGGCATCGCTCCAGCGCCTCGAGGAGTTCCTCAGGTTGAGGTGACATTTGACATTGACGCCAACGGAATTGTTCACGTCAGTGCTAAAGACAAGGGAACCGGCCAGGAGCAGTCAATGACTATCACCGGTGGTTCTTCACTCAGTGAGGAAGATATCGAGCGCATGGTGAAAGACGCCGAGGAGCACGCAACTGAGGACAAAAAGCGTCGTGAAGAAGCAGAGACCCGCAACGCAGCCGAGCAGCTTGCCTTTTCAGTTGAAAAGCTAATCAAAGACAATGACGAGAAGCTGAGCGACGAGGTGAAAACCGAGGTGCAGGCCGACGTTGACGCTCTGAAGACAGCTTTGGCAGGTGAAGACATCGAGGAGGTCACCAAAGCTCAGGAGAAGTTGATGGAAAGCCAGGGCAAGATTGGTGAGGCCCTCTACAGCCAGAGTGAGGAAACCACTGAGACCGAGGAGCCTCAACAAGAGGAAGATGTGGTTGATGCTGAGGTCGTTGAAGAAGAGGAAGACAACTCAGAGGGCGACGAGGAGAAGAAGTAATGGCCGAGGAGCAAAAGCCCGAGGACATGGACTCTGAAACTCAGCAAGAAAACGAATCTGAGGAGCCTGAAACCGAAGAAGAAGTCTCGGTTGAAGAAGAGCCAAGTGAATTAGACCGCGAGCTGGAGGTCTTTCAAGACCTCCAGCGTCTGCGGGCTGATTTCGCGAACTACAAAAACAGAGTGGAACGTGACCGAGCCACCGAGCGTCAGGCAAGTGTTGCTGAAGTAATTCGAGCATTTTTGCCAGCACTTGATGACATTGACAGAGCAGAAAGCCATGGCGATCTGGTTGAGGGGTCTGCGATGGCGGCGGTTGCTTTGAAATTGCGTCAGGCAGCGGAGAAGTTCAGCTTGGAAAGCTTTGGCGAAAAGGGTGAGAAGTTTGACCCAAGTCTTCATGATGCTCTGGTGCAGAACCCATCTGCCGAGGTTAGCGAACCAACCATTGCCGATGTCATTGAGCGTGGTTATCGAATCGGGGACAGAGAAATCAGACCCGCCAAGGTTGCAGTATTTGTTCCCACCGAGGATTAGCAAGAACGGAGTGAGCTAGATGGCAAGTCAAGATTGGCTGGACAAAGATTTTTATAAAATCCTGGGCGTCAGCAAGGACGTTAGTGACGCCGAGTTGAAAAAGAAATACCGGAAGCTTGCTCGCGATAATCACCCTGATTCAAATCCCGGGGATGTCCAGGCAGAGGCTCGATTCAAAGATATTTCCGAGGCTTATTCGGTTCTAAGTGATCCAGAGCAACGCAGGGAGTATGACTCGATCAGAGCCATGGGTTCCGGTGCCAGATTTACCTCCGGTGGGGCTAATTCCGGAGGAGGGTTTGAAGACGTGTTTTCAAACCTGTTTGGCGGAGGTGGCAGACAATCTGCGGGGTTCGGAGGGTTCCCGGGCTTCGGCTTTGATCCAGGACCCCAGCGAGGTCAGGATCTGAAGGCTGAGGTGAAAGTCAATTTCATTGACTCCATTCAAGGAACCACGGTGAAACTGAACACCGGACGTAGCAGCGTAAATGTGAAGATTCCAGCTGGAATTGAACACCGACAAAGGGTGAAGCTTGCTGGCAAGGGTCAACCAAGCCCAAACGGAGGTCCAAGTGGCGATTTGTTGGTGACAGTTTTGGTCGGAAACCACCCCGTTTTCACTCGTGATGGAAATAACCTTCGGGTTCAAGTTCCAGTGACATTTATCGAGGCAACTTTGGGCGCAACCATTGAAGTTCCAACTTTGGGTGGGCCACCGGTGAAACTTAGGGTTTCACCTGGAACTCCATCGGGCAGGACACTGCGAGTGAAGGGCAAGGGTGTTCAGAAATCAACACCTGGAGACCTACTGGCAACAGTTGAGGTTGCTGTTCCATCCAGGCTTTCCTCCAAGGCTAAAAAGATTCTGGAGGAGTTAGCCCAGGAGATTCCAAACGAGAATCCCCGAGAAGATTTATTGAGCAAGGCAGGGCAACTCTAGGAGGCTGGCATGGACTTTGATGAGCACGCACCACTGTTTGTGATTAGCGTTGCCGCGGAGTTATCAGGCATGCACCCGCAGACTTTAAGGCAGTATGACCGCATTGGGCTGGTGCAGCCAGTGAGGACCTCTGGCAAGTCCCGCCGCTACACAATGCGCAATGTTGCTCAATTACGCGAAGTGGCGAGGCTATCTGCCGAGGGAGTCTCACTCGAGGGCATCCGCAGAATCCTGGAACTGGTGGATGAAAACCTAGAGCTAAAACAAAGAGTTAGAGATTTAGAACAAACACTTGCCGATCAGGTCATTCAACAACCAGGCTCAAGGGTCTTTGCAGCAGGCGACAGAGGGGTCGTGAGAATAAACCGCGGACAGAGGCCAGACCGAGGTGACAGCGTAGTTCTTTACAGGAGGAAAAGATGAATCAGCAACAGCAGCAGGAACAACCCAAAGCTTTAGAAGAGTTTGGCGTTGATCTCACCGCGGTTGCAAGATCTGGCAAATTAGACCCAGTCATTGGTCGAGACAGTGAAATCCGAAGAGTCAGTCAAGTCTTGTCTCGACGGACGAAGAACAACCCGGTTTTGATTGGTGAACCAGGTGTTGGAAAAACAGCAGTGGTGGAGGGTCTCGCCCAGCGCATTGTCGCGGGTGATGTTCCAGAGTCACTGAAAAACAAAACGCTAATCAGTCTTGATTTATCAGCAATGGTTGCAGGGGCGAAGTTCCGAGGAGAGTTCGAAGAGCGGCTGAAGGCTGTTTTGAAAGAAATTCAAGATGCAGAGGGAAACGTCATCACCTTCGTTGATGAACTTCACACCCTGGTTGGTGCGGGAGCTGCTGATGGTTCGATGGATGCCTCCAACATGCTAAAACCCATGCTTGCCAGAGGTGAGCTTAGGTTGATTGGTGCAACGACACTGAATGAATACCGTGAGCGAATTGAGAAAGACAGTGCTTTGGAGCGCAGGTTCCAACAGGTATTCGTCGGCGAGCCCTCAGTTGAGGACACGGTGGCAATCCTTAGAGGTCTAAAACAGCGCTACGAAGCTCATCACAAGGTGACTATTGCTGACTCTGCGCTTGTCAGTGCAGCCCAGCTGTCTGACAGGTATATCACTGGTCGCCAGCTGCCGGATAAGGCAATTGACCTGGTAGATGAGGCTGCCAGCAGGCTTCGCATGGAGATTGACAGTGCTCCGGTTGAAATTGATGAGCTAAGAAGAACCGTCGATCGACTAAAACTTGAGCAGATGGCTTTGAAAAAAGAAAAGGACGAAGCCAGCAAGCAAAGGCTTGAAAAGCTAGAGGAAGACCTAAACCAAAAGACCGAAGAGCTTGAAAGGTTGAACGAGGCTTGGAACAAAGAGCGCTCGGAGTTGAACAAAATTGGTGAGCTGAAAGAACAACTTGACCAACGCCGAATTGAAGCGGACCGCGCTCAGCGTGAAGGTGATCTAGAAAAAGCCTCCAAGTTGCTCTATGGAGAGATTCCTCAATTGCAAAAGCAACTCTCTGATGCTGAGCAGGCAGAACTCGAAAGTGAGGAAAATAAGGAGCGCATGGTCAGTGACCAGGTTGGCGAGGACGAGATTGCCAGCGTTGTTTCTGCTTGGACCGGAATTCCAACCGGCAGATTGCTAGCAGGCGAGAGCGAGAAGTTGCTGAGCCTGGAAAGGCAGCTTGGAAAGAGGCTGATAGGTCAAGCGGAGGCAGTGAAAAGTGTTAGTGATGCTGTTAGGAGATCTAAGGCTGGTATTAGTGATCCAAACAGACCAACCGGCAGTTTTCTGTTTTTGGGACCAACCGGAGTTGGCAAAACCGAGCTTGCCAAGTCATTAGCTGATTTCCTGTTTGATGATGAGCGAGCAATGGTAAGAATTGACATGAGCGAATATGGGGAGAAGCATTCGGTCAGCAGGCTGATTGGAGCTCCTCCGGGGTATGTGGGATATGAGCAGGGAGGACAGTTAACCGAGGCTGTCCGCAGAAGACCATACGGCGTTATTTTGATGGATGAGGTTGAGAAGGCCCACCCAGAGGTGTTTGATGTATTGCTCCAGGTTTTGGATGACGGCAGGCTCACTGACGGGCAAGGAAGAACCGTTGATTTCAGAAACGTGATTCTGATCATGACCAGCAATCTAGGAAGTCAGTATCTGATCGATGATGAGCTAGAGCAGAGCCAGAAAAAAACGATGGTTATGGAAACTGTTCGCTCTGCATTCAAACCAGAGTTTATTAACCGTCTTGACAGCATTGTTGTGTTTGATGCTCTGACTGAAGCGGAACTGAGTCAAATAGTCGATCTAAACATTGACAGACTGATTGAGCGTTTAGAGCAAAAGAGGCTTAACATTGGGGTGACACCAGAGGCCCGTGCATGGCTTGCCAGAAACGGCTACGACCCAGTGTTTGGTGCAAGACCTCTAAGAAGGTTGATGCAGCAACAAATTGATGATCAGCTGGCAAATCTCTTGCTTTCAGGTGAAATCACCGATGGTGCAAACGTGAGGGTTGATGTTGATGGGGACGGGCTAAGCGTAAAACCCTTCGAGGCTTAATGTTCGGTTAACCGAATACCGTTGCCAAACTGTTCCTCGGCATTCTAGCTTTATATGCGGAGGGAAAATGGCCAGGGAGTTTGTTAGAAGAGTTCTAATCGTCGATGACGATGCCCTTATCCGTTCCTTGTTATCAACTGCTCTGAATTCTTTTGGTTTTGAAACCGAAGCTGCCGCTGATGCAATCTCCGCTCACAGAATGCTCAAGAAATTTGACCCAGATGTTTTGCTGGTGGACATTGACCTTGGGTCTGGGGTTAACGGCCTAGAGCTGGTTAGTGCTCTGGGGAGAGCTGACAACACCCGCGGCTATGTGATTTTGTCAAATTACTCTGCCTCAGTGAAGGCCATCCCCGAGGTTCCCTATATTTCCTATCTAAATAAGCAGGACATGGCAGACACCCAGTTGCTGGTGGATCAAATCGAGGGTGTTCTCAGAGGGGCTGGCAGCTCTGTCGCAACGGGGGCAGATCTAAATCTGACTCGAGCACAGATGGACCTGCTTCGAATGCTCAGTGAGGGAATGTCAAATCAGCAAATTGCTGAGAGTAAGGATCAATCCACCAGAGCGGTTGAACAGCTGATAACAAGGACTTATAAGGCGCTGGGGTTTGAGGCAAAATCAGGCTCCTCGAGAAGAGTTATGGCAGCACAGGTTTATCGTCAGTATTTGAAGGTAAACCCTTGAAAAAAAGCATCATCAGAGCTACCCGGTCTATCTACTCACCCCCAGGCCTTTCTTATGTCCCTTGGCTAATCATGCTTCCCTTTTCAATTCTGGGCACTGGAGCTTTTGTCCCCGAGGGAACAAGCGTTGGTGAGCCAAACTGGATGACTGTCGGGCTTGTGGCTCATTTGGTTTTGCTTCCAATGATTTTTGTTGGAAACCTAATTGCCAAGGCATTCAATTTCCGTTTCGGACTGATTTTGATTGCAACTCTTGTTTTGATGGGGCTGGCAAGGGGATTTACCGTTTCCACCTTGGCTGAGCAGTTTGTGCTGGTGGAGCAGGCTAATTTCGCATGGCGCATGGGCACCGGAACCTTTTTGGTGGTCGTTTGGTATGCGGTGGGCAATGCCGCGGTGTTTGAAATTAACAGCTTCACCAAAACACTCAGCAAATTAAAAACCGAACTTGCCAAACAGTCCAAATACTTGGAGCAGAGCGAGGACGAGTTGGAGCGTTCTCGATCTGAGGTTCTCCAAGAGACGCTGAAGCTTGTTGACCTTGGGCTGATTCAGGTTGAAACCAAGGGCAAAGAAAGCCGGGAGCTGCAGAAAATCTCCAATCAGTTGCATCGTTTGGTGGACCAGGGGCTCAGACCAATAATTGATCGACTTCACGTTTCCTCCACCAAGCCTGAGTTTGTTGTGATTCCCTATCAAAAGGTAAACGGCTGGCAAGTGGCAACAACGGCCTTCATAGAAAGACCTTTCCACATCGCAGTGGCAATTGTGTTGCAGATGATTTCTGCAATCACTGCCAAAATCTGGGGATTCGGTGTTGCGGGTGCGTTGCTGGATTTGCTGTTGGTGGGTACAGCTATCTTCGTTAGCTACACAATCGGAAGGCGGGTTCTTTCCAAGCTTGAGAACCAAACTGCCAAGCTGATTTCGAACCTGAGCTTTTTAATGATTCCAGCATTCGTCAGTTCAGTTTCACCGCTGATTGTTTTGCCAGGATCTGAGCTAACGCTGATTGCAGCAATGAGTCTTTTCAACAACGTATTTGCAGCAGGAATGCTCTCAGCGGTTGGCTTTGCGTCGAAATACGAATACGAGCAGGCCATCGAGAGGCTGAAACTTGCGATTGACCAAACCGCTTTGGCAAGGTCAAGGGCTGAGCAGATGAGACTGGTGGAAAAGCAGAGACTTGCAAGAATCCTGCACGGAACAGTTCAGTCAAGGATTCGATCTTTGGCCTTGGAGATTGAAAGAACCGGTGTCGCACCAGATTCTCAGAAACTCAGTCAATTCCGGACTGCGATTGAGACAGAGCTTAAGACCCCATCATCGATCAACCTGGTTGAGTTTCTTGATCAACTGCACGAGATGTGGGGGGCGAGTGCTGAAATCAGTTGTTCCTTGGATCCGGAAACAGTTGATTTGCTAGCAAACGATCAAAACGCCCACGTGGCGGTGGTAGAGATTGTGCGCGAGGTGGCTTCAAACGCCATGAAGCACTCTGATTCCAAAAAAGTCAGTTTCAAAATCGGGCCCTACCATGCAGTCAGCGAAAGCTTGGGCATCATCATGGTTTCGGCTGAGTTTGATGGCACCAAAATATCCAATACCAAGCCTGGCTACGGGATGAAAACAATTTCCGAGCTCAGCACCCACTTCAGCTATCACTCTGATTCAAAAGGAAACCACTTCTCAGCTGAGGTGCCAGTTTCCAATCAACTAATGCTGGCAACAACCGGCACGTGATCACTTGGAAGATCACCCTTTCTTTCTGCCCTGACCATCTCTGTTTCTGAAACTCTCTCGGCCAATGTTTCAGATGCCAGGATGAAGTCAATTCTCATTCCCTCGTTTTTGGGGAAGCGCAGTTGTTTGTAATCCCAATAGGTGTACCCCTCGGGGTGATCGGGTCTAACCACATCGGTTAGCCCAATCTGTTCAAACGCCTCAAAAGCCATGCGCTCGTCTTCGCTAACGTGAGTGGAACCGGCAAACTCAGCGATGTCCCAAACGTCTGTGTCTAATGGAGCAATGTTGAAATCTCCCATCAAAGCCATCTGCAAATCAGGATCTGCTTCGAGCTGTTCTGCGGTGGTGGCGGCCAGATTATGAAGCCATTCGAGTTTGTATGTGTAGTGAGGGTGGTCTAGCTCTCTGCCGTTTGGAACATAGAGTGACCAAAGCCTTACTCCATCGAAGGTTGCCCCCAGGGCCCGGGCTTCAAAAACATCATTGAATGCTGGCATTTGTGAAAACTCATACTCGATGTCTGAAACCTGAATGTGTTTTTTATAGGCAAAGGCAACACCGTTCCATTGATTCAGCCCATGGATGATTAACTCATAGCCCAGTGCTTCGAACTCAGCTCTTGGGAATTGCTCCGGTTTGCACTTAATTTCCTGCATCGCCAGGATGTCAATATCGGCTCTAGATAGGTAATCGGTGACTCTTGCCACCCTTGCTCTGATTGAGTTGACGTTCCATGTGGCAATGCGCATAGCTAAACTCTAATTTGTGAGTGATAACAACCCAGACAGACATCGCCTAATTGAGCTAATAACTGAACTAGCCGTGGTGCATGGAGAGGTGACTCTTTCCAGCGGCATCAAAGCCGATTACTACGTTGATCTGAGAAGAGCGACTTTGCATCACGAGGCATCAAAGTTGATTGGTGCTCAGATGCTGCAACTGCTCACCCAAAACGGAGTCAACGAATTTGATGCTGTTGGTGGCCTCACAATGGGAGCTGACCCAGTTGCCGCTGCAATCATGAACGCTAGCGACAACATCGACGCCTTCGTTGTTCGCAAGCAAGCCAAGCAGCATGGCATGGGCAGACAGGTTGAGGGACCCGAGATTTCAGGCAGAAAAGTTGTTGTGGTGGAAGACACCTCGACCACGGGCGGAAGCCCGCTCACTGCGGCAGAGGCAGTCAAAGAAGCAGGTGCCGAGATTTTATGCATTACAACCGTGGTTGACAGAGACACAGGCGCCCGCGAAGTGATTGAAAAAGAAGGATATAAATACCTTTCCCTAATCAGTCTTGAGGATCTGGGTCTTAGCTAACTTTTCCCACAGATTCCTCGATGTTCCGAAGTCAAGAAACGGAATCTGCAAGAGTGATTTGGTGTTGATTCAGGATAATAAATCAGATAATCTGATTTATATGACAAAAACAATGACCGCCACTGAGGTGTCAAGAAATTTCAGTGATGTTTTGGACCAGGTGGCGGCTGGTGAAACAATCCTGATTACCAGGGGAAAATCAGTCATTGCTCAACTCGGTGGAGTCGAGAATGTGGCATCTGGCAAGCGGCTAGCACAAATGCTGACAAGTGTTGAAAAACCTGAGAGTGATGCAGAAATCGAATCTATCTGGGAGGAAGTCAACAGCCAACGAGATGATGCCGACAACTGGGATAGATATTGAGCACCAACCTGAGAGTAGTTCTTGACACATCGGTACTGATTGCAATTGAGCGCGGTGCAGATGTAAAAGTGCTTCAGGATTTGGGTTTTGTTTTGCCAACACCTGTTTTGGCAGAGTTTGAATACGGATTGCGAAGGATGTCAGCCCAATCAAGTAAACGGGGCTGGAAAGTCCTTGAGGCGTTATTGAGCGTCTCTGAGGTAGCTGGCTTTGACTCACGTGCCGCAAGCAAACATGCTGAGTTGAAAGCTACCCTTGCTCACCTTGGCAAACCAAGATCTGGAATGGATCTATTGATTGCCTCTATTGCAGCCTCTTGGGGTCTTCAACTGGTGACCACTGACCGGAAAGCTCAGTTCGAGAGTATTCCTGGTGTGAAAGTGCATCCGGCGGGCTCTAAACTTCACTAGTGACCGAGAAACCGACAGAACAACCAACCTGGGGAGTTGGCCCCTTTGAGGGAGACCCGAGCAAGCATCCCGATTTTGAGAAATTCGATCCTGAGCTTTTGGCAGAGGGTGACACCAGAAATGTTGTCGATTACTACCGATACTGGTCAATGGAGGCGATTGTTGCTGATCTTGATTCAAAGCGTCACGGGTTTCACGTCGCAATTGAAAATTGGCAGCATGATTTGAACATTGGCTCGATTGTAAGAACCGCCAATGCTTTTTTAGCAAAAGAGGTACACATAATCGGAAATCGTCGCTGGAATCGTCGCGGGGCAATGGTGACAGACAGGTATCAGCATGTGACTCACCACCCAGATGTTGAGTCTTTCATCAAATACATCGGAGAGTTGCCAATTATTGCAATCGACAACGTTCCCGGGTGTCAAAAGCTTGAAGAGTATTCGCCGCCCAAAGAATGCGTGTTTCTATTTGGCCAAGAGGGACCAGGTTTGAGCCAAGCTGCGTTGGACAGTGCAAGTGCTGTTTTAGAGATTTCTCAATTTGGTTCAACAAGGTCTATAAATGCCAGCGCTGCAGCTGCCATCACAATGCACTCCTGGGTGACCAAGCACGTATTCAGCTAAGCTGTATTGGGTTTCTTAGGAAACCGGAATCGAGGAAACCATGCCAGCAATTGTGTTGATTGGCGCCCAGTGGGGGGATGAGGGTAAAGGCAAGGCAACTGACCTTTTAGGTGACCAGGTTGATTACGTGGTTCGTTTTCAGGGTGGAAATAATGCAGGCCACACCGTCGTAGTCGGTGATAAAAACTTCGCCCTGCACCTGCTTCCTTCAGGAATTTTGACCCCAGGGGTAACGCCAGTAATTGGAAACGGTGTAGTTGTCGATTTAGAAGTTTTGATGGAAGAACTTGACGGGTTAGCTGCTCAGGGAGTCGATATTTCCAAACTAAAGATTTCATCCAATGCTCACGTGATTACCCCGTATCACGTGACCGTTGACAAAGTCGGTGAGCGTTTTTTGGGCAAAAAAGCTATTGGAACGACTGGTCGCGGAATTGGCCCGACATACATTGACAAAATTGGTCGACTGGGAATCCGCATTCAGGATTTGTTTGACCCAAGCATCTTGACTCAGAAAGTTGAAGGGGCGCTTGTTCAAAAAAATGACTTGTTGGTGAAGGTTTATAACCGAGCGGCCGTGAGAGTGGAGGAGGTTGTTGAACACCTGTTGAGCTTTGGTGAGAGATTGAAGCCAATGGTCACAGACACCTCACTGATTCTGAATCAGGCTTTGGATGAGGGCAAGACTGTTTTGTTGGAAGGTGGCCAGGGAACACTTCTGGACATTGACCACGGAACATATCCGTTTGTTACCTCTAGCAATGCAAGTGCTGGAGGGGCAACTGTTGGCTCAGGAATTGGTCCAACCAGAATTACGGGTGTTATCGGAATCCTAAAGGCCTACACAACCCGAGTTGGATCAGGACCTTTCCCAACAGAGCTGTTTGATGAGTGGGGAGAGTTTCTAAGAAGCAATGGCGGAGAGTTTGGTGTCACCACCGGACGCGAGCGTCGCTGTGGATGGTTTGATGCCCCAATTGCTAAGTATGCAACCAGAATCAATGGATTGACTGACTTCTTTTTGACCAAGTTGGATGTGCTAACTGGGCTTGATCAGATTCCAGTTTGTGTTGCCTATGAGATTGACGGCCAAAGAGTTGAAGAGCTTCCCGCCAACCAAAGTGATTTCCACCACGCGAAGCCGATTTATGAAAACTTCCCGGGCTGGCATGAAGACATAACTGGTTGTACAACCTTTGAAGAGCTTCCAAAGAATGCCCAAGACTATGTTTTGGCATTGGAGCGAATGAGTGGCACAAGAATCAGTGCTATTGGTGTTGGTCAGGATAGAAACGCAACAATCGTGCGTTATCCGCTAACCGGAGCCTAGGGCAGTAATCTTGAAATTCACCCCAATACCAAAAAAAATTGTGGTGATGGGCGTCAGCGGTGTCGGTAAAAGTTCCATCGGACAGTCCCTTGCAGATTCTTTGGACTACGCCTTCGTTGATGCTGACAGCCTTCACCCCGAATCGAGCATCGAAAAAATGAACGCCGGAATCCCGCTAGCGGATGATGACCGATGGTCTTGGCTGGACGCTTGCGCAGAAAGTCTGAACGCCAAAGAAGCGGTTGTTCTGGCCTGTTCAGCGCTGAAGAGGGTTTATCGAGATCGAATCAGAGAGAACTCTATGGCGGTGCTGTTTCTTCAACTGGATGCTGATAAAAAAACCATCCTTACTCGAATGGAAAATCGACATCATTTCATGAAGCCAGAGATGCTTGACTCTCAATTAGCAATTCTTGAAAGCATCTCTCAGAACGAAGGCCTAGTAATTGACGCCTCCTTGACTCAGGCAGAAATTCTGAACCGAGCGATTCAGTATTTAGAGAATGAGATTTCAGGCTCGGCCTGAAAGAAAATCTTTGATTTCGTGGGCCATCACCTGAAGTTTCAGGCTCAGTGGCTCTTCGCGGTGAAGCTTGCTGGAGCAGCGAGCACACATAATGTCAACCGACTCAATTGATCTGTGGTTGATGGTTACATTGCTACTGCAGTTGCTGCAGTGATACTCAAAAGCGGGCATATTTCCTCTCTTAGCGGATCGGAACTACGCCCTTGTAGATTGGTGATTACTAGGTATAACAAAAAGATAACGCACTTATTCCCCGAACTGAAGCGACAGTTTCTAGAACTGACCTCTATTTCGTCCGGAGGGAGCTTTCGCGGATAACAATCTCCGGTTGGAAAGTGATTTGCCTGTGGACGTGATCCACATCTTGGAGCTCTGAAATCAAAAGCTCAACCGCCGAACTTCCTAGCAAATGAGAGGGCTGTCTTACTGAAGAAAGCGGGACAATTGTCGACTGGGCAAAATCAATGTCGTCATAGCCAATCATGGCAATCTGCTCAGGAACTTTGATGCTGTTTTCAAACAACAGTGCTTGCATCACACCAACAGCCACCAAATCGTTTGCGCAAAAAACTCCATCTGGTCTTTCTGTGGCTGGAAGCTTGCCAATTTCGATGCCAACCTTTCTACCGGCCAAGACGTTCATCTCGCTAGTTTCGAAAACACTTAGTCGAGCTTTTGGGAAATTCAGCATCTCCTGCCTAACGCCTTCGAGTCGGTCTACGGTCTGCTGAATGCTTGGCCCACCTCCGACGAAGGCAATGTGTTTGCGTCCTTGATCCAGCAAATGCCTGGAGGCGAGTCTTCCTCCGGCAACGTCATCCACTGATACCGAACAACAAATAGTCGCATCCGCTTCACGGTCCACTATGACCGCGTTTATGCCCATATGGTGCAGTTGCTCAATTCGCTTGTTCACTCCCCGCACAGGGCTGATCAGCACCCCTCCAACACGCTGTTCGTGGAACAGGTTGATATAAGACGACTCCCTGCTGTTGTCTTCACTGCTGTTACCGATGATGACGGCAAACTCCCTTGCAATTGCAAGGTTTTCCGCACCCTTGGCCAGGTCCGCGAAGAAAGGGTTCGAGGCATCAGGGACAACTAAGCCAATGGTCCGGGAGTTGCCTGCCTTTAATTGTCTGGCGGCATCGTTTCTAACAAACCCCAGTTCTTCGATAGCTCGCTGAACCTTTTTGACCGTTCCTGGTTTCACACGGTTTGCGTGGTTCAAAACATTTGAAACGGTACCAATTGAAACACCAGCCTTTTTTGCCACATCGCTCACACTCGCCTGTTTCATGGGTGTACTATAATTCAAACTATTTCAATTTGATAACCGTTTTGTTTTCATTTGCCACCCATAAGTTTAGACTCTAAAATTGAAACGATTCAAAAAAAGTAAGGTCAACATGAGAAAGTTGCAGGACAATCACCTACAAATATTAGGCCGTCAAGAAATCGAAGTCCCTTCGTGGGCCTTCGGCAATACTGGCACTAGGTTCAGAGTGTTTGGGCAGCCGGGTGTTCCGAGGGACACGTTTGAAAAAATCTCTGATGCGGGGCAGGTTCACAAGTATTCTGGCCTGGCACCCAGAGTGGCACTACATATCCCGTGGGACAAGGTTTCTGACTTTGCTGATTTGAGAAAACATGCCGAGGACCAAGGCGTGGCACTAGGAACAATCAACTCAAACACCTTTCAGGATGACGACTATAAGTTGGGCTCTTTGGCCCACAGCGACAATGCGACCAGACAAAAGGCAATTGATCACCACCTGGAATGCATTGACATCATGCATCAGACCGGTAGCAAAGATCTAAAGATTTGGCTGGCTGACGGGACTAACTATCCAGGACAGGATGACATGCGAATCCGTCAAGACAACTTGGCTGATTCACTGGAGAAAATTTACTCGCAGCTGGGTGAGGATCAAAGGCTTGTTCTTGAGTACAAGTTTTTTGAGCCATCCTTTTATCACACGGACGTTCCCGACTGGGGAACAGCCCTGATGCAGGTGCAGGATCTAGGTGACAAGGCGGTTGTTTGTTTGGACACCGGACACCATGCACAGGCGACAAACATCGAATTCATCGTGATGCAACTTTCCAGAGCCCAAAAGCTTGGCTCCTTTGACTTTAACTCACGTTTCTATGCAGATGACGATCTAATCGTTGGAGCAGCAGACCCATTCCAGCTTTACAGAATTATGTATGAGGTTTTGAGAGCTGGTGCCTTGGAGGCAGATTCAACTGTTGTGTTTATGCTGGACCAAGCACACAACCTTGAGTTGAAAATACCTGCTCAGCTGCGCTCTGTGCTAAACGTTCAAGAAGCAACCGCTAAAGCGTTGCTTGTAGATCAGGATGCACTTCGAAAAGCTCAGCTGTCAGGAGACGTGTTGGCTGCCCATGACATTTTCATGGATGCTTTCAGCGCTGACGTTAGAGAGCAGTTGGCTGAATGGAGAGCCGGACGGGGACTACCAACAGACCCTGTTGCGGCCTTCCGTGAGAGTGGTTACCAGGAGACAATAGCCAAAGAACGTGTTGGTGGAGAGCAAGCTGGGTGGGGGGCCTGATGAATCAGGCAAAAAAGGAAATGATCGAAAGATCCAGAAAACTTGGCGCCAATCCAGCAAACACAAACTATGGAGGGGGCAACACCTCCGCTAAAGGTGCAGAGACAGACCCACTAACCGGGGAGCAGGTGCCAGTTTTATTTGTTAAGGGATCTGGTGGAGATCTGGGTTCAATGGATGAAAAAGGTGTTGCAACCCTGAGGCTTGATAGATTCAGAAAGCTCATCGATGTCTATCGAGGGGAGCAGTTTGAAGATGAAATGGTTGCTCTGTTTGGTGAGTGTAAATTTGATCTAGCGGGTCCTCCACCGAGCATTGACACAGCGATGCACGGTTTGGTTCAAAAAGAGCATGTGGACCACCTTCACCCCGACAGCGGAATTGCGTTGGCAACTGCAGCCAATGGAGAGGAAGAGACCAAAAAGATTTTTGGCGATGAGGTGCTCTGGGTTGGTTGGCGCAGGCCAGGTTTTCAACTGGGTGTTGACATTGCCAAACTGCAGATAGAAAACCCGCAGGCAATTGGGGTAATTTTGGAAGGCCACGGAATTACTGCGTGGGGCAACAGCTCAGAAGAGTGTGAAGAAAACTCACTCAAAATCATTTCAATGGCAGCAGATCATCTCAGCTCATTAAAAGCGGAACCTTTCGGCAAGACGGTGATGAAGCCCCTCGAGCAAACCAGGCGAAGGGAAATTGCCGCCATGGTTGGTCCGACTGTTCGTGGCATGGCGAGTTCCGCGGGCTATCAGTTAGGGACCTTCACAGACCAAGACTCGGTGTTGGAGTTTGTCTCCTCTGAGAAACTCAGCACCCTGGCAAGCCTTGGCACCAGTTGCCCAGACCACTTCCTCAGAACCAAGGTGAAGCCATTGGTCTTGGATGTTGATTTCAATCAGGAGATTGCATCAATCAAAGATGAAATTGAAAAACTGTTTGAGCAATACAGAGCTGATTACGAGGGTTATTACCAGCGAAACGCTGACCAAGATTCACCTCAGATGCGTGGTTCAGACCCAGCCATTGTTTTGATTCCTGGGGTTGGCATGTTTAGCTTTGGTGCAAATAAGCAAACTTCCAGGATTGCTGGAGAGTTTTATCTAAACGCCATAAACGTGATGCGTGGAGCAGAGTCAATCTCTAGTTATCAGCCAATCACCGAAGTTGAAAAGTTTCGAATTGAATACTGGGCTTTAGAGGAGGCAAAGCTTCAAAGGTTGCCCAAGCCCAAGCCTCTCGCCGGCCGAGTTGCCCTGGTAACGGGTTCAGCAAGTGGCATTGGCAAGGCAACCGCTGAACGATTGGCTGCAGAGGGTGCCTGTGTTGTGATCGCAGATCTAAACATCGAGGCTGCCAATGAGGTGGCAAGCTCTCTTGGCAAAGATGTGGCAGTTGGTGTTCAGGTGGATGTTAGTAATCCTGAATCCATCAAAAATGCCTTTGATGAATCAATTCGAGCATTCGGTGGAGTAGACATCGTTGTGAATAACGCAGGGCTTTCTCTATCTAAGTCATTGGCAGAAACAACAGAAGCCGATTGGGATAAACAATTTGACGTTATGTCAAAAGGTTCTTTCTTGGTTAGTAAGGAAGCCGCCAGAATTCTTAAGGAGCAGGGCATTGGCGGAAACATCATCTACATCTCCTCTAAAAACAGTGTTTTTGCAGGAGCGAACAACATCGCCTATGCATCGGCCAAAGCCAGTCAGGCTCATCAGGTTAGGTTGTTAGCTGCCGAGTTGGGTGAAATCGGTGTTCGAGTGAATGGCATAAACCCCGACGGCGTGGTCGCTGGTAGTGGGATATTTGCAGGGGGCTGGGGTGCGAAGCGAGCTGAAGTTTATGGAGTAAAGGAAGAAGATCTGGGTAAGTTTTATGCTCAAAGAACTCTTTTGAAACAAGAGGTTCTGCCATTGCACATAGCCAATGCGGTTTTTGCGCTTTGCTCGTCTGATTTATCACTGACCACCGGAGCTCACCTGCCCGTGGACGCCGGTGTCCCTGCTGCGTTTTTGAGGTAGCGAAGATGCATTTAGCCATTGATCTTGGGGCTTCTAGTGGTCGACTAATCATCGGAACTGAAGAAGACAACACTGAGTTTTTACGCTTCAACTATGACTTCTATGAATCAGAAAATGAGCTTTATTGGCCCTTGGACCAGATCATTGAAACCATTCGGGATGGGATTGTGACTGCCAAGCAAAGCTATCCGATTTCAACCGTTGGTATTGATAGCTGGGCTGTTGACTATGTTGACCTCTTAGCACCCAGCGGCATGAAGTGCTACCGAGACCCAAAGAACAGCCAATACAGCCAAAAGCTTGATGAGCTTTTAGGCTTTGACTACATCTTTTCAAGAAACGGCCTGCAGTCCCTGCCCTTTACTTCGCTGTATCAGTTCTATGGAAGTTGGCTGGATTCCAAGGCAACCGCAATCAGGCCACTGCTGTTTCCGGATTATCTAAATTTTCTATTTACGGGCAAACAGTTTGCTGAGATTACCAATGCCAGCACAACGGGCCTGTTAAACCCAGCGACCAGAAGTTGGGATGAGGAGCTGATCTCAAAACTTCCCTTCAACCTGGAGCTTCCTGAACTTATTGAACCCGGAACTGTGATTGGTCCAGGACTGGGGGATTTGAGCGATGTGCAATTTATTGCTGTTGCCTCTCATGACACCGCGAGTGCATTTGTAGGGGCAGATCTCAAACCAAGTGAGGCGCTGATTTCCATGGGCACCTGGTCATTGATTGGGGCACAGATTGAAAGCCCTAACCTAAGCACTGTAGCCCGCGACAACGGCTTCACCAATGAACTTGGCCACCCTAACAATGTCAGGTTTTTGAAAAACAGCAATGGTATGTGGGTGGCAGAACAATTAAGAAAAGCTTGGGGGATCTCATCTTCTGAACTGCATGAAATGATTAGAGACACAAGATCGATTGCTCAGCAGCCGGCAATCGATATAAACCACCCAGAATTACTTGGTGTTGGAAACCCCGAGCTTGTGTTGAATCGTCTGTATGCAGACCAAACTGACAGGCTAACCACCCTGAGAAGGGTGATTGATTCCCTTGCCGCAGGCTACATCTCTATTGTTGGGCAACTGGAAAAAACTCTAGAGACTGACTTTGACACCCTGAAATTAGTCGGAGGTGGCACCAACAACACGGTTTTGATTGAAGCGCTGACTGAGCTGACTGACAAAGATATTGTTCTGGGAAGTGCCGAATCAACAGCCCTTGGCAACATCAAAGTTCAATCACTGGCTCTCTAGCTATTGGCTTGCTTGCTAATAGCTGGGGTTTTAGCCTTTCACCGCTCCGGCCGTCATACCGCTAACAATTCGCCTGTTAAACAACAGGAACAGAATCAGCATCGGAATGGTGATGATCAGGATGTTCATGTAAAGCAGGTTAAACGATGTGTTGAATTGACTCTGGAAGTTATAAAGAGTCAGCTGCACCGTGGCATTCTCATCTCCCGGCAGGAAGTAGAGGGGGTTTTGGAAGTCGTTGAAAACAGTGATTGACTGCAGGATGATTACCGTGGCAATCACTGATCTTAGCAGTGGGAAAATAACCCTGAAAAATAGCTTTATGGGCCCAGCCCCATCAATGATGGCTGCCTCATCCAATTCGCGTGGGATTGAGGAAATGAATGCCCTGAATAGCAGAATTGTAAAAGCCAAACCAAAAGCGACCTCAATGAATATTAGGCCGTGCAGGGTCTTGAACAGGTTCAATCCTTGCAGCACCCAAATCGTCGGCACCACTGCAGGTGGAATGATCAATCCCGCAAGAATCAGGGCGTTTATCAATCCGGTGAAGCGTGTCACTCGTCTTTGCAATACAAAGGCCACCATTGCACCAAAGATAACCATCCCACCCACTGATGCAACGGTTAGAACCGTCGAGTTCACAAAAGCCGTTATGAGCATGTAATCACGGGCTTCAATCACAGCAATCAGGTTTTCGAAGAACAAAAAACTTTCAGGCAGCGTGAATTCTCGAAGCGCGGCCTGGCCACGGTCTTTCACGGCCGTGAAGAATATGAACACGAATGGGACGATAAAAATAGCGGCGGTGACAATGATGCCAATGATTCCGGAGAGGTATTTGAAAATGAAAGTATCACGCTTCATCAGTAGTCAACCTCTTTCTTGTTCAGGTAACGGTTCAGCGGGTAGACAATTGCCGTTACCAAGATAAACAGCACAACGTTTCCAGCTGTTGAGAGACCATAGAAGCCCGCTTGATACTGCTTGAAAATAATTGAAGCCAATACATCTGAGGCAAAGCCGGGTCCACCTCTGGTCATTGCCCAGATCAGGTCAAATGACCTTAGCCCGCCAATTAGACTCAAGATGATCACCGTCGAAGTTGCCGGAAAAAGAAGCGGCAGGGTGATGTGGCGGAATTTTGTTAATTTGCCAGCCCCATCGACGATGGCTGCTTCGTTGTATTCCTGGGGGATGGCTGCCAAGCCAGCTAAATAGATAACTGTTGCAATTCCAACTCCGCGCCAAACATCAACAAGGGCAACCGAGAAAAGTGCCGTTCCTGGGTCAGCTAGCCACAGTGGTCCCTCTATGCCAAAGAAATTAAGAGAGGCATTTATTACCCCATCCTCGGGTTGCATCAAAGCCTTGAATGTGATTCCCACGCCCACGGTGCTAACAAGCACCGGGAAGAATATAACTGCTCGCAGGTAGCTCTTGGCAAATACCGCACCTGACAACCAGATTGCTAGGAGCATCCCAAGGACAACCTTTGTACCTGATGTAAAAAAGGCAAAGAAAACGGTATTTAGTGTTCCTTGAATGAGGAAAGGCTCGCTGAAAAACTGAGCGAAATTGTCAAAGCCAATGAATTGCCAGTCAAACAGGCTCCAACGTGTGAGGCTGAAAAAGAAGCTTAGGAGGGTGGGGAGCAGGAAGAGAACAGCGTAAATGATGGCTGCCGGAGCATAAAACCAACTCGGATAGCTTTTTGCCACATTAAGAGAGCTATATGTGTGTCGTTGATTTTTGTTTTTTCTTGCAGTTGAAATAACCGCCATCAGTGCACCTCCCGGATTTATCTAAACCCGGGGCCAATTAGACCCCGGGTTTAGATATTTTTACCAGCCTTCTAGGCCTAGTTGTTGAGCTTGCTTCTTTACGTCCTCGTCATACAGCTCAGCTCCCTCTAGAGCTGAATACTGTCCTGTACCTACAGCCGCAGTGATCTGTGGCAAGGCAGGACCCTTCACTGGTGAAAGGAACTCAAGGGCGGGAGTGGTGGCTTCTCTCTCGAAGTAAGGGAACATATCCCGAATCGGAGATGCGAGATTCTCGTCCACAGAAGTACAGTCACTTACGAAGTATGGACCCTGTTGGCCAACAGCTTCAGTGATTGCGTCACAACCGTCTGCTGAGACCACGAAATCGAGGAATTGAAGAGCTGCTTCTCTTTGAGCACCTTCGGTTGTCTGCGGTACATAAAGTGCAGTTGCTAGCCAAACAGTCAGACCATTTGAGTCGGCTGAATCACCTGGCTGGGCAAAGAAACCGATGTCTTCAACGTCGCCACCATCAACGGCTGCGAGGTCAGGGATGACCGCGGTCAACATTGGGTAGTGTGCACCCTCTCCCAGAGCAAGCTTGGAAAGACCGTCACTAAATGTAGCTGTGGCGGCGTCGTCGTTCATGTAACCAGCCTCGTAAACCTCTTCAAGTCTTTCGAAGCCCTGAAGCGCCGCAGGGGTGCTGGCAATGTTGGCCTCGTTTGCAGTGAATTCATCTGCCCATCCTGGCTGTTGCTGCTCAACGTTGTGGTAGTCAGCTAGCACCAAAAGCTGCGAGCTCCATGATTCACCATGTGTCTGAATAACTGGGTCATAACCGGCCGCCTCAATGACTGCGTTGTTGGCCATGAACTCATCCCAAGTAAGAGGGACTGAAAGACCAAGTTCCTCATAAATTGGCTTGTTGTAAAGGATACCGCCAGCCATAGCGGTAGCTCCCGGAACGCCGTAAATACCTTCCTCATCTGAGACCCCGGCGATGAATGACTCACTCACTCTGCTCATGAAGTCCTCGCCACTGAGGTCAACAAGTGTCTGCGATGGGTTGAGCGCCTGCAAAAGTGCACCTGGGTTGTACCAGAAGATGTCTGTCATCTCATCCGTCGCAAGTCTTGTCTTTACGATGTTGTCACCCTCGTCTCCACCTGGACGGGTTTCCAGTTCAATCGTGATGTTTGGGTTTTGAGCGGTAAAAGCTGACCCTAGTCCCTCGATAGTCTGAACTGCAGTCTCTTGGGCGTCAACCAATATTGTAAGTTCAATTGGCTCTGAACTAGCACTGTCACCAGATGATCCTGCGCTGTCGCTACCAGCATCAGTCTCCTCTGTTGAGGCGCAACTACTGAGCGCGAAAGCTGCCACTGTTAGGCCGGCGATGGCAGTCATTGCCCTCCGGCTTCTAAGTGAAGTCATAATTTAATACCTCCGATATTTTGTTTCAGCTGAGCTGAGTATTGAATCGTTTCAATACACAACAAAGAATATATGTTTCCTAACCTCTTTTCCAAACTAACAGAAATAACTATCTGATAACGACCAAAGGGCCAGCTAGGTGAAAAGTAGTCCTAATACGTGTTAGTGTTGTTTAATGTTGAAACGATTCAATAAATACGGGTCCCTGAGTGTTAGGTAGAGAAATGAATGAATCCAACATCGCAGTAAAAGGACTAAGTCATCAGTTTGCGAAGTCGTTGGTTGCATTGCCACTTGAACCAATCCTTTTGAGCTGGAGCATCGAGGCTCACGCTCAAGGACTAAACCAGCTGGCATATGAAATTGAAGTCAGTTCAGACCACAATTTCAGAGATGCAGTTTCATCTGGATTAGTTAAAAGTGCCGAACAAATGGAAATTCAGGCTAAGAACATATCCCCAGAGCCCAGGGCAGTTTACTTCTGCAGGGTGAGGGTTGAGACCGAGCAAGGTTTATCTCAGTGGTCTGAAACTCTCAGAATTGAGTATGGAGTTCCAAGTGAGGAACTGACGGCACATGCCATTCGCACAAACTCTTTGCACAGTGCTCCGACAGATCTATTCAGAAAGGAATTTGAGCTTGAGGCAAAGCCAGTTTCTGCAAGACTTTACTTTTCTGCTCAGGGGGTTGTCCAGCCATACATAAACGGGGCTGTACTTGGGGATGAATACCTGATGCCAGGTTGGACTGCCTATCAAGAGCGACTAAACCTGGTGACTTTTGATGTCACTGACCACATCAGGGAGGGCTCCAATGCAATTGGGCTAGAGCTAGCTGATGGATGGTTCAGGGGAAAGATGGGCTTCATGAACAAATACGATAACTATGGAACCCACACCACTGCTATCGCGCAGCTTGAAATTGAGATGTCTGACGGTTCTAGGCAAGTTCATGTGACTGATGACAGCTGGACCAGCTCAACCGGCGAAGTCATTTTTGCTGATATCTACGACGGCTCCACGATTGATTTCAATAAAGCTCAGAATGGTTGGACTGAGGCTGGATTCGATGACTCGGCATGGGATACGGCAAGCATTGCTGAGTTTGATAAGTCGCTGTTGTTGAGCAGGTATGCAGCGGGCATCAGTGTTGTTGATGAATTACCGATGACTGTGACTCAAAAACCCGACAGGGTCTTGCTGGATGCTGGCCAAAACATTGCTGGCTGGGTTCGTCTAAGAGTCAAGGGTAAAAGGGGCGACCAGGTAACCGTTCGTCACGCAGAGGTTTTGGAGCCCGGTGAAGTTTTGCATACCAAGGCACTTCGCTCAGCCAAAGCAACCGCCACCTACACGCTAAGTCACGACGGTCTTTCAGTGCTCGAGCCTAAATTCACTTTCCACGGATTCCAGTTTGCCGACGTGGTTGGCGATGTTGAGGTTGTTGACGCCATTGCGGTGGCTGTTTCTAGTGCTACTGAAGTTAGGTCACACTTTGCTTCTGCAGATGCACGTTTGAACAAGCTTCACTCAAATGTTGTCTGGTCGCAGATGGACAACTTTGTTGGTTTGCCAACAGACTGCCCCCAGCGTGATGAAAGGTTGGGTTGGACCGGGGACGCTCAGGCTTTTTCTTATACAGCCAGCACACTGTTCGACACCGAAGCTTTCTGGCGCTCATGGTTGATTGACCTTGAAATCGATCAGGACCCAGTGGATGGAGTTCCGGCTGTCGTGCCAGACATCATTAAGTTGCAACCGGACATCACTGGTTGGAAGACCATTGGTCGAGCTGGTTGGGCTGACGCCGCCACGATTGTTCCGGATGCGGTTTATCAGTCCTATGGTTCAACTCAGATTTTGCGCCAGCAGTTGAACTCAATGCGTTCATGGGTTGACTCGCTACACGACAGAAGAGATGACAGTGGATTGCTACCAACTGAGTTCCAGTTCGGAGACTGGTGTGATCCAGATGCACCCGATGACATGCCCTGGCTTGCCAAGGTTTCTGCAGACTTCGTTGCAAACAGCTTTTTCTCTCACTCTGCGAGGCTGCTTGCCAAGTTTGAAAACTTGGTAGGGGATGCGGCTATGGAGAAAAAATACACCGCCTTAGCTGATGAGATGGCATATATAACCTGGCAGAAACTTGGCGAGGAGGCTGTTAAGACAACGGCTGGATCAGCCATGGCGTTGCAGTTCAAGATTTGCCCCAGCGATCAGGCTGAAGAGGTAGCTCGCAACCTGGCAAAGATTGTTTCGGACGAAAAAGGAAAGATTTCGACCGGGTTTTTGGGAACCCCGTTGATCTTGTTTGCTTTGGAGGATGCTGGTTACACCGATGAGGCCTACACAATGTTGCTAAGAAGAGAGATTCGTTCTTGGTTGTATCAGGTGGATTCTGGCGCCACCACCATTTGGGAACGCTGGGATGCAATCCGTGAGGATGGCTCAATCCACACCGGTGAGATGGCCACTGAGAATGAACACCAAGAGGATGAGTCGATGATTAGTTTCAACCACTACGCCTACGGTGCGGTGATTGACTGGGTCTATCAATATGTGGCGGGTATAGCTAGACATCCAGACGCACCTGGTTACCGCAAGTTCAAGGTTTCACCAAGACCAACTCTGTCTTTGGATAGTGCAGAAGCGAGCATTCAGAGTAAATACGGGGAGATTTCAATTAATTGGAATCTAACCGGCAACAGCTTGCAGATTCAACTGAGCTCACCATTTGGTACCACTGGGGAGCTAGATCTTCCACTTACCGAGTCATCTGAGGTTTGGGTGAACGGAGAGCGCTGGGATGGTTCTGAGTTGGGGTACGGCGAATACTTCATCACCGTTTACGATCCAAAGGTCGCAACTATATGAGCGAAAAGCTTCTGAAGCGGAAATTTCCAAACCCAAAGGATTTTCAGAGCCTTCTGAAGTTTAAGAAAGTTCAATTCAGCCCGAGAAAGCGAAGACTGGCTAATGCCCACTCCATCGCCGATCTAAGGAACATTGCCAAAAAGACCACTCCCTCGGAGCCTTTTGATTACACTGACGGTGGTGCTGATGACGAAATCAGCATGCAGCGCGCGAGAGATGCATTTCGAGAGATTGAGTTTCAACCTCGGATTCTGGAGGATGTCTCCAAGGCGAATCTCAAGGTAGACCTGTTTGGAAAAACCTCCAACCTGCCCTTTGGCATTGCGCCAACTGGTTTCACCAGAATGATGCACAGCGAGGGTGAGTATGCGGGGGCAACTGCCGCTGCAGAGGCCGGGATTCCATTTTCACTCTCAACAATGGGAACCCGCTCAATCGAGGAGGTTGAGCAAGTTGCTCCAACTGGGAGGAATTGGTTCCAGCTTTATATGTGGAAAGATCGTGAGCGTAGCCAGCAGCTGATTCAGCGAGCCGCCCAAGCTGGCTATGACACCCTGATGGTGACCGTTGATGTGCCAGTGGCTGGAAACAGGATGCGAGATAAGCGAAATGGCATGACCATTCCGCCAACCCTCACTGCAAAGACATTGATTGGAGCCATTCCCAGGGTGGAGTGGTGGTGGAATTTTCTAACTACCGACCCTCTGGTCTTTGCATCCTTAGATACCTGGGATGGGACCGTAGCTGAGCTATTGGATTTCATGTTCGACCCAACCGTTCAGATTGAGGATCTGCAGTGGATTAGGCAGCAGTGGACGGGAAAACTGATTGTTAAAGGAATCCAAACAGTTGCTGACGCAAGGCGTGTGGTTGATGCCGGAGCTGATGCAGTTTTGTTGTCCAATCACGGGGGCCGTCAACTGGACAGGGCCCCGGTTCCTTTTCTGCTTCTGCCCGATGTTGTGAAAGAGGTCGGCAAGGATGTTCCAGTTCATGTTGATACCGGGATTTTGAGTGGCATGGACATAGTTGCCTGTTTCGCTCAGGGTGCAAGCTTTACCTACATCGGCCGTGCTTACCTCTATGGTCTGATGGCAGGTGGAGTTGATGGAGTTCGAAAATCCATTGAAATCCTGGAGTCTGAGGTCAGCAGAACCATGAAGCTTGTGGGGGTGCATGACTTGCGCGAATTAGAGCCAGAACACTTACAATTACTCACACCGTGACAATATTGAATAACTGGGCAACAGGGTAGAGAATGTTGGGATGGCTGATGAACGCGAAGAGGATCTAAACAAGATCCCCTACCCAGATGAAGCATTCAACACCTGGGGTGCTGCTGCTATTGG
>CAJXZO010000010.1 GCA_913062975.1 uncultured Micrococcales bacterium
GAGGACTTGAACCTCCGACCTCTTCATTATCAGTGAAGCGCTCTAACCACCTGAGCTATAGGCCCGCAGAGCAACAGCACTACATTACCCGAAAAGCGAAAGGCTGACAAACCCCAATTAGTTATTGGTGAATGTTAGGCCGACCCCGCCGATCAATTTAGCAACCACGTTGAAAATACCGGCCCAAACAACAGTTAGTGCTGTGTTCAGGAAAATATTGACCAGTGAGATTGTTGCTGCGGTGGACATGACGTTTTCTAAGGCAAATTCTTCGGTCAAAACAATCGGAGTCACCTCACCAAAAACACTGGTTAGCAGGCCGTCGATTGAGGCGAAGAGGTTTACGCTATCCAGCACCATCCATAAAACATAAGCGGTCACCAGGGTTGCGATACCCAATGCGATGGAAGCTAAGAAGCCAAGCTTCAGCGCACTCCAAAGATCAATTGAGCGCAATCTCAGTCTTACCTGTTTGCGAGGTTCAGTAGGTGTGCGCTTTAGAAAATTTGACATTGGAAAACCTTACTCCGAATCTAGGTGTCTTTCACTGTTTCGAGCAATGCTCAAAACCTGATCGTCATCTGCAAATCTAGCGAAAACAACTCCCAAGGTGTCTCTTCCCTTAGCTGGAACCTCACTAACACTGGATCTGACCACCTTGCCACTCTCCAACACTGCCAACACTTCATCGTCATCTCCAACGATCAGTGCTCCGGCTAGGTTTCCGCGTTGGTCGTTTAGCTTGGCAACCTTGATTCCAATGCCTCCGCGCTTTTGAACGCGGTAGTGCTGGGTGTGAGTTCTCTTTGCATAACCACCCTGGGTGACAACAAACACATATCCTTCGGAGCCAATCACTTGAGCAGAAAGTAGCTCATCCTCATCCCGGAAGCTCATGCCGATGACACCAGAAGTGTCTCGACCCATTGGTCTTAGTGATGAATTATCCGCTTTGAAGCAGATGCTCATTCCCTTTTTGGAAACCATCAGCACGAAGTCATCTTCGCTAACCAGCATCGCGCTAATCAGTTCATCATCCTCACGAAGTTTGATGGCAATAATTCCACCTGTTCTTGCGGTGTCATAGGCATCCAGAGGTGTCTTTTTCACCAATCCACGCTTGGTTGCCAAAACCAGATATGGATACTGCTGGTAATCCTTGAGGTCGATTACTGCTGCAACTTCCTCATCAGGTTGCATCGGAAGCAGGTTGGCTACGTGCTGACCCTTGGCATCTCTTGAGGTTTCTTGGATTTCATAGACCTTAGATCTATAAACCCGACCCTGGTTGGTGAAAAACAGAAGCCAGTGATGAGTGGTGGTAACCATCAGTTTGCTGACAACGTCATCGGCTCTCAGATTTGCACCCTTAACACCTCTGCCTCCGCGGTGCTGTGCACGATAATTGTCACTTCTGGTGCGCTTGATGTAGCCACCACGAGTCAATGAGACAACCATTTCCTCTTCTGGAATTAGGTCCTCGACTGAAACATCTGGGTCATAGCCAGGAACGATTTCGGTTCTGCGCTCGTCACCGTATTTTTCGATGATCTCCACCAACTCATCGCGAACAATCTCACGCTGCTGGTTTTCATCGGCAATGATTGCCTGGTATTCAGCAATCATTTTTTCTAACTCCGCTGCCTCGTCGATGATCTTCTGACGCTCAAGTGCTGCAAGTTGCCTCAGCTGCATGTTCAGAATTGCTCTTGCTTGTAATTCATCAATTTTCAGCATCTTGATCAGGCCATCTCTGGCATCCTCAACAGTTGCTGATTTGCGAATCAGTGCGATGACTTCATCCAGTGCATCGAGGGCTTTTAGATAACCTCGGAGGATGTGGGCACGTTCTTCAGCCTTGCGAAGACGGAACTGGGTGCGACGAACAATAACTTCAATCTGGTGGGTTACCCAGTTGGTGATGAAACCATCCAGGCTCAGTATTCTTGGAACACCGTCAACCAGGGCCAACATGTTGGCTCCGAAGTTTTCCTGCAGCTGCGTGTATTTATAGAGGTTATTCAATACAACTCTTGCAACCGCGTCTTTTTTCAAAACAACAACTAGTCGCTGACCCGTTCTACCACTGGTCTCATCGCGGATGTCAGCAATGCCCGTGACTTTGCCTTCTTTAGCTAGCTCTGCAATTTTTAGCGCCAAGTTGTCAGGGTTTACCTGGTATGGAAGCTCGGTGACAACCAAGCAGGTCCTTCCTTGCAGTTCCTCAACTTCAACGACACCGCGCATGGTGATTGACCCACGACCGGTTCGGTAGGCATCTTCGATCCCCTTGCGACCAAGAATCTGTGCGCCGGTTGGGAAATCTGGGCCGGAGACAATCTTGATTAATTCCTCCGTGAGCGCTTCACCTTGGATGTCAGGGTTTTCGAGGTGGAAAGTTGCTGCCTTGGCAATCTCTGTCAGGTTATGAGGGGGAATGTTTGTTGCCATTCCAACAGCAATTCCAATGGAGCCATTAACCAGCAGGTTTGGAATTCTGGATGGAAGAACAGATGGTTCCTGGGTACGACCATCGTAGTTATCTTGGAAATCAACGGTTTCCTCGTCAATGTCTCTGACCATTTCCATCGATAACGGTGCCATCTTGCACTCGGTATACCTCGGTGCTGCGGCTGGGTCATTTCCGGGGGAGCCGAAGTTTCCCTGGCCTGCAACAAGCGGGTAGCGCATGTTCCAGTCTTGAACCAAACGAACCAAGGTGTCATAAATAGCGCTGTCGCCGTGAGGATGGAATTGACCCATGACGTCACCGACGACCCTGGAGCACTTGCTGAATTGCTTGTCCGGACGGTAGCCACCGTCGTACATCGCATACAAAACTCTGCGGTGAACCGGCTTTAGGCCGTCTCTGACATCGGGCAGTGCTCGCCCGACGATAACGCTCATTGCATAGTCAAGGTAGCTTTTCTGCATTTCAAGTTGCAGATCAACCTGTTCTACATGGTCGTGTCCCTGTGTGATGTCTGTCATGAGCCTCTCCTAGATGTCCAAGAATCGGACGTCTTTGGCGTTTTTCTGAATAAAGTTTCGGCGAGATTCAACATCCTCGCCCATTAGTGTGCTGAAGATTTCGTCTGCAATGGCTGCGTCCTCGAGTGTTACCTGCAACAAAGTCCTGCTCTCTGGGTTCATGGTTGTTTCCCATAGCTCGTCATAGTCCATCTCACCCAATCCCTTATAGCGCTGGCTGTTGTTTTCTTTGGGAAGTTTCTTCCCAGCAGCTTTTCCAGCTTCAATTTTTGCGAGTCTTTCCTCGTCACTAAACACAAACTCGTGCGCGGAGTTGGACCACTTGATTCGATAAAGGGGTGGCTGGGCTAGATACACATAACCAAGTTCAATCAGTGGTCGCATGTACCTAAATAAAAGCGTCAGTAGCAGAGTCCGGATGTGCTGACCATCAACATCGGCATCCGCCATCAAAATGCACTTGTGATACCTGGCCTTCTCGGGATCAAACTCTTCACCAATTCCAGTTCCGAATGCGGTTATCAAGGCCTGAACCTCTGTGTTTTGTAATGCCCTATCCAGTCGTGCTTTTTCAACATTCAAGATTTTTCCTCTTAGGGGCAAAATAGCCTGGGTTTCTGGGTCCCTGCCTCGCATTGCAGAACCACCGGCGGAGTCACCCTCAACAATGAAGATCTCGCTTCTTTCCGGATCTTTGGATGAGCAATCTCTTAGCTTTCCGGGCATTCCGCCCGATTCGAGCAGACTTTTTCTCCTAGTTGCCTCTCGAGCTTTTCTTGCAGCTAGACGCGCAGTTGCAGCAGCAATAGCCTTTCTTCCGATGTCTTTGGCTTGAACTGGGTTTCTTGCCAACCAGTCACCAAACTGGTCGTTCACAACCCTCTGCACAAAGGTCTTGGCTTCCGTGTTTCCGAGCTTGGTCTTGGTTTGACCTTCAAATTGTGGCTCTGTCAGCTTGATGCTGATTACTGCTGTCAAACCTTCGCGGACATCATCACCTGTCAGGTTTTCGTCTTTTTCTTTCAGCAGCCCCTTTTCTCTAACAAAACGGTTGAGCAAGGTGGTTAGTGCTGAACGAAAACCCTCTTCGTGGGTTCCACCCTCATGGGTGTTAATGGTGTTTGCGTAGGTGTGGACACCTTCGGTGAAAGCTGATGTCCATTGCATGGCAATTTCCACAGACATGGTCTTGTCATCTAATTCGTTTTCAATGGAAATTACTTCATCGTGGATTTTTTCGTTTTTCTTGCTGGAGTTCAGGTAGTCGACGAAATCAATTAGCCCCTGCTCGTAGTAAAAACTGTCTGTTTTTCCATCTCTGTCATCGGTCAGGGTGATTCTTAGACCCTTGTTTAGAAAGCACATCTGCTGGAAGCGAGCCCGGAGGGTTTCATAATCGAAATTGACCGTTTCGAAGATTTCGTCATTGGGCAAAAAGCTGATTTTGGTTCCGGTGTAATTGACCTTTTCGTTTTTCTTTAGGTCATGATCTGGAACACCGTTTTTGAAACTCTGGGTCCAGAGATATCCATCTCTTGCGACCTCAACATCCAAGTGATGAGACAATGCGTTTACAACACTGGCACCAACACCGTGCAAACCACCAGATACTGCATACCCGCCGCCACCAAATTTTCCACCAGCATGCAGCACGGTGAGCACAACCTCAACGGCTGGGCGTTTTTCAACAGGATGGAGTTCTACCGGGATTCCTCGACCGTCATCACTAACGGTGAGCCTTCCGTCTGAATTTATATTTACCTTGATGTCAGAACAGTGACCTGCGAGTGCTTCGTCAACTGAGTTGTCGACAATTTCATAAACAAGGTGATGTAGACCACGGGGACCGGTCGAACCGATATACATTCCGGGTCTTTTTCTTACCGCATCCAATCCCTCTAATACCTGGATATTGGCTGCACCGTAATTTTCGGATTTAGACATATTAAGTTAGCTCCTATGTTTTTAGCACCCGTGAAAAGCGATGAGTCATCGACTTAGATTCGGGGTTACTAACGTCCCTATCCTATCTCAGACTGGCAAAAACACCGAGACGATGGTGTTTTATCCATAAGTGTCTCTTGGACCACGTCCTGGAACGGATCTGGGCCCTTTGCGCCAATTAGGAGCCTGTGGTGGATGAAACTTTATTTCTGTTATCTCTAAATCCGGATAGCGAAGATTAATCTCGCTCAAAACCTGATGTGACATAAGTCTCATCTGGGTTGCCCAGGCTGTGGATGAACAATCAACATGCAATGTTAGATGTTCGATGTTGTTTGGTTTGCAAGCAGTCGCAACATCCGTCCCGACTATGTCCTGCCAAGAAACAAACAGTTCGGCCTGGGCTAGTTGATTAGTCCAGTCATATTGCCCAATTACCTCATCCAGGCTGTTGGAAAGTTTTATTGGATCTCTATG
The DNA here is from genome assembly GCA_913062975.1 of uncultured Micrococcales bacterium. Classification (GTDB taxonomy): domain Bacteria; phylum Actinomycetota; class Actinomycetes; order Actinomycetales; family Microbacteriaceae; genus CAJXVY01. Next base: position 5,413 of record CAJXZO010000010.1, read on the forward strand.
GGGATCAAAGGGTTGGGAATTGCTTTTTGTTTTTTTTGACAGTTTCTTTTGATCATAAGAAACTCGGCCAGTGACTGATTTCAACATCAGTTGGTAAAAATCTTGTGCGTAATCACTCAACCTGACCTCCTGAAATGCTGAATTTATTCATAGCTGATTCAATCGGAACATCCTGTTCTACGGCTGCAGTTATCAAAACCTGTTCATAACCTGTCACAAACGAGGTAAGGGCGTCTCTTCTTGTGGTGTCTAGAACACTAAAGACATCATCCAGTATCATTACTGGCTGACCAGTATCTGAAACTTCAGAAATAAGTTCGGCGCTAGCAATCTTCAGTGACAAGGCAAGCGACCACGCCTCTCCTTGGGATGCATGTTCTTTGGCGGTGAGGCCATTGAGAGTTATTAACACTTCATCCCTGTGCGGACCAACCAGTGTTACACCACGATCGAGCTCGTTCTGTCTTTGGGTTTCTATGGTTTGTTGTAGTGATTTTTTTAGATCATCAGCTGATTGCTGATAGTTGATCTCAAAATTATTTTGTTGTTGAATCAAAATCCTGTTTTCAGCGGATGATATTTCATCGTAATTTTTTTGGATAAGCGGCAGAAGCTTGGTTATCAGTTCCTCTCTTGCGGTAATTATCTTCACCGAAAGTTCAATTAGGTTTTCGTCCCACAATCCAAGAGTGGATAAATCAACGTTTGGTTTTCCCCTAGCTGATTTCAGTAATGTATTTCTTTGTTTCAATACTCGGTCGTAATCCTGCAAGGTTTTGTAATAAGCGGGTTTTAGTTGAATCTCCAGGTTGTTTAGAAAACTTCTTCTTGTTTGGGGATCGCGCCTAATTAGGTCTATATCTTCCGGACTAAAAATCACGGAGGTGAGCAGACCCAGTATTTCGGATGACCTTTTGACTATGTTTCCATTCAGACTAAATCTGTTGGCTGCATCTTTGTTAATCTCAACCCCCAAACGAAGTGCTTTTTGGTTGTTTTCAATAACGGTGCCGATTGAAGCTGTTGTTTTATCTGATGCGATTAGTGAACTATTGGGTGATCTGTGAGACGAGAGTGTTGAGCAGAAACTAATTGCTTCGACAAGATTGGTTTTCCCCTGTCCGTTTTTGCCAAAAAATAAATTGATTCCTGGCTTCAGCTCAAGATCAAGCTGGTCATAATTTCTATAACTAATTAGAGATAGGGAATTAACCCGCATTAGTTTTCATCAAGCAGGTTCGGCTGTAATAGATATTTGAACTCACCGGCCTTATCGCCCTTTTCCCTAAACAGAAGTGGGCCTGGCTTAGTTGGGTTTTGAGCGTTTTTGGTGAAACCAAAACTGACGTGATCAGTGGTCATCCCGCTTAGACCATCTAATACAAATTGCGGTTTCAGTGAGACACCAATTTCTTCGCCAATTAGTTCTACATTTACATCTTCACTGGCCTGGGCGGTTTCGGACGTAATTGATTTGATGGTCGCAGATCCTTCACCGAAGTTGTAACGAATTGGGTTATCGCCATCAACAACTAGGGAGACCCTTTTTGTCGCTTCTTCAATCTCATCAACATTTGCAATTGCTTCGTGTTCAATGTTTTCGGGGAAGAGACTTAATACTGCTGGAAAACTACCCTTTAGAAGAACGGACGTAACGCTTTTATTGTTCGCTGAAAACGCAACCATCTGTCGTTCTTCTGTTTTTTCAATTGAAACAGCCAAAGATCCTTGATTAGAAAATGTCCTTGCTATCTCTTGCAGAGTTTTTGCTGGAATTAAGACTGAATCTGTGACGGTTGATTTCCAAGGGATTGATTTGACTGCAACCCTGTAACGGTCGGTTGCTACAAGATTTAGGGAATCGTTTTTTGATTCCAATAAAACGCCAGTTAGAACCGGAGTTACGTCTTCTTTTGATGCAGCATGGGCAACCTGAGTTACAGCTTGTGAAAAGACATGACCATCAACCTCACCACTTGTTTCTGGAAGTGTTGGTAAATCTGGATATTCAGAGGTGGGCATTGTCAAAAGATTGAATTTAGCTGAGGCGGAAGTGACATTCACTTTGTTATCAACTAGGTCAAAAGAAACTTGATCTTTAGGAAGTTTGTTGATGATCTCAGAGAGAAGCTTCCCTAAAACCAAAACCGTTCCTTCTGTCGAAACATTCGCCTTGACAGTTGATTTAGCCGATACCTCATAGTCAAAAACAGAGAGAGTTATTTCATTGTTTTTTGCCTCAATGAGCACACCGGAAAGTATTGGAAGAGAAGCCCTCTGTGGCAGCAGACGAACAACGAAGTTCACTGCTTCTGCAATAACGTCTCTATCAGCTTCGAATTTCAAATTTTCCCCTTGGATTTCAGAAATCTAATCTTGGCACATTTATCTAAAAGTTGGCTTTTGTTTCTACTCACCTGGTTTTACACAGATCTAGATTGATATCAAAGTAGAAAATTTAACTTAATAAAAACAATAACCTTTGTTGAATGTGTTGATAACTTATAAGAAGCCAGTTTTTTCCTAATAACTACATTTTTGTAATTTGTTGAACTAGCTGTTGATAAAACTGGGGATAAGTTTAGGGCCTGTGGACAAATATATACTTATCAACAATTTTGGGTATTTTTTAGGGGTCATCTACACAATCAACATGGGTTATGCACAAGTTATCCACAGGATATTTATAAAACTATTTAGCGGACTTTTCCACTCTGTCGATGATTTCTGATACCTGGTTATAGATATAACGTCTTTCCCGCATCATTTTGCTTATTTTTTTTGTGGCATACATAACGGTTGTGTGATCCCTGTTCCCAAAAAGGTTTCCTATTTTGGGAAGAGATAGGTCAGTTTTTTCCCTGCATATGTGCATCGCTATCTGTCTAGCAAGTGCAATTGCCTGTTGCCTTCCAGATCCGAATATGTCATCAACACTTATTTTGTAGTAATCGGCTGTTGCATTAATAATGGCGATAGGGTCAACGGTGCCATCTAAACCTAGGGGAACAACATCTTTCAAGACTGTTTGAACCAGGTTTATGTCAATGGTTGACTTATTTAGGTTGGCATAGGCGGTGACACGGATGAGTGTGCCTTCTAATTCCCTAATGTTTGAAGACACCCGTGCGGCCATGAATTCAATCACATCGTCTGGGATGTCAAAGTTTTCGTTTTCAGCTTTTTTCCTGAGAATTGCAACTCTTGTCTCAAACTCAGGAGCCTGAATGTCTGTTAGAAGTCCCCACTCAAACCTGGATAGCATTCTTTCTTCAAAACCGGTGAGTTGTTTGGGTGGGACATCTGATGTGACAACAACCTGTTTATTGTGCCCATGGAGACTGTTGAAGGTGTGAAAGAAAGCCTCCTGGGTTTGATCTTTTCCCTGCAGGAACTGAATATCGTCAATCAGCAGAATATCGATATCTCTGTAGTGAGCCTGGAACTCATTTGTTTGATTGTTCTGAATAGCACTAATAAAACTGTTAGTGAATTCTTCACTGGACACATACTGGACCTTCACTCTTGGGTATAAGTGTTTGGCGTAGTGGCCAATGGCATGCAGGAGGTGAGTTTTCCCCAAACCCGAAGCACCATAGATAAACAATGGGTTATACGCCTGGGCCGGCGCTTCGGCAACCGCGAAGGCAGCAGCGTGGGCAAACCTGTTGCTTCCTCCGGTGACGAAGTTTTCAAAACTGTATTTTGGGTTTAGACCAATTACATCTGACGTTTGAACTGGACCAGTCGCTGGATCAGCCTCAGATGCTTTTGCCTGCAACCAGTTTGGCTCCGACTCCTCAGGCAATTCTTTTTCAATGCTCGGGTTTATTACCACCGCAAAAGTGGACGGGCCGCCAAATTCAGCTAGCTCTTGGAGGGCATCCTGAATGGGTCCGTTCAGCTTGGTTTCGATCATTGATCTGGTTAAGTCGTTGGGAACTTCTAAATAGAGAGTCTCTCCAAGAATTCCTTTTGGTTCCGCAAGGGATATAAACCCAACCATCTGTGGTGTAATTCGTGGATCTGAGGAGATGCTGTTGACGAGCGAGTCCCAGATTGAACTCATTTGTTCGTCAGCCATTCTGTCCCTGTCATTAGAGTTATCCACAGTTTTCTGTCTAAAAAACTGATTTCTGTGTATAAGTATTACGTGATTGTGTATAACTTGGCTTACAGTTATCCCCAAGCCATTGCGTCATTCAACAGCATCTTGGGATAAAAAATCAAATTATTTGGCGTGTCTTTCAACTTGATATAGAAGGTTCTGTGTTAGCAGCTGTGAAGTTCCACAATTTGATTGACTTGGAATGTCGCTATGGCGTATGTTTAAGCGGTTGTTCCAAGGGCAGCAAAGTTTTTAGTGAGGATTTCAAGTGACTAAGCGAACATATCAACCAAATAATCGCAAGCGTGCGAAGAACCATGGTTTCAGGGCGAGAATGCGGACCCGTGCCGGCCGTGCCATTTTGGCTGCTCGTCGTCGCAAGGGTCGCGGCGAACTCAGCGCATAAATAGCTAATGATTCCTCGCGCTAACCGCTTGCGCGATTCCAAAGAGTTTCGCCAGATTTCTAGATTTGGCAAAAAACACCGAACCCCTATTCTGACTATGTCTGCAGTATCTTCTTCTGATCCTCTCGGCAGATATGGCTTTGTTGTTCCCAAGAGAGTTGGGAACGCGGTTTATAGAAACCTCATAAAACGAAGAATGCGTTCAGCTTGCCTGGAGCTTATGAATTCCAAACCCGGTTTGGATGTGGTTCTACGAGCAGAGAAAGCAGCCCTTGACCTTGCCTATTCAGATTTAGTTGCAGAGATATCCACTGGTCTAAATCAGATTAGGGAGAAGCTCAAGTGACAGGTTTGAAATTTATTGTCCTGATTCCTAGAAACATCATCGTTGCTTTTTTGCTTGTTTATAGAAAACTGATCAGTCCTTTATATGGAAATGTCTGCAGATATTACCCCTCGTGCTCGGCTTACGCCCTTGGAAGTTTTCAGCATTTAGGGGTGATTAGGGGATTTCCCGTCTCATCATGGAGAATACTCAGGTGTAATCCCTGGTCCGATGGCGGCATCGATGATTTCAAAACTGGACCAGGCTGGATTCAGGTAACTGAACTAGGATTTGTTATTCCAAGGAAAAAAGGGTAACCATGCCAGATTTACTGTGGCCAATCAAATGGGTTATTGAACTCATACTTGTCGCGTTCCACTCTTTGTGGACATCGATTGGTTTCAATGCAGATGCTGGTTTGACCTGGGTTCTAACAGTCGTTGGCCTGGTGTTGGTTGTTAGAGCAGCCCTAATCCCGGTTTTTGTGAGGCAAATTAAGAGCCAGCGAAACATGATGTTGGTTCAGCCAGAACTGAAGAAACTTCAAAATAAATACAAGGGAAAAAACGACCGTGACTCCCGAGAGAAGTTCGCGCGAGAGCAGATGGAGCTTTATAAGCGAACCGGTTCCAACCCCCTAAGTTCCTGTCTCCCACTTTTATTGCAGATGCCTATTTTCATGGGTCTGTTTTTCGTAATTAATGACGCCCAAAACAACAGGGGTGGAGTTGGCTTACTTAATACGGAGTTGGCCGAGTCATTCCGTGAAGCTAGTTTCCTAAGCGCAAAGCTGTCAGCCACTTTTATCTCAACCTTTGATGAAAGCTTTGATGGCGAATCAGTCTGGGCTGTGAGAATCTTGGCAGCCGTGATGGTGGTTTTGATGAGTGCTTCGCAGTTCATCACTCAGAAGCAAATCATGGCCAAAAACCAAAACCCTGACACTCAGAACAGCCAGTTCATGCAGACTCAAAAAATCCTTCTGTATGTGCTTCCATTCGTGTTCTTGATTTCTGGTGTCAGCTTCCCACTGGCACTTGTCACCTACTGGCTTTCATCAAACATTTGGACCATGGTCCAGCAGTTCATCGTTATTCGCAGTATGCCCACACCCGGCTCCATTGCTCACGCTGAGCGGCAGGCAAGACTTGCTAAGAAGGGCAAGCTAAAGACTGAGCAAGATCCAGAGGCAATTGAGGGAGCTCAAGAAGAGGAAAAGCCTTCCGGCCAAAGGCAGCAGCCTGTGAACAGGTCCCGCAGAAAGAAGAAAAAATAATGGTAGAGATGGAACAAGAGGGCGAGTACGCCGCTGATTTCCTAGAAGAGTTTTTGGACGTCGCAGACATTGATGGTGATTTAGACATTGCAGTGGTGAATGAACGCCCTCTGGTTACCATCACATCTGAACTAGCCAGCTCAAACCTCAAACTGCTCTCTGACCCAGAAACAGTCACGGCACTTCAAGAAGTGACCAGACTTGCTGTTCAGATGAAGACCTCAGAAATCTCGAGGGTCATTTTGGATGTTTCTGGGTCTAGGAAGAAAAGAGAAGAAGAGCTGGAGTTCTTGGTTGAAAAGACACTTCAGAAAATTGAGGAAACAGACAAAGACCAGCACCTGGAGCCAATGACCTCTTATGAGCGCAAGATTGTTCACGATCTTGTTGCTGAGGCTGGCTACGTTTCTGAGTCTGAAGGTCAGGGCAAAGATCGCCACATTGTTGTAAAAAACAGCTAACTGTTTCACGTGAAACATATGTCTATTGAACCAGTTCCTGAAATAGCCAAAGAAATCTTTGAGGATAACCTAGAGACCGCGATTCTGTATGCGGATAAATTGGCAGCTGATTCGGACACCTTAGGTCTACTGGGTCCCCGCGAATTAGACAAGTTATGGTCAAGACACATTCTGAATTCTGCCGTTGTGGCAGAAAAACTCAATTCGGGGGACAACGTTGCAGACATTGGCTCAGGTGCCGGTCTTCCTGGAATCCCAATGGCTATCGTCAGACCAGATTGCCGATTCACTCTGGTTGAGCCTATGGAACGAAGAAGTGATTGGCTAAAAGAGATAGCCAAGAATCTAGGGTTAGACAACATTAGGGTTTTTAGGGCAAGAGGAGAAGATCTTGATCCTCAGTTCAACGTCGTAACAGCGAGAGCTGTCGCATCACTTCCCAAGCTAATTAGATTTGCTGCCCCACCCCTTCTTCCGAGTGGAAAAATACTGGCCCTCAAAGGGGCAAAAGCTGAACAGGAAATAGAAGAGGCGAAGAAGTTAGTAAAAAAGTTCAAGCTGGAATCTTTTGAGGTAGTTTATGCGGGAGAGAACAGTTTGGAACAACCAACAAAACTTGTTGAGGTGAAGAAAATTGACTGAGATTCAGGCAGAGCAAACAGCGGTAACACCACCCACTGTTTATCAAAGCCTTGGCTACCCAATGGACAGGCAAGAGCAATCACCCAACGACACTGGTTGGAGAGGTTCTGGAAAAGAAGATTTGAACTTTGTTTCACGTGAAACATCAGGTGAAAATGACTGAGCAACCACCTCTAGCAACGGAGATAACCACAAACCGGCAGCGCTTGAGACAAATTGAAGAAACTGAGCTAGCTCATCTATCCACACCACGAGTTTTTGCCGTGACCAACCAAAAAGGCGGAGTTGGCAAAACAACCAGTGCTGTGAACATTGCTTCAGCCTTAGTCTCAAAAGGGATGCGCGTTTTGGTTGTTGATCTCGATCCACAAGGAAACGCCTCCACCGCATTGGGCGTTGAGCACCACGGAGATGTGTTTGGCACCTATGAAGTACTCCTCGGAGAAAAAGACATCGCAGAGGTGGTTGAAACCTCTAGTTTCAGCGAAGATTTGTTGTGTTTGCCAGCAACTTTGAATCTAGCCGGCGCAGAGATTGAAATGGTTTCAGTTCCGTCGAGGGAGTATTTACTGAAAAATGCCCTCACCAAGTTTTTTGAATCAACGGAGAAATCAGTTGATTATGTATTTATTGATTCACCGCCTTCTTTAGGTCTTCTAACAATCAATGCTTTTGTGGCAGCCGATGATGTCTTGCTACCTATCCAGTGTGAGTATTACGCCCTTGAGGGCCTAAGTCAGTTGATGAACAACATTCAAAGAATTAAGCAGAACCTAAATCCTGATCTAGACCTATCCAGCATTTTGTTGACTATGCATGATTCCAGAACCAACCTGAGCAACCAGGTTGTGGAAGAGGTTCGCAAACACTTCCCAGACCAGACCCTGATAACAATAATTCCGAGATCGGTGCGAATATCCGAGGCTCCCAGCTATTCTCAGACGATAATTTCTTATGACCCCCAAAGCAGCGGGGCAATTGCTTATTTAGAAGCTGCATTAGAAATTGCAGCCAGAGGGAAAGAGAAGGGACATGGTTGAAAAACGAGGAGGGTTAGGTAAAGGCATTGGTTCCCTAATCCCGGGTGGTGAAAAAGACGCCGTGGATGTGTTTTTCAATTCAGAGCAAAAATCACCACTGCTACCCGTTCCCGGTGCAGCGTTTGCAAACATTCCTGTTGAGAAAATAAGCCCCAACCCGCAGCAGCCAAGAGATGTTTTTGAACCAGAAGCGTTTGCTGAGCTAGTTCACTCCGTAAAAGAGTTCGGGGTTTTGCAACCAATCGTTGTTAGGCCGGTGGGTGATGGCTATCAGCTGATTATGGGTGAACGACGCTGGAGAGCCTCAAAAGAGGCAAACCTCAGCGATATCCCAGCAATCATTCGCGAAACAACAGATGAAAACATGCTTCGCGATGCTTTATTGGAAAACCTTCACAGAAGTGATCTAAACCCTTTGGAAGAGGCAGCAGCCTATAAGCAACTGCTGGAAGACTTCGGCATCACCCAAGAACAGCTTGCAGAGAGACTTGGACGCAGTAGACCGCAAATAACAAACACCCTGAGGCTTATGAAACTGCCTGTTTCTGTCCAGGAGAAGCTCGTTAGCGGTGTTCTAACATCTGGTCACGGAAGAGCGTTGGTTGCAATCGAAAACGAACAGCAATTGATTGAGCTTGCCGACAAGGTAATCAAGCGTGGTTTGAGCGTTAGGGCTTTAGAAGAACTGATTGCGGTGACCAAAGTTAAGAAACCAAAAGCAACAGTTACCGCAGGTAGCACTGGTGGAGCACTAACTGAATTGGAAGAACGGCTAGAAGAGCGACTAAACACCAAGGTTTCAATCAAACTTGGAAAAAAACGAGGTCAGCTACTAGTCGATTTCGCAAACTTTGCAGATCTCAAACGAATCATTGACGAGATTGATAACTAATAGCTGATTCAGCTATGGCTTTATAAGCCTCCCCGAGCGAATAACCTGCAGCAACAAATGCCTGCGGGGAAAGAGAAGTTTCGGTGAGACCAGGAGAAACAGAGGCTTCTAAGAACCAGGGCTTGTTATTTTCATCAACAACTAGGTCAACTCGGCCAAATACTCCCAGACCAAGCTCTCTATGGGCCTCTAAGGCCATGTCAGCTGCTGCTTGGGCTATGTTTCGGTCCAGCCTTGCTGGAGCGTAGAAAGTGGTCTCACCGGGGATATAACGCTCTTGATAACCAAAATTGCCACTCTCAGCCTCAATTTCCACCGCAGGAAGCGCTTTTAGTCCTTCCCCAGTGTCAATGATTGTGATTGCTAGCTCTGTTCCTTCAATAAATTGCTCAATGATTACCTCTTCGCCATAGGCATAGGCCTCAACCATCGATTTCCCTAAACCCTTTTGGTCATCAGAACGAGAAACTCCCTGGGCGGAACCCCCCTCGACGGGTTTGGTTATTAATGGAAAATGTAAGTTTTTGGAAACGAGTTCCAACACGGATTTGGCATTCAATTGTTTGAAGGTGTTTTTAGGAAGAGAGATCCAATCGGGGGTTGCCAGCCCAGTCTGAGCGATCTTGGCCTTGGCGGCAGCTTTGTTCCAGGTGTTTCTGGCATTACGGCTACCTGCTCCAACGAATGCAACCCCAAGCATTTCCAGAAGCCTTTGTACTGCCCCATCTTCACCTCCTGCACCGTGCAAAACAGACCACACCAAATCTGGCTTGGTGGTTGCTAGATAATCAATCAAAAGCTCATCTGGTTCCCTGATTTCAGATTCAATGCCAACCTCACTCAGGTGATCGGCAAGCCTTCTTCCAGATTTGAGGGAGACATCGCGCTCAGGGGAGATTCCCCCGGCCAGAATTACAATTTTCAACTGTTACTCCGCATCAAAAGTTTTGAGTAGGTCAATTTGATTATTGATAACCCCCGCCAACCTTTGAATGCCCAGAGAGACCCGCTCAACTGAAGGGTGACTGAAGCAGACTCGCAGATTGTTTTTGCCCATACCGTTTCCATAGAAAGCTGTCCCCGGGGTATAGGCCACCAATTCACTGACCGCTAGCGGAAGCATTGCCTTCGAATCAACCCCCTCTGGCATTGTCACCCACAAAAAGAAACCACCCCTGGGTCTGGTTGTCTGGATGTCTGGAAGGTGTTTGTCGATGGCTTCAATTGCTGCATCACGCTTTTGTCGATAGATGTCTCTGTAGTCAGTTATCTGTTTCTTCCAGTCATTCACCGTTAGGTATTCACTGACCAACATCTGGCCAAACATTGCGGGTGACAGAATTGAAGATTCATTGGCAAGCGTCAGCTTTTCCCTAATTGCTGGTGGCGCTAAAACATAGCCAACCCGCAAGCCAGGGGAGAGAATCTTTGAGAAGCTTCCCAAATAAACAACATGCTGCTCACTCATGGAGCGCATGGCATCAGGCGGCACCTCATCGAAATAGAGCTGTCCGTAGGGGTTATCCTCAACGATTAGCACACCCTCAGATTCACAAATCTTCAATATCTCTTCACGCCTGTGAGTGGGAATGGTGACACCACTGGGGTTTGCAAAGGTTGGCACCAAATACAAAAGTTTTACCTTTTTTCCCTGAGCCTTTAGCTCAGTGATGCTTTGCTGCAATGCCTCTGGGGATAAGCCATCGTTATCGGTGTGGACATGAGCCATATCGGCTTCTTTGTGGCGGAAAATTCCAACTGCGCCAACGTAGCTGGGGGATTCCAGCAAGACAACATCACCCGGGTCAATGAACAGATCTGCCAACAGGTCTAGCCCATGCTGACTACCAGTGGTGACAATCAGATCTTCAGCACTACCCTGAATTCCCTCCAGGGCCATGATTTCCACAATCTGCTCCCGAAGCTTGGCATCACCCTGTCCGCCTCCATATTGCAAAGCCAAGTCTCTTCTGGTACTAACCAGTGAATCAAAGGCTTTGTTCAGACCCTCTGTTGGTAGTTCTGAGACATCGGGCATTCCACCTGCCAGGCTAACCACCTCTGGGCGGGAGACAACAGCAAACAATGCCCTCACTTCACTGACACTCAGATTCGAGGCGCGACCAGCGTAAGCCGACTTCCAATAATCGAAGTTGGTTATGCTTCCAGTGTTTGTCTCATTCATCTGGCTCAAAGCCTAATTGCTGGCACAGCTAAATGGCTATAGGTATTCTTTCAATTCGCTTTCGATTGCAACCTTTGGTCTTGCACCAACCAGCTGCTTCACCATCTCACCGTCTTTGAAAACACCCAAAAGTGGAATGCCGGTGACGTTGTATTTCATGGCCAGGTCTGGTTCGTGATCCACGTTTACCTTCACCACGTCTAACTTCCCGGCGTGATCCTCGCCCAGCTCGTCAACGATTGGTGAAACCATGCGACATGGCCCACACCACTCTGCCCAGAAATCAACTAGTACTGGAAGCGAGCTGTCCAAAACCTCTTTTTGGAAACCATCTGTAGTTACTTCTCTTGCCATTTCTCTCTCCAAACTCTATTGGTGATCAGCTAGGTAGTGCTCCGCATCTAAAGCTGCAACACAACCACTACCGGCTGCAGTAATTGCCTGCCTGTAAGTCGGGTCGATTACATCTCCTGCTGCAAATACTCCTGGCAAATCAGTTTTTGAACTCCTACCATCAACTTTGATGAACTTATCTGTGTCTAACTCGATTTGACCCTCGAATAATCCAGTTCTGGGGTCAGACCCTATGGCAATGAACAATCCCTGAATCTCCAGATTGGTCTTTTCACCCGTCTCGGTGTCATTCAGTGTGACGGCTTCCAGCTTTCCCTCACCGTGCAGTTCAGCAATTTCGCTGTTCCAAACAAATTCAATCTTAGGGTTATCAAACGACCTCTGCTGCATAGTCTTCGATGCTTTCAAGCTATCTCTGCGGTGAATCACAAAAACCTTGTCAGCAAACTTGGTCAGGAAGTTTGCCTCCTCCATGGCCGAGTCGCCACCACCTACAACTGCAATTGTTTTTTCCCTGAAAAAGAATCCATCACACGTCGCACACCAGCTAACACCGTGTCCAGAGAGCTCTTTTTCTTTGGGGAGCCCCAGCTCCCGATAGGCAGCACCGGTTGAGATAATTACGGTTTTCGCCTCAATGGTTTCGCCACCTCCGGTTGTAATCACCTTGGTGTCACCCTTGAGGTTCACATCGGTGACATCGTCAAACATCACCTCGGTGCCAAATCTTTCGGCTTGTGCTTGAAAGTCAGCCATTAGGTCCGGGCCCATGGTGCCGGTTGGGAATCCTGGATAGTTTTCGACCTCGGTGGTTTTCATTAATTCACCACCCGGTTCAACGCTGGATGCTATCAACAGCGGTTTTAGATCCGCCCTAGCTGCATAGATGGCAGCTGTGTAGCCTGCTGGTCCAGAACCGATTATTACGACTTCGCGCACTCTTTATCTCCAATGCCTTGTGAGCTTATATAGATGTTTGTCTATGTATCAAACCAATTATCCTCGGTTTGAATTCCTTTGGGTTACTTCAACTAGAAACTTAGTAATAATCCCATGTTCTGGAAGCCTAAGCGCGCGAACTAGAAACAAAAAGCCGATAACCATTCCTGCAGCAATCGCAACAGACCCCAAACCTGCGTTTAGTTGATTTGCCAAAACCCAACCAGAGATTGAAACCCCGCCCAATTGCTCAAAAATTAAGTAACCAATAACTCCGCTGATGGCTGCGGCAATCAAAGACCTAATAAGATTCAGCAACAAACCAGTCGGCTTGAAATCAATCTTGGATTTCATCAGCCAGCCCGCTAAGACCAGCTGAATCAAAACAGTGGTTGCGGTGACAAGCGAAAGCCCAACCACTAACCATTGTTTTTCCAAGACATTCAGCAGGGTGATGGCAGCGGCTATATGCAGACCGACCTGAACTGTTGTGAAAACAAAAGGTGTTTTTGTGTCCTCTAGGGCAAAGAAAGCCCTCTGCAGCATGTGCACCAAGCTAAACGGCACCAGTCCAACCGCAAGGGCAATGATCACATAGGCAAGTGCCTCTGCCTGTTCAAACCCGGGTGAAAACACTCTTGCTAGCGGAAATGCCAGCACAATCATGCCAGCAGTGGCGAGTGTCATGAAAATAACAATCAGCCTCAAGGCTTGTAGCAAATCAGCCTTCATGCTGGCAAGGTCTCCGTTGCTAGCAGAGGTGGAGATCCTTGTGTAATAGGCAGTTGCAACGCTGACGGTCACAATCGAGTGCGGGAGCATAAAAATCAACCAACCAATGGTTGCTGCCGCAACACTGGCAATCACGATTCCTTGGTCTCGAGCCTCAGCCGCACTTGATGCCACATTGATCTGAACGAGTGCTCCAATTTGGCTGATGAGCACCATTGCAAAAGACCAGGAAGCGGTTTTCAGTCCCGCACCAATTCCGTAGCCTTTGATTTTGAAGTTCAAAGAAAGCTTCAAACCAATCTTTTTCCAGAAGAACAGAAGAATTAGCGCCTGGGCTGCAACCCCAGCGGTGGCAGTTCCAGCAAGCACTGCAATCTGATCGGAACCCCAGCCAGTGATTGCTCGGGTTCCCTCGGGGTCAGCACCAAAAATCCAAATGAAAACACCAAGGCCGGAAATGGCCACCAAGTTGTTCAGGGCAGGTGCCCACATAAACGGCCCAAATTTAGACCTAGAGTTCAAGACCTCACCAAAAACCGAATAAAGACCGTAGAAAAACAGTTGCGGGATAGTCCAGTAGGCGAAGGCTGTTGCCAGCGCAACCTGGGAATCACTCCAACCGGTTGTGTAAAGCCCAATCATCAAAGGGGATGCGATAGTGGCAATCAGACCAATTGCAAAAAACACAACCAATGCCAATGTTGCAAAGCGGTCAATGTAACCTCTACCGTCATCCTTCATCTTTCGGGCTTTGACCAGCTGTGGAACCAAGATGGCGTTCAGCACACCACCCATGATTAGTGCATAAACGCTGTTTGGTAATTGGTTTGCAACCCCAAAAGCATCTGCTGCATCGGTTGTGACCCCAATTGCAAAAGCCAAAAGGATCGCTCTTATGAACCCTAAAAGCCTCGAAAAAATTGTTCCACTGGCCATCCAAAAACTGGACCGGCCAATGCTTGGGACCAGATCAGTCATTCGATCGGCCCTTGATAGATGTCCTGATAATTCCTGCCACTAACAGGATTGACAAAAGCCCAATAAACACAGCCAGCAGAATGCCTTCGATGTCACTGTTTACATTCACAATCAATGTCTCTGGTCCAAAAATCCTTTGCCCGCTTGAGTCATTCAGCCAAACCAGAACTTCGACCTGACCATTGGCAACTGCCTTGACCGGAAGCTCTGCGTTTATTGCACTGCCTGCTGGAACACTGATTGAGGTCCTGGCGGGAACTTCCAGCTTTGCATTTGTTGACCTTGCCCCCAAGACCAGATCAGCTCTTTGGTCGGATTCGTTGACAACCGCCACTGGCAGATTGGAATCAACAGACACCAAATTGATGGAACTTCCTGGAACAATCCGGATTTGGTTTGAAGCCTCAGCTGTGAAGTTCATGCTTGCCATTACGCTTGCAGGAACCGACACGATGCTTGCAAAAATCAGCATTAGTGCCCAAAACCTGGTCTTTTTCGCCATTACTCAATCATCTCCAGCGCAACCTGAGCCATCCTGCGCTCATTTTCATGGGCCAACATGTCTTGCAAAGCAGCCAGATCTACCCACTTAGCATCAACAACTTCGCCCGCGGGGTCATTATTGGGATCGAGTTCCCCAGCAACTTGTTTCATCAAAAAATGATGAACAGTTTTTGAAATCCTTTTGTTTCCAACTTTGAAGCGATAACTAATGCTTCCGAGTCGCTTGATTATTTTGGCCTCAATGCCAGTTTCTTCAAACACTTCTCTGATTGCTGCTTGTTCCAATGTCTCGTTATTTTCAGGGTGTCCCTTGGGGATACACCAGTCAGTTCGGCCACCTCGGTTTTTATGAGCGATGAGTGCGACCTGGGATGGATTAGACATAGAAATCACCAAACCACCCGCGCTTACCTCGCGGACATTTTGGCGACCAAGTTTCATGCCCTAACTCTACTTCGCCAAAAATCTTCTCTGGCTATGGCAAGCTTGCTTGCATGCAAAACGTTGCCGATGCACTGGCTAATTTAGAGAGCTCAACCTCCTCTCCACTTTTGACCAAACTCGGTGAAAAATTCCAGGCCGCTGGCTTTGAGCTAGCTTTGGTTGGTGGACCTGTTCGAGACGCCTTTCTTGGTCGCAAGGCACCAGATTTGGACTTCACAACAAACGCCCTTCCCGATCAAATCTTGGAGGTTTTGAAACCCTGGGCAACTAACACCTGGGATGTTGGGCGTGAATTTGGAACAATTGCAGCAACCGTTGAGGGCGAACAGGTTGAAATCACCACTTATAGAGCTGACAGTTATGACAAAAAAACTCGAAAGCCGACGGTTGAATTTGGAACTGATCTGGAAGCGGATCTGGTCCGCAGAGATTTTTCGGTGAACGCCATGGCATTGAGGCTCCCGGAGCGGGTGTTTGTTGATCCCCACGGTGGTCTGGAAAATTTGTTGGCCGGCGTTTTGAAAACCCCAACTTCTCCCGAGGTTAGTTTCAGCGATGATCCACTGAGAATGATGCGGGCGTGCAGGTTTGCAGCTCAACTTGGGTTTGACATTGACCTTGACACCTTCCAGGCAATGGCTCAGATGGCTGATCGAATTGAGATTATCTCCCAGGAGCGAATCAGAGATGAACTTATAAGGCTCTTGCTATCAGACAAACCAAGGCTGGGGCTCACTGCCCTTGTTGATTCAGGTTTGGCTGATTTGGTGCTTCCAGAGCTGCCAGCACTGAAACTGGAGGCTGATGAGCATCACCACCACAAAGATGTCTATCAGCACACGCTTACTGTTTTAGAGCAGGCGATTGACTATGAGGTGGAGTATGGGCTGGAAAAAGATCTGATTTCCAGAATGGCTGCGCTTTTGCATGACATCGGAAAACCCGCCACCAAAAAGTTAGAACCCAATGGAGCGGTGACTTTTTATCACCATGACATTGTTGGCTCCAAGCTTGCAAAGAAAAGACTTCGAGAGCTCAGGTTTGACAATGACACCATCAAGGCCGTGAGTCTCCTAATTGAGCTGCACCTAAGGTTTTTTGGCTACTCCGATCAGCAGTGGACAGACAGTGCTGTTCGAAGATACGTCAGAGACGCAGGGGAACAGCTCAAAAGACTGCATATCTTGACCCGCAGCGATGTCACGACCCGAAACCGTCGCAAGGCAGAAAGACTTTCTTTTGCCTATGACGATTTGGAACAAAGAATCGCTGATATCAGTGAAAAAGAACAGCTAAATGCCATGAGACCAGATCTGGATGGTCAACAGATTATGGAGATTTTGGACATCAAAGCTGGTCCCGAGGTCGGTAAGGCTTATAAATATTTATTGGAACTCAGAATTGAAAATGGCCCATTGGGGCCAGATGAAGCCAAAAAACGCTTGCTCGAATGGTGGTCCAGTCGCTAGGCTGTTGCGGTTGCCATAAGGCAATTAGCCCTCCTGTTGCAGAAACTCTGTAACCGCCAAGACCGAAGGAGGTGTGGGTTAGCTATGCACAAATACGAAATGATGGTGATTTTCGATCCATCAACCGAAGACAAGCAAGTAACCCCCATATTGGACAAGAGTCTTGCTGTTATCACCAAAGCTGGTGGAACGGTTGACAACTTGGACGTTTGGGGCAAAAGAAAACTTGCTTACCCAATCAACAAACACAACGAAGGTATCTACGTTGTTGTCAATGCACATTCAAATCCTGATGAGGTCAACGAGGTTGAGCGTCAGTTGAGGTTGAATGAGCAAATCATGCGCACCAAGATTCTTCGCTATGAAGACGCAGTGTTTAGCATCAACCCAATCGAGTACGAGCCAGAGAAGCAGTCCAAGAGACCGTCAAGAAAGTCAAAGGCTAACTAGTCATGGCCGGCGAAGCGATTTTGACCGTAATCGGCAACCTAGCTGATGACCCAGAGCTGCGTTATACCCAAAACGGTATTGCTGTTTGCTCGGTAAGAGTCGGATCAACTCCTAGAACCATGAACCGTCAGAGCGGTGAGTGGGTTGATGGGGAAACAGTTTGGGTTCGCTGCACCGGATGGCGTGAACTAGCAGAAAACATGGCTCAGTCTTTGCAAAAAGGCGCACGGGTTGTGGTCAGTGGGAAGCTAAAGCCTGCCAGTGCCTATCAAACAGCACAGGGTGAAGCCAGAGCCTCACTAGAGCTAGACATCGATGAGATTGGACCCTCATTGAAATATGCAACCGCGGCAGTCACTCGCCGTGCTCGCGAAGGTGGTGGACAGTCTGCCGCTGTTGAATCAAACCCCTGGAATGATTCACAGCCAGCAGCTGATAACTGGGCTAACCCAGCACAATCAGCAAGCGATGACACACCGTTTTAGAGATTTAGAACAGGAGAAATAAGAAATGGCAGGAAAAGGCGCAGCCAAGCGTAAAGCAAGACTTAATAGCATGGCCAAACCAGCACCAATGAAATTGGTAAAGGTCGGCACAATCGATTACAAGGACGTTGCAACACTCAGGAAGTTTATTTCTGACAGGGGCAAGATCCGTGCACGTCGAATCACAGGAGTATCCGTTCAGGACCAGCGCAAGATCGCAAAGGCAGTTAAGAATGCACGCGAGATGGCCCTGCTCCCCTACTCAGGCGCCGGGCGCTAAGGAGAAAGCACATGTCAAAGATTATTCTGACCAATGAGGTCTCCGGATTGGGAAGTGCTGGTGACGTCGTTGAAGTTAAAAACGGTTATGCCCGCAACTACCTAATCCCCAACGGCTATGCAGTCACTTGGAGCAAGGGCGGTGAGCGCCAGGTCGAGCAGATCAAGGCAGCTCGTGAGTCACGCCACCTAGCGGACGTTGAAGCGGCACAGCAGTTGAAGGCCAAGCTTGAAGAGAACCCAATCAAGATTTCAATGAAGTCTGGTAAAGAGGGACGTCTATTTGGTGCTGTGAAGCACGCAGATGTTGCAAACGCAATCGTTGCATCAGGCATCGGTGAGGTTGACAAGCGAAAGATTGAATTCTCAGCTGCAATCAAAAACCTGGGTGACCACGAAGCAACAGTTCGAATTGGAGAATTGACCGCAAACCTGAAACTTCAGGTAGTCGACGCCAAGTAACTTCTAGAACTAACCAACAGAGACAAGGATTCGTCCTTGTCTTTGTTCGCTTAAGCACATTATGGGTGGCTTAACCGAACACTTATCCACAACTGTTAACCTTATGTTTAAGCTTTTGAATAAAGTTTCTTACATAGGGTTTTGCCCAGTATTTTACTGGAAAAAAAGTTTTTATCCACAGGTTATCCACAGTTTATGAACAGAGATAGTAACAGTTATAAGGCGTGTTTCCACAGAGTTATCCACAGGCGACACGGATTCGTTTTGCAAGATAAATGTCTCTACTGAAAGATATAAAGGAGTCCATCGAAGCAGATGGAAGATTGCGACGAAAAACTAACAGCGGAGGTCTATCTATGAGCATGGTGGCACCGGCCGAATCGGGAGCTAGATCACTTCCCAATGATCTAAACGCAGAGATGGCGACACTTGGTGGCATGCTCATCAGCCAAGAGGCAGTAGCAGAGGTTTTTGAAGAGGTTCGCTCTCACGATTTCTACGCGCCGAAACACGAGTTCATTTTCAATGCGATCCTGACTCTTTTTGGAAAGGGCGAGCCTACAGACGTTATTGCAGTCACCGACGAGTTAGGCAAGACCGGCAATCTAATCAAAGCAGGAGGTGCAGATTACCTGCACACACTTGCCAGTTACGTTCCAACAGCTGCAAGCTCCAGCTACTATGCATCAATCGTCAGTGAAAAAGCCGTTCTGCGAAGGCTGATTGAGGCTGGCACCCGTATTGTTCAAAGTGGTTATGACAGCCAGGGTGAGGTCAGCGAACTGGTTAACGATGCTCAGTCTGAGATTTTCAAGGTGGCATCAGATACCAATGGTGATGATTTTGTCGGCCTGAACAACAGTATTGAGGATGCAATCCACGAGATGGAGCTCGCCCAAAACCGAGGGGGAGAGCTAACCGGAATTGCAACAGGCTTCACAGAGCTTGACCAAATGACCCATGGGTTACATGAGGGGCAGTTAGTTATTCTGGCAGCTAGGCCAGCCATGGGTAAATCAACCCTTGCTTTGGACATCGCAAGGCATGCGGCAGTGGTGAAGAAACAAAGCACAATATTTTTCTCGCTTGAAATGGGCAGGGCAGAGATCGCCATGAGGCTTTTGAGTGCGGAGTCGTCAACCAGCCTGCAGTCAATGCGTAAGGGAATGTTGGCGGAGAAAGACTGGTCAAAAATTGCCGCCACTCGAGGCAAGATCAACGACGCACCTTTGTATATTGATGACAGCCCAAACATGACCCTCGTTGAGATCAGGGCTAAGTGCAGAAGGCTTGCACAGCAAACAGATTTGAAGATGGTGGTAATTGACTACCTGCAGCTTTTGACCTCTGGCAAAAAGGTTGAATCAAGGCAGCAAGAGGTTTCTGAGTTCTCGAGGGCATTAAAGCTTTTGGCAAAGGAACTGGATGTCCCCGTTATTGCAATCTCACAGCTGAACCGTCAAACCGAGCAGAGTAAAGACAAAAAGCCAGAGCTTTCGCACCTTCGAGAGAGTGGTTCCCTGGAGCAAGACGCGGATGTTGTGGTGCTTTTGCACCGAGAGGGAGTCTTTGAAAAAGACCACCCTCGTTCTGGTGAAGCAGATTTGATTCTTGCGAAGCAGAGAAATGGACCCACTGGAACTGTGGTTGTTGCTTTCCAGGGTCACTATTCACGTTTCATGAATATGCAAAGATAGTCGGATGAAACTTACATCCGGCCTGAGGGCTGCACTCAGCCTTGCAATCGGATTTTTCATCACCTTCTCTCAATTGCATTCGGCATCAATAGGGCTTGTTTCTTTGGGATTCTACGGAATCGGAATAGCGGTAATTACCCTGGCTGTCCACCTCGTGAAGCAGCGAGGCATTTCCACAATCGAGGCAATACCTTTTGCCGTGATTGCATTGACCATTGGTGTCTTTGCTTTGCTAGTTCCAGAGGGAGAGCAAACAGAAATCGCAGGCTTTATTGCACTTGTCACCGCCTGGGGTCTTCTAAGTGGGGTTTTGGAGCTTTACGCTGCCCGAAAAGAAAAATTCTCAACCGGAATTGGTAGGGATTATCTAATCAGTGCTGTTTTCGCAATTTTGCTGGGAGCATTGTTCCTAATTGCGCCTCTAGACATTGTTTCAGCAGTTGGGTTTTTTGGAGCCTATTTGGTCATCTCTGCGGTTCATCTGGGCATCTCTGCTCTAACTCCAGCAAAATAGAGACATGGCCAAATATCAGTGGAATCCATCCCCTGCTGTTCAGTACACATTCATCATCATCGGTGGAGCGTTAGTTGTAGGCATTGGTCTGTTTTTCGGAAGCGATTTCATTGCCGGACTGTTGGGTTCAGTGACGGGTAACTAGGGAAGATGGCAAAGCGAATGAAACGTTTTCAATCAGCGAGGATTTACCTTGGCCTATCAGCCTTGACTGCAATTATCTCGGGTGCCATCATTTTCGTTTTACTTCGCGACCCAATGGCGGGTCTCATTTCAGGAACTGTAATTTTTATTGTGACGGTGGTCGGATTGGCAACTCTGGACCTAGCAATCAAGGATGAACCACCCCAGGATCCAAACAAACCCCGTCTGGATTAGTCCAGTTCGGCTATTTTGCCGGCAAGACCCACATAGTTCTCGGGCTGCATCATCATTAGCCTGTCTTTAGCCTCTTGGGAGATATCGAGACCATTGATAAATGTCAGCAGGCTCTCCTGGTCGATGCCTTTTCCACGGGTTAGCTGTTTCAGCATTGCGTAGGGGTCATCAATGTTTGACTTGCCCTCTGAGACTTCTGCTCTGATTACTGTCTGCACAGCCTCCGCCAAAACTTCCCATGCATCAATCAAATCCGCCCTAATGGCCACCCGATCAACCTCCAGCTCATCCAAGCCACGGTTGATGTTGTCAATTGCGAGCAGGCTGTGACCAAAACCAACACCAATGTTTCGCTGAGCGGAGCTGTCGGTCAGATCTCTTTGAAGCCTGGAGGTGACAAGGGTTTGATTCAGCGAGTCAAGGATTGCATTAGAAATTTCAAAATTTGCCTCTGCATTTTCAAATCGGATTGGGTTGATTTTATGGGGCATTGTTGATGAGCCAGTTGCGCCTTCAACTGGGGTTTGCTTGAAATAACCCAGGGAGATATAAAACCAAACATCTGTTGCCAGGTTGTGAAGGATGCGGTTTGAGTGAGCGATTGCTTGATAGAGCTCCGCTTGCCAGTCGTGTGGTTCAATCTGAGTGGTCGTTGAATTGAATTGAAGGCCCAGGCTTTCAACGAATTTTTGAGACTCGGCAATCCAGTCAACTTCCGGCTTGGCAGCAAGGTGAGCTGCGAATGTTCCAGTCGCACCAGAGAACTTACCCAGGTAGTCCTGGTTTTCAATTCTGTTTAGCTGCCTTAGAAGTCTTTGTTCAAAAACTCTTAGTTCTTTGCCAAGGGTGGTTGGTGTTGCTGGTTGACCATGAGTTCGAGAGAGCATTCCAAGTTCCGAGTTAGCTCTAGCCATTTTCAATAACTTTGCAGCAAGCTCTTGGGCTTTGGGAAGCCACACTTCCTCGACTGCCGATTTGATGACCAATGCATAAGAAAGATTGTTGATGTCTTCACTTGTGCAGCTGAAGTGAATCAGTTCTGCCTTGTCGGTTAGGTCAAGTTTTTCCAGTTCATCCCTGATGAAATACTCAACTGCCTTCACATCATGCCTGGTTGTTTTTTCAATCTCGGCAATTTTGGCCTGAGAGTCAGAATCAAAGTTTTTATAAGTGTCTCTGAGCTTTGCCTGATCTTGGCTACTAAAGGGCTCAACCTCGAAGTACTCACTGTCAGCTAGAAGGATGAGCCACTCAATTTCCACCTCTACTCGGGCTCTGTTCAGTCCAGCTTCGCTGAAAAACTCGGCTAAGTCGGATACCTGCGATTGGTATCTGCCATCTAAAGGGCTAAGTGGTTGGGAATTTAGGTCACTCACCCTCATAATCTTGCCCTACTAAGCACTTTTCCACATAAACAACATTCAGTGTCATGGTGATTCGCGATTACTGCTTGGCTGTTTTTTGTGGACAACAAAGAGAATTTATTGTGGGCTATTGAATGTCTGAACATAGCCATGCCCGATAAGGCCAGGTGGTCTGGGGATGCTCAAATGAGCTACGAGATTAGGTTGCAAGAGGTGATCTGGCAGCTTTATTCGGAGTTGCATGGACTCTGATTTAGTTATCTATGGCGGGAATCCGAAGATTGTTGCTTCAAGAGACGAGATTGCTCGCTGCCAACACTGGATCAGGCAGTGTTTGATAGCACTGCATCAGGTTAAGACATCGATGGTCTGGCAGGAGACGGTGTTTGGCTTTGAGGTTCCAAACCCGATTGCCTTTATCTCATTGAGAATGAAGCTTGACCAGATCACCGAGGTGTTAACAATGCTGGACAACCACCTTTATCTGGCATCAGAGGCTTATTTTTCCTCTGAGGTGCAGATGGCTCACCGCATTGAGCGGGAGTATTTATATGCTGCCAAGGAAATGCCTTGGGATCTGTTGTTATTTCCAATGCCCAGGCTTATGTTTGCGGGTCACCCACATGCTCCGCTAACAGCAGCTCTGGCGGTGATAGGTCTAACCGCACCGCCATCAACCGCATCCGTTAGTGCGATGAGATCCGCCGCTTCATTAGCTCCCTACACCTGGAGCAAGCCAGCGTATCCTTTTGGCGGAGCTATCGGACATAAACCTGAAACCGTCACTGGATTACTTGCCCAGCTTCAAGGAAACCTTTACCTATTGGGGATTAAAAGCACACCTGCTGTGAAGGCCACCATGATTGCAAGGACCAAGACCTATGCGGCAGATTCCTTTTCTGGACATATGAAC
The DNA here is from genome assembly GCA_913062975.1 of uncultured Micrococcales bacterium. Taxonomy (GTDB): domain Bacteria; phylum Actinomycetota; class Actinomycetes; order Actinomycetales; family Microbacteriaceae; genus CAJXVY01. The sequence continues at coordinate 28,710 of CAJXZO010000010.1, forward strand.
AAACTAAGAGACAGCTATTTCAATCCAAGTTCTGCCATCCACATCGATGCCTTTAGAACAGAAAAAGGGAGGGATTTTGTGGTTTATGTTCCAGGAACACAGAGTAATCAACTATCTGGAGATAACCCCTTCAACATTTCTTCAAATATCTCGGCGATGACCTCAACAGAATTAGCGGCGAGTGAGCTGTCTGTTAGACAGGCTTTGTTTCAACTGGGAGCAGGAGAAAACGATCGAGTGATACTGGTTGGACACTCACAGGGAGGCATCATCAGTTCAAACATTGCAATTGATGACAATGACTATGAAGTTGCGGGACTAATCGGTGTTGGTGCCCCACTTGCCCACCAGAGTTTCGATGTTCCTGTAATTTCAATCGAGCACAGCAATGACATAGTTCCAGCACTCAGCGGCAAGACAAACCCAATAACTGAAAATTGGGTTACCGTTCAAAATCATCCGGAGGCAGAGACCATAATCGAAGCTCACTCAATGAAGACATACATTGAAACCGCTGAGTTAATGGATTCATCAAAAGACGTTGGCCTCACCGAGGTTTATAAAAAGATGAATTTCCCCACAGGTGAGGGAATTAGTTATAAATTCAAGCTCTCTGGTTAGCGAACACCAATAAGTCTCAGCAGTGATCTTGCAAAAAAACCACTCAGTGAGATGACAATTGCACCCAAAATCGCAAACCCAAGGGTGTCAATGGTGAGTCCCTCGGTTGTGAAGCCTTCGATTGCAAACACGTCTGCTCCGATTAGTGAGCTTAGATAGGCAACAAATAAAAGCAGTGCTCCATTGATGACAAAAGAAATCAACCCAAAGCTCAGGATGTAAAGCGGGAAGGCAATAATTTTGATGACTGTTCCCAACACACTGTTGACCAATCCAAAAATTGCCCCCACCACCAAATAACTTCCGATGGTTTCTAGCAAACCATCGCCACCATAGGGATTGAGGGTTATCTGCGGAATGAGTGAATTTGCCACCCATAGACCGAATGCGTTGGCAACAGTGGTAATTAGGAATCTCAACATTCCAGAATTATTCCAGCATTCCTATACATTGGAGGGGATGAACCAGCCAACGTCGGAACAAATGCTGCAACTTCTTGATCAAGAGGGCCAGTATGAGGTTCCTAGTAAATACTCTCAGTACGGGGAGATAATTGACCAACTTGGTGAAGCGGACTACAAAAAGTTCTACCGCGACATGGCTCGCATCAGAAGGTTTGATGAAGAGGCCACCGCCTTGCAAAGGCAAGGACAGTTGGGACTTTGGGTTCCAGCCATTGGTCAAGAGGGTGCTCAGATTGGTTCGGGTTACGCCGTTGGCAACAAAGACCACATCTTTCCAAGCTATCGAGAGCACGGGGTAGCGATCACCCACGGGGTTGAGTTGATGTCAATTCTAAAAATGATGCGTGGGGTGAATCACGGTGGTTGGGATCCCAATGAAACCAGATTTCACCACTACGCGATTGTTCTAGCCAGCCAGGCCCTGCATGCAGCTGGGTATGCAATGGGTGTGAAATTTGATGGATTGGTTGGAACTGGCGACCCTGAAAACGATTTAGCGGTTATTACCTACATCGGAGACGGTGCAACTGCCGAGGGTGATGTCAGTGAAGCTTTGTTGTTTGCAGCGGTAAATGAATCACCATTGATGTTTTTTGTTCAAAACAACCAGTGGGCAATTAGCTCAAATGTTGAAACCACCACCAAGGTGCCACTGTTTACGCGTGGTTTGGGTTTTGGAGTTCCCGGCATTCGGATTGATGGCAATGATGTTTTGGCCTCCTACGCCGCAACGAAATTACACATGGATGAGATCAGAACTGGCAAGGGGCCGTTTTTAATTGAGGCATTAACCTATCGAATTGGTGCCCACACAACCAGTGATGACCCAAGCAAATATCGTCAAAGCGAAGAAGTTGAGTTTTGGAAAGCAAAAGACCCGATTATTCGCTTTGAAAAGTTTTTGAGACGCCAGGGCATCGGAGATGACTTTTTTGAGCAGGTGACCCAAGATGGTGAAGACCTTGCCAAAGAGATCAGAGAATCAACATTTGCACTCCCCGATCCACCCATGGAAAACATTTTTGAAAATGTCTACACCGACCCACACCCCCTAGTTGATGCCCAAAGGCAGTGGTTGCAGGATTACGAAAGCTCATTGGAGGACAATGAGTAATTACACAGAACTTTCAATTGCTAAGGCTTTGAACAAAGGCATGGCCAAGGCCATGCAAAACAACCCCAAGGTAATCACTTTTGGTGAAGACATTGCCCAACTCGGGGGAGTTTTTCGTGTCACCGAGGGTTTATTGGCCGAATTTGGCGAAAAAAGAGTTTTTAACACCCCAATTGCAGAGTCAGGAATTGTTGGAACGGCAATCGGGCTTGCAATGCGCGGTTATAAATCAGTGGTTGAGATTCAGTTTGATGGTTTTGTTTATCCAGCCTTCAACCAGATAACCTCACAGCTCGCTAAATTCACCTATCGCAGCGAGGGATCACTGTCGATGCCGGTGGTGATAAGGATTCCTTATGGTGGTGGCATTGGTGCAGTTGAACACCACAGTGAATCCCCCGAAGCTTATTTTGCTCACACTGCAGGACTCAGAGTCATGAGCCCTAGCAATCCAAATGACGCCTACTGGATGATGCAACAGGCCATTGAATCCAATGACCCAGTTATCTTTTTAGAACCAAAGAGACGCTATTGGCAAAAAGGTGCTGTCAACTTAGATCAGTCACCGCTTCCCATGCATTCGGCCAGAGTGCTTCTTGAGGGCAAGCAGGTGACGGTGATTGCCTATGGGCCGATGGTCACGACGGCTTTGCAGGCAGCTGAGATCGCTAAGGAAGAGGGGATCAGCATTGAGGTTGTAGATCTTAGATCAATATCCCCGATTGACATGAATACCGTTTTGGACTCTGTTCGCTCAACCAACAGAGTGGTTGTTGCGGCAGAGGCGCCAGCCTTTGTCTCAGTTGCAAGCGAGCTGGCTGCAGCTATCAGCGAGCAGGCTTTTTATCACCTAGAAGCACCAGTTCTCAGAGTCGGAAGCTTTGACACTCCCTATCCTCCTGCCAAACTGGAAGAGAGTTATCTGCCGGACGCTGATCGAATTTTGGACGCAGTTGACCGAGTATTGGCCTATTAGAGCGAGGAGCGATGATGGCAAAGATCTCTAAGTTTCCCCTCCCCGATGTTGGCGAGGGCTTAACCGAGGCAGAGATAGTCAGTTGGCAGGTTGCCGAAGGTGATCAGGTGACGATCAATCAGGTGATTTGTGAAATTGAAACGGCAAAGAGTGTGGTGGAACTGCCATGCCCATTTGAGGGAACAGTTTCTGAGCTGTTGGTTCAGGTTGGCGAAACCGTTGAGGTTGGTCAGCCAATCATTGCTGTTTCCGTTGCAGGGTCCGATCCCCCGGTCGCTGCTCCGATTGCTGATGTTGCAAATGCAGATAAACCAGCCGAGTCTCCTGCCAACCTGGTTGGTTACGGCGAGGGTGAACAAACTAAATCCAGAAGACGGAAATCTTCCGGCATGAGCTCATCAGCGGCGGCTGCGGCAGCTATTCCAGCAGCTGTTATCCCGACCAGTAACGTGATGGCGGCTAGCCAAGAGGCAAATGTGAGTGCCAAACCTCCCATTAGGAAGCTTGCGAAGGAACTAAGTGTGGATTTATCCAATGTTGACCCAACCGGATTGCACGGTGAAGTGACTCGGGAGGATGTCATGCGGGCAGCCGACCAAGCGTCAGTTTTCAAAAACATCTCAACCCCCGAAGCTCCAACTGACCGTGAAGAACGAATCCCAGTCAAGGGAGTCCGCAAAGCAATCGCGTCAGCCATGGTGGAGAGTGCTTTCACGGCTCCGCACGTGAGCATCTTTGTTGATGTCGATGCCACCAGGACCATGGAGTATGTAAAGAGGTTGAAAGCCTCCGCTGACTTTGCAGGGGTTAAGGTGACCCCGCTGCTGATAATGGCAAAGGCGATTATCTGGGCGGTTCGTCGAAACCCAACTGTGAACTCAACTTGGACCGATGAAGAGATTATCGTGCACTATTTTGTGAACCTTGGCATTGCCGCTGCCACCCCAAGGGGCTTGATTGTTCCCAACATCAAAGATGCTGACAAGCTCAGCATGTTTGACTTGGCGGTTGCCATCGAGCAATTGGCAGCAACCGCTAGGGATGGAAAGACCCAGCCCGCTGAAACCCAAAACGGGACAATCACGATTACTAACATCGGTGTCTTTGGAGTCGACACCGGAACCCCGATTTTGAATCCGGGTGAGGTCGGCATTGTTGCATTGGGTTCCATTCAGAAAAAGCCCTGGGTGGTTGATGATGAGATTGTGATCAGGCAGGTCACCACAATTGGTGCAACCTTTGACCACAGAGTAGTTGATGGGGATGTTGCCAGCAGGTTCTTGGCAGACGTTGCAAGCGTGATTCAGGAACCAGCACTTCTCTTGGACTAATGATATTGACATTCATTATCATTAGTGTTAAGTTTTCCCCATGATTAGGAAAGCTTTAGCACTAACAGTTTCAGTCGGCTTTTTGACTGCATGTTCCTCTGCCACACCAGAGGGTGATGGCACCGGTCCAATCAAGATTGCTGCGACAACTAATGTCTGGGGCTCAGTTGTTGAATTTATCGGTGGCGACATGGTTGAGGTGACCAACATTATCGACCAACCCAATATTGACCCACACAGCTACGAGCCTGCAGCCCGAGACCTCTTGGCGGTTCAGGACAGTGAAGTTGTATTGGTAAACGGTGGCGGATACGACTCGTTTATGGACGGCCTTATTGGTCAGGTGGATGGTGAACTGCTTGTCCTCAGAGCGGTCGAGGGTGAAGGAGATCACGATCACGGTGATCATGACCACGCCCACGAAGACGGTGAGGAACACGACCACGCCGAGGGTGAAGAGCACGCCCACGAAGACGGTGAGGAACACGACCACGCTGAGGGCGAAGAGCACACCCACGAGGACGGTGAGGAACACGACCACGCTGAGGGCGAAGAGCACACCCACGAGGACGGTGAGGAACACCACCACGCTGAGGGGGAAGGGCACACCCACGCCCACGATGGAAACGAGCATGTTTGGTATGACTTCCACGTGGTCGAGGAGGTAGCAGATCAGGTGTTGATGACTTTGACTCAGCTCAGGCCAGATTCAGCTGGCCAGTTCCAGGCAAACCATGAAACCTTTGTTGAGGAACTAGAGGTTCAGGAGCTTCGCCTGGAGGCGCTGCGTGAAAGAGCACTTGGTTACGGTGTCTTTTCCCTCACTCCACTGGCTTCAATCATGATTGAAGAGGCTGGCTTGGATGAGTATGCACCGAGTGAGCTGTTGGAGGCCGTTGAAGAGGAGCGCGACATCCCTCCATCAGCTTTGGCTGACGCTGAAGAGGTTTTCAAAAACCCAGATGTGTTGATGATCATCACCAACGACCAGGTCACTGACACTCAAATGCAGTCCATTGCAGACATGGGGGCTGATTCTGGATTGCCGGTGGTTGGACTCAGTGAGTTGATTCCCAACGAGGAGTGGGACTATCTTGACTGGATGGCAAACAATCTAGATGTTTTGCAATCCACTGTCTTTGAGTTACTTCCTGAACAGATTGTGAATTGACACTCCTAGAAATAACCGACGCATCGCTGAGCTTTGGCCCCAGGAAAATCTGGGACAAGCTCAGCTTTGCTGTTGAAAGAGGAGAGTTCATTGCCCTGATTGGAGCGAATGGAACGGGCAAGTCAACCCTGCTGAAAGCAATCATCGGTGTTCAGCATTTGGACTCAGGAAAGGTTGACCTGGAAGAGGGTGCAAGCCTTAGTTACATCCCACAACACCGAACCGAAGACAGTTCAACACCTTTGAAGGTAAAAGACCTGGTCCGATTGGGACTTGATGGCCATAAGCCAGGATTGCCCCTGCCAACCCCAGCGGCCAAGGAAAAAGTCATGGCAGCACTGAAAAGTGTGCAGGCGTTGGATTTAGCAAATGAGTCAGTTGGCAACCTCAGCGGTGGGGAGATGCAGCGAGTTCGAGTCGCGCAGGCCATGATTGGCTCTCCTGATTTGATTTTGGCCGATGAGCCACTGAGCAACTTAGATCTGAATCAGCAGCTGGCAGTTAGTGATTTATTTGAGTTGCAACGCAAGCAGACAGAGGCAGCAGTTTTGTTTGTTACTCACGATGTGAACCCAATCATTGACTATGTTGACAAGGTTTTGTATTTGGCACCGGGTGGTTATCGCATGGGAACCACTGATGAGGTCATGCAGTCAGATGTTTTGAGTGAGCTTTATGGAGCAGACATTGACGTGGTGAGAAACCAGGGAAGAATCGTTGTAATTGGAACCCACGACCACGCCCACCACCCCGGTGAGGATTGGGTCTAGTGCCAACTCTTTTTGACTTCAGTGACTATGACCGACTAATTCCGTTGGTCACTAACTCTCTAATTGCTGGAGCGCTACTTGCGCTGGTCGGTGGTCTGATTGGTGTTTTTGTCATCACCAGACAGCTGGCATTTGCCGTTCACGGAGTTAGCGAGTTGAGCTTTGCTGGTGCCGCAATCTTTCTCCTGTTTGGCTTGGATGTTGTGCTGGGTTCAATTGTTGGCTCGATAACCGCAGCTGTCATCATTGGAACCCTTGGGGCTCGGGTGCAGGAGAGAAACTCGCTGGTGGCGGTGCTGATGCCTTTTGGACTGGGGATTGGCATTTTGGCACTGTCGCTCTATCCAGGCAGGGCTGCAAACAAATTTGGGTTGCTAACGGGTCAAATTGTCACAGTTGATGACCCGCAGGTGACTTGGCTAATCGCAATCTCAGTCAGCGTGCTGATTGCTATTGCTCTGTTCTGGAGACCATTGGTGTTTGCATCTCTAGATAGCTCGGTTGCTGTTGCCAGAGGTGTGAAGGTGGATCTCATTGGCTGGCTTTTCATGATTTTGCTGGGTTTAGTTGTTGCAGCAGCGGTGCAAATCATTGGAGCCTTACTGGTGCTTAGCTTGCTGGTCACCCCAGCTGCAGCTGCCCTTAGGCTTTCTTCCTCACAGTTCTGGGTTCCGGTTATGTCAATTGGCATTGCCATGATCAGTGTTGTCGGTGGGATTTTATTAGCCCTCGGAGGAGGGCTACCAATTAGTCCCTATGTAACAACCATCTCGTTTTTGTTTTATTTGGTAGCCAGGGTTCTAACCAGCAAAAGATTTGGAATAATTGGGGTTGGAGGGCGCAAATGACTGAACGTCGATCAACCTGGCAAAAAGCAGCCGTGAAGGATGCTTTGACCAAAGCCGATGTGTTCATCTCGGCACAGGATTTGCACAAGCACCTATCTGGGGAAAATCAAAAAGTTGGTCTCACCACCGTTTATCGTGCACTGGCTGAGCTTGCCGACACCGGAGAGGCCGATTCGCTCACCACGGCAGATGGCGAGATGCGCTACAGAGTCTGTCACTCACCCCAACATCACCATCATTTGAGCTGTCGGAATTGTGGGAAAGCAGTAGAAGTTAAGTTCGCTGCGACTGAGGGTTGGGCTGAAAGATTGGCCAGTGAGCATGGCTTTAGCGATGTCACGCATTCAATTGAGATTTTTGGTGTGTGTGCTGCCTGTGCAGAAAACTAGATGGGGCTTGATTTAACCCACACTCACCTCCTAAACTTACAGGGTTGAGTGGGCAAGAGCCCGACAATCCAATCGAATAACGGATTCATCAGCTTGCCCGCAAGGAGGAAAAATGGCTGCATATTGCCAGGTCACTGAGAAAAGGCCTCAGTTTGGTAACAACGTTTCGCACGCTCAGAACAAGACCAAACGTCGCTTCACCCCCAATATCCAGAAAAAGACCTATTACGTGCCTTCCATGAAGCGCAACGTAACCCTGAACCTATCGACTCGTGGCATCAAGGTAATTGACGCTCGTGGCATCGAAAAGGTCGTTGGTGAGCTAATCGCTCGCGGAGAGAAGATTTAGTAATGGCTAAAGAAAAAGACATACGTCCAATCATCAAGATGAAGTCCACCGCGGGCACCGGCTTCACCTATGTAACCAAAAAGAACCGTCGTAATGACCCAGACCGCATGGTGCTTAGGAAATATGACCCAGTGGTTCGCAAGCACGTTGAATTTCGCGAGGAGCGCTAAATGGCTAAGAAATCAAAGATTGCTCGTAA
>CAJXZO010000011.1 GCA_913062975.1 uncultured Micrococcales bacterium
GGCCCCGTGGCGCAGTTGGTTAGCGCGCCGCCCTGTCACGGCGGAGGTCGCGAGTTCAAGTCTCGTCGGGGTCGCCAGAATAGCTCTCTTCGGAGAGCTATTTTGAAATGAGCGAAAGCTCGGCTCTGTAGCTCAGTTGGTAGAGCGAACGACTGAAAATCGTTAGGTCACCGGATCGATGCCGGTCGGAGCCACATCAAGGCGGGCCTCAGGGCCCGCTTTTTTGGTTAAGGGAGAAAAATGCTAGCTGTTTCACTGGGGCTATTGGCTGCCGCCAGCTACGGTGCTGCAGACTTTTTCGGAGGCTTTGCTTCAAAAAAGGCAAACCCGATTCGGGTCACCGGCATTGCCCTTGGAATCGGCCTTTTATTTTTATTGCTGGTCTCAATTTTTCTAAGACCTGAGTTTTCTAGCCAAACAATTTTGTTTGGTGTTTTGGCGGGAATCTGCTCCGGGCTTGCGCTGACCATGTTTTATGCAGCTCTCGCTTTGGGGCCGATCAGCATCGTAAGCCCGCTGACCGCTGTTGCTGGAGCTGTGCTTCCAGTGATTGTGGATGTTGCCCTGGGACAAGCACTGAGCGCTTTCACGGTGCTGGCAATCGTGGTGATCATTGCTGCAGCTGGACTAGTGAGTGTTGTTCCCAGCAAGAAGGTTCCACTTCCATCAACAAAAGCTCTAATGCTCAGTCTTGGTGGTGGAGCGGGCTTTGCGGGAATCTTTATCTTTTTGGATCAAACACCGGCAGACAGTGGTATAGCGCCACTGGTTGTGATGCGCATTGTTGGTGTTTTGATGTTGGCAGTTGCCATAGTTTTCCTCACTCAAAGAGACAGAAAACTAGGAAAAGCAAAAGATAAGTTTTCAACGACTCTGATGTTGATGATTTCCATCAGTGCTGTGTTGGATGTTTCTGCAAACCTGTTTTTCTTGATTGGAACTCGAGAGGGCGTGTTGGCAGTTGTTGCCGTGGTGACATCTCTCTATCCAATTGGAACGGTTGCCTTGGCAAGAATTGTTTTGAAAGAAAAGCTGGCTAATTTGCAATGGACCGGAATTGCAATGGCAATCTTTGGCTGTGTGTTGCTGGCTATATAGTCTTTGCATCCAGCACAAAGCGGTAGCGAACGTCGGATTGCTCGACCCTTTGCCAAGCCTGATTGATCTGATCAGCTGAGCAGATCTCAACCTCGCTGACAATGTTGTTCTCGCTTGCAAACTGCAGCATCTTTTCTGTTTGCCACATCGGTGCAACATTGCTTCCTGCCAGAATTCGTCCAGCATAGACAATGCTGAATGGATCAAAATCTGGCCTTTGGGTTGGAAGTCCCAACATCACAAGCACCCCCTGTGGTTTCAAAATGGATAAAAACCTATCCAGCCCAACATCAGCACTTGCTGCATTCAGGACCAAATCAAACCTATTTGCTCGATCTTTGAACTCTTCATCAGTGGTGATGAACTCAATTGCTCCAAAACTCAGAGCGTCTTGCTTCTTCGCCTCAGTTCGACCAATAACGGTTACCTCAGCTCCCAGCGCAACCGCAAACTTGATTCCCATGTGGCCAAGACCTCCAACACCAACCACTGCCACCTTCGAACCAGGCCCGACTCCCCATTGAGTCAGGGGTGCAAAGGTTGTGATCCCCGCGCATAACAAAGGTGCTGCGCTATCAAGCGGAAGGTTTTCAGGAATCAAATGAGAGAAACTCTCTCTTGCATGAATGGTTTGTGCATAGCCACCCTTGGTGCGCTCACCATTGGCCAATGGGGCGTTATAAGTCTGAGTTCTGCCGTTTAGGCAGTAGTTTTCCTTGCGGTCTAAACACATCTCGCAATCACCACAGGAGTTTTTGAACACTCCAACACCTGCTCGGTCGCCAACTTTGAATTTGGTGACTTCGCTTCCAATGCTTTTGACAATGCCCGTTACCTCGTGGCCTGGCACCAGTGGGAAAAACGCTCTTCCCCAATCGTTTTTTCCCTGGTGCAGATCAGAATGACAAACTCCGCAGTAGTGAATCTCTATTTCGATTTCATCTGCTGCTAGTTCACCCCGGTCAATTTCTCCACGAATGAGTGGCTCACCCGCTTTTTCAATAACCAAGCAGTTAGGCATTAGATTGTTGTTGCGTCAATTACGAAACGGTATTTGACATCACTTGCAACCACGCGGTCCCAAGCCTCGTCAACGTCATCTGCAGTGATTAGCTCAACATCGCTGGTGATTCCGTGCTCACCACAGAAATTCAACATCTCTTGGGTTTCTGCCATGGAGCCGGTGTTTGAACCAGCAATTGAGCGACGCTTGTCGGCAACGCTGAATGGACTGAATTTCTGATCCTCGGGTGGCAATCCAACATAAACCAGGGTTCCGTCAACTGTCAGTGTTGAAAGCACTAGGTCAATGTCCAAACTCGCACTCGAAGCATTGATGATCAGGTCAAAATTCAACTTCAGGTTTTGCAGGTTTTCCTCACTGGCGATGACATAGTCCTTAGCGCCCATGCGAATAGCGTCTGCTTTTTTGGATTCACTCATTCCAAGCACTGTCACATCAGCACCCATTGCGTGGGCGAACTTCACTGCCATGTGACCCAAGCCACCCAGACCAATCACGGCCACTTTTTTGCCAGGTCCAGCACCCCAGTTTTTCAATGGTGAATAAACGGTGATGCCCGCACACAAAAGCGGAGCGGTAGCTGAAACATCCAAGTTATCTGGGACGGTGTGGGCGAAAAACTCTCTAACCACAATCTCTTGGGAGTAGCCACCGTAGGTGACATTACCTTGGTAGTCCTTGGCGTTATAGGCCTCGATGCGTCCTGTGAAGCAATACTGGTCATAACCTGCAACACAGGTTTCACAGGTGCCGCAAGAATCAACAAACACACCAACGCCAGCTGTGTCGCCAACCTTGAATTTTTTAACATCGGATCCAATTTCAGTCACCACGCCCACCATCTCGTGGCCGGGAACCATTGGGAAAATTGATTCAAACCACTCTTCTCTTCCTTGATGAATGTCTGAGTGGCAGATGCCCGAGTAGTGAATCTCAACTCGAATGTCATCTGGGTTTAGTGCCCTGCGGGTAATCTCCCCACGCTTGAACTTGGCGGTGGGGGAATCTAGTAATAGTGCTTTTGTCATGCCATCACTATAGGAGGTGATTCACTAAAGCTCAGAATTTGCAAAAGAATGCATCGCAGCTGCGAGGTAAGAGGCTAACCCAGGAGCCAATCGCTCGTAGTAGGCAAAGTAACGAGAATCGTTTTCATACATTCTAGCTAGAGCCAAATAGCTAGCTTTATCAGGATCCCAAAAAGCACTCACCCACTGAAAATGCTTGGCGATGATTTCTTGAACTTCTGGGCTATGGGCACCAAGGCCTGCCTGCTGAGCATTGACAAGACTTTGATTGACCCACTCCCCCAGATCATGCAGGCGTTTCTGGTCACTTTTAGCCAAAGAGGAGATTCTTCTTTGGCTCTCTGCAAATTCCTCGGGCCAGCGAAAGCTAGCCTCCTGCTCAAACTCCTCAGCTCGAAACTTTGGTATTTCGTTATCCATGCTCCCCTCCCAACTAAGAAACTATCTGCCCGATGTCTATCCAACAACCACCGGTTGTGGATAACTCAGATGAGACAGTGGGCAAAATCAAGGCTAGGCTGAGGGAGATGGGAAATTATGGCTACATATTTCTGGGTGGAGCACTTGGTGCAATGGCCAGATACATGCTCAATGAGTTAGCCATCATTAATTTCCCAGGCGAAACAACCCAGCTAATCAGCCTTTTTGTTATTAATCTCTTCGGTGCCTATCTGCTTGGCCTGACCATGCGTCACCCCTATTTCACCTCGGGTTGCAAAAACCTCTGGGGAACAGGGTTTGCAGGGGGCTTCACCACCATGAGTGGTGTGACGGTGTTTATGGCAATCACAGATCTGGATCAGTGGATCTGGGGAATGTTGATCGCTGGGTTTATTACCTTTTCAATTGGTTTCAGGCAGGGAAGACTGGCTGAAAGAAAACAAGAAAACCAGTTGGCGTGATTCAATCAACACTTCCGTCTGACCCTATTTTTGCGATAGCGGTGGTGTTGGGCATTGGAATCTTGGGGGGCATCGCATCAGTAGTCAGAGCTTCCATCACTCAGTGGCGAGGGGTTTTGCCCTGGGGCACCATGACTGTGAACACCCTGGCTGCGGTGGCAATTGGTTTTTGGTTTGCATTTTTCCCAAACGAATCAACCGTTGGTTGGGTGACGGCAATTCTGGTCCTTGGCTTTGCCGGAGGACTTAGCACCTTCAGCACGCTGATGGGCGATATGGTGTTTTATTTCCAACGGGGAAGAATGATGCAAATGATTTTTTCGGCAGCTGGGAACATTTTCCTACCACTAACAGGTTTATTAGTAATTACCGCAAGTTTCTAGCTTGCGGTAGTCTGTCAGCCATATTGTTCGATTTATAAGGGGCTCGAATTGGGTCGAGGACGTCAAAAAGCTAAGCACACAAAAGTTGCTCGCGAGCTGAAGTATTACAGCCCGGACACTGACTACGACGCGCTCGAGGCGGAGTTGCAGAACAAGAGTGAGAGTGCTGAATACATCGATCGCTGGGAAGACAGTGTTGAAAAACCCACCAATCCCGAAGATGAGCGGGAAGTGGATTTAGACGAAGAGCGCTAAAGCACGCCCGCCTGGGTGGCTTTGTGAACAACTTCGGTTCGCTTGGTGCAATTGAATTTCACACACACGTTGTGAACGTGGAACTTTACGGTTGACTCTGAGATGAACAACTTGCTGGCAATTCCTTTATTGCCCAATCCCTGAGCCACTAACTTCAAAACCTCTAGCTCGCGATCACTCAATGGCTCGATGTTTTTCCTGGCTCCAACCGATCGGGCCAGTAGACTGCCCGCCCCCGCGCCCAATACAGTCTCGCCGTTTTGAATTTGCTTGACTGCTTTTTGTAGGTCATCAACATTGACCTGATCTTTGATTAGGAATCCACTTGCTCCACGACGGAGCGCTTCCACCAAAACAAATTCACTAAGTGTTCCGCTTAGGACCAAAATCTTTGTTTTGTCCCCGTATTTTTCACTTATCTCCTCGCAAAGATTGAGGCCCTTGGTGGTGTCATCACCCAGGTCAAGATCGATTACTAAAACATCGGGAGCGTGTTCATCAACAGCCATCATGGTGGCTTCATAGCTGGCGGCTTCAGCAACAACGGCGGTGGAGGCAGAGCGCTCCAGAATGGCCCTGATGCCCACCCTGGCAATCACGGTTCGGTCTGCAACTACTATCCGCGTGCCCGCAGAAGCCGCTCTCAGACCTCGAGATACATCTTCTCGAGAAGCCATAATCAAAGGATAGGTAAAAAAGCTCCACCTGTCCATTCGTATAGGTCACCAACTATTCCCAAGGAGGGCTACAGGTTAGTTCTCGAATTACACCCTTATCTTCCTCAACCCAAAGACTTAGAGTCAAAACTAACTTCAACAACGTCGCTGAAGTTAGTCAAAGGAGTCAAAGATGACTGTTTATGCACAGCCCGGCCAAGCCGGAGCACTTGCGGAATACCGCTCCCGTTATGACCACTGGATTAACGGGGAATATGTAGCGCCATCCTCTGGAGAGTACTTTGAAAACGTAAGCCCAGTGAATGGCAAAGTGTTTTGTGAGGTGGCTCGCGGAAACGCAGCCGACATCGACAAAGCACTCGACGCAGCTCACGCTGCCGCCCCCGCATTTGGAAAGACCTCGCCAGCAGAGCGAGCTCTAATGCTCAATAAAATCGCAGATCGGATGGAAGCAAACCTGGAGGAAATTGCTGTCGCCGAGACCTGGGAAAACGGAAAGCCAGTCAGAGAGTGCTTGGTCGCAGACATCCCACTAGCGATTGATCACTTCCGCTACTTCGCTGGAGTAATCAGAGCCCAAGAAGGTTCCATGGGAGAGCTAAACCACGACACCGTGAGCTATCAGTTCCACGAGCCACTGGGTGTTGTTGGTCAGATCATTCCTTGGAACTTCCCAATTCTGATGGCAGCCTGGAAAATTGCGCCAGCACTTGCCGCGGGAAACGCAATTGTTCTAAAGCCTGCCGAGCAGACACCTGTAAGCATTCTGTATGTGATGGAGATGATTGCAGACATACTGCCTCCCGGAGTTCTCAACATCGTAAATGGCTTTGGTGTTGAAACTGGGAAGCCTTTGGCTAGCTCACGCAGAATTGCCAAGATTGCTTTCACCGGTGAGACCACAACTGGACGACTGATCATGCAGTATGCAGCGGACAACATCATCCCGGTAACACTGGAGCTAGGTGGAAAATCACCCAACGTGTTCTACCGTGACATTGCAGACCACGATGACGCTTTCTATGACAAGTGTCTAGAGGGTTTCACAATGTTTGCTTTGAACTCAGGCGAGGTCTGCACCTGTCCTTCACGTGCACTGATTGATGCACCCATCTACGACCAGTTCCTAGGTGACGCCCTGAAGCGCACCCAAGCTGTGAAGCAGGGAAACCCATTGGACACCGACACCATGATTGGTGCACAGTGTTCAAACGATCAGATGGAGAAAATCCTCAGCTACATCGACATTGGTAAGCAAGAGGGAGCAAAGCTTCTGACCGGTGGTGAAAGAACAGACCTCGGTGGTGACCTCACTGATGGTTACTACGTTGAGCCAACTGTCTTTGAGGGACAGAACTCAATGCGACTATTCCAAGAAGAGATCTTTGGACCAGTGTTGGCTGTGACCAAGTTTGATGGTCACGACAATGCAATGGAGATTGCCAATGACACTCTCTATGGTTTGGGAGCGGGTGTCTGGACCAGAAACATCAACACCGCCTACCGTGCCGGTCGCACCATCCAAGCCGGACGTGTTTGGACCAACAACTACCATGACTACCCAGCTCACGCAGCCTTCGGTGGTTATAAGTCATCTGGTATTGGTCGCGAGAATCACTTGATGATGCTCAAGCACTACCAGCAGACCAAGAACCTCTTGGTCAACTACAACGAATCCAAGTTGGGATTCTTCTAATAACTAGCCATCAGCTGAACCGACCGACGTGGAACACGTTGGTCGGTTCGGTTGTTTAGAAAGCCATGAAGATGCTTCTGGAGTCACGCAAGGTGAAGCTAAACACCAGGGTGAATATTGAAGTTAGAAGAACAATCCCACATAAGCAACTAAGAACCATAGGTGCTTTTTGTTTTGTGGATTACTTCGGCCCAACCGATCAAACAGATGCCATGGTGGTGGCAGCCCACCCACACACCGGACTGCAAACCGTCACCTGGCTATTTGAAGGTGAGGTTGAACACCGTGACAGCATTGGAAGCATTCAAACCATCAAGCCCGGTCAGTTGAATCTGATGACCGCGGGGCGTGGCATTTCACACAGTGAGATTTCTAGAAAAACTGATGGCAACCTTCACGGCATTCAGCTTTGGGTCGCCCTTGATGACAGCTCTAGAAAAACTGACCCGGAGTTTGAACACATCGAGCAAAGCGAGATTGTTGAAACAGATTCCATGAAGGCCAGAGTTTTCATGGGAAGCATGCTCGGAGTTGAGTCCAAGGCAAAGATCTTCAGCGATTTAGTCGCCGCCGAGATTGACCTGGAGCCAGGAGAGCACGAGATTGCACTCAACCCTGAGTTCGAATATGGGCTGCTACTAATTGATGGTGATGCTTTCGTGTCAGCAGAGACCCTCAACCAAGCGGATCTGATGTATTTCCCTAAGGGAGATGCATCCATGCAGATAACTGCCAACAGCAAGGCCAAAGTAGTTCTAATTGGCGGAGTGCCATTCGAGGAAAGATTGGTTATGTGGTGGAACTTCATCGCAAGAAGCCATCAAGAGATTCAAAACATGCGAGAGATGTGGAATGACGAACATCACAGAATGACAGGAGATGACAATTTTGGGGTGTTCAAAGATGATATCGGCGGTTGGATTCCAGCACCCGATATGCCCAACCTGGAGCTAAAAAGTCGTGGTCAACTGGGTTAAATTGAAATAAACTAAAAGAGTCAAAGGAGACAGAAATGAAGCCAAACAGAGTCGAGTTCACAGAGACGGCTATGGATCTAATGCGCAAGCTATCCAAGCGTCATGGAGCAGGTCTAATGTTCCACCAGTCTGGCGGTTGCTGCGATGGATCAGCACCCATGTGCTACACAGCTGGAGAATTCAGAACAGGGGGCAGCGATGTCCTGCTGGGAGAACTAGAGGTTGATGAGATCCCAGGCAAGATTCAGTTCTGGATGAGTGCGGAGCAGTTTGAATACTGGAAGCACACCCACCTAACAATTGATGCCGTTCCCGGAAGAGGTTCAGGATTTAGTTTGGAAGCACCCGAGGGCATGAGGTTTCTAACCCGCTCCAGGATGTATACAGACGATGAGTGGCTGCAGCTAAAAGATGAGCCCGTGCCAACTGGTCTTGAGGTAAACGCATAAATAGTTTTGTGCAAAAACATGTCTGAGTTTGTACATTCTGTGTCTAGCTGAATATTCCGTTTCTAGCAAGAGCAAAACTCAACGATGTAATTGCTCTTGCCAGAAACGAGGCTGTGGAAATCAAAAAGCACGGCAAGGCAGTGGTCACCATTCTCGACAGCATGAAATAGGAAGACGTTCTCGACTACATCAAAGTCCTAGAGGATCGCTGAGCGATTCTTGAATTCAAGATGAATCCAACTTTAGATTCAAAAAGCTGGGAAGAGGTTCAGAGAGAACTTGGTCTAGGAAAGAAGAGTTCGTCTACGACTACCAAGCATCGGCAACGGTGATGATGCCCAGCACTAAATCAATGTTGATTCGGTCAAAGCGGTAGTCCTCCGTGAGGGCAAAAAACTCTCCGTCTCTGGATGCAACCCGAACAGTGATGTCCTTTGATTCCGCGTACTCAATTCCAGCTTCTTCGGTCATGCCCGTAATCTCGCATGCGACCAGCTTGGTCTGGGCATGAGTTGGATTTTCAGCATTTGGATCTAGGAGACAATTCTCATTTGGTGTCTCTTGAACTAGAGCACCACCTGCATTGTTGGCACCAACAATGATGCCGAGGATGAACGAAACGCTGACTGCCAAAAGCCCAATCAAACCAACTACAACAGCTGCCTTATTTCGCATACTCACCCACCATTCGACATCCGCCACCGGCTGACCCTTTGCCACCAAACTCATATCCAGCTTTGTCCTGCAAGGGTTTGATTTCACCAATCACAAAGCTATGCATGTTGTTTTCACTTAAAATCTTTTGAACGTCTTTGACAGCTCCCGGCTTCAACATCACAGCGAATCCCAGGCCGAGGTTCCAGGTTGATTCAAGCTCAGTTAGCTCAAAACCTGCAATCTGACTGAGAACTCTAAACACTGGGTTTGGTGACCAAGTCGAGCGATCGATGTCAACAACCACACCTTCAGGCAACACTCTTGCGATGTTGCTAACAATGCCACCGCCAGTGATGTGGCTGAAGCCCGTGATGTCATCTCTGTGAGCATCAAGGGCTTTATTCAACACCCCTGTGTATAGCTCAGTTGGAGTCAGCAGTTCCTCGCCGAGGGTTTTTGCGAAATCAGAGATGTTTGAATGCAGATCAAGCTTGTGATCGCTAATTATTTTTCTAACCAGGCTGAAGCCATTTGAGTGAAGACCGGAGCTTGCGATTCCTAGAACAACATCTCCTGAAGTGACCTTCTCTGGAGTCAGCAGGTGTTTTTTATCAACAACTCCAACTGCAGCACCTGCGACGTCATATTCTCCCGGCTCTAGCAATCCCGGATGTTCGGCTGTTTCTCCTCCAACCAGAGCAACATCAACTTTTTTGCAAGCATTGGCAATGCCCTCAACAACTGAAGCAATCACCTCGGGGGTTAGCTTTCCAGTGGCGATGTAATCGGTCATAAACAGTGACTTAGCACCCGTAACCACGATGTCATCCACCACCATTGCCACCAGGTCTTGGCCGATGGTGTTGTGGATATCTAGCTTTTGAGCAATGTCCACCTTGGTGCCGACACCATCTGTTGAGCTAACCAGGATTGGCTGGTGATAGTTTTTGAGCTCCGAGGCATCGAACAATCCAGCAAAGCCTCCCAAACCACCAATCACCTGCTTGCCATGCGTGGCAGCAACGCTTTGTTTCATAAGCTCAACGGCTTTATCGCCCGCGGCTGTGTCAACACCGCTGGCGGCGTAAGGGTTGGTCATGATTGAGTTCCGTGAATGTGTTCTTCGGATTTGATTGTTGCAACACCCTTTTCGAGGAGGTTTTTGCCAAGTCTTTCTTCTGAAGGAAGTTCGATTGGGTATTTGCCCGTGAAGCAAGCGGTGCAAAGTTCGTTTGCTGGCTGGTTGGTTGCCTCAATCATTCCTGATTCACTCAAGTAACCCAGTGAATCAGCACCAATTGATTGCTTGATGTCAGAGACTGCCAAACCAGAAGCAATCAATTCAGCCCTGGATGCAAAGTCAATGCCATAGAAACACGGCCACTCAATTGGCGGTGAAGAAATCCGAACATGCACCTCGCTGGCACCCGCTTCTTTCAACATCTTCACCAGTGCTCTTTGAGTGTTTCCCCTGACGATTGAGTCATCAACAACCACCAGCCTCTTGCCCTTGATGGTCTCTCGCAAAGGATTGAGCTTCAGCCTGATGCCAAGTTGCCTCAAGGTGTCAGAGGGCTGGATGAAGGTTCTGCCGACATAGCTGTTTTTCACCAAACCATGCCCAAAAGGTATCCCTGAGTGCTCGCTATAACCAATGGCTGCAGGTGTTCCACTCTCTGGAGTTGGAATGACCAAATCTGCCTCAACCGGGTGCTCTCGAGCCAGGGTCCTGCCCATTTCCACTCTGGACTCATAGACAACTCGACCATTGATGGTCGTATCTGGCCTTGCTAGATATACATATTCAAAAACACAGCCCGCTGGTTTTTTCTCAGCAAACTGAAATGAGCGCAATCCGTTTTCATCAATTGCAATAAATTCTCCAGGCTCAACCTCGCGAACGAAGCTTGCACCAATGATGTCCAAAGCTGCACTCTCACTGGCAACCACCCAGCCTCTTTCAAGCCTTCCCAAAACTAAAGGCCTCACTCCCTGAGCGTCACGTGCTGCATAAAGAGTGTTTTCATCCATGAAAACAAAGCAGAACGCGCCCTTCACCTGCGGAAGAATCTCCATCACGGTTTGTTGAAAGCTACTGTCTGGGTTTCCAGTTAGAAGTGCTGTTAGCACCGCGGTGTCGGTGGTTGTTCCGCCCCTGAGATCACCAGCGTGCTCGGGATAGCGAGTTTCCAATAGCTCGAGTAATTCTCTGGTGTTGGTTAGGTTTCCGTTGTGACCGAGGGCTACCGTTCCAAAAGCTGTTTTTCCCATTGTTGGCTGGGCATTGCGCCAAGCCGAGGATCCGGTTGTTGAATAGCGGCAGTGGCCAACTGCGATATGCCCGTGCAGAGATTCCAGGGTGGCTTCGTCGAAAACTTGGCTGACTAAACCCATGTCTTTATAGGCAAGCATTTTCTTGCCATCACTTGTGGCAATACCTGCGGACTCTTGCCCTCTGTGTTGAATTGCATAAAGACCAAAGAAAGCTAGTTTGGCGACTTCCTCACCAGGTGCCCAGACTCCAAAAACGCCACATTCATCCTGTGGAGCCTTTTCCCCGGGAAAAGTTTCGTGGGTGAGCTTTCCGTCGCCTCGCATCACTCCCCGCTCTTGTTTTCGTCAGTTGCAGTTTCTTCACTGCGGCGAGCGATTGCCTGTTTTGTTTTTCTCAAAGTCAGCCAATCAACCAAAATTGCCAGAACCACACCAATGGCTGCACCGGTTCCACCGATATAGACAATGAACAATCCAAGTGCGTTTTCTTCATTGGTACCTGCTCCTGGAAGCAGGGTGTAGAGACCAACTCCGACAATTACACCTATGACCGCACCAGTCAGACCGAAGGGAAGAAGCTTCGGTGCGCGCCTGATGTTTACTGGTTCTTCCATGACTCAATTATTTCGCAGAATCATCCGAATCACTAATCTTTAGCGGAAACAGTTCAGAAACTAATTCTGCTCGGTTGCCACTGGCGCTAATCAGCCCACCCGAATAAAGCTCTTTCCAACTCAGCTCTCCCGTGACCAAAGCTAAAAAGCTCTCGGGCTTCATCTCCACCACATTGGCAGGTGTTCCCCTTCGGTGATCCGGGCCAGCGATGCACTGGGTTGCTCCAAAGGGCGGGATTCTAAGCTCGACGCTATTTCCTGGATTGGTCTGAGCAATCTCTTCTAGCGCATACCTGACAGCCAGGGCAGTTGCCTCTGGGTTTCCCTCAAGATAGTCATTGATGGCCCTGATGCCATCTTCAGGTTTGATTTTTCTTTTCGCCAATGCATCTCCCGCTCAGTTTCAGACTACCGCCGCAGCTTGGCTAGACTTCTTGCCATGCGCATATTGGTTTTGGGAAGTGGTGCGAGAGAGCACGCAATTGTGAAATCTCTAATCCGAACTGGAACCGAACCAGAGGACATTGTTTGTGCACCTGGAAACCCTTGGATTGCCAACGAGGTTGAGTGCCGAACCGACATCGACATCATGGATGAACTCGATGTCAGCCGAATTGCAATCAGCGAGCGCATAGGCCTTGCAATCATCGGCCCCGAGGCTCCTTTGGTTGCTGGCATGGCAGATGTCCTAAGACAACAGGGAATCAATGTGTTTGGTCCCTCAAAGCAAGCTGCCGAATTAGAGGGAAGCAAAAACTTTGCCAAAGAGGTGATGAAGTCAGCTGGTGTTCCAACAGCGGGAAGTGCTCTTTGTCACACCTTGGAAGAACTAGATGAGGCCATGGACCAGTTTGGTGCGCCTTATGTGATCAAGGCAGATGGTTTGGCTGCTGGTAAAGGAGTGCTGGTCACTGAAGATCGCGAAAAAGCCATCGAGCATGCACGGATTTATATCAACGAAGGAGTCTTGGTTGAAGAGTTTCTAGATGGTGAAGAGGTAAGTCTTTTCTTTCTGTCGGATGGCAAAAATGTATTGCCTCTTTCCCCAGCACAGGACTTTAAGCGAGCCTATGACAACGACGAAGGTCCAAACACCGGAGGCATGGGTGCATACAGCCCCGTCCCCTGGCTACCAGAGAACTTCGTTGATGAAGTTCAGGAGAACATTGCCCAGCCTGTTGTGAGCACCATGCGGGAGATGGACATTGATTTTGTTGGTTTGTTGTATTGCGGATTGATTGTCACCAACGAGGGCACCAAAGTCATTGAATTCAATGTTCGGTTTGGAGACCCAGAGACTCAGGTGGTTCTAAGAAGACTGAAATCAGATCTTGCAGACCTGTTGCTTCGGGCCTGCACCGGCAGACTCAATCACGGCCCGAAGCCAGATTTCAGTTTTCACGCAACAGTCACAGTTGTTTTGGCAAGTGAGGGCTACCCAACTTCAACAGCCGAGGCAAGGGAAGTCACAGGAATTGAGAAAGCCGATGCAATGGAGAGCATCGAGGTTTGCAAGGGTGGTGAAACCGGCAGGGTGCTGAGTGTTGTTGGTCACGGCGATGACATCAAAAAAGCAAGAACTAGGGCCTACCTCGGACTAGAGCAGATTCACCTCGAGGGTAGCTTTTATAGAAAAGACATTGCCGAGAAAGTCCAGTAATGAGCTGGGAACATTTCTATTCGGGAAAAGTCCGTGAGCTTTATAAAAACCCAGAACTCCCAGACCACATCCTGATGGTGGCAACTGACAGAGTCAGCGCCTTCGATCACGTCCTTGAGCCCGATATTCCAGGCAAAGGAGCAGAGCTAACAAAAATCACCAACTGGTGGCTCAAAAAACTAGACGTACCCAATCAACTGACTGATCTAGAAATCCCACAAAAATTTCAAGACCGAGCAATCGTTGCCAAGAAACTAGACATGTTCCCAATCGAGTGTGTGGTCAGGGGTTATCTGGCAGGCAGTGGTTTCAAGGAGTATCAACAAACAGGTTCAATCAGCGGTGTTGAAATTCCAGCAGGGCTCTCTCTGGGAGACAAGTTGCCAGAACCCATCTACACCCCAGCTTTCAAAGCCGAACAGGGAGCAAGTGATTACAACATCAGCTTTCCAGAAACCATCAATCTGATTGGCGAGAAAAATGCTCAGGCTCTCAAGAATCTCTCTTTGTCTATTTTCAACAAAGCTTCAGAGCTTGCCGACAAAGCAGGACTGATCATTGCTGACACCAAGTTTGAATTTGGTCTGGATGGTGATGAAATCACCCTTGCCGATGAGGTGTTGACTCCCGATAGTTCCCGCTATTGGGACAAGGAAGCATGGCTAGCAGGTGAGCGGGAGCAGAGCTTTGATAAGCAGATAATCCGCAACTGGTTGGATGAAAACTGGGATAGAAAAAATAATCCACCAAGTCTTGAAAAACACATCGTGAAATTGGCCGCTGATAAGTATTCTGAGCTTAGGCAGAGACTAGAAAGAGTTGACTGATGTATCCAAAGGATTACCTCTATAGCAAAAACCACGTATGGATTGATAACTCCGAGGAATTGGTCATTGTTGGCATCACCAGTTATGCAAGCGATGAGCTAGAGGACATCGGAAAAATGGAGCTTCCTGATGAGGGTGACGAGATTGAAATCGGTGATCCAATAATTGCTGATGCTCTTGATTTTTACTCACCGGTTGCAGGTGAAGTGGTTGAGGTGAACCCGGTTGCTTTATTCAACACAGAGTTGATTATTGAAGACCCTCACGGCGAAGGCTGGCTATTGAAGATCCAGGTAACAGAGACTGATCCAAAGCTTATGGACCAGCAGACTTATCTGGACATGATTGGCGATATGGAATAAACCAAGGTCGATATTTATTGAGGGTTTCAGAGGGAGCCCAAATGACTATCATCGAAAAAGCAAACCAACAGTTCGAAACTCTCGACCAGCAGGTCATCAAATACATGTCCAAGCTTGGTCTGCCTATTCTTAGATATTCACTTGCGGTTGTATTCATTTGGTTCGGAGGACTGAAGGTCTTGGGGCTATCTCCCGCATATGACTTAGTTGCTGCCACCGTTTACTGGCTAACACCAGAGATCATCGTGCCTCTGTTGGGACTCTGGGAAGTTCTAATCGGTGTTGCACTGTTGTTCAGGCCTCTAATCAGGGTTGGGCTTTTGTTGCTGGCGGGACAGATGCCAGGAACCTTTTTGCCAATCGTTTTGCTTCCAGAAGTTGTTTTCACCGAATTCCCAATTGGGCTCACCATGGAGGGTCAATACATATTTAAGAACTTGGTAATCATCGGTGCTGCCCTGGTGGTTGGCTCAACAGTAAACGCGAGGTCTAGAGCTTCTTCAGATGAGTCTTAATCCAATCTGCTGAACCTTCAGCGTCAAGCCTCTTGTTGGCAACATCCAAGACGTAGTCAAACACCTCATCTTGGGTTGCCTGAATTTCATAGCCGTTCAGCTCGACAAAAACGTTGAGTGCAAACCAACTAGTTCTTTTGTTTCCGTCCACCATTGGATGATTCAAGATTATGGACTCAACCATTACAGCTGCCTTCAGCTCCAGTGTCGGATAGGCATCCTCACCAAAAAGGCTGGTTTGAGGTCTAGCTAAAGCGGACTCCAACAGACCGATGTCTAGGATGTGAAAACCGACTCTTTTTAGTTGGGCGGCAATTATTTCAAGGTCGACAAACTCCGTCATGCGTCGGAAAGTCTCTCAAGAGCCTCTTTATCTCTATCAATAACCTTGTCAAAAACTTTCTCTGCTAACAGGCTCTTATTGTCACGATTGAGTTTTTCAACAACGGCAGCCTCGATGAACTTGCTTTTGGAAACACCCAGCTTGCCGGTGATCTCATCGAGTTGCCTCTCTATTTCAGTATTTAATCTCAGTGTCATGGCCATGAGAATTATGGTATCAAATAGGTATATAGAATCCCCAATTTAGCTGATAGAACAACTCGGCTTTTTTTGACATGTGGATAACTCCCCTCTTGCTGGGGTCTTATTCAGCTGAAAGATCAAGCCATTAGACTGAAGCTCGTTATATTGCTCGAGGGGTCAGGGTTTGCCAAAAATAATCGTGGAGATAATGCCAAAGCAGGATTTATTAGATCCTCAGGGAAAAGCCGTTGCCAATGCTTTGAAAAGGGCGGGCAACTCAGAAATTGATGCCACCCGCATTGGTAAGCGCATCGAGCTTCACTACAAAGAACAACCCACTGAAGAAGATCTAGAGAAGGCAAAAGAACTCGCCAAAGACTTCCTCTCTAACTCGGTTATCGAAGACGTTGTTGATGTTTATATCGAGGATCAGAATTGAAAATAGGGGTAATCACCTATCCAGGAACTCTGGATGACAGAGATGCTCAAAGAGCAATCAAATTAGCTGGTGCAACACCAGTTCCGCTGTGGCATGCAAGTGATGACCTAAAAGGCATAGATGCCGTGGTTTTGCCTGGAGGCTTTAGCTATGGCGATTACCTTCGTTGCGGAGCAATTGCAGCCCAAGCACCTGCAACCAAAGAGGTAATCAAAAAAGCAGAAAAGGGGCTTCCTATATTGGGAATCTGCAATGGGTTCCAGGTTTTGGTGGAAGCGCATCTGCTTCCAGGTGGTCTTATCCGCAATGAAAAACAGCACTTTGTTTGCAGAGACCAAAGACTACGCGTAGAAAACTCCGACACCCGCTGGACCGGCATGTTTTCAGAAAACGAAGAGATCACAATCCCTCTAAAAAACGGCGAGGGAGGTTACATAGCCGATGATGAAACATTGAAATACCTCGAGGATGAAAACCTGATTGCCTTTAGGTATTTGGATGTAAACCCCAATGGTTCAATGAATGAAATTGCGGGGCTTAGCAACAAGCAGGGAAACATTGTTGGTCTGATGCCTCACCCAGAGCACGCAGTTGAACCAGGCTTTGGCCCTGACACCCCGATCGCCACCAGATCAGGCATTGACGGACTTAGATTTTTCCAAAGTGTGATTGGACAGGTGGTTGGCTGATGTTCAAAAAGAAAACTGAATCAAACGTTGACACCACCAAAGACGCATCCAGCGAAGACAAAGACCAGCCCTGGGCAGAGCTTGGGCTGACGCAAGACGAGTATCAATTAATTAGGGAAATCCTAAACAGACGCCCAACCAGCAGTGAGCTGGCTATGTATTCGGTTATGTGGAGCGAGCACTGCAGCTATAAATCTTCAAAGATCTATCTTCGTCAGTTTGGCCAAAAGGTCACCGATGAAATGAACAAACACCTGATGGTGGGCATGGGTGAAAATGCTGGTGTTGTTGATATTGGTGAGGGACTAGCGGTCACCTTCAAAGTCGAAAGCCACAACCACCCAAGCTATATCGAACCGTTCCAAGGGGCAGCCACTGGTGTTGGTGGAATTGTTCGTGACATTTTGTCAATGGGTGCAAGGCCAGTTGCGGTGATGGATCAACTCCGCTTCGGAGCCCCCGAACACCCCGACACCGCCCGTGTTGTTCACGGTGTTGTTGATGGAATCAGTAATTACGGAAACAGTCTGGGATTGCCAAACATTGGTGGTGAAACTGTCTTTGATGCCAGATACCAGGGAAACCCACTAGTTAACGCCCTAGCAGTTGGTGTGCTAAAACACGATGATTTGAAACTAGCGAAAGCAACAAACCCTGGAGACCTGGTGATTTTATTCGGCGCCAGAACCGGAGCTGATGGCATTGGTGGGGTGAGTGTCCTAGCCAGTGAAACATTTGATGATGATGGACCTTCCAGAAGACCTGCGGTTCAGGTGGGAGACCCATTTGCTGAAAAGGTGTTGATTGAAGCCTGCATGGAGTTATACGAACTAGATGTCATTTCTGGCATTCAGGATCTTGGTGGTGCTGGGATTTCATGCGCAACAAGTGAGCTTGCGGCCAACGGTGATCGTGGCATGGAAATACAACTCAGAAACGTTTTACTTCGTGATGAATCACTAACCCCCGAAGAGATTCTGATGAGTGAATCCCAAGAGCGGATGATGGCGATTGTCAATAAGAGGAATTTGAAGAAATTCGAACAAATCATGAATAAGTGGGAAGTCGAGTATTCAATCCTTGGCAAGGTGCTCGCTGATGAAAAACTTGTCATTAGGTGGGATGAGCAGGAAATCGTAAACGTCCCGCCAAAGACTGTTGCCATTGATAGTCCTGTCTATGAACGCTCGGTTGAATACCCAACTTGGATTGATGAACTAAACGCCAACAGTTCAGAAAGTCTTCCAAGAGAAACCGAGCCAAGCGAGATTGCAGCTCAGATTATTCAAATTGCATCAAGTGCCAACCAAGCAGACAAGTCTTGGATCACTTCTCAGTATGACCGCTACGTGCTGGGCAACACCGCATTGTCCATGCCTGATGACGGAGGCATGATCAGGGTCAATGAAGAATCGGGTCTTGGCATCACCATGGCTACTGATGCCAATGGCAAATACTGCCAGCTTGATCCTTACCAAGGAGCAAAGCTCGCTCTAGCGGAGGCATACAGAAACGTTGCGATGACTGGAGCTAGGCCAAGGGCTGTCACAAATTGTCTGAACTTTGGATCTCCTGAAAACCCAGAGGTGATGTGGCAATTCAAGCAAGCAACCACAGGTCTTGCCGATGGTTGCGTGGAAGCCTCCATTCCAGTCACCGGCGGCAACGTTAGTTTTTATAACCAAACAGGTGATGTTGCCATCTACCCAACACCAGTTGTTGGTGTTTTGGGAGTAATCGACGACGTTGCCAGAAGAATCCCTTCAGGCTGGCAAGACACTGGACATAACATTTATCTCCTCGGCACAACCAAGGATGAATTGGATGGATCAGCCTGGGCTGAGGTGATTCATGATCACCTGGGTGGCAAACCACCAGAGGTTGATTTCCAAAAAGAAATGGAACTGGCTGACTTGATTCATGGAGCAAACATCCAAGGCATGGTTGCCTCGGCTCACGACATCAGCGAGGGTGGTTTGGCCCAAGCACTGGTTGAAAGTAGCCTGCGTTTTGGAAACGGAGCAAGAATCTGGCTTGGGGAGCTGATGGAGCGAGATGGCATTGATCTAACAGCAGCACTGTTCAGTGAATCTCAGGCAAGAGCAATTGTCAGCGTTGGTCGTGAGGATGATGTGAAATTTGTTGGGTTGTGTGAGGCAAGAGGGGTTCCAATTGTTCGCATTGGAGTAACTGATCTGGAATCATCCGCTCTAGAAATTCAAGGCATTGCTGATATTGATTTGTTAGAGCTGAAATCAGCTCACGTAAGAACTTTGCCAGAGCTATTTAGCTAATTCAGCTGCGGCTAGGTGAATGTTAGAGGCGATGTCACTGGCACCAAGGCCTGTTTTCTTTGAAGAGATTTCTGCAGCTAATGACAAAACATCAAGCGCTAACCCAGCTATTCTCATGAGCCTCTTCTTGTCTGGAACACCGATTTGCTTCACATGTCTGGCAATAAGTGCTCCAGTGATGCCTGCTAATAAATCCCCAGTTCCAGCAGTTGAGAGCCAGGTGTTCAGAGGCTCTGAGATGTAGGGTTGTTCACCGACTGCAACAATCACGGAAACATTCGCTTTTAGGTTCACAACAGCGCCCGTGAATTCAGCAAGCTTAATTGCTGCTGATTCAGGGTTATTTTGGATTGATTCCAAGGATCTGAAATCACCAAACTTCTCAAGTGCTTGTTGAGCCTCTTTGTAGTGAGGGGTTATCACAAAATCAGTTTTTGGTTTTTGTCTTGAGAGAAATGAAATGGCACCGGCATCAACAACCATGGGAACACCTGAACCGAACTTAGTGGCAATGTCATAAAGTCTGACCATGTCATCTTCAGTTACTCCGCTTCCAACAACCCAGGACTGAACATCGCCATCTTCACAAACGACCTCTGGTCTGGTGCGCAGCACTAAATCACACAGTCTTTCATTACCCACATACCGCACATAACCACAGCCACTCTGGATAGCTGCAGTGACTCCAAGCAATGCAGCTCCCGGGAAGCGGGTAGAGCCTGTTACAAACCCCGTCACACCCCTGGAGTATTTGTGATCCTCGGCAGAGGGCTCAGTCAATAAAAGTTCGGTTAACCTAGCCACCCGAACAACCTACAAGAATTAAGTATCGAAAAGGTTAATGAATGCTAATACCTTTAGGGTTTGAACTAGCCCAGGGTCTGGAAACACATCATGGCATTATGGATTCTCTAAGGAGACCACTTGATAAAGCTAAAAATAGTTGCCGCCATCTTCTCTAGAGATAACAAGGTGCTGGCGATGAAGCGAGCAAGTCATAAACCAATTCCTGGCAAATGGGAGTTTCCCGGCGGGAAAATCGAACCAGGTGAGACGCCAGAACAGGCAATTATTAGAGAAATCAAAGAAGAGTTAAACATCGAGATCACCAACCTCAGCCATTTCGATAACTCCATAACAACCACTGCCGAATGGGAGGTTGAACTTGATTGCTTCTTCGTGCAAACAGAGACAATGCCAACAAACTCAACCGATCACGATGAAATGCGCTGGGTGGAGATAGACAAACTGCACGAGCTTGATTGGCTGGAGGCCGACATCAAGGTGATTGAAAAGCTTCAGTCTGAAAGGCACTGAAATCTTTAGGGGCAAACAGCAGTTAAGGACAGCATGAGTATTTACGATGTTGAACTGACCATGCTGGATGGTACCACCAAGCCCTTCTCAGATTTCAAAGACCAAAAAGTCTTGATAGTAAACGTTGCTAGTCGCTGCGGGCTAGCACCCCAGTATGAGGCTTTGGAGCAATTACAAAAAGACTATGCAGATCAAGGCTTCACAGTGCTTGGTTGCCCAAGCAATCAGTTCATGCAGGAACTCAAGGATTCAGAGAAGATAGCCGAATACTGCTCAACCACCTGGGGGGTGACATTTCCGATGACTGAGAAACTCAAAGTCAACGGGAGAACTCGCCATGAGCTTTACCAACACCTAACCAAGACCAAAGACAAATCAGGCATGGCGGGACCGATTATGTGGAATTTCGAAAAGTTCCTGGTGATGCCAGGGGCCACCGAAATTCACCGCTTCCGGCCTCAAACCAAGCCAGACAGCAAAGAGATTCTCAATCTGATTAATTCTTAAATCCGATGCTTGGGATAACAGCAATCAGATATTCTCAAATATTGGTTGACTGCCTTCCATGCCTTATCGGTCCCAAGTCACATTCATTTCAAACCCCTCCCTGAATGCCGATTTGGACCCGATTTCCCTTGCCACATCGATGCCAGATTCGGCGGCCAGTAAGTTGTATGCGGTTCTTAGGGCTGTCTCCGGAGGACCGCCACATAAGTTTCGGGGCGGAGGCTATTGGGAAGCCATGCATGGTGAAATGACCGGCATTCACGAAGTTCGGATTCAGGCCAAAGATGGCTACTTGTATAGGTTTTTCTGCCTATTGAGGCAAAATGAAGCGAGCGAAGAGGAAATAGTGGTGCTGGCTGGCATGAGGAAACGCAAGGGCGAAAAATTTAGGGCAGCAGAGTATCAGAGGGTTATCAGGATCTTCGGGCTATTTACTTCTGACTAGCTGCAAATCAAAGCCAAGCTCAGAGGAAATGGCAAGCAAAGTGTTGATTGTTGGATTACCGCCTTTTTGACTAAAGAATCTCCTAACAAAAGCTGGATTTAGATCCAGCGAATCTGCAATATTCCTTTTCGTTTTGTTTTGTTTATTCAATTCATCCAGAAGTTGATTCACCAATGAATCAACTTTCCTGATTCTCTCGAGCTCACGCTCTGCTTCATCATCAAACTCACTTGATCTATCAGAGAAAACTTCATCAAGGTTTAGTTCTTGCATGAACAAGAGTGTAACTTATAAGTTACGTGCTTTCAAGAGTTTTGTGAGGTGCAATTAGAAATCCCTCAATATAAACTCAAGCCATGAAACGTTGGCCCTGGATAGCTGCAGCTACAACAGTGGCAGTGATTGCGGGTGGCGCAGTTGCCGTAGGTGACTATGTCTATCGCTCTGGAACTGCGGTGCCATGTGGGATCAATGAAGATGATGCTATCCACACCCCCGCAGAGTTTTATACCCCGGGTCCCGGCAATGGTCCCTTCCCAGGAGAGAACTGGAATAAATGGACAGATTTTGATCTAAGTCCCTATTGGATGACAGATGTTGACTACGAGACAGTAAACATCCAAACAGCAGAGGACATAACTCTAGAAGCTTGGTGGATTACACCCACCTACCCAGAGAGCAAACAAACCGTCATTGTCACCCACGGCATTGGAACGTCCCGCCGTGATTTCAACACCCTGCTTCCAACAAGCTTCCTAGTTGATGCAGGCTTAAATGTCTTGCTAGTTGATTCAAGAGACACAGGTGGCAGCACCTGTGACGACGGTCGTCACTCAGCAGGACAAGAAGAAAGCTCTGATTTTGCCGAGGTTGCCAAATGGCTCGTTGAAACAAAAGACATTCCAAGTGAATCACTTGGAATGTTTGGTGTTTCTGGAGGCGCGATTGCAACATCCTTGCTTCCAGCAAAAACAGATCTGGTGAGTGCTTTTGCTATGGAGGGAACAGTATTTGATTTTGGTGCTGCTGCAACAAAAGAAGTTGAGTTTCAAGGTTTCCCAGGGTTTTTATGGAACATAGCTGAGTTTGCAGCAAGGCTAAGGGGAGTAAACCTAACTGAAACATCAGTTGCTGAATCAATTGAAGCTGCAGGGGACAGACCAATGCTTATCTTGCATGGAGATAGTGATGTAAGGCTTGACTATCAAGAGAGTGTCAACTTCAAAGCCTATGCAGACAGTGTTGGAACAGATGTTGAGCTAATTACCTTCAATAACGCCGACCACACAGAGGGGATGCTTTCAGAACCCGAGCGTTACAGAGATGAGTTGGTCGGGTTTTTTGAGGGGGCTTTGGGATGATGGGGTGGAATTAATTTAGAACCCAGAAATTGGAAATCGGTATCCCTTATTTATTTTTGGTTCAGGAAAATCGAGTTCTGCTAAATCTCTCGGGAGAACAAATTCGAGTGGTAATGAATTCAGGTGATAACCATTGACCGGCCTTGCTAAATCATCCTCATACGCTTTTTGGTCCATCTCTTCAAGCAGTCGATCCTGATAATCCTGAAACCACTTAGCGTAAGCAATTGAATACTGCTCATATAGAACCGTTTGGTTCTTAACGAACCTCGAGAAGTCAAAAAGGAAGAGTTCTCGCATTTCCTGAGACCCAATTATTGATAGGTATTCCCTCAGGATTTTCTTGTTATATTTGCCAAAACTGCCGGTCAAATGAAGAATAAAAGTCTCCCACTCTTCGTCTTTCTCTGCTAGAGCCTGTTTCAAGTCGTTAAGTTTTTTTAGGACTTTCGCGACCGCCATGGGGGAATCGTAGCCGTGCTCTATAAGAACGTCCGAGGCAATTTGCGATGCTAGGACGGGTTTGCGACCGAAGCGAACACTAAAATTCCATATTATTGCCAGTCCTTTTTTGGAAACACCCTGGTTGTCCAAAGAATCAAAGAACTCTGCTCGGATCACTTGCTTTTCTTCCTTAGAGATTCCAAAACTTTCGACCAACGTCGCCCCCCCCCTTTTTTTTCTTCAACGGCCCAATTAGTTGTCCGTATTCGGTTCTTTTCCCCGTGAAACCGCCAACCAGGTCACGAGTCGAATCTGAGATTTGTTCACCGCGGGCAAGGGCTCTGGGTCTGGTGTGGGTTGAATACCCTCAACATCCAGTAACGAGATTATCTCTTGAAGTCGGTCCTCATCATTCAGCTCTTTGTTCAGAATGGCCCGCATGGCATTTGAAACTCTCCTCTTTGGGACACTTCGCAGTCTTGCCAAAGTAAGGGACTGGAGTTGAGGGCCAAGGCCAAGGCCTTTTTGCATTACAAACTCAATTGCGTCAAGAAAGGCGAGCGGAGTTTCGGGTTGCAGGTTGTTGGGATCCGTCAGTCGTTGCCAAGAAGAGTAAACGGCATCCTGCGCTATCTCCCATGCAGAAAAAGCATTTGCATAAGCTTCCTCTGGAAGAAAGCGTTCCATTTGTTTATCTTTCGGATCGGCCATAGTCAGGCAAAAAAGGTGGTCCTCCTGGACAAGAGGTTTCCCATCAATCTTTGACACAGTCCAGTCATCATTCGCCTTCACGTAACGGAACCACGGGTCGTTGTGGCCGGCAATTTTGACACAAAAAACATAGCCGTTGCTTTTTGCTTTAGGGTTCACGAAACCACTGCCGGCACCGTAAGGCAGGTGCTTCACCTGATCTCTGAGCAACTTGAAATTGTTCAACTCCTTGAAAAGCCTCCTCCGATACTCCTCACCAGACATAGCTGTCCCAGTAGACCCTCGATCAAGGAGTAGCTCAAATTCCTTTTCTATGTTTTCAGGGTCATGAAAAATCACGTCGGTTGTTGAGTCTCTATCGGGCAGCACATTCGCCGCACCAACAGCTGCCTCCGCTTGAGCCAACTTACGCTCAAGGGTGGTTTGTAGACCGAGCATTTCATCAAGATGCTTCGCTGGGAAGAACAAACCTAAGTGCACCTCGTCGTGCTCGCTAAATAGACGATCGACACGTCCATGACGCTGAACTATTCGCATTGGGTTCCACGGAAGGTCGTAATTGATAATCTGACCACACTGTTGCAGGTTAACGCCTTCAGCCAAAACGTCTGTAGTAACAAGGATGTCAAACTTATCCTCGCCAGTTGGCTCTCCGGCATCGTTCACTCGACTCGCCGTCTTTGGAGCAAAACTCTCGATTACGTGTGCTCTTCCGCCCTGGTCGACCCCGCCCGACTTTCCAGCTTTGTGAACTGACTTATAAGAACCAGATTGAGGCTCCGCTATCCTTCCTTCGTAGTCTGCGATTGCTCCACCAGGTTTGCTATCCATCATCTTGAGAAGGCGCTCGTGAATGTCAATAACGGTGTCAGAGTATGTTGAAAAAATGATTACCTTGCGTCGATCACCGTGAGTAGCGCCAGATGGATGATTCTTTCGTGCCTCAGTCGCGAGAGTGTTTAGCTGCTCAGCCAGCTGCTCAAACTTGGGGTCGGATTTGGCGAGAGCTAAATTAGCCATTTTCTGGAGCCCGCGCAACAAATCCAAATCAGATTGAGCGTCAGCCAAAAGTGCCTCGATGTAAAAGTCGGCAACTGGGCGAACCTTTTGCTGGGCCTTCTCATCAAGTTCTGCTAATGCCTCGTCTAGATCGTCAGAATCAGAGGAGACCCACTCTCGAAGAGCCTCGCCCTCAAGCACAAACCCTGCATTGATACCCTGAATAAACTTCTCATGTGAGCTAATAAGACTCTCAATCGTGAAACTAAGAGCCCTCGAAGAGCTTTCGAGTCTTTTCAGCAATGCACTTCTAAGCAATCCAGCGTTCTGGATTTGGATTCGCTCGACCCCGCCAGATTTTCTCAAGTACCGGCTAGGTGTGTATCTTGCCATCATAAGCCGGTTTGGGTTTGCCTTTGCGCTGCTATAGGCGGAGTAGAGGTCTTCATGCTCGTCAATCCTGAGAGCCTCCAAGACTGCGTCTACCAGCAGATTGCCCTCTTCACTAAGTTCATAATCAATCCGTCTTACCCTTGGGGTAGGGAACTTTATAGGTTCCAGTTCACCCTTTGGGTTTCGAATTGACTCGTTGGGGTAATGCTCCTTCACAAACTTTCTAGTTCGACGAACTGCAATCTGATCCATTAGTTGGAATAAGTGCTCAGGAGTAAGGTTCTCAGGATCCATGTCCTGGGCCCTCCGAATGTACTTCTTGATGCTTGGTATGTCCAAATTCGCAAACCTAGCGTCGTCGCGAATGAAGTAGCGCACCAATGTGTCAAGATCAGACAGCGAGTTGTTTACTGGTGTTGCAGTCAGCAAAACAACTTTCTTTGGGTACTTTCCTTCGAGAATTGCCCTGTCGATTGCTTTAGATTGTTCAGCCCCTGAGTTGCGTAGATTGTGGGCCTCGTCGACAACCACCATCGCGTAGTCTCGGACTTGATTCAGAAACTTTGCGTGATCTTTATGGTCAGGGTTTATAAGTTCTCGAACTTTGGCATAGGACATTACGTCGGTTAGCCTGAAACCGTGCTCCCTCAGGAAGGGCTCCCACATGCTTTCTTTCAAAGCGGCTGGGCAAATAATAAGAACTCGCTGACGCCTTTCGTCCGTGGCATCACGAATTACTTCACCTGCAAGGTATGTCTTTCCAAGTCCAACCTCATCCGCAACAATCACTCCTCCGTTGGCTTCAAGCAGGCGCTTCATTCTTGCGATTCCATCAAGCTGAAAACCAGCTAAGTCAAATGTTCCAGGAGCAGGTCGTTCCTCGTCGAGTACAGTCCCATAGAGCTCGAACAGCATTCTCAAGAAGATTTCCCAGGGGGTGTGCGGTGCCCAGATCGCCTCGTAAACCCCGGCTAAGTCGTAGGGTTCAGATTCTGCCCAATACTCCTCAAACCACTCAATAACTTTCTTGCCGTTTTGCTGATCCCCAGCGGGATAACCGAGGTTCAATTCAGCGTTCAATTTCAATCCGGCATAAGTCATGTTGCTCGAACCAGCAAGAACTCCATCCATGCCAGGGGCAGAAGAGATGTAAGCCTTTCCATGCAAGAATCCTTTGGTAAACCTACGAACCTCTACCTTGGCTTTGCCAGCGGGATCAACCTCTCGGAGCCAAGCGACCATTCTTTCCGCTTCAGTCAAGGCTTCGCGAGTGAAGCCAGTTAGATCACGCTCGTGCCTCAGCCATTCCTCGTGCCCGCAAACAGCTTCAGCAAGGTCGTTCTCGAAACCTTTCCCCTCTGAAACACTTGCCTGCACAACGTGTTTGTCTGGCTCCGCCCCCAGAAGGAGTCGAATCCTGGGAGCTTTCTCTAGCTCATCGGCGAGTAAGTTGAATCCCGCTGGATTAATGTAAGCAGTAGCTATTGCGACCTCAGGCGATTCCTTGAGTGTCTCTCTAAGAAATTTGAAGAGTCGATTTACCTCTTTTGCTACTGACTGGCTTGCATCCGGCCTATTAGTTGCGAAAGTTGGGAGGTAGTTATCATTAGGCCCACTCATTCAATATCAATTCCTCTCAAATACTCAATAGCGTCGGCTAGTCTTTGTGTGTAATCCCAAGTTTTGTGAAAAGTCCTAAAAATGTGATGGAGGTGTTTCTCTTCGAGGCCATATGCACTGGCCACGAGTGCATCCAGTTCTGCAATTGCTGCTTCTCTCTCCGGCTTATTTCTGATACTGATTGGGGCTTGCGACAGTTGAGAAACCCATTCAGGTGAAGTCCTGGCGAAGCTGATGAGTCCGCCGACCACAGCAACAATTCTTCTAAATCGTGAATCCTGTGGGGACAGGCGCGGAATTGGCAATGAATTCAAAATATGAAAATTAAGGTGGAGAACTACAAATTTTCTGGCTATCCAGTCTAGAGGCAAACTGCATAGAACACCCAGGATGAAAGCTTCGTCCTCAATAGTTCCGCGAACTCTTAGCAGGTATGGGGCGCTGTTTGTGAGGAAAGTTTTGCTGGGTATGAGGGCAGCTATCACGGTTCTATAGTCGACTGAGTTCGTAACGTCTCTGAATGCAACTCTCGGATGAAGTGCCTCTAGCTTTTTAGGGTCCTTTATGACTTCTGGGCTCAACCGATTGAAAGCGGATCGTGAATTTCTCGCTTGGTTCTCTCTTTTGGACAGAAGGTATGAGAGTGCAGGATCAGCTACCGCATATGCATAGACCTCGCTGGGTTGGGGTTCCCAAATATTGAAGCCCGACCCTCCGATGACTGGCCAAGACGATGTATCGCCCCGTGAACCAGTATCAAAGACTTTGCGGTCATTCGTGGCATGAAATTCTGTAACAGGCACAAAACTAAAGTTCGTGGTTGAGTCTAGCCGCTCTCCCGAACCGAACACTCTGAATACCTCTATCGACTCGAAATCAGAAAGAACGGGGACTGAATAATTCCGGGAGAACTGTTTGACAATGCTGATCGGCAACTCGCCGAAATCAAGCTTCCCGTCATCGAAACCCTCAAGCGAGTGAAAAAGGCCGTTGATTTTTAGTGGATAGTCAGACAATTTTTCCTGCTTCGAAAGTGACATTAACACAATGGAGTACTGTGCATGGACAGCCTCAAAAACCCACCTACCGGTATTGATCAGGTAAGTAAGTTCACATCGGCTATTTTCAAAGACCTGTTGCCTCCACTCGAAAGAGCCAGCGCTGCTTACGAGTGATTTAGGCACCACGAGTCCGGTCCTACCATTCCGTCTAAGTAGCTGCCAATTGCGCCAAGAAAAGACTTTGTATAAGTCGACATCGCCCTTTCCAAGCCCAGGGAACGGTCCAGATATCAGGGTGCTTCTAATATTGGCGACGCTCTTTTGCTCTAGCTGAAGTTGCTCAACTAAGTGGGGATATTCCCCTCTCAGTCGTTCCAACTCCGTTGCCATTTCCTGTGGTTTCAGGCCATAAAGTCCAGGCCTCACTCTAAGCCAAAACCTCGGCTCTTCAAGCATTACCTCTTCCCAAGGAGGATTTCCTACAAGTGAATCGAAACCAGGATTATCTCTTAGGAAGACTTCTGGGAACAGATAAGGCATGTGGGCTGGTCGTAAGGAGTCAACCAATTCTTTGACACCATGATTGGAGTACAGTTCTTCTAAGTCCGTCTCAGTAATTGCAGCACCACTTGAAACAACTCCGTTCCGATTCGCCACCGCCAGATCAAAAATCATCTTTGACTTTGTGGCGGCTTGGCGTGCTTGCTTGGCGGCCTCGGCAGCCTCAAGTGATTGCTTCTTGTCGGCTTCGTCCGCGTTCGCGACCTCTTCTAATAACACTTTCGCTTCATTCAGAGATTGCTCAACAATTCCGTCAAACAAGGTGGACTGGCCTTTGGCTCGCTCTGGGATCAGAGCATTAAGACCCTCGTCTACTGACCCAATTCCCGTCAAACTATTTGCGCAAACGAGGTTGTGCTCGAGACTGGACATTGGGAGACCGGGTACGAACGTGTGTATCCAAATAGCGAGCCTTGACAACTCAACGGCTAACGGATTGATGTCCAATCCATAGATGCAGCGCCTGGCAATTTGCCTTCTAAGCAGACTAGCTCGCTCGATTTCTGCATAGGCAGCCTCGTCTCTACCCAATGCTGTTTTGGCTGCTTCCTCAAGTCTTATCAACTCAGCATTCACGCCTTCAATGTTGTTATAAGGTTGCACTAAAAATGAACGCATGATGCTTTCGATCTTGTCAATAGCAGCCACGAGGAAGTGTGCGGAACCCATAGCCAAGTCCGCTACTCGGAAGTCAAAAAACAGTTTGTAGGCGGCCGCTTGATCACCAGAACCAATGAGCTCCTTAACTTTGGCAAGATGATCGTTGAGTGCGGGTTCAACTGATCGCTCAATTAGGTGGTCCACTATAAACGAAGGTGTGTAGTAAGAACCTGTTGCCTTGCGCTCTCCAGATGCCGATTGGAAGTAAACCTCATTCTCTCTCGCGAGAATCTGGTCTGATTCCTTTGCGGGAACCCACGCTCCTTTGGAGTCAACCGTGAGATCCTGGTGCGCAACAGACAGGGAGCTCTCCAGTAGACCCTCGTAAATTGTTCCAAACTCACGAACACTGAGCGACCTGAAATCCACGGCTCCGGGGACTCCATCCTCGGTTATTTCGTCGACAACTAGTGCTCTCAGAGCAGGGCCCATCACTCGATCCGGGATAGAAAGTGCTCTTATAATGCTTCCCGTTGGATTCAGATCTGGATCGCTTCCGAAAAGGCCTCCGTTGTATGCGGGAATCTGCATTTCAGGGTTTCCCTGATCAATGGCATCCCAAACCTGCATCAAGTCGAACCAGATTGTAGATGAGTCCCCAAAAGGGATGTTCGGTTCTCGGCTGAGAAGATGCTCTGCCCAGCGCTTCATGCTGTTGCTGTCGAATATCTCATTTCGGCCAGCGGGTAAAAGACCGCGGTCCTCGGCGTAAGCCTGGAATAGAAGTCTAAACAAGACCCTGAGCGTCAATTCGTACGAGAGCTGGAGGCCTTTGGTGTCGAGCTCATGACCCTTAGCCCTTAGCTGATTGGCGATTTCAGTTGCTAAAGATGGCACCACTTGCTCGTACACGCGTTCCCGAAGGCGAACACCCAGTTCCGCGGCAAACTTTTTGCTGTCGTTGAGAAGCCCCTCCGCAGCACCATCTTCGGCGAGGGCCTCCGCGGAAAAAATAAGGCTTAGGAGCCCGACCTTATCTTCATCAACAGTAAGCAAATCAATTTCAAAATAAGTCTCAGCTTGGCTCTTTTGACCGACGCCGACCCCATCTCTGGCGGGGTAAAGCCGAAGTTGGGAATCCTTTATTGCGATAACCCATGGGGCACCCTGCTGCGCTGCAATGCCCAAGCTCCACTCAACAGGGCTTGCTTGAAGCCTTGGGCTTTTAGCGTCAAAGTTTTCAGTTCTATCTAGAAGTATCGCAACCACTCGTTTTTCTTGGCCGTTTGCAGAAAGAAGTAAAGTGCTGGATGGAGAGGCGCTAATCTCAAAGCCGAGGCCGGTTATGAGCTCCTTGTCTCTAAGGTGCTGTATTTCGATGGAACGCTTTTGAGCATCGCCCCATTTCGCATGGCGATCTATGCTCGTACGGATGAAATGGCTGGCGAAAAGGCCATTGTTTGTGAAGCCAACCATGTCCGTGGTTTGCTTAGAACGCCATAGAAAAACTGCTCTTTGGTACGCGGAAATTTCGCTCTCTTGTTCAAGAATGGAATTCAAAACAGCCTGAGCAGTTGCTAATTTCAGGACAATTGTTTCAGAGTCAGGATCGGGACCATAAATACTTACCGAATCACCATGGGAAACGGCAATGATGACAAAAATAGGAAGACGGCCTTTTCTGTCTTGATACAAAGTCCGAAGTATTGACCTCGAGGGAGCGCTATCGGAACTAGCCAAACCCACTTGAATAGGCTGAGCGCCGTTACCGAAGTGAACCCTTTGGGAGGTTATCCCTGTCGGGGGCACATCCAATGACCAATCAATCACTCTGCTCGAAACTAGTTCCATCTTGCCCCCCCTAAATCAAAGCCATAACTAATACGAGCTTAGCTTCTTGAAGTGACAAAAGATTATCTCGCATAGCGCTTTCCTATTCTGGCAAGTGTCCTTTAAACCAATTGTCCTTAGTGACATTAGCGAGCTTTTTAGGTTCCCCTTCATCCGACTGGACAAATAGGTCTCCGTAGTCAGTTATGTAAAGTGTTTCATTCTGGGCCAAGTC
>CAJXZO010000012.1 GCA_913062975.1 uncultured Micrococcales bacterium
TTGCGGATGTAGCTCAATGGTAGAGCCTCAGTCTTCCAAACTGATGGTGCGGGTTCGATTCCCGTCATCCGCTCCAATTCAGGCCTGACAGGCCGGACACCAGTAAAGTTTCCTTGCCTGCATCAAAGCAATTGAGACCATCCCGCCACATTCTCGACAACTCAAACCTTGCCTTTTATAGACGTAATAACGATCAGCCACCTTCGGTCTTCCCCTCAATTTGTCTTCGCGAGTGAGCATGATTCCTTTTTTCACGCCAATTTTCATCAGCCTTTGGGCGTGATCCCAAATTGTTTCCAAAACTTCACTGGAAACATCCCTCCCAGGAGTGAATGGTGACTGACCGGCTCTAAACAAAAGCTCCGCTCGGTAGACATTGCCAATGCCCGCAATGATCTCTTGGTTCATCAAAAGTTGACCAACACTGACCTGTGATTTAGAAACACGGTTTATAAAATCTTGCTTCTTAAGCTTTTTAGGATCGGGTTGCAGAGGATCTGGTCCCAATCGAGAGGTTATTTTTCTAACCTCAACCGATGTCAGCACCTCACAGGCCGTTGGGCCACGCAGGTCAGCCAAATCAGTTTCGCTCGCGATTCTCAACCGAACTTGTCCAACAGGTTCCGGAGGAGTCTCTGAATAGCTTCTGAATCCCCACTTGCCATAGATGCCAAGGTGGACTCTCAGAAAAGCTTTACCTTCAAATTCAGCAAACAGTTGTTTGCCGTGAGCTTTTGCCTTGATTAGCTTTCGGTGATTCAACACCTCGGCACCGCCAGCAAATCTCCCTTGCGGGGAGGAGATTTTTAGATTTTTATCTGCAAATAACTCATTGAGTTTTCTTGCATGACGATGAACTGAATGACCCTCTGGCAATTAGTAGAGCACCTCACCGGTTAACTCGTAGTGCTTGATTTTTCCAATTCTGCGAACGTGTCGTTCATCATCGCTAAATGGTTCAGCGATGAAGTGTTCAATCAGTTCCAAGACCTCTGGCTCGCTGTGTTGGCGGGCACCAACAGCGCAAACATTGGCGTTGTTGTGATCGCGGGCCAGCTTCGCGGTTGACTCATTCCAAATCAGAGCAGCTCTGATTCCCCGAACTTTGTTAGCCGCCATCTGCTCACCATTGCCACTGCCACCCAAAACAATCCCCAGTGACATCTGCCCGTTAGTCCAATCCTGGCTAACCGCTTCTGCCGCAGCGATGCAAAACCCGGGGTAGTCATCCAAGGGGTCGTAATCACTTGGCCCGTGATCAATCACCTCGTGGCCGATTTTCCTAAGCTCAGCAATTAGGAATTGACTCAATTCCATTCCAGCGTGGTCGGTTGCTATATGAAGCTTCATAGCAATTTCCTCTCAGGGTCAGTTACTCAGGTTGGTTCCTAGATAATCCTATTTTCGCTCTAGTTGAGACCTAGTAACCCAAAGCAAAATACTTGCAGCAATGCTTGTCAGGATCACATATGTAAGCGTCAGTGCCTGCAAGTTCAAGGCGGTGACAGCGGGAGCTGCCAAGGCAGCAATCACCATTGAAAACTCTCCTCGAGCCGTTAGAAACGCACCAGCCCTTCTCCAACTCATCCGATCACTCAGGTCTCTTGTCACCCACCAACCGGTGAGCATTTTGCCCACTATTCCAAACACCAGCATCACCAGTGCAAGCGGGATAACCGCTGGCATATCACTGGGGTCAGTGGAAAGGCCAAAGAATACAAAAAAGATTGCAGCAAAAATATCTCGAATTGGGCCAAGTCTTGCCCTTGCAGTCTCGGCAACCTCACCAGTGAGCAGCAATCCAATCAAAAACGCTGCAACCACACCACTGAAGCCGATTAGATCTGCAAGCCCTGCAGCCAACAAGGCGGCTCCGAAAACGGTCAATAGCAATGCACCGGGTTCATTTGGGTTCAAGATCCTGGTTAGCCGATTGCTCCCCTTGAAGCTAATCAAAATCACTAGACCGGTGATCGCCAAGGCAATTCCGACTGAGATCAAACCACCAACAGCACTCACTCCCAAAACCAAAGAGGTAAGCAGGGGCAGATAGGGAGCAAGGGCCAAGTCCTCAAAAACCAATATTCCAATGGCGCGTTTGGCGACCTCAGATCGCATCCAACCCATTTCCCTGATCAGCTGAGCGGCAATACCACTGGAACTTACATATGTAATTCCAGCCAAAGCAACCGCTCCAACCCAACCCCAGCCAAAAATCAGTCCAAGAACTAAGCCCGGTGTTGCATTCAAAACAAAATCAACCACACCTGCGCTTCTGCGCTCAGTAAAAGCCTTGGCAAGGTCGTATGAGGAATACTCCAGACCCAGTAGCAGAAGCAATAAAATCGCTCCGATTTGAGAACCAGTGCTCAGAAAGTCCTCACTAAGAGAAACTGGAATCAACCCACCATCACCAAGCATTAAGCCGATTAGCAAAAATACTGGCACCACAGAGAACTTCAGCTTTGCTGCAATGAAGGAGATTGCGCCGAGGGCCAGTAGCATCGCACCGATCTCGGCGAGAATAGCTGGGGTGTCGCTGCCTACCTCAGTTGCTGTTAGCGGGAACATACTTCATTATCCCAGTAGCGAAACGGGCTTATGTTAAAGCCTTGGAAATTATGCTGAGAGGGTTGAAAGGAAGATTGTGCCAGGTCAAAACCTAACCCGCGCTGAAGCCCAGGCTCGCGCCGAACACATCGAGGTAGATAGCTACCAAATCCAACTGAAGCTATCGGCAGACTCCGAAACCTTTTTCTCCAAAACCGAGGTGAAGTTCTCCGCGGCCGCTGGATCAGCTAGTTTCATTGACGCATCTGCCGAAGAAGTTCACCTGATTCAGCTCAATGGCGAGGTGTTGCCTCAAGAATTATTCTCCGATCACAGGATTGAGCTTCCAAACCTGCAGGCCGAAAACACTCTATTGATTGAGGCAACCTTTGCCTTCACCAATTCAGGAGAGGGTCTTCACAGGTTTGTTGATCCAGTGGATGACGAAACATATCTTTATAGCCAATTTGAAGTTCCTGATTCCAGAAGAGTCTTTGCAGTTTTTGAACAACCCGACCTAAAAGCCAATTTTCAGTTCACGGTGTCAGCCCCAAGTCATTGGAACGTCACTTCAAACTCACCCACTCCCGAACCGGAAGCGTTGGGTGATGGCTACTCCAGATGGGAATTCAGCCCAACACCAAAAATCTCCAGCTACATAACGGCCATCATTGCTGGTCCCTATCGGCAGTGGAGTGACAGCCTGGTTTCAAAAAACGGCTCGGTGATTCCACTAGGAGTTTTCTGCAGACAATCACTTGCCGAATATATGGATGCCGATTACATCTTCGAAAAAACAAAACAAGGTTTTGAGTTTTACGAGAATTTATTTGACTATCCCTACCCATTTGAAAAATACGACCAGCTATTCGTTCCAGAGTTCAATGCTGGAGCAATGGAAAATGCTGGTGCGGTCACCTTTGTAGAAAACTATGTATTTCGCTCAAAAGTGACAGACGCCACCAGAGAGCGTCGAGTTGTCACAATCCTGCACGAGTTGGCTCACATGTGGTTTGGAGACTTGGTCACCATGAAGTGGTGGAATGACCTGTGGCTGAATGAGTCATTCGCGGAATATGCGTCAACGCTTGCAACAGTTGAAGCCACCGAATGGACCGGTGGTTGGACCACGTTCTCAAGTCTTGAAAAAAACTGGGCCTATCGCCAAGATCAGCTTCCCTCCACTCATCCGATTGTTGCTGAAATTTCAGACCTCGAAGATGTTCAGGTGAATTTTGATGGCATTACCTACGCCAAGGGAGCAAGTGTTTTGAAACAACTTGTGGCCTACGTCGGCCAAGAGCAGTTCTTTGAGGGAATCGCCAACTACTTCAAAAAACACGAGTACTCCAACACAGTTCTGACAGACCTTTTGCAAGAGCTTGAAGCAACCTCTGGAAGGGACCTGAAGCAGTGGTCGAAACTCTGGCTCGAGACAGCAGGGGTGAATTCGGTTTCAGTTGATGTTGAGACAGATTCAGCTGGGGTTATAACTAAGTTCGATTTGAAGCAATCTGCTCTCAGTGAATATCCAACAATCCGACCCCACAGAATCGGAATTGGATTTTATTCAGGTGATTCTGAAATTACTCGAGAGCACTACGAGGAATTAGATTTAGAAACTGAAAGCCTCAGTTTGAACCAACTGATTGGCAAGGCCCACCCAGGAATGATTTTGCTCAACGATCAGGATTTGGGTTACCTCAAGGTGAGACTTGATGAGCAATCACGAAAATTTGCCATCGAGAACCTTGATAAATTCTCAGACCCATTGGCAAGAAGTGTGATTTGGACATCCTTTTGGGATAGTGCCCGCGATGCGGAAATTCCCATCACTGAGTTTATTGATCTGGTGATCGGCAACATCGCCAGCGAAACAGAATCAACAACTCTGCTCACCCTAATTCGCCAGCTGATTACCTCAGTGACTTTGTATTTGCCCGAGTCAATTAGAAAACAGCACCAAAGCAAAGTTGCGGGTGAACTGATTGCACTAACCGAGAAAGCAGAGCCTGGCTCTGACATGCAATTCCAACTTGTGAAAGCAACTGCACAGCTCGCCACCGTTGAGCAGGCGGGTTGGGTTCAGGCTTTACTGTCCGGTGAGCGAGAAATTGCGGCACTTGAAATTGACCAAGATCTTCGCTGGGAGCTACTGGCATCACTTTCAACTCTGGGTCAAATTGGCATCACTGAATTGGAACAGGAGCTCAAAAAAGACAACACCGCCAATGGCCAGAAGGCCTTTGCCCTGGCGAAGGCCGCGTTGCCAGGAATTG
Organism: uncultured Micrococcales bacterium; assembly: GCA_913062975.1. Taxonomy (GTDB): domain Bacteria; phylum Actinomycetota; class Actinomycetes; order Actinomycetales; family Microbacteriaceae; genus CAJXVY01. The sequence goes on from CAJXZO010000012.1 coordinate 4,830, forward strand.
AAAATAAAACTGCTGCCTGGCAAGAGCTGGTTGAAGGCGATGAGTTGTCCAATGCCATGATTGAAAACGGCTCAAGAGGTTTCACCAGAGTCGATGACAGTGACCAGTTACTGCCGTTTGCTGAAAAATATTTAGAACAGGTTGAGACTATTTGGGATAACAAAACATTCAGCATCGCAGAATCCCTGCTTCTAAATCTCTACCCGATTGAAATTGTCAACCAGAATCTGCGAGACAAAACAGCTGAGATAATCAAAAAAGAATCGATTCAGTCAAAGCCTGCGCTAAGGCGCATTCTGATTGAGCATCTGGCAAACTTGGATCGAGCTTTAGCCTGCCAGCAGAGAATGGAGAGCTAGATGGATTTCCAACAGTTTTTGCAAGACTGGGAACCTTTAGTAAGAATCGCTTTCATCGTTGTCGGCGCCATTGTGCTGGCGATTGTTCTTCGCGTCGGCTCGCGCAGACTGGTTAATGCAATAATCCAGGGCGTCAACACTCACGCTCGAGAAATTGCTGACAAGGTCGTTGAAGAGCAACGCATCCTACAAAGAACAAAGACCATTGCAAATGTTTTAGACAACTTTATTTTGTGGGGAATCTCGATCACCTCGATTGTGATGATCCTCAGCGAACTGGGTGTAGACATTGGTGCCTTGATTGCGGTTACCTCAATTCTAGGTGCGGCCATTGGCTTTGGTGCACAATCACTTGTGAAAGACATCCTGAGTGGAATCTTTATTGTTTTTGAAGACCAGTATGGGATTGGTGACTGGGTTGATGTCGGCGAGGCCAACGGTGAGGTTGAAAAAGTTGGCCTTCGCATCACCGAGCTGAGAGACGTTCACGGAACGCTTTGGTTTGTGAGAAACGGTGAAATCCAAAGAGTTGGAAACTACACCCAAGACTGGGCAAGAGCGCTTCTGGATCTTCCATTTAGCTATGAAAACGACATTGACAAGGTCAACGGAATCATCACAACCGTTGCTCACGACTTGGCAACCGACTCTCAACTCGGATCAGCAATCCTTGGAGAACCCGAGATCTGGGGTATGGACTATGTCAGTGGAGAGCAGTTTGTAATTCGAGTTGCACTCACCACCAAACCGTCCAAGCAGTGGGCGGTTACCAGAGAATTGCGCTCCAGACTTAAGACCGCATTCGATAAAGAGGGAATTGCTTTGCAAAAGGCCACCCGCATCAACCTCTCAAACAGCTAAAACTTGGATAAGCAAACATTCGATCAACTCGGCGGTGAGCAAACATTTGCAACCATCGCCCGTGTTTTCTACGAGGGCGTCAAGGCAGACCCAGTGTTGCATGAGATGTACCCAGAGGAAGATTTGAGCGCCGCCGAAGAAAGACTAAGAATGTTTTTAGTTCAATACTGGGGCGGGCCAACGGAGTATCAGGAAAAAAGAGGTCACCCTCGACTACGGATGCGCCACTCCCCCTTCAAGATAAACCCCAACGCGAAGCAACACTGGTTGGCGGCGATGAGGAACGCTGTGGACGCTGCCAATCTTTCAGAGGCTGATGATGCTCTTGTCTGGGATTATTTCGAGAGAGCGGCACTGGCTATGGTAAACACCTTCGAGGATTAGGAGATTCGACTGGATTCCTTGGTCAAAACATGACCAAAACTGGAAGACAGACGCAACCAATTGTTTGCCTTATAAACATTCACACCCTCGCCCTTGACCAAAAAACCTAAGCCGGCCATGGCAAAAGCTGCGGCACCGGGCAACATCAGACTCAGGTCAACTGGCCTTGACCAGATCTGGGCTCTGATTCGAGCCGCCACTGGGCCTCCCACCTGATCAGGCAGGGACTCCGCAACGTCTTTGATGCCTTTTTTGGCCCACTCGCTAATCTGATCCTCGGAAATCTGTTGAATCGACTTCCAACCATTTCTTGGTGCCGAAATACCGGTCCATGAGGCTGGCTTGTGATCCAGCGGGATTTCCAGATGCAGACTCTGTTCAGCCTGAGGAAGCCTTTGCAGAACTTCTGAAATCAAAACAACGGAGTCAATCTCAGTTGGCTCTGCAAGTTTGAGTGTTCTCATTCCTATCGCAGTTGGACCATCGGCAAATAGATTAGATGTGAAAATCGGAGCAACCGAGACTGCCAAGACGTCACCAAAAGCCCGAAACCTCACCACTCCGTCATCATCCATCTTTTTTGCCCTGGACAAAAAGTTGGTGAGGTCGGTAGCTTGCTGGGGGGCGCTTAGGGAAAGTGTGGGCTTCATAAGACCTCTAAACTAATGCAAGGAAAGCGTGCACACATGAATCAATCACCAATTACTCAGCTTAGGCAAACTCTAGAGCTTACCCAGCTGGATGAAAACCGATTCCAAGGGAAAAGCCTGTGGATGCCGCATGGAAGAGTTTTTGGTGGTCAGGTGATGGCTCAGGCACTTGCAGCCGCAACCAAAACTGTTGATGCTTCCAGACCTGTTCACTCCCTGCATGGTTATTTCCTGAGACCTGGTGATGTTGATCAGGACATAGTTTTAGATGTTGAAATCCTCCGTGATGGAAGGTCTTTCTCCGCCCGCAGGGTGCAGGCAATCCAAAACGAAAAAGTAATTTTTTCAATGATCTCAAGTTTCCAAATATCCGAAGCTGGTCCAGATCACCAGATAAGCCCATCAGGCGACAACGGCGACCCTGAACAACTGCCCAGTGCAAAGCAATTACTCGGAGACATTGATCACCCCAGCGCCCAGTATTGGGCTCACAGCAGGCCATTTGACATCCGCCATCACCCAGATGACATTTATTTGAAGGTGGGCAATGACTCGCCTCAGCAAAACGTTTGGGTGAAAACATTAGAACCGGTGGATTTGGCTCCAGAAATGCATGCAATTGCCCTGGCTTTCGCAAGTGATTACACGATTTTGGAATCAGGACTGAGAGCACATGGAATCAGCTGGGCTCACAAAGGAATGGCTAGCGCATCCCTTGATCACGCCATGTGGTTTCACAGACCAGTTAATGTCAACTCTTGGATGCTTTATGAGCAGCACTCCCCATCAACCCAGGGTTCTAGAAACCTAAACTTTGGCAAAATTTTTCAAAACGGTCAGCTAGTTGCCTCAGTTGCCCAGGAGGGCATGCTGAGGGTTCCAGCAAACTAATCTCTGGTTAGACGTCTGTAAGTTGTTCGGTGAGGCTTGGCTGCCTCCTCACCCAAGCGCTCAACCTTATTTTCCTCATAGGACTGGAAGTTTCCCTCAAACCAATACCAGTTATCCGGCTGCTCTTCGGTTCCCTCGTAAGCCAAGATGTGGGTGGCAACTCTGTCCAAAAACCACCTATCGTGAGTGATTACCACAGCGCAACCAGGAAATTGCTCCAGGGCATTTTCCAAGCTACTGAGGGTCTCAACATCCAAATCGTTTGTTGGCTCATCCAGAAGCAAAAGGTTTCCACCCTGCTTCAGAGTAAGCGCTAAGTTCAATCTGTTGCGCTCACCTCCAGAGAGAACTCCAGCTGGTTTTTGCTGATCCGGTCCCTTGAAACCAAAGGCTGCAACATAGGCACGCGATGGCATCTCAACGTTTCCAACCTTGATGTAATCCAAACCATCAGAAACAACTTCCCACAGTGATTTCTTAGGATCAATTCCCGCTCGACCCTGATCCACGTAGCTGATTTTCACGGTCTCACCGATTTTCAGCTCTCCGCTGTCAATCTCTTCTTGGCCAACAATGCATTTGAACAGCGTTGATTTTCCAACACCGTTTGGGCCAATGATTCCAACAATTCCGTTTCTGGGAAGTCTGAAGCTCAAGTCTGAAAACAGTGAGCGTTCATCAAAACCCTTAGCGATTGAATCTGCTTCGATGACAACGTCACCCAAGCGAGGTCCAGGCGGAATTTGAATCTCTTCGAAATCAAGCTTTCTGGTCTTCTCAGCCTCGGTAGCCATTTCTTCGTAGCGAGCAAGCCTGGCTTTGGATTTTGTCTGCTTCGCTTTTGGTGAGGATCTAACCCACTCCAGCTCCTCTTTCAAACGCTTAGACATCTTGGCGTCTTTTTTGCCCTGCACCTGCAGTCTCTCCTGCTTTTTCTCAAGATAGGTGCTGTAGTTGCCTTCATAGGGATAGGCACGTCCGCGGTCTAGTTCCAAAATCCACTGTGCTACGTTGTCCAAAAAATAACGATCGTGCGTGACCGCCAGAACAGCACCTGGATACTTGGCAAGATGCTGCTCCAGCCAGAGAACACTTTCTGCGTCCAGGTGGTTGGTTGGCTCGTCAAGCAAAAGCAGATCTGGTTTTTCCAACAGCAATTTGCAAAGAGCAACCCTTCTGCGCTCTCCACCAGACAAGTGGGTAACTGGTGAGTCACTTGGTGGGCAACGAAGGGCATCCATTGCCTGCTCCAGCTGGTTTTCTAAATCCCACGCATCCAGTCGATTAATCTCTTCCTGTAGCTTGCCCATTTCTTCTAGCAAACTGTCGTAATCAGCATCTGGATTGGCAAGCTCTTCTGAAATCTGGTTGAAGCGTTCTAACTTAGCAATGGTTTCGCTAACAGCCTCTTGAACATTTCCCAAAACCGTTTTTTCCTCATTCAGCGGTGGCTCCTGCAGCAAAATGCCAACTGAGTGTCCAGGGGCAAGTCTTGCCTCACCGTTGCTTGGCTGGTCCAGGCCAGCCATGATTTTCAAAACTGATGATTTTCCAGCACCGTTGGGCCCAACGACACCGATTTTTGCTCCGGGATAAAAAGCCAAGGTGACATCGTCAAGGATCACCTTGTCCCCTTGCGCCTTACGGGCGCTAATCATCTGATAGATAAATTCAGCCATTTGCTACTTTCCAATTCGAAGTGGATGCCCTCAAATTGTAGTTCACTGACCTAACTGGCTGCTGAGGTGAGCTCCTCTGATTCTGCTGATTGATAAACGGTTCTTTCAAAAACACTGGTGCCCCAGGTCAAATCATGCCCAATGCCGAGCGCTTCAATCTCAACACTGGTGCCAGTTTTTTCTCCGTTATCCCAGTCCTTCACTCGAATTCGACCATTGACGATTACCCGCTGCCCCTTTTCCAAGCTGGCAGACATGTTCTCAGCGATTCTGCGGAATCCAATCACCGTGTACCAGTTGGTGTGGGAGTCTTCCCACTGAGCAAGTTCTCGGTTATACCTCCTAGTTGTGCAAACCAACCGAAAAGACGTAATCGGATAACCGTCCTTGGTGGTTACTGTCCTGGGACTGGTGGCAACCAGTCCCTGCAATGAAACTGTTTCTTGCATGTATTTCTCCTTTCGAACTGACTTCAGTTTGAAAGAATCGACCAAGCCAAAAACCCAATAGGCCTACAACTGTTGAAAACTCAGCAAATATTTGCTTGTTAGCGCATTAGTTCAGAAAAACCAGACCTGACCTTGGCAAGTTTTGGTGACACCACAGCAATGCAGTAACCCTGACCGGGGTTTTTCGCAAAGTAGTCCTGGTGGTAACCCTCTGCCTCATAGAAAGCATCTAGGGGAACAATTTCGGTGACTATGTCGTCACCCCAAATCTCTTTTGCTCTCTCCAGAGCCTGCTCAAACAACAGTTTCTGATCATCGTTTTCATACATCATGCTGGAGCGATATTGACTTCCAACATCCGCACCCTGCCTGTTGAGCTGAGTTGGGTCGTGCAGAGTGAAGAAAATATCAAGTATTTGCTCGGCTGAAACAACACTTGGATCGAACTCCACCTGCAGCACTTCTGCGTGTCCGGTGTCTACTGTGCAGACCTGTTCATAGGTCGGATTTGGAGTGTGACCACCCGCGTATCCAGCTATCGAAGAATGAACTCCAATAACATTTCTATAAACTGCGTCTAAACACCAAAAACATCCGCCACCAAGAGTAAATTTTTCCATCTCTCTAGCCTAAACTTCTCTGGTGCTTAAACTAAATTCAATGGTCATTAATTGACCCAACGGCTGCCGCTTCTGGGGGCCTTTTATGCGGTGCTGGCGGCTTTCCTATTTGGTATGAATGGCGCAACCTCCAAAGTTGCCATTGCCACCGGATTGACTCCCGAACAGGTTGTGTCCGTGCGCACCCTGACCGCTGCTCTGCTCGCACTGGGTTGGGCAATTGGACGCAACCCAAGATTGCTAAAGATTCACATCTCTGACCTTCCGCGACTGATGATCCTCGGAGGAATTGGAGTTGGAGCCTTGCAATGGAGTTATTCAATTGGAGTTTCCAATCTGCCCGTGGGCATTGCGCTTCTGATTGAATACACCGCGGTGATCATGATTCCGATTGCCACTTTCTTGTTTTTCAAAGAAAAAGCAAAGCCTCAACTCTGGGTTGGTGCGTTTTTGGTGATTGTTGGTCTAGTGATGGTCAGTGAGATTTGGGGTGGAGGTCTGAATCCAACAGGGGCGATATTCGCATTCATTGCAGCCCTCTGCTTGACCTACTACTTCATCGGTGCCGAGCGTATCCAGAGAAGGGTCAGCACAACTGCAGTTATGGTTTATGCAATTGGCACCGCAGCGATAATGTTTTTTATCTTCGCTGACTGGGGCAGCTTAGAGCCAGAAGCTTTGCGGCAAAACGTAAACCTGATGGGCAACCTGGAGGGCTTTTATGTTCCTCAGTGGTGGTTGATGGCTTGGCTAGGAATCATGGGGGCATTCCTGCCCATGCTATTCACCTACCTTGCCGTCCGACACATCTCATCCACCGTGATGGGAGTGATCTCAACCAGCGAGGTTTTGTTCGCTTTTTTGTTTGGATTTCTATGGCTGGGGGAAACGATTGGCATCATTCAAACCATCGGGGGTATCGTGGTACTCACAGGAATATTTATCGCGCAAACCTCACGAGTTAGGCGTCTAAAACGTAGAAACGGAGAAATCAATGTCAACAGTAGACCTAACACTGGAGGACTTCGAGAAGACAGTACTGTCTGAGGGAATTACCTTTGTAGATTTTTGGGCAGAATGGTGCGGTCCTTGCAAGTCTTTTGCACCAATTTTTGAAAAGGCCAGCGAAGAAAACCCGGAGATGACTTTTGCAAAGGTAGACACCGAAGCAGAGCAACAGCTCTCACAGATGGCCGGCATTTCATCCATCCCAACACTGATGATCTTCAGAGACGGCATCTTGCTGTTCAACCAGCCTGGAGCACTACCTGGTCCAGCACTGGAGGAACTGATTGGCAAGGTTCAGGAGCTTGACATGGATGAGGTAAAGGCAGAAATCGCCAAAGAGCAAGCTAAAGGTGAAGAATAATTCACTAGCCATGCTGGCCACTGTGGCCGGCGTTGGTGTCTTAGCCTGGTGGGTGGGGTTTTTTGACCCGCAAACCTGTTCCCCCGATGTTCAGCTTGAAGGCTGGACATCTTGCGAACAGATCGCGAACCAGCAGGCAATTGCATTCTGGATTCTGGTTGCCGTTGTCCTATTCGGAGTGATAGTCACAACCATTTCAGCCAGAAGGAAAAATAAAGGAAAAAAGTAGCCTGAACTCTAACTTAGGGCTATTTTTGCTTCTAAACACTGCTTGCTTGCCTTCTCGGTTTTCGCAAATTCCTCCTACTTTTTCGGAGAGCCCTTGCATTAGATAGATATTTGTCTATATATTGGTTCCATGAGTGAATTCAACTACACCAAGTGTTCAAAGCCGTTCCACAGCCAGCAAGAGGCTAGAGAATTCATGCTGGCTAAGAAATTCAAGGGTTCAATTCTCGCCCGAGAAGATGGCAACTTCACAGCAGTTTGCCCAACCTACCCAGAGGGCTACTACCCCGATGCGGTGACTGTCGAAGTCATAGAGGAAAAAGACTTCAAATCTCTACAAATCGTCGATGCAGATTGCTGCTGATTTATGTCTAATCGGAGGGTTGTAATGCCTAGACTTTCTCACTTCGATCAGTGAAAAAACTGAAAATTCATCAACCGAAATTGACCAACTGACCAGCGCATGTTGGATGTGGTCTCAGCTTATGGCGGGGGAGTCTGGGCAAAAGTTGCCAAGGTGCAGCTGTTGTCGGCACTTACCTGTATCTTTGCCGCATCCAAAATCGCAGCTCCGGCAGCTTTTTTGGCAGCCATTCTGGGTGAATACCTCGGAGAACCTGATGTTGGCTTCGGCCCCGCCATAGTAAACGCCTAGCAATCGCTGGAACTTGCAAGGGTATGGGGCGTGGCTTTGGTTTCTGGTTTGTTTGCCGGAGCGGGTTATGCTCTTTTCAGTTTGCTTGGAAAACTACTTACTCCCTGGGCAGAAGGGAGCACTGGGTGAATCTCAAAATCGAAGATTCCGCTGATCGCTCCCTGATTGCCGTCCGCACCAAGGTCAAGCGCGATGCCGCCAGAGAAACTGCGAAGCTTGTCAGCACGACATTTCTAAACATGTTGCTGTCATTAGCTGTTGTCGTAGTCCTATGGGTGTTCTCGCTTTGGGCATTCGATGTTTCCCCCTACATAGGAAAAGGGCCAATAGATGTATTCGAGTATTTATTCTTAGAAAACGCGGCTAAACAATAAACCTGGGTTCTGGGTGCTCTGAACCAAACCATGATTGATGCCGCAATCGGATTTTCCTTCGGATTGTTCTTTGCAACATTCATTTCAGTTTTGTTCACTCTCTCCAAAGGTCTGGAGCAAGCACCAATGCCAATAGCGATGCTACTTCGAAGTGTTCCACTCATCGCCATGGCTCCAATCCTGATTCTGATTTTCGGAGGAGAGCAACTGACGGTTGCGGTGATGGGTGCGATTGTGGTGCTTTTTCCAGCGCTTGTGAACACTGTGTTTGGACTAAGAAGTTCTTCCAGAGCAATGCTTGATGTGGCAACGGTCTATGGCGCTAATCGCTGGGCAACGCTTCGCTATGTTGCTTTCCCGAGCTCTCTTCCCAGCTTCTTCGCCGAGGTGAAAATATCGGTTCCAGGAGCCATCACGGGTGCCTTGCTAGTGGAGTGGCTGGCAACCAGTCAAGAAATTGGTTATGGCATCATTTCAGCTGTTGGCCGAGCCAAAACCGATGAGGTCTGGGCCTAGGTTGCAACCATCACACTGGTTTCAATTGTTATTTATAACCTTGTAGCGCTATTTGAGGGTTACATCCTCAAAAAATATGCTCCACAGGTTTGGCAAAACCGGTAACTTAGCACCCCTTGGAGTAAATATCACCAAGCTTTGGTTGCTAATTAGGACAGCGGGAGATAGTTATGTGGACAGCAGTTCTAAACGGTGAAGTAATCGCAACCTCGGATAACACTCAAGAGGTAGAGGGAAATCAGTATTTCCCAATGGATTCAATAAAGACAGAGTTTTTGAGTGAGTCTTCAAAGACCACCGTCTGCCCATGGAAGGGAACGGCAAATTATTTCAACCTTGAAATAAATGGCGAAACTAGGCCTGATTCCGCTTGGGTTTACAAAACCCCCAAGGATGCAGCTTCAAACATTGCAGGTCACGTGGCCTTTGGCAGAGACGTTCAAGTGACCAAAGCCAGCTAATTGGCTTTCACTAACCATGCAGAGGCCTTGCCGCCTCGATTGCATTGGGTAACAATCCGCAGTCAAACACAACATCTGACCCCAGTGAATATCTCAGGGTGTCAGGTCTGATTGCATTTGCGAGGGTTTCGGGGTGGTCAGACATTGTTAGCCCCGATGGTCCGCTACCGATTATTAGTGATGCAATGGAGACATGAAGTCTTCCCAGCAATTCACTTTCAATGAATTTAGCGATTGTGTAGCTACCACCCTCGACCAAAAGATTTTCTATCCCCTCTGAGTGCAATGCCCTCACAATCTCATGTGGATTGAACTGACCATCTTGAGCTTGCACTCTAATCACCTCAACCCCAGCTGGACGCTTAGTTTCAGCTGCTTGAATCACCAACCTGCGAGCTCCATCAGCTGCCAGCACGGGAGAATCATTTGGCAGACGACCATTGGGGTCAATCACGATGCGAGTGGGGTTTGGTCCTTCGCAGTGCCTAACGGTCAGCCTCGGGTTATCGTGCAAAGCAGTTTTCACGCCAATAATCACCCCATCAACCAAGGCTCTCATTCGATGAAGGTGAACCATTCCATCTGGTCCAGAAACATCTCCGGCATCTCCTGTGACTGTGGCAACCCTGCCATCCAGTGATTGCCCTATCTGACCAATGACCAGCTTCTGATTGTCTCTTCGTGCAATTGGTGAATAAAGATCAAGTGCTGCCCGCTCCGATTTGCTAAAGTCCCCGCAGCAAGCACAGGACTCCCCTCTGCGCACCTGCAGAAGTCTCTGCCAGACTTTGTCGCTTACATCAATTTGATGCATGCTGAGCCCCTGATTCAGAATTTCTTGGAACCGCCAAAATATCCCCGTGCCCGATAAAGCACTCGGTCTCATAAGCCAGGTTGACCCTGTTCTCTCCCCAAGCCAGAGCATCCTGCTCGCCAGCTTCCAGGGCAGCCTCAGCTATGCCCTGCACCAATGCCTGCTGCAGTTCAGTTTCTTCAGGCCCAAGTTGCCAGGGACTTGGCGCTTTGAAAACCTCAAAGCCTGCAGCTTTGAAAACTTCTTCCGCAACTGAAACCGAATCAGGTCCGAGAGCGGAACCAAACCCTTTGTCATTTCGTTGGTGATTGTTGAAAGCTTCGGTGATTGAATCATCAAGAGGATTATTAGGAGTCCAGTTCATGACACCGTCATATGAAAGTGCAAAATAAACAGGCACCTGAACCCTCTCTGCAAAATCTTCAAGCCACTGTCTGCTAACCAGATCAATCAGTGCAGATGCGGTGACCAATGTGGCATCCTGCAGCGGAAGATTATCTTGATCTGCAATATCCATGGGGTGCAGAGTTGCCCGCTCAGCAAGCTCCGCTGAAGCAACCTCTAATAATGATTGATCATTATCAACCAATCTCCATTTGGTGTTTTCTGGCAAAAAGGGAGCCAGGGCTCTGACCGTAGACCCAGTACCACTACCCAAATCGACAATTACTGGATTTTCTCCAGCAACATCAATTGCCTGTGCCAACAACTGGCTGTCCCTGGAGGCATGGTCAGACTGTTCTCTGAGAGTCAGCCACTGTTCAGAAAAAGCCAAGTTTAGATCTCTCCCTCAAACCAAGCTCTGGCAACGTGACTTTCCTGAAGTGAAATTCGAATGCTTCTAACCCGTCCGTTGTCAGAAAGTTTTCCGCTACGAACCTGCTCGGATAGTTTTTCAAATATGTGATGGCATAAAAACTCAGTGGTGGTGAACTTTCCCTCTAATTCAGGGAGTTCATCGAGGTTTTGATACCGAAGTGGATCCAAAACCTCGGAAAGAAGTTCTGTTGCGATTCCGATATCGACCACCAACCCATGCTCATCTATCTGCTCAGAGATGAAGGCTGCGTCAACAGTGAAGGTGGCGCCATGCATCCCCCGAGCGGGCCCAAACACCTCTGCGGGTAAAGAATGACCAATCATTATGTGGTCTCTGACTTCAACTGCAAACATTAACTCTCCCCTAAGCCTTGGTAGCGGATGCGGTGACACAGTGTGTTTTTGTCAGCCAAAACAGATCCATAGTTATTGGCAATATCCAAAAAATCTGTCTCACCGCTTATCAAAACATCAACAACAGGGTTTTCTAGCAATTCCAAGGCTTTCCGAATTCTTCGCTGCTTGCTCCATCGAGCGACCCGCTCTGATGGAACACTCCCCACCTGAGAACTAATTAGTTTGAGTCGTTTGCTATGGAATTGACCTCCCAGGGAAATCTGAATGGGTTTATCTCCATACCAACTGGCCTCCACCAATCTGGCCTCCTGAGCTGCAGACTCAATGGCTAGTGAAACTCCAGCCTCGGAAGCAGAGGTGTGAATCACGACATCGCAATTATTTGGCGTATTGACAGGCTCAGCGAATAAACATCCAAGCTCGGCTGAGATTTGTTCACGCTCTAGATTTGTATCCACCAACGTGACTTCGGTGCCTGGCATTTGAGCGATTAGGAAGCCAACAAGTGAGCCAACAACACCCGCACCAATCACCGCCACCCTATCCCCTGCGGAAACACCGCTATCCCAGACAATGTTCAAAGCTGTTTCCATGTTTGCCGCTAGCACTGCTCTTTCGGCAGGAACACTCTCAGGGATTGGGCTTAGTAACTCTGCAGGGAGCCTGAACTGGGTCTGATGAGGATGCAGGGCAAACACTTTCTTTCCTGCAAGTTCACCTTCCAACACTCTGCCAACTGCGGAGTAGCCAAACTTTACGGGAAAGGAAAACTCACCCTCTTGACTTGGTGCACGCATGCTGGATGCTTCCGACTTAGGAACTCGACCTTCAAAAACCAATCTCTCGGTGCCTCGACTGATTCCACTGAAAAGTGTTTCCACCAAAACGCCATTGCCCATCAAGCCCTCCCTGAGCTCTGCAGAATGAGCAGACGTGCACCAAAGCGCCATTGGATTCACTTCAGTCACCTTCTTTCAAGTTTTGTTTTGCAAGATGGAAACTCGAGATGAGAGCTAATTCATGTTTGATTTGGAATTGAAAAAAAATCATGAGAGGCATCGAGGAAAGTTCCGACCTAAAGCCCAGTCCGGAAACTAAGCGAACTGAATTCAAAAACCCCTTCATCTAGCAATGCTAACAGAACCAAAATAACCAAAGCCTTGGGGCCAAAGTCGTTGGTTAAACTGAGCAAATGAGTAGCTGGCTTGGGTTTCTAAGATCGTTGATTATTTACAACAACCCGCAAAGGCGCATTGTTTGGAAATTTTTTTATCGCAAACTTCTAAACAGGGGAGATATCGCTTTTGACATCGGTGCTCACGTTGGCACCCGAACGCGAGCAATGAGAGCGGCAGAAGCCAAAGTGATAGCCCTTGAACCACAGAAACCTTTCGCGAGCTACTTAGCAAAAACACTGCCAAAGGATGTGGTGTTTATAGAAGCCGCCGCCGGAGCATCTGAGATGGATGCAGAAATGGCTGTTTCCAGCAAGCACCCAACCGTATCTTCAATGAGAACAGAGTTTGTTGATGATGCTTCAAACACGAAAGGTTTTGAAAAGGTCCGTTGGGATAAAACGCAATTAGTGAAAATGGTGACCCTGGATGGCCTAATAAAAACATATGGCAAACCCAGCTACATAAAAATTGATGTTGAGGGGTATGAATTGCAAGTTTTATCTGGGCTATCAAGTCCTGTCCCAATGATTTCAGTGGAATATCTGCCAGGTTTTCCAAATCTGACCCAAGAAGTAATCTCAAGGTTGCTCAAACTTGGCGAATATGAGTTCAACCCAGTGGTTGGAGAAAACGCCAAATTCCTCTGGTCTGAATGGAAAAATGCTGAGCATCTCAAGTCTTGGTTGCAAGCTCAACCCGCAACTGGGAAAGCTTCCGATTTATTTGCCAGATTGAAATCAGAGGCTGGCTAAAACCCGACTGACGGTTTCCGCAGTCTGCTCCCAGCTTTTTAGCTTTTGGCCTGCCTGTTTGCTGGCTTGAGACATCTCATTCCTAACAGATTCGTCTTCCAAGATCTCCGCCAATGCCCCCGCGAAGCTTTCAAAATCATCAACTGCAAGCAGTTTTCCCGCACCCGTTGCAACCGTATCTGGGACAGCTCCCGTCTCACAGCTGACAATAGGTAACCCATAGCTCATCGCCTCGTTAAACACCATGCCGAAACCCTCGTAGCGGGTGGCAAGAGCAAACACAGATGCCTGGCAGTAAAGATCCGCTAATTCCATGCCGGAAACGCTGCTTTCGATGCTGACCCGATTCTCCAGATTCAAATCAATGAGCAGTTTTTGTAATTCAGTGGCATATTGCTCATCCTGCACCGAACCCGCAATCACTGCTTGCCAGTCAAGATGGGTTATCTGAGCAAGGGCCTTTAGAAATACATCGTGTCCCTTTCTCTGAACCTGAATCCCCACAGACAAAACCAGAGGTGGTTCAAGTTTTTCTTGGTTACATTTGAAAAAATCAATACCTGGTTCGGCCACGTTTATTTTTGAATCGTCAATTCCATATTCACCAGTAAGTAAATTTTTAGTATGCGGGCTTGGAACAATCACCCGCTTCGAGGCCTCTATGTTCACCCGCTCAGTTTCAAAAAATCGTTCTCTTGATTTGGAATCCAAGTTTCCCTCATAGGCAAGCGGGTGATGAATCAATGCAATCACGTCTGCATCCAGTGCTCTAACTAACTCTGGCTCTAAAGCACCTAACGCCAATCCGTCAATTAGTAAGATGCTCTCTCTGTCTGCCGCTATCAGCTTTTCTCGGGCCTCTTGCATATCTGAATTAGTTGGCTTCGGAAAACTCTTTCCCAAAGAGATGTGACTTGCATCCCACCCTTGACTTTCTAGCTCTCTGAGAAGTCTCCGGTCATAGATATAACCCCCAGTTTGAGTTGAAATATCCCCTGGAATCACTAAAACCAATGATTTGCCAGCCATCAGGAAGCAGATCTCTGTTTATTTGAGCTATTTTTCTTGCTGGTTGAAATAACAAAAGTTACTCCTGGTGCAGTGACTGCCAAAGAAAGTAAACCAAAGGCAAAGCTGGATGCTAAACCCTCAACTCCCGAGAGCCCAACCAACGGAAAAAGAATCACTGCCGCTGATTCCCTGATTCCCCATCCGCTAATGGTCAGCGGAATCAGCATTGCAAGCAAAATCAATGGCACCAGCGCCAGAGAGGCAACGAAAGATAACTCTGAACCAATCGCCCAGGCAACGAATGTGAAACCAGCGATGTTGGTAAAAACGGTTGCAAGGCTTAGTAATAATTGTTTCCATCGAACGGAAGGTGCCAGCAGAGCAACTTTGGTTGCATGGATGATGCTGGAAAGACCCTGCTTGATTTTGCCACGGGAGGTTTTATTCACTACCCAGAAGGCAACCACCAAAACAATCGCTATTGCCAAAAACGTGCCCAGTGCAAGCAATGGCCACACAGGCCAGTCAATAACTCCCAAACCACTGGTGAGCCCAAATGCTAAAAACATAACCACAACCAACACCACCAAGCCCGCCATGCGCTCCAGGAAAACAGCCTGGCCAGAAACGACCAGTCCAGCCTGTGATCTGGACCTAAATGCTCGAGCAGCATCCCCAATCACCCCACCGGGAAGAGTCTGATTCACTGCTTGAGACAAAAAGTATTCACGAACTGCAGTTTTTTTCGCTAACTTCACCCCAAGTTGCGATGCGGTTAGTCGCCACCTTAGAGCAGAAAAAACAATCTGCATTACCAGTGCAATCGCAGCCAGAGCCAGCCATAAAAGATCTGCCGAGATGATCAGCTGAATCGCCTGCTCACCATCGACCAATAACCACAACAACCCCAGCAACAAAATTGCAAATAAAACCCGCGCTATCGTCATTGCTAGCCGAGCAAATCTCGATTCCTTCACAGATTCGGCCTTGCTTAGCCTGGTGGAAAACAAATTCGTCAACGCGACCGCCTAAGCCAGATGATGTCCCTACCAAATGACCAAATTAATGTTGCAGCAACAATAACTGAAACCATCAAAACAAACCATGAGGGAAATATTGGTGCGTTGAGACCGATGAGGGATGCCACCTGAATCACCGAAACCACTTTCCTGCTGTATCTTTCCGGCAGTGGTTTGTTCAACCAAGGAAAGAAATACGAGACTCCCGCGAAGATATATCTCGGCAGGGCTAACAAAATAATCAGCGGCGAGGCAAACCCTGCAGTCCAAATGTTGAGAGCCAAAACTATAGCTAGCGCTGAATCAACCTCCATGTCTAACCGAGCACCAAATTTTGATTCTCCACCTGTTTTTCTAGCAAAAAAGCCATCAAAGCCATCCAGCACCAGAGCTGGCAGAGAGATAACAACGATTAGCCATGGGTTTACAGAGACAAAAATCGCGGAGAACAGTGCAGAAACAGCCACAAACCTGACAAGAGTAATCAGATTCCCAGCGCCAAGGCTTTTATGCGGATAACCCCTTCGCAGCAAGGTGATAATCAACAGAGAACCGAAAAAATAAAAACCCGTTGAAACAGCAAATGACTGTGGCTGAAAACCAGTTAGTAAAAAAGTCATTAGCAGCATTGGAATTGATCCCACTAGCAGGTATCCGATGAGCTCTAGTAGCACCCCACGCCTCAACGGGGACGTTTCTCCAAACTCAGCCTCATCGCTGGTGGGTGGCTTTCGCATCTAGCTCAGTTTACTAGCGGCAATTGTCACCATTTGGGGATTTCCAGTGCTGGTTTTCTCAAGCTTGGCAAAAAAACTCTCAGCTCTGATCCGCAAGCTCATCGGGAACGGTTGTTTCAACAGGTTTCCCGCCAGTCATATAGCTTGCTCTTGCCAGCATGAAACTTCCGATAGCACTGGTGATTAGCTGGGCGATTATGGCAATGATTCCCTTAATTAGATTCAAGGTGCTGTAATCGAAGATGACAACGCCGATAATCATGAATGAAACACCCAATCCAGCAGCTGTTCCAACAGCACTGGTTCTCGTGTAAACGTCCGGAAGCTTAATCAGTCCAATCGCTGCGGTTGCGATGATGAAGGCCCCCAAGACCATGAAACCACTGCCAAAAATAGAGGTCATTTCAACACTCATCGTCTGCCTCCCTGCATCCATCTGGCCAGCGACAACACAGACAAAAAACCCAGCAGAGCAGAGATTAAGATGATGTCCATCACCGAATCAATATCAAAAACAACACCCAAGACAGCAACCGCACCAATGAATACGAAAAAGATCAAGTCTCCTGCAACTGCCGAATTTCCAGAGGATGGACCTTTCCAAACCCTGATTGCAGCCACAACGACAGCAAGCGACAAAAGACTAAGGACAATCACCAAAATTGTAATGCTCATGCTTGGACCTCCTTGTCTTTAACTTTTGGTCGCAAACCTGTAATCAGTCGGTCATGCGTCAAGCGCAGAGAGCTTCTAAACCCCTCAGCGTCACCATCGACAAACATTCCGTGAACAAACATTTCGCGCTTTTCACGATCAACTGCAATCACCAATGTGTCGGGGGTAATCGTAATCAGGGCAATCAGGATTGTTAGTTCTGTGTCACTCAAGTCATCTAGCCTCAAACTAACAATTCCGGGTTTGGGTTTTTTGGAGGGGATGATAACCAGTGTGACCACCTGCAGGCTGGTGACAATGAACTGCCAGACAAACCAACCAAAGAAACCTATGAGCCTCAAAGGCCAACTCCAAGCAGAGGAGAAAAACGAACCTCTCATTTTCCAATCACCGCCTTCACATAATCACTTGTGTCTATAAGGCCACTGCTTGCCTGCTCGGCCAGTTGTAGCAATACCTCTCCACCCAGTCCAAGTGCTACAGACAACCCACCAAGCATCAAAGCTGGCACTATAAGCATCACACTCACCCTTGTCCCGTGGTGATCATGCGGGTCATCGTCTACGCCGAGGATTCCCCTGGGTGGATCAATGTGTTCAATCGCTAGGGCAGCCTCTTGCTCCACAGCCTCTTCACTGATTGATTCATCCTCATATAAACCTTCGCGAGTTCTGATTCGCTCACGAGCTGCTAACAACTCAACATCTGTCTCACGCTTGCCGTTGAACACCTCGGCCCAAATCTTCATCATTGAGGCCAGCACGAGCAAGCTAGTGACAATCAATAGTCCCGCGATTATCACCGCTCCCGCATCAGCACTTGCTAAAACCAGCGCATATTTAGCGATGAATCCCGAAAATGGAGGAAGTCCAACCAGAGAGAGTGAACCAATGCCAAATGCAGCGGTCACCAATTTCTCACGCGTTCTAAGACCAGAGACCTTAGACAGCATTCCTGAGCCATAAGTGTGCTCAATCGCACTAACGGTCAACAAAAGCGCACCCATGACAATCATGTGGTGAACCATGTAGGCAATTCCAGAAGTTAGCCCAAGGGGTGTGAAAAGCGCGACTCCCACCAGAATAAATCCGATTCCGCTGACCATTTGGAAAATCATCAACGTGCGCATGTTGTTCTCGCCCAGAGCTGCAAATGCACCAACCACCAGGGTGAGTGAAGCAAAGATCAGTATTGCCAGCATCCATGCACTTTGGCCTTCAAATATCACCGCACTGATTCGATAGACGATATAAACCGCAACTTTGGTGTGTAGTCCTGAAAACAATGCAGCAACAGCTGGCGAGGCTGCAGCATAGGCTCTGGCTAGCCATCCGTGAACGGGGAAAACCGCTGCCTTTACCGCAATAGCGGCCAGCGCAACTGCAGTCGCAATAGCAGTTGCTGGATCGTTTCCCGCTCCTGCCAGGGCAGCCAGATTGACTGTTCCCTGAACCGCATAAATCAATCCAACCCCTGCCAAGAACAATGTTGAGGCAAGCAGGTTCACCACCACATACAGCCTGCTTGCCGCCATTTCTCCTCGGCGACTGAGGAAGATTAGTAATCCGTATGAGGGCAACAGCATGACCTCAATAAACACAAACAGGTTAAATAGGTCAGCGGTGAGCAAAGCCCCTGCCACTCCACCGATCAAAATCAAAACAAGTGCTGGTATTGCTGGCGATTTACTCTCACCACTTGCCATCATGTATAAAAAGCTAATAACCGCAACAAGTGTTCCGGCTGCAAGCATCAAGCTTGAGAAGCTGTCGGCAACAAACGCAATTGCGATTCCGCCGGGCCACAGTGCAACTTGATGTGAAACAACAGTCCCATCAAATGTCACAGCCAACAAGGTTGCCGCTCCAGCCAAAACTGCTAGCAATGAGCCCATGCCAATTGCCTGCTGCAGGGGGTGCTTACTTGGGATCACAAACAAAACCGCTCCAAGCATCAGTGGAGCGCCAACAAACAGTGGCATCAGGACTGAAATAAGTTCAATCATGCAGACTCACCCCGCTTAGAAACCGAATCAGAATCTTCATCGGTTTGGGTTTCCGACTCAGTGTCATCATCGTCACCACGGCTGACAACAGCCAGTGTTGCCATAACAACGGTGATAGCAAATGCAATCACAATGGCTGTCAGCACAAATGCCTGCGGCAGTGGATCTGCAGCCATGGAAGTGTCGCCACCAATAAATGGAGCATCACGTCTGGCAATTCCCCCGGCGGAAATGATCAACAGGTTCACTGCGTGCGTAAGCAGCACAAATCCCAAGATGATGCGAATCATCCCCCGCTGCAACAGCAAAAATGTTCCAGCAGCTACCAATAATCCAACACTCAGTGCCAAACTCATCTGTTGCCCCCTTCGGAGGTTACATTCAAGCCGGGCTCGTCATCTGAGCCGTGAAGCTCTTTTGTGCCAACCGAGGCTGAAATCTTCGAGCTTTGTGATTCAAGTTCTGCTGAAAACTCTTTGGCAACCAACACTGGGCCCGCAAAGCTTCTAGGTTCCTTTTCGGTCTCCCTAACGCCACCCAACTCATTCAGAACAGCAATGATGATTGCCAAAACCGCCAGATAAACACCCAGGTCGAACACCATTGCCGAGGTGAAGCCATACTCCCCACCCCAAGGGAGTGGGATGTCAAACCTGACGGGTTTCAAAAATGAACCCACCGCAAAGCCCCAGACACCGCTGAGAACTGCGACAATCACACCTGATGCCAACAAACCACGATATGGCCACCTAACCGGTGCTTTGCTATCAGAGGTAGCGCCCAAATAGGCAAGACCAAACCCAGTTGCTCCAACCAAGGCTGCAATGAAACCACCACCTGCCTCATAGTGACCTCTAAAGAACAGGTGGAAAGAAAGCAAGATAATCAAAGGAGCTGCCCATTTGGCGACCATCCTCACAGGCAAGGTGTTATCAACCGTTCGACCAAGAGCTGTGTTGGACCACTTCGAAATATCAGGTGTTATTTCTCCCAGAACCTTGCGAGAGCGAAGAATGCCAATTACAACAATTCCAGCAACCGCAATCACCGTGAGCTCCCCGAAAGTATCCAAGGCACGGTAGTCAACCAAAATAGTGTTCACAACGTTGTTGCCACCGGTGTCGATATAAGCCTCATCCAAGAAGTACTGCCCCACATCAGAAAACTCGCGCCTTCCGGTGAATGCAAATGTTGCCAAGGTTGCCACTGCCCCAACTGAGATTGCTATCAAGCCGGTGAGAAGCTGCCTTGTTTTAGAGACAGTGTGGAAAAGTTTAGGAAGTCTTCTGAGAATCAACACAAGTGCAACCACTGTCAACAGCTCCACCAACAACTGGGTCATTCCAACATCGACCGCTCCCAATGAGAAAAACCAAAGCGCAACAATGAATCCAGCTGCGCCGACCAATATCAGTGCCACAAGACGAAATTTTGTGAACACCGCTGGAATCACGGTGACCGCCAAAAGGCCCAGCCAAATCAGATCTGTCCAAGGCTGTTCAGTGCTGACCAGGTTTCCAAGATTGCTTACTGTCACCAGTGAGACAACGGTCAACACAGCAACAATCACCCAAGGGGCCGCAAGGTGCCCAAGAGGCCTATCAGTTCGGGTGGTGTCACCAAATCTTGTGCCAACTTTGATTAGACCCAAGCGGATTGCCTCCACCACATCAATCGCTTGAAAACCAAGGTATCTGCGCTCAAAGAAGGTATCCAGAGACCTTCTTTGGGTGACAGCCAAAATCCCCAGGGCGTAAATTGACAAAGAAAGCATCAACTCAACCGTGAATCCGCCAAATAGCTTGAAACTTGCCTCATAAGCACTTGCGGCAGCAGCACTCCCGGCAGCACCCGTCAATGGATGAAGAACTGCAATGGCTGGTCCCAAGATAAGCCCAAGCAACGCAGGGATCAGTGCAGAAAGATAAAAACTTGGCTTGGCCTCAACCACTGTCTCATTCATTGAATGATCGTGGTCTTGTTCGACCTCACGATTACTTCCGCGATAATTTGAAAACGCTCCAAACAAAATCCGAGCCGTGTAGGCAAAGGTGGTAGCCGAGGCAAATACTGCAATAGCGACCAAAATCGCACCCACCCAAGCGGCATCACCGGTTGAAAGTATTTTGCCCAAGAGGTATTCCTTAGAGATAAACCCAAGAAACGGGAAAACCCCAGCCATTGAAAGCCCAGCCAGCAAAGTGGTCACAAACGTTACCGGCATCTGTTTCCAAAGACCCTGCAAAATACGAATGTCCCTGGTGCCGGCCTGACGGTCGATGATTCCCACAACCATGAAAAGGGACGCCTTGAACAATGCGTGTCCCAAGGTATACAAAGTGGCCGTTGCAAGTGCTGAAGGTGTTCCAACACCAATCAAAGCAACTATCAACCCCAACTGACTTACGGTTGAGTAGGCCATGATTTCTTTGAGATCAAATCTGCGCATGGCAAATATTGCTCCCATGACTGCAGTGAACAATCCAGTGGACATCAAAAGAATCTGCCAAAACGGGGTTTCAGCCATTGCCGGCGAAAACAGAAGCAGAAGATAGATTCCCGCTTTGACCATTGCTGCCGCATGCAGGTAGGCGCTAACCGGAGTGGGGGCTACCATCGCATCTGGAAGCCACATGTGAAATGGAAACTGAGCGGACTTGGTCATCGCGGCAATTGCAACCAAGACTGAAATTCCTGCGGTAAAACCAGCATCCTCGGCCCAAACATCGCTTGCAAGAGCCTCGCTGATCACTGTGGTTTCTGTTCTAACAACAATCAAAACAACCGCAAGTAACAGCGATAACCCACCCATTGCTGTCACCAACAGGGTTCTCACCGCAGGTGCACTGGCTTTATCTCCAGAACGGTTAATCAAAAAGAAGGAACACAGGGTTGTTAGTTCCCAGAAAACAAAAAGCAGAATCAAATCATCGGACAACACCAAACCGGTCATGGCAAATGCGAATAGCAGCATCCATGCGAAATAGCCTGTGTGCGGGTGGACGTTTCGACCTGACATGTATCTGGCTGAGTAAGCCATCACCAGAGCGCCAACACCCAGAACGATGATCAGAAAAAGTGCAGACAGCCCATCCAAACGAAGCCCCAGAGAAATATCCAAAGTGGGCATCCAGGGAGTCGTCTCGCGAATTGCCGAAAGATTTCCATCACCCAGGATTTCAGGAACACGGAAACCTACAATTGCTGCAAGCGATCCCAATCCAACTGCAGCAAGCCAACCCGCATTTCTACCCAAGAATCTCGTCGCGAGCATGGTAACGCCAGCTAGGGCAAGTGTGGAGAACAGAAGTGTGGAGAGCGTCAAATGATCACCAGCTCAAAAAGCGAGACAGGCATCGTAAACGAGAGCGTCATAATCTCCTCAGTTTCGCCCAGTTCTCGGTCATTTAGATACGAGAATAAGTTGAATTGCGATTCCCAATTCAACTCGCCGACCAGGCTTCCCGGCTCTCCAATGTCCAGTCTAGCCTAAGCGACATCGGTGGATTTGACGTGATTGTCGGTTTGCGAAACAGAAGCCAGCCCCAAGCAAAATGGCAAACCTTGTTTCACAACTCGCTCCAATCGGATGACATAAAAAGAATTGAAAAAAGTAATTCACATGGAATCAAGCTTTCTGGACTCGGCGGGGAGGTCTTGAGAGCAGTTTTCTGCCTCCTGCTTCGCAGAACGCTTTCCCATAGTCAAGATGGTAGCTCTTTACTTACGGCGGACGAATGCATCATTTGGTGCCCTCGCCAATTGTTAGGCCAAATCGCCTAGCCACTAACGTGATTTTGAACCCACATGAAGGCACATCCATGTCACAAACTAGTTTTAGCAGTCTTGGCGTCAACGCTAAAATAGTCTCGGTCCTTGAAAAACAAGGTATTGATTCACCTTTTCCGATCCAGGTAGACACGTTGCCCGACACGCTTGCCGGCAAAGACGTTCTCGCTATAGGAAAAACAGGCTCAGGAAAAACCTTAGCCCTCAGCAGCCCAGTGGTATCGGTCTTATCCGTTGGCAGGGGCCAGGTTAGAGGTGCGAAGCCACGAGAATTGGTTTTAGCTCCAACACGTGAGCTAGCAACACAGGTCACAAAGACGCCGTAGCCGCTCGCAAAGGCTATGAACCTGCGAGTCACAACCATATTTGGCGGAGTTTCTCAAAACCGTCAGTTGCAAGCCCTTAGAGATGGCGTTGAAATTATTGTTGCCACCCCAAGAGGCGGCCAGAGGCTTTTGTTCTCGGCAACTTTGGACAATGGTGTGAACAAGCTGGTGGAGCGCTTTTGACTAACCCAGTGATGCACGCAGTTGATGAGGAGAGCTCACCTGTAACTAAGATGACACATCACGTGTTTGAAGTCGAAGATGTTGAGGCGAAGAAAGAGTTAGTTCGCAAACTAGCCTCCGGCACCGAGCGCATTCTGTTTATGCGCACCAAGCACCATGCCAAAAAACTTGCCAAGTCCCTAACTCAGGCTGGAATCCCTGCAGTTGACCTGCACGGATACCTGTCTCAGCCTGCAAGGGATCGAAACCTAGCTGCGTGTAGTGCTGGAACTGCAAAAGTCTTTGTGGCAACCGATGTTGCAGCCAGAGGTGTTCACGTTGATGGCGTGGATTTGGTGATTCACGTTGACCCACCAGCCGAACACAGAGCCCATTTGCACCATTCAGGAAGAACCGCAAGAGCGGGAGCGAAAGGAAGTGTTGTCACAATCTGTCTTCCAAAGCAACGAAGTGACCTGAAGCAATTACTTCGCAAGGCGCAAATCAATGTCTGCCCCACCCAAGTGATTGCGAATTCGGAGGAAGTAACGGCTTTGGTTGAAAAAGTTCGCGAGTATGTCAAGACACAGCCAGTCGAGCGTCAGCTGAGTTGAGCGCGGAGGTGAGTGAAGTAAATCGAAACCTATAGTCTTGAACAAAGGGACATTGAAAAAATGCAATTGCCAAAACAATGAGACAAGGAAATCCAACTGCAACCCATGCAAACTCGAAAATCTATTGACCAGTTGAAGATCCTAGGCTCCCGAGAGATTCCCATACATGAAATTGTCTATTAGCAGATAAATCCTGTTATCTCGCAAATCGAATGGTCGTCAATTGAAATGGTCGCATTCTAAAACTCAGGTCATTCCCTGAAATTTCGAGATTAGAATCTATCCTCCTCTCCATTGAGTCTGTTGCGTATGCCTCAATAAAATCAAAATTCGTTTTCATCTTGAACTCACCGCGTCGTCCTTCACTTTCGTAAATCCTGACTATAACGTCACCAGAAGAATCGGATGCGAGCTTGATGGCTTCAATGACACCGCTCGAGTCAAAGCTTTCAACTATGGGTGAAATTTCAGCTGACGACACCCCTTTGATACTTCTTATTGGATTGTTCAACTTATAGCCAGATCGAATTGCATCAGCAATACTGGCGGCGGCTGAAATAATGAAAGAAAATTCATGTACCCCGTGGTCTGAGTTCGGATCCGGAAATTTAGGAGCACGGACCAGCGATTTTCTAACTGTCACCACAGACTCAGACCCATGCCGACTCCTGGAAATATCAGAACCATAGGTTGCGTTGTTGGCAATCGCGATCCCATAATCTGGCTCTCCCACAAACACCCACCTGTGCCCAACAGTTTCGAATCTTGCCGCATCCCAGGATGTATTCTCATGGATTGGTCGATTCACATGACCATACTGAGTCTCACTAAAAGCCGAATCCGTATGTAAAGAAAAAGGGAAACTCAATTTCAAAAACTTCTCGGTCTCCTGCCAATCAACAACTACCTTTGTATTCAAATCGAAAGAGTCCTGCTCGACAAAAATTTCTTGCTTGATCTTTGACGATCCAAAGCTTTTAGTAATTCTGAGGATTTGCTCGTTGGTCTCCCCATGAATCTCCATCGAATCAATTTCAGCCAAGTCAACCACGGTGCGTTTATAAGAGTCGTCGATGTCCCAGGCATCCCATTGAGACGGTATGTCCACATGCAACTGAAATACATTGGCTGTCAGACCAGCAGGAATCAGTTGGCGATTGTTTCTTTTGTCAAGATATGAAAAGATTTGTCCTTTATTGTCTATTTCCACCTGAATTAGGTTGTTTTCAATCTTTACGCCAGAGTCGGTTGCCTGAACTGCAGAGTAACTAACACTTCTTTCACGCGTTCCAGCCAGACTTGTGACGCCAAATTGAGGGATTGGGCTCGGGTTTAGCCTTAGGGTTTCATTCCCATCTCCTAGAACTTTGGACAATGCTTTGGTTATCAAGGCTTCAGATTGTGCTTCAATTTGTTCATACATTTCTGAGGCCTCTTCGTGCACCCATGAAATTGAAGTACCTGGCAATATGTCATGAAACTGCAGAAGCAGAATCTGTCTCCAAAGGTCCCTTATGTCTTTCAGGGGATATTCGTAATTATGTTTTATTGCCGCAACTGTGGACCATAATTCAAGCTCTCTCATCAGTGCTTCTGATTTTCTATTTCCGCGTTTCAGGGCTGCTTGAGTGGTCGAGGTGGCTCTATGTAGCTCTAAGTAGAGTTCCCCTTTCCAAATTGGAGGTTCCGGATAATCTTCTACCGCCGATTCAAAAAACTTTTGTGCTGTAGAGAACACAAC
>CAJXZO010000013.1 GCA_913062975.1 uncultured Micrococcales bacterium
CCTGGTTCAATGCTTTCGTTAGCAACCTTCTTAAGGTCAACCATCCTTGGAAGCAGAAGTTCAATCTCTGTGTGGAGGTAGTCATACCGATCACGCATCTTCTGCATTCTTAGCGGTTCGGGGTTGTGATAGTGATAGATATGCATGTTCGGGTCATGTTCTAGCTTCTTCATTGAAAACTCAATAAAGTCCTGAAATGCCTTTTTCTCTTCGTCATAGTCATCAGCCAGAAAGGCATGGAATTCGTTATTTGAGTCAACTGCCCCCCACATAAAATTCAAGTCATTGACATTCCCAACCGGGTTGAACCACTCAATGTCGAAAAACAGATCTCCGGGACTGAGTGGCGGCAAGCCAACATCTGTTGGTCGGGATATTTGGCGGTAATAAGGCTTGCCATCAGTTTTTTCTTTTTGAACAATCTGTGCCCAACGGGTGTAGTGCTCAACAAACTCAGGTTTCAAACCAGGCACTTCAGCAAATGAATCAACGTGGGTCAGAGACTCAACGGTTCCCAGTCCCGCTGCCTGAAGCTTTGGCAGATGGGTGTAGTGCTTGGTTGGAAGCTGAAACAGGTGGTCTTCTTCAATGAACTTTTCTTTGCATAACTTTGGATAATCGCAATAAACATCAGTGCAGGTGCTTGGTGTTATGCAGTGCCAAAGCATCTTTGATGCTTCGAATGGCTCATCTGGAGAATGCTTTCTCAGCATGTCAAACAGTGGCTCTCTAGCGTTATCTAGTTTTTTCTTAATCAACGAGTAGTCATAAGTGGGTATCTGGAAATCTTTCAAAACCAAACCGGGGCGCTTATCACTTGCAAAGCCAAGGTCTATCAAAACCTCTTGATAGTTGGCAATCTGCATTTGATAAGCCTCTTTGTCCTCCTTGGAGTGCTTGATATCAAATACCTGATACTTACTTGGGTCACCTTCGGTCTTTCTGACCGCAATCTTTTCACCCTCGTAATAAAGCTCGTAATCATCACGGACCATGAGGTCAACAACACCTGACCAAACAATGTCGTCATAGGTTTTTGTGAAGTAGGCCTGGGCAATCACAGGGTAGCCGTGATGCATCGCAGCCAAGCTGTCATCCATTGAGAAAGAGGTAAGTTCATAAAAATCATTACCAATGGATTCGATGATTTCATCAAAGATCTGTCGCTCCCAGATGTTTCCCTGGATGATTGGAAGCTTCGTCGACAGGTCTTCTTCGTAAGGTTTCACGATGTCGATGATGTCTTGCTGCCCTGCAGCAACCGCCATCGACAACTGAGTGCAGTGAGTGCACTTATATCCCCTGAAAATATCCCTACTGGCTATGCGCCACTGCCCATTTTTGACCTTCAAGCTAACCTCCGTTTTCAGCCTAATCTTCTCTGACGAAGAAGCCGGGGGCAAAACCCCCGGCTTCTTTCACAGACGAAAGGAGTGAACTAAATGACTACAAGAACACTCGCCAAAAAGGTATCTCTCGGTATGGACATTTATCCACAGGTTTGCTTTAGCTCATCCTTTTTGCGTAGTCGATGACTCTGGTAATTCCAGCCAGTCTGTTGCTCCAAATGGCTTGGCTAAGCTCTGCATCAGCCGCAAAGATCTCTGATGCGTGATAAGCACCTGGCCAAATGTGGAACTCAACTCGAACATCAGCTTCCAGAAGTCTCTGAATGAATGCCAAGTCCTCATCTCGGAACATGTCCATCTCACCAACGTCCATATAGGTGGGTGGTAGGTTACTGACATCTTTGGCAAGTGCAGGTGCTGCGTGCTGGTCTGGCTGTTGTCCCCCCAAATACCATTCCCAAGCTTCAATCGATCCATCTCTGTCCCAGATGCCAACATCCGTGACCAGCTTTGAAGAGTGGGTTTCATTTCTGTGGTCGATCATTGGATATATCGGCGCCATGAACTTGATGTCTGGCCCACCTGCATCGCGTGCTTTCAGCGCCAAAGAAATTGCTAATCCCCCACCAGCACTCTGCCCATAAACACCAATCATGTTTTTATCAACGCCAAGATCCTCGGCGTTATCAAAAAACCATTGAGTTGCCGCGTAAACATCTTCGGTTGCTGCTGGACTTGGATTCTCCGGTGCCTTGCGATAGTCAACGCTTGCAATGGTCACACCAAGCGAATCACACATCATTTGTGCTGTTGCGTGATCTGCCTCAACGCTTCCCATGATCATTCCCCCACCGTGAATATAAACAATTCCGGGTGTGGGTTTTGCTGCCTTTGCTGGGCTATAAACCCAGACCTTGATATCACCTGCGGGGCCTTGGGCTACATGCTCAGAAACTTTCACATTTGGGTTTTCTGGAACTTCTGCTGCAGCCATCAGGCCAGCAACAGTTGCTCTTCTTTCGTTGATGTCTGCAATGGCATTGAACCCTCCGGGTATTGCCTGCAAAAGGCCATCCAGTGGAACTGTGGACTCGGGGTCGAGTCGTGAACGATCTGTCATATCAATCTCCTTTGATTGGGGTGTGTCCACCATAAGGAGATTGATATGACCTATTCAACTGTCCTTTGTGCTAGTTCAGCAGGCTTTTCATCTGCTTATAAATCGTGTTTGCGGCTTTTACTGGGTTTAGCCTGCTGTAGCGATCCATGAATGTCGCATCTTTGCCAACAGTTATTCGTGCTTTGCCGTTCTCGATTCCCTCAACCATCTCCTTGGCGGCGTCTGCTGCGGGCATTGGTTTGAACTTAGCTTGGGTTTCATCACTGCCTGCAGGGGTTTCTAGACCTGAGTTGGTGGTGATGTTTGTGGCGACAGATCCAGGGAAGACAACCATCACATCAATGTTTGTGTCCATCAGCTCACTACGAAGACCTTCGCTCATCAACTTCACCGCAGCCTTTGATGCACCATAGATGCTTTGACCTGGAACAGGAGCGTAAGCACCCATCGAGGAGATGTTGGTGATGTGTGCTTCTGGGCGCTTGGCGAGTTCTGGCATCAATGCCTTGATTAGCGAAAACGCGCCCCAGAAGTTCACATCCATAACCTTCTCGGCTTGTTCTCTGGTGAGTTCAGAAATCTTGATAAACGGCTGGATGATGCCAGCGTTGTTGATCAACGCATCAACTGCACCAAAGGTTTCGATGATTTGACCAGGGAGTTTGCCAACTGCCAATTGGTCAGTGACGTTGAGAACAAATATCTCCACGTTTTCTCCGGCTAGCTCTTTGGTTTCACTGAGTGCATCCTCGTTGAGATCCACTGCCGCTACCTTCGCGCCCCTTGCTACTAATTGCAGCGTCAGCTCTCGACCCATTCCAGATCCCGCTCCAGTGACCACGAATACTTTTCCACTTAGTTGCATTTTGCGCCTCCTGTTTCGAGGCTAATCCTCAATCTGCGATTAGGTAAAGAGCTTTGTTTCCGTGCCCGCTCAAAATGTCCTGAGTTGCTGGTGGAGTGGTATTCCTGTCAAAGAAGGGGGAATCATGATTGATTTCGCAAACGCTAAGTATCTCAAGTTGAGAGAGGTGGATGAGAAAGAAGGACAAAAACTTGTCGGTGATCTGCTGATTGATGATGAGGACCTGATTGGAAGTTTCAAAACCGTCAGGGACATGGTGATCTTCACCAATAAGCGGATAATCGCCGTCAACTTGCAAGGGTGGTCAGGAAAGAAGAAGGACTTCACCTCACTGCCTTATAGCAAGGTCCAGACTTTCAGTTTCGAAAGTGCTGGAACCTTTGACCTAGATGCTGAACTGGAGCTTTGGTTCAGTGGACTAGGCAAGGTCCGATTCGAATTCAACTCAAAATTCGATGTCACTAAGTTCAATAAAGCTATTGGCAAATTTATCTTGGATTCTTAAGGGGGAAACATGTTCAAGTCACTAATAGATTACAAATTCAACTCGTTTATTACCGTCAAGCTATCAAGCGTCTTTTATGCGATTTTGATGGTTTTGGTTGCACTATTTGCAGGGATTGCAGTGTTGTCAGGCATTGTCGCTGTTGGTAGCGGGCAAGCGGGAGATGGTCTTCTAACAATCATCTTCGGACCAATCTTGGCTCTCATCACACTGGTCATCATTCGGCTTTGGTTTGAGCAGGCAATTGCGTTGATCTTAATTGCTGAGAACACAAAGAACTAACCCAGTCTCTAAACCCGGGCAACATTGTTGCTCGGGTTTATTGCTGTGGCGAGAGTTGCCAAGAATCGGTTGCTTTGATGATCACAACACTCGGCCCACTCGCCGCTGAGACCGTGACGGTCAACTCACCGTCGGCCTGCAGTAATTTGTTCACCTCTTCGTCCAAATCAGATTGCCAAATTTCAATGGATCCTGACTGGCTGGACAGCTCCCAATCGACTGCTGGGCCGTCATAGACAAATACCCCATTGCCAGCTGAAGATTCAACCAAGGAATTGGCCTGCGAAATCGGCAACAGTTCAATAGACCACTCTGAGTCTGTTGTTACTTCCAATTCTTCGACATCGGAATTTGTCAATCCAAGATCAAGCTCGGTTTGGAAAACCCCGGAGCCCGAGAGTTCTAGCTGGCTCAAACCAAGTGAACTGCTTCCAATCAGTTCAAAGTTTCCATCACCCTGGTGGCTAATTCTTAATACACCGTATTCGGCATCAATTTCAAAAACACCCGGACCTGTTCCAGAGAAATTTTTAGGGCTAAAAACTCCGAAGCTCTCCTCGTATTCGGCCCTGGCTGGGTCCACCGCCGAGTCATCGGCAAACAGTCCTGAAATTAATGACAGGGCAACAAACGCCATCAAGAATCGATAACGCTTTTTTTGATGCCATTTGCGATTGTCGTCTGGATTGTTTGGAAAGATTTTTCTCAAGAACTTCATCATCCACCCACCTTTTTAGGACTAATTATGTTCTGGGTGACCGACATTTACTCACAAGTGATTCCGTCACTGTCGCCATCCCGATACCACTCATACTCTTCGTCCTCACCTTGAACATAAGGCCCATATCCCTGGCTCTTGGCGTCCCCACAGGATGAATACCTTGGATCGAGAGTTGCGGTGCCAGCCTGAATGGGTGTTACCGAGTCATCTTCAATGATCTCCACCTCACCTGACTCAACTTGGAAATTCATTTCACTTACCAGACAGTCTCCGCCCCTTGACTGCAAAGCCTGAATTTCCGCTGGATCCGCAGAAAGTCCCCAGCGAATCTTTACAAGTGTCCAGGAGTAAACATATTCACACCAATAACCTCTGTTTGGTGGCATCCAAGCTGCCGGGTCCTTTGCTCCCTTGGATCTGTTTGACCCTGCACTGACTGCAATCAACGAGTAGGGGCTGTCTAAATCGTTTGCAAATCTTTCTCGGCGATCGTTGCTCCAATTATTTGCACCACTGTCCCAAGCTTCCTTTAGGGGCACCATGTGATCAACATCAAAATCACTGGAGTTGGTTGTCACCTCGCCATCAAATGCACTCACCCATCGGCCCTCTATGTTGCAATCGCCAGAAAGGGTTGGGGTGGTGGTGCTTTCGAGAATCAGAACCTCCTCCCGAGCATTGCATCCGTCACGATCATCATCGTTCCAATGATCGAATAAATCTCTGTCATAGCCTGAGCTAACCTCGTCAGCCACGCTCAGCTGGACTATGTAGCCATTGACTGTTTCCAAGCTGGGCGGGGAGGTGTCAACCGGTGTTGAGTTGTCATCACCGCTATCGGATGGTGATTCACTCTCAGGTTGTTGATCGGGTGTTTCATTGCTCCCCTGCTGATCATCAACTGAGCCATCCTCTTCAGAACCAGCTTGCTCAGTTTCGTCTGAGGGTTGGTCTGTGTCTTGACCTGTGTTGTTCTCTAAAGCATCAGGGTTTGCTTGCGGTTCTGAGCCTGGGTCAGACTGGTCAGTTTCTGAGTCGTCCTCTGCTGGTGAAATTGCGGTGTTGCCAGTGTCTTGCTGTGAGAGCTCAGAGCTAGTTGACCCATCCGCAGTCGGGTCCCCCGCTTCAGCACAACCCGACAGCATCAAAACAACTGCAAACAGCCCTATAAAACGCATACTCCCCCTTAGCTGTTAACTCTCTCAGTCAGACCTTGAGCAAGTCAATTCCCTCTAAGGTTTTTTGAAGGCTTTCGCCAAGTTCTCCATTGCGCCGCTCAGCTCTCCTGGAATCACCCAAATCTTGCTGGCTTGACCGTTTGCTATTTCAGGCAGTTGCTGCAAATACTGATAGGCCAAAACCTTGTCATCGGCATCCGAGTCGTGAACAGCCTTGAAAACAGTTGTGATTGCTTTGGCTTCACCTTCAGCTCTCAAAACTTCAGCTTGAGCTTCACCCTCGGCTTCCAGGATTGATGCCTGCCTGGCACCCTCAGCCTTCAAAATCTGAGATTGCTTGGCTCCATCAGCTTCCAGAACTGCGGCTCGCTTTTCACGCTCAGCTTTCATCTGTAGCTCCATGGCAACCTGCACGTTGGCGGGTGGGTCAATGGCCTTTAGCTCGACTCGGTTCACCCTCACGCCCCATTTGCCGGTGGCTTCATCCAATACTGCTCTCAAAGCCGAGTTGATGGTGTCACGGGAAGTGAGCGCTTGTTCTAAATCAATCCCACCAACCACGTTTCTAAGCGTGGTTGTCGTAAGTTGCTCAATACCCTGGATGAAATCTTCAATTTCATAGGTGGCTGATTTGGCATCAGTTACCTGATAAAAAACCACGTTGTCAATCTCAACCACCAGGTTGTCCTCTGTAATCACTGGCTGTGGTGGGAATGAAACGACTCGCTCACGAAGGTCGATTCGTGGTTTGGGTCTGTCTAGAAACGGAATAATTAGATTCAGCCCAGCATCCAGGGTGCGGTGATATCTACCAAGCCTTTCCACCACAACCGCATTTGCCTGAGGAACGATTCTGATTCCTCGTACAAGGAATGCGGCAATGATGACAACTACCGCCAGAGGGAGTAAAAAACCAAAATCCATAATTCACCTATTCCACGATGGCGGTTGCGCCATCGATTTTCTTTACTTTCACAGTTTGACCACTGATTAGCTTGATTCCTGTTGACCTCGCACTCCAAACCTCGCCAGCAAGCTTCACCTGTCCCTGATGTTTATCAACGTCGGTGATTGCAATGGCTTCGGCACCAATTAGTGCATCCATCCCTGTTTTTGAATCAGCTCCAGTTTTTTTGAATGCCCTGAGAGCTATTGGCCTCAGAAGAGTCAGAGACAATGCAGCTGTCACACCAAAGGCGATTCCCTGCCAGACAAAATCAAACCCTAGACCCGCAACGCCCGCTGCAGCCAAAGCGCTGATTGCCAGGGATGCAAATAATAAATCGGCCGTGAGCAGCTCAATCAGCAGTAATGCCCCTGCAGCAATAAACCAGATAGCGCTCACACCAAGAGTCTAATCTTCAATTGCGTTCCATAACCAAAAGGTTTGCTGAGAGCCTGCGAGAATGGGGACATGCAAAGAGCGACATCAATCGCCCTCGTAATTGGGCTATTCATTGGCCTTGCAGCTATTTTCAGCACCGTGTTTGGAAACGTGTTGGCAATGGTGATTGCGGGTTTATCACTCGGGCTGATTGTCTGGGTGCTCAGGCGCTATCCAAACAACTACAACGCCCGAGCTGTGGTTGCAGGCCTTGCTTTGGTGTTTATAGTCGCAGCACTGATCTCAATTGCAGGCATAGCTCTAACGCTTCTGGGCATTGTGCTAATTGGGGTTGGAAGTTTTTATTTATTCAGCAGGCTGTTCAGATAGAAAGTCATCAACAGCTCTGTCGAGTCTGTCTTTCCATTTCTGCGAAACATCGTAATCATAAGTAATCAAAACAACTGATGAAGGATCCTCGGGTTCTAAAAACCACCAGGCGCCAAGTAAATACTCGCCATCGGTTAGGTAGTTATAGCCGCTTCGCCCAACGCTAGGGTCATCAAATTGAAGCCCAAAGCCACCGGGCTGGGGTCCAAAATATGTGTTCTCTATGCTGGCTGGCTCGCTAAACAATAGAAATGGCCAGGCAGACGTGAATTCTCTGGCGTTGAAAATTAGCTCCGCCGAATCCTGTTGAACATCAACCCAGGCCGCTGAATATTGATCTTTTTGATCTGGGTTGTGAATCAACACAACTTCTCCAGTCTGACCCCTTAGGGTTTCCACGATTCCATCAGAGTCAAAACGTTCAAAAGTGTTGGCTGCAATGATTGCAGCCTCCTCTACCGTTTCAATCGTTTGATACTCATCCGCCTTTAGATCCGGTAGCGGATCGGTCGTAGGTAGATCTGTGATGTCCCCATCGAGTGATTCGGAACCATTTGTCTCCGAATCTGCACCATCATCTGTTGCGGAATCATCGGCTTGAGAAGGATCAGAGTTTTGGTTTTCATCAACCGCACTAACCTCTTCGGATGCCGAAGCACAGCCCGCTAAAACCAGTGCACTAACTAACAGAATTGCTAATTTACGCATTGATTGAAGTCTAAGCCATCAGCCGATGCCTTAGAAGTTATAGCTCATTTCAAGGTTCATGTCTGCATCCCAAAGAAGCAATTCGGCTGAGGTTCCTGACTTTATTTCTTCATAACCAAAACCATAGGCAGCGCCCGGGTTTTTGTCCGCAGCAAGCAGTGCTGCTTGGACATCGTGCAACTGAGAGAAATTGTAAGTTGCGGCTTTCATGGTGAGTGTCGAACCAGCCAGGGCGCCATCTTGGTTTCTGGCGACTGAGTCAACAACAAAAACTGACTCCCCGGCGAGTTGATACTCACCATCGTCAGAACCAGCAGCAGAAATGGCATCCGTTACCAGCACCGTTCTGTCTTTGGGGATTAGTGCCATAACTGGATTGGCAACGTGAACTCCATCCGCAATTAGCTCAATAAATACATTTTTGTTTTCAATTGCCGCGGGAATTGGGCCAGGGTTGCGATGATGAATTGAATTCATTGCATTAAAACAATGAGTCATAATCGTTCCAAAGTTGGCAAAGAACTTCTTAGCAGTTTGGTAGTCAGCCGCGGAGTGCCCGAAGCAAAGATGCAGATCCTGTTTCAAAACTTTCAGTTGTTTATCACTGAAAAGCTCAGGGGCTATCGTCATTGACACGACCGCGTCGGACTGAAGTAATGGTCTCCAAATCTCAATCTCTGTTTCTGTTGGCAGTTTCAGCAAGCTTTCCGGATGAGCACCTTTTTGAGAACTTGAAAGGAAGGGGCCTTCTAGGTGTAGGCCTAAAAACCCACTGTCCTCGGCAAGGAATTTTTCAGCTTGGGAAACTAGGTATTTAGCCTTTTCAAAACTCACGGTTGGGATTGAGAGAAGTGTTTTTTGGACTCCGTTACGCCTTTGGTGCTTTCTTATTTCTCGCCAAGCCTCGACCCCAGATTCAACAGAATGACCCCAGCCCCCATGGGTGTGGGTATCGGTCATTGGTCTGCTAATGAAACCGTTGGCCCCGTCAATTATCTTCAGCTCCGCTGAAATTTCTCGCCAGGAATCACCAACACCAACAGCCAAGATTTGCGTATCAAACAGAACCCAAGATCGCTCTTGGCCATTGATGGAAACATCGTGAATTAAGATTTTTTCGCTCATATCAAAACTCAATCAATCCAATCTTTGGGCACCTCTGAGGCTGCTTGCGCGTCAAGCATCAGGGTTACGTCCCGATGTTCTCTGAGCATTGCCGCTGGAGTTTTTGAAGACTTCTCAAAGATTGAACCAATCGCGTTGGCCTTTGAACTTCCGGTGGCCAGGAGTAGCAACCTCTCTGCCTGCATGATTGTTGCAATACCTTGAGTCACCGCGTAAGCAGGCACTTCACCATCAAAAAACTTTGCATTGTCTTGCTTTGTGGTTTCGGAGAGGTCTACCTTTCTGGTTTTCGAGTTGAAATCACTTCCAGGTTCATTGAAGGCGATGTGTGCATTTCTGCCAATGCCTAGAAGTTGCAGACTAAGCGGTCCTTTTGATTTCAAGTTGGCCTCAAAGGAAACAAGTTCGTCTTCGACCGCACTTGCCGGAGGCACAAACAGATTGCTCGCCTCTAGCCCACAAGGGTTAACAAACTGATTCACAAGCGTCTGCCGAAATGAGGAGGGGGAATCAGGCTCTATCTGGAAATACTCGTCCAAAGCAAACATTTCTAGCTCTTTAGGAAGCGAATATTCCCGACATAGTTGCTTATAAACAGGCTCTGTTGTTGAGCCTGTTGCCAACCCCAAAGGTCCGCCATGATTGGAAACGGTGGTCGCAATAAACTCAGCGGCAGCCTCAGCATGCTCTGCTACGGAGGGGTAGATAAGGATTTTCATGCTTTGGTATCAAGTGATAGAACCGAACCCATCGCAGCAATGTTGGAATGGTTTTCGACAAATCTGACCCTGTCAAAAACACCAGAGCTTGCTAAGAATGACGGCCCAAACTTACTCTCCATCATAATCCGAATCAGATCCGGGTTATCCTTGCGAATTAGATCCAAGGTCCCGCCTCCCAGATATAGGTAATCAGGGTCAACGGACAAAGCGATGACATTAATGGCCTTCAGCATCCCCTCGATGAATCTTCCTCCAACACTGCTCCTAACTGGGTTGGGCAAAGATTCAAAGTCTCTCCATGATTCTGAACGATGTCCTTGACTGGCCAAAAACTCCCGAATGCCAGCTGCTGAAGACATGGTTTCCAAACAGCCCCGTTGACTGCAGGTGCAAACAGCTCCATTTGGATCCACAGATATATGACCAATCTCACCAGCCAAACTTGAAGCTCCAGATAAAAGCTGGCCATCAATCAAAATCCCAGCGGCCAAACCAGTTCCAAAATTCAAATAAACCAATGACTCTGATGGCTGATGTGATTTGGCCAAACCCACCGCCGTCGCATTCACATCATTCATCAGCCTGGGCATGAGTCCAAAGTTGTGACTAATGACTTCCCCCAGGTCCAGCGAATCAATGCCCAGGTTTGCAGCATTAATAACGGTTCCGGTTTCGGAATCAACTTGACCTGGGATTCCGATTCCTATGCCATCAATGCTTGTTGACTCGACTCCGGACTTGGCTAAAACGGTTGATATGGAGGCAATGATGGATTCTGAGACCTGATTAGAGCCAAAACCACTCGAGCGATGATCGGTGGCGACTGATTTCAGCGATGAATCAAATAACTCGCTAAAGACCTTGGTTCCACCAACGTCTATGCCAATTAGATAACTACTCATGATTCACCTTTCAAGTAATCTAACAAAGCTTTTGAATGAGGCGACGAAGCTCCACTTAGGTCATGCCCGCAAAACCCACGCCATTCCCAGATGGGGCCTGGAGAGAAAATGACAACCCCGTCCTTTGCTCTAGCGTCTGGCCAAAGAGTTGCCAGTTCATCCAAAGATGCCTGGTGCCGGACCAAAATCACACTGTTTTCTAATTCATCACTGGATGCGACCTCGGCTGAATCAAGCTTCTGGGTGGGGAAATCCTGCTCAATTCCAAGCCACGGTACCTCGCCGACCGCGGGATTGTGAGTAGATACAAATTTATAGACTCGCTCTGGGGCGGTGCCGGAGACTCTAAGTTCTATCTCCGCAACCTCTGGCTCGAGCGGTTGTATGGAAAAATCCTTCGGATAGTCATTTGCAAGTTTGTCGATGCGTGCAACAGATTCCATCAGCCTTTGTTCTGAAATCAAACCTGAACTCAGTGCCTGCTCGAAACCAGAAATAATCTGATCGAACTCAATCTCGGAAACGTTTGGTCCCAGACATAACAAGTCTGCTCCTGCAACAAAAGAGGCGATTGAAGCTTCGACGATATCTCCGTTAGAAGCGGCCTTCATGTCCAGAGCATCTGTTATGACGACTCCTGTGAAGCCAAGATCACCCCTGAGCACCTGATGAGCATAAGAATCTTGAGAGGCAGGAATTGAAGAATCAATCGCTAGGTGACCGGTCATGATTGCAGCCACTCCTGCATCCACCGCGGCTTGAAAAGGTTGCAGATGGTTGGCCCTAATTTCATCCCAACCACCGCTGACAATAGCTGGCCCCAGGTGACTGTCGCTCACGGTGTCGCCGTGCCCGGGGAAGTGTTTGGCCGTGCAGGCAACCCCAGAGGCCTGATGCGATTGCACCCAAGTTGAAACGTGTTGGCTAACCAATTGCTGATTATCCCCAAAACTTCTGTTGCCGATGACAGGATTTTTTGGATTGGTGTTCACATCAGCCACTGGAGCAAGATTCATGTTCACGCCAATTGACGAGCACAGCCTGGCAATCTGCTTTGCCTCAGAAGCCGTTTGTTGCAGATCGTTTCTTTGCCCCAAAGTTCTATTGCCACTAAAACTGCTGCCCTCCAGATATTCAATCCGAGTGACATCGCCGCCTTCTTCGTCAGTAGCAACTGTTAATTCCTCAGAGGAAAGCTCAGCTAGTCCACGAACTAAATCCCTCATTTGCTCAAAAGAACCACTGTTTGATCCATAGAGACAAACAGAACCAAGGCCTGAGCTCAGCTGCCCCGCTATCCAGTCAGGGATTTCAAAACCAGAAAATCCAGGCATCAGCAGTTTCTTGATGTGTTTCTGCATCAGCCCTTCACCGCCCCCGCAACCAGGCCTGATGTCATCTTGGACTGAACAATGACAAAAAATATAAGAACCGGAAGGGTCATAAGAGTTGACCCAGCCATGATTGCTGCCCAATCAGTTTCATTATTCACCTGCTGATAAGTCCTAAGCCACACCGGCAGGGTCATAGCCTCTGGTCTAGAGTTGACCACCAGAGCCAACAAAAACTCATTCCAGGCTTGGATAAACCCAAATACTCCAGTGGCTACCAGTCCTGGAGCCAGCAATGGGAAGGTAATCTTTCTAAAAGCCTGAACTCGGGTGCAGCCATCTATCATCGCTGCATGTTCAAGCTCCTCAGGAACTCCCAAGACAAATCCCCTGAGCATCCAAATGGTGAATGGCAAAACTGTTGCAACATAAACAAGAGTTAGCCCTCCAATGCTGTTTAGTAACTGCCAGGTGTCCAGCTGCCTGTAAAGGGAAACAATCATAGCTTCACCAGGAATCATTTGAATGAACAGCAAAACAACAATGAAGGTCTTTCGCCCGAAAAAAGCAAACCTAGCAAGGGCAACTGAAGACAAAAACGCAAAGGCCAAGGCAAATAAAACAGTCAGCATGGTTATTGCCAAAGAGTTAATCAAAGCTGGCCAAAATGGTGTCTGGTCTGAGTCAAACAGAACTGTTTGGAAATTTTCCCAGGTGAAGTTGCTGGGAAAAAGTAATGGTTCACTTCTTCTAGTAAGCCCGTTTGGAGTGAAGGCGGTGTTGAGCATCCAATAAACAGGAAAAATAGAGACCAAGAACACGATGATGCCGGCCACGGAGCCTGCGAAGATTTTGAGGTTACGGTTTTTTGAAATCATCAGTTATCCATATCCTCCAGGGTGCGCTTGATGTAAAACGCTGAGACAGCACTCATCAGAACGACCATGACCACAGCGATTGCCCCGCCCAGACCAAACTCGCCAGACCCAAGCGAGGTCAGGTAAATGTAGACACCAAGCGTGTTGGTTTCCTCGCGAAGACCACCCAAGCCCTGCAAGGCATAAATTTGTGTGAAGACTCTCAAATCCCAAATAATTTGAAGAATTATCACGATTGTGAAAATTGGACGAAGTAGCGGGAAGGTCAGATCCTTAAACCTCTGCCATCCAGATGCTCCATCAAGCCAAGCGGCTTCAATCATTTCCTTTGGTATCTGCGTCAAACCCGCATAGATAGTCAATGCAACAAACGGCACCGACTGCCAAGTAATAATCAGCGCCGCCACGCCAAAAAAAGAAATTGGATTGCTAAGCCAGGAGTGACCATAGAAATCAACTCCGGGAATCTGGCTTAGTAAATAATTGAAAACACCGTATTCGGTGTTGAACATCCAGCCCCAGACAATAACCGCGGTCAATTGCGGCATGGCCCAGGCCACTAGCAACCCGATTTGAACCAGCACCTTAATCCGTTTTGGCACGAAGTTCATTAGCAGGGCAACCAGCGTGCCAACCACCATGGTTGAAACCACCACTACTGCAGCAAAAACGAGACTTCGGTTGAGGACCTGCCAAAAACCATCATCCGTGAGGATGTTGGAGTAATTTTCAAAGCCTATGAACTCAATGTCTGCGCCGAAAACTTGAGCTCGCCCAAACTCTTGAAAAGAAAGAATTATTAGATTTATTAGTGGCCAGCCGATTACCAAAGCAAGAACAGCAGAGGCTGGAACAAGCAATAACCAACCCAGATTCTTTCTGGATCTCGATTGCGGCTTCGCTTTCCGGCTGGGAACAATCTGTTTCAAGCTCATGGGGTTTCTCTCAAAAAAAGGGGGTGCCTGCAGGTTAGCTCATAACCCTCAGACACCCCCGTGTGGAATTGTTATCCGTTCAGAATGTCTTCAATGGCGGCATCTGCAGTTGCGGCAGCATCTGCAATGTCTTCTCCACTAGCAATCTTTACGAACATGTCCTGCAACACACCAGATGCCTCAACATCTGCCCAATTTGGTGAAGCTGGGGTCAGTTTCGAGTTTGCAGCTGCAGCTGAAACTGCCTCTGGGATCTCGCCTTCACCCAAGGTGTCACCAAGTGATGTAAGTGCTGGTACCAATCCGTTGTTACCCATGATGGTCTGGTACTCAGGGCTGAGCATGATCTTCATTGCACTCAGTGCAAGCTCAGGGTTCTGGCTTGCCTGGGGAATTGCCAAGTTGGAGCCACCTGCAAAGATCTGTGCAGCTCCACCGTCAGCACCGGGAAGCGCGAATACACCGAGGTCGTCGGCACTGCGCTCACATGGTGCATCTTCACGAGGAACCAGCAGTCCAGCTGCCCAGCTTGGAGCGCTAAGCATTGAGTGGCCACCCTCACAGTAAGCAACCCATGATTCAGCCTCATCGC
The DNA here is from genome assembly GCA_913062975.1 of uncultured Micrococcales bacterium. GTDB lineage: Bacteria > Actinomycetota > Actinomycetes > Actinomycetales > Microbacteriaceae > CAJXVY01. Next base: position 14,928 of record CAJXZO010000013.1, read on the forward strand.
CATCCTTTGCGGCATTTGAGCTGTCCATAGCGCGCTTTACAAGTTCCAAACCAGCAATTGAGCTAGCGGAACTTAGTTGTGCATCCCAGGTTCCACCGTCATTCACGGCAACCTCGCCGCCGTTTTCCCAGATGTAGGGAAGAGCGTTGTACCAGTCTTTACCTGGGAAGTAGACCCCGGATGTGCCGAGCTCTGAATTTAGAGTCTCCGCAACCTCAACATATTCGGTCAAGGTGGTTGGAACCTCAACGCCTGCTTCTGCAAAGTCACTCTTGCTGTAGAAAACCAACCTTGATCCTGCGTAATAAGGAGGTGCGTAGAAAGTGCCGTCAAAAGTGCCAACCTCAACGAAGCCTGGAAGCAGGTCGTCTCCGCCCAGCTCGTCAAAATATGGACTGAGGTCCATAAAAGCTTCAGCTGACGTGAAACCTGGTGCCCAGGTGTTTCCAATTTCAACTAGATCTGGGCTGTCGCTTCCCGACATAGAGGTGGTTAGCTTCTCAACCAACCCGCCCCAATCCTGTTGCTCGATAGTCAGAGTCGATCCTGGGTTCTCCGCCTCAAAAGTCTCGATTAGGTACTCTCTTGCTGAGTCGGGAGTGTCTCCGCCATTGATCCAAACGCGAATATCACCGGTTACGGCGTCTTCGCTTGTTGCAGAATCGGAGGAGGTGTCGTTATCTGTAGTTGAACCGCTTGTTGTGTCTTCAGCGGTTGTGCATCCAACGAGAGTCAGTGCTGCCACACCAAACATGGCAACCACGGCTGATTTTCTCATTTTTTGCTCCTTTCGCATTAGCGTTGCGAGGGCACCCTGCCCCAACAATGAGACTGGTTTCATCATTGACCCAGTCCCAGTAATTGACCCATGACTCGTCCCGCCGCACCGCGCAGGACAATGTCATGGGCAAAATCTGTGTATTCAACAGTCAGGTTCTCGTGACTGATGGGTAATGTTCTCTCGGCGATTGTTTGCGAGAGCTGTTGCAAAAATTGGTCCGAGCGAAGATCCTCATTGGCGGCGATCACAACGGCGTTGAGGTTCAATAAACCAACAATGGGCGAAATTGCGGTGCCTAAAAGACTTGCCGATTCCTTGATTGCAGCAATCCCCAATGCCTGGTTCAGATCCACTTCCAGCTCAGAGGAGGAGACGTAGGTCTCCAAACAGCCTTTCTTACCGCAAGCGCATTCTCTACCGTTTTCAACAACAACTGTGTGCCCGAGCTCTCCTGCGGCATTGCCCTGGCCCGCGGGAACAACTCCGTCAACAACCAGGCCAGCACCCAGACCACCAGCAATTCGAATTAGCAAGATGTAAGCACCTGAGGAGGAAAAAGTGTGAATTGCACTTGCAGATAAGTGAGCATCGTTTTCCACCACAACTGGAACTCCGAGAGTTGTTTGCAAAAGATTCTGCAGATCAAAGTCCTCCCAGCCGAGATTGGGAGCGGAGATGACCTTGCCCTTCCGGTTGATTACACCCGGTGAGCCAACGCCAACACCGGCAACGGGGGTGTCCGATTGGGATATGAGTTCGCTTAGCTTCTGGGCGAGGGAATCGAAAAATGCTTGGCCCGTCAAGCCCCGGCGATCAATGTTGACAACATCTAGAGGTTGGCCATCGAACCCAAAAAAACTGTAGGACCAGGTTTTAGCAGCCGAGAGATCAACTGCCAAGAAGCTGAAGGAGTCGTTATTCAACTGAACAGGAATGGACGGCTTTCCTGGACGCAGCTCCCTGTTACTGGATAGCTCTTCGAGAATGTTTTTACCTAAAAGGTCATCGACAGCCTCAGAGACCGTGACCTTGGTCAAGCTTGTTGCCCTAGCGATGTCGGCCCTTGATTTAGGGCCTGAAAGAAACAATTCTTGGATCACCCTTGAACGAGAGGGTGTCGTAATCGGAAACACCGATGGGGAACTTCCAAGCATCTTTGTTGAGGTCATGCAATAAGTAAATACACCTAACTAACTAATTTGGTGCGTTGTAACTTATTTGTTATCAACTTTTTTGTCTAGGCCAGTCTTAGACCCTCTTTGTCGGTCATCTTTTTGGTGGCAATCAAGATGATGTCAATTATTGGCCAGATGAGGAACAGAATTAGAGTCCAGAAGAAAAATAGTGTGACCAGTAACTTGAGAATCCCGGTTCCGACCTTTCCCATGTAAAAACGATCTACGCCGAGAGACCCCAAGAAAATTGCCAATAATAAAGCAACTAACCAGTCACGCTTGGAAAAGACTCCTGCAATCTGCTTGGCCTGCCAGCGCTCCTGGGTGCTGTTTTCAACAACCATGGTGTCACCGCTTACCTTTCCCGCATTGGCCCAAGCCTGCAGGGTCATGGTGTCCATCTCGCGCTCAGGTTCACCCGGCATCTTCACAGTCCACATACTCATCTAGTCATCCTTGTCTTTGTTATCTTCGTCAAATAGGTCTTTTTTCAAACTTCCAAATTCTTCAACCGGTCTGTATTGCCTCTTCTTAGAGCCGTGTCTCACTGCCGCAAAGATAATCACACCAATTGATGCAACTCCCCAAATCGCTAAAAAGGTTAGGAGTGGGGAGAAAAACCTCAGCAATGGCTCACCGATTTGATCCAAGACATCATCGATGTACTCATCACTGATTAGCAGATCTGGCCCCGCGGCTTGTGAGGGCTCAATGTATTGGGATAAAACCCTTGCCTGAATCTCCAAATCCTGCCCAGGCTCCAGTCTCCATTCAATGACAGATCCTGTCTGGCGACCGTTTGTTGACTCAACCACTCCGGGGAAATCAATCCTCAACCAAACATCCGGGTCCGGCAGGTTGCCTGGCAATTGCTCCAAATCACTCTCTGTGAACTGAGAAACAATTCTTCCCTCGGCTATCAGGTAATCACCGTCTCGAATAACTCTCAAGTAGGTCTCCGGTGACGCACCATCACTAAAGTTCAGAAGGGATAAGTCTCTGTTTTCAAAACTGAACTCGGTTCCCTCCCAGGTAGCACTATTGATTTCAGTCTCTCGAACCTGAGATTCAGGGCTAAAGAGATTTTCATCAACATTTGGAATCAACTCACCCAAACCTGCGGTTCTTAGCTGCTGCAGAAGCTGTTTTGAAACAGCCGCTGAAATGTCTCCGCTGACTCTGTCAGATCTGTTTATCTCCAGATCAGCAGTCAGTTGAACGCACCCAGTTAGTGTCAGCGTTGCCACCACAGTCAGAACTAGCGCCTTTAGCTTTTTCATGAGGCCAAGCTTATTCATAGATTCTGAACGTTTGTTGAATTGATTGGCAGTGGCAATTCCTCAGAACCTTCAGGAAGCCTCAGGTTGAAAACAAAAACCTGTCTTTCAAAATCATGTTTATCCGGAGCGGGCAACAAAAAATACTGTGGTGTGGCAAGTTCAACCTGGCCAACATAGAGCTGCAGGTCTTCCTTGGGAACAAACAGTCTGAGCTTTCTGCCTTGGCTTTTATGTTCCAAGATTGCTTTATTGCCTCTGATTGGTTCTTGATCGGCTGATTTACCCTCACCTGTGAAGTTATAAAACCCATCTTCTCTGAGTCCCTCATAAACGTCGTAGCCGAAAGGCCTTCCCCGCTCTGGGTCGCTAAAGAGCAAAACATTGTCTGAGCGAGAACAAGGTGCGATTCCTCCTCGGAAGCTTCCTCCCAAAAGTTGATGAATCAAAAACCTGGATAAAACCTCACCGGGTTCAATTGGAAACATCTTTTGACCCAATCAGCCATCGGGCGAGCAGGGCAGTAACAGCTCCGACTAGACCGAGACTTATAAGCATCAAAAAGATTGCCACTATTCGTCCTTCAACTGTGACCGGTGCATAGTCCCCATAGCCAACTGTCGTGATTGTCACCGCAGACCACCAGAGGGCATCCCCAAAGCTTTCATACTCACTAAGTGCTCCGCGTTCAGCGTCGTACAAACTCAATGCTCCCGTGAACCAAATCAGAGGGAGTGCGAGTGCAACATAGAACCCAGTCTCATTGGTCCTGTTTTTGCCGTAGCTATCAATTGCACTCAGCACCAATAAAAGCTTGAAAATCCTGAGGGGCCTAAGCATGGGCAGGATAACCGCAAGCATCAACAGCCAGTTGCGGCCAATGAAACCGCGCCATCCACCTTTGGTGCCTTTCCATGGAGTTTCGGCAAACAGGTTCATGAAGAAATCAAATACGAAGATTGCAAAAATTGCCTCTGCAGCAAAAAAGCCGAAGGTTGACCAGGAACCTGTCCCTAAAACCTCGAGCGTATAAAAACCAAGGTAGGCAAAGCCCAGCATGATTAGAGTTAGCTCTGCCTTTTCAACCCAGAAAAGTGCGAACTTATGAATCTTATTCAGCATCGTGGGTTTCGCCCTCGGCTCCAAAGATCATCCTCATTGGCTGCCATAAATACTCAGCCTTCCAACCAAGTTCTGGTCTTCTCCAAGCGTGATCTCTTGCAACCTCAGCGATTGCTGCCCAATAAAAGACATTTATTAGATCAACACTTATGTGATTCATTGAATCCCCCGGGAAGGCCTTGCCTAGCAGACGACGAATCAGTGTTGGGATCTCTGATTTCCCAAAATCATGCAGAGCTGAGCGGACTTCCATGTCTAGCTCCCTTGCTCTTCGGGGGTTGAAGCTGGGGGATGCGCCTTTGATGTGAAGCAGGTAGCTCACCTGCAAAGCTTGACGGTATCGAGCATCATCCAATAAATCCATCAGTGGAACAAAACGTTCCACTTCATATCCCGCCTCGCGAAGTTCGAGAACATCTGGGTAGCTGAAGAATCTATAAAAAGGAACGTGGGGCCTGATTGGCGAATAGGGTTTCTCTTGGAACGAGGCCTCCAATGGATCAACCCCAATAGCAGCAGCACCCCAGGTGTTGAATGCTTCATCTGGGTAGGGGATCTTGTTTAGATCCTCTTCGCGTTCATC
>CAJXZO010000014.1 GCA_913062975.1 uncultured Micrococcales bacterium
GAATTGGAGCAATTCAAAATGTCATCAAAGATGAAAAAGTGGATACCAGCAGTAGTTGCACCCGCAACCGTTGTTGCTCTTTCTATCGCAGTACCAATGCAGGCAAATGCAGAAATCGATCTGCCTGACAAATCAGCAAGCGAAATTCTGCAGATGATGAATCAAAACCCGGACATGAGCTTCTCTGGAAGAGTGACCAAGGTTTCAAACCTCGGCCTACCTCCGATTGGCAACATGCCTGACGTCAGTGAGTCAATGGTGGAAGACATGGAAGATAACACCCCAGAAGGGATGGAGGAGTTCATTCCACGCGTTACCGAGTCCAACATGGTCACCGACCTGGTTGAGATTATTTCTGGAACCCACGAAGCAAGAATTTATGTTGACGGCCCAGAAAAGCTAAGAGTTCAGGTCTTAGACCCAATGAGTGAGCGAAGCATGATCGTAAACGGCGACACCGTTTGGTTCTATGACGATGACAAGCTAGCTGCTCAGTTCATGACCATGGATGTTGCAGAGTTTGAGGCTAAGGCTGAAGAGCTCGAAGCAGAAAACTCAGCAGAGATTGAGCAGAAGATTGCTGATTTGCCATTCGACATCAACAACCCAGCAGAGGTTGCTGATTACCTGCTGGCAGAAGCATCTGAATACAGTGAAATCACCGTTGGTGTTGACCAAAACGTTGCAGGACAGGCAGCCTACGAGCTAATTGCAACCCCATTGGCTTCAGAAACCACAGTTGACTATGTTTCCGTAGCAATTGATGCAGAAACCGGCATGGCGTTGAACGTGAAGGTAATGGCCAAGGGCCAGACCGAGCCGGCCATGGAGATTGGCTTCACCAGCATCAATTACTCAACACCAGATGCATCAGTGTTCGAGTTCAACCCATCAAGTGATGTAACAGTTACCGAGATGGAAATGCCAGAGGAGTTCACAATCGATGGTGAGACCTACACCAAAGAACAGCTAGAGGCCGAGTTCGAAGCCAACAAGCTAACCGAGGCCGAGTATGAAGAGCTGAAGGCCGAGGTCGAGGCAAACGAGAACATGCCAGAGATTATTGAAAACGGTTGGGCAAGTGTTGTTGAAATGAAACTCACCGAGGACATGCCAGTTGACATGTTCGACTCAGAGTTGTTCAGTGGCATCACCGAGCAGGTTGATGGTGGCTTTGTCATCAGCACCTCACTGGTGAACATGCTGATCACCGACGATGGTCGGGTTTTGGCAGGAGCGGTCACCACCGACTACCTGCTTGAGATCGCCGGATAGTTGACCTCGGCTGAAAATTACGCCGTCTGGACCTCCGAACTAACAAAACAGTTCGGGGGTCAGACAGCGGTTAATAAAATCAATCTGGCAGTCCCCAAGGGGTCAGTCTTTGGTTTTCTAGGACCCAACGGTTCAGGAAAAACCACCACCATCAGAATGCTTCTCGGTCTTGCTGATGCAACAGATGGAGAAATCGAACTACTTGGCAACAAAATGCCCAAGCAAGCAGAGCAAGCTTTGCCAAGAGTTGGAGCCTTGGTTGAGGGACCTGCCTTCTACCCATACCTCTCAGGCAAGGTAAACCTCCGCAGACTAGATTCGGCTTCGAAAAACGCTGACCCGAAAACTCGCGAACAAAGAATTGACAGGGCACTTGCCAAAGTTGGTTTGACCAATGCTGCTAACAAAAAGGTTCATAAATACTCGCTGGGAATGAAACAAAGGCTTGGCATTGCCAATGCACTGCTTCAGGAGCGAGACCTGTTAGTTCTAGACGAGCCAACCAATGGTCTAGATCCGCAAGGAACTCGCGAGGTTAGGAACCTGATTCGCTCACTCTCAAGTGATGGAACCACAATCTTGGTTTCCTCTCACCTGCTCAGCGAAATCGAGCAGCTTTGTTCACACGTGGCGGTCATGAGTGCGGGCAAGATTGTTGCGCAGGGAAGCCTTGCAGAACTGCAAGCCCAGAACCAGACCTATCTGAAAGTCGTTACACCCGATGCGGAGAAGACTCTGAAGGCACTGACTGACGCTGGCATGAAGCCAAAACAGGAAACCAAGCACGGCCTAGAGATTTTCACCTCAGAGGTTGAGCACGGTTTTGATGGCGATGAAGTATTGAGGAAATTGTTGAAAGCAAAAATCAAGATCAAGTCCTTTGCCGTAGAACAGGCAAGCTTGGAAGATCGCTTTGTTGACCTAACCGGGGAGGGCTTCGATGTCGTCCAGTAATCGTTTAGGAATGTCTCTAGTTTGGTCAGAGCTTTGGGTTTTGTTCCGTCGCTGGAGAACACTTGCAATGCTTGGTGCAATTGCACTTATCCCCGTGTTTTTAGCTCTAGCCGTTTATTGGTCATCAGACACTCTGGCTCCCGGTGAGGGACCTCCGTTTTTAGACAGGGTTAGTCAAAACGGACTATTTGTTGGCTACACCTCAACCATCTTGGCACTCCCCTTATTTTTGCCACTAACCATCGGTGTTGTTGCAGGTGACACCATCGCTGGCGAGGCAAATCAGGGAACACTGAGATATCTATTGATCTCCCCAGCCGGAAGAATCAGATTGCTGATCACCAAGTTCATTGGAGCAATTGCGTTTGTCATAGCGGGAACGGCGACACTTATGATTGCTGGCGCAATCATTGGGTCTATCTTGTTCCCGGTCGGGCCCGTGACATTGATTTCAGGTGATGTAATCAGCGTTGCGGAGTCTGTTTGGAGAATGGCGCTAGTTGCCTCCTACACAACAGTTTCCATGCTTGGGCTGGTTGCCATTGGCATGTTTATCTCAACTTTGACTGTTGTGCCAGTTGGAGCAATGGCTGCAACCGTGGTGCTCAGTGGTGTCAGCCAAATCCTGGATAACATCCCCCAGCTCGAGTTGATTCACGAATTTCTATTCACCCACTACTGGCTAGGATTTGTTGATTTGCTGAGACAGCCAATTGACTATGCATCATTTGGATCCAATGCACTTTTGCAATTGGCCTACGTGGTTATCTTTGGGGCTTTGGCGTATTCAAGATTTGCCAGCAAGGACATTCTTAGCTAATCGCTGTTCGTGGTAATAACTCCACCAAACAACGATTAGTGGCCAAAGCCCCTGCATGATGCCTACCACTCTTTGGTATAAACCAATGCCGCTGGCATCATCTTGAATCCAAGCAAATAATAACCCCGCCGTTATTGTCAACAGCACCGCCGTTGCCAAGAGCGTACCGGGGGGACGAATTAGGATGCTGTAACGCTTATCAAATCTTGTTGCCAACACCGGCCAAATAGCACTGATGGCAAAAGCACTAACAGCAAAGATTCTGTGCTCTTCAGAGGATGAAACCTGGTCAGGGGTAGTGAAATAGGTAAGGCCGTAGGTGAATAGTCCATTTAGGACAAAGGCAATCCTGGCTGCCATGTTGAAACTTCTGGCATAAATTCCAGTAATAATATTTGCTGTTCCGCCAATCAGAAAAGCAATCGAAACCCAAAGCTGAGTTGGCGCATCATCAGCAGCCAAGTCACTAATTGGCTGCTCCATCCAGTTGTACTGATCCCAGGTTGACTGAGCAATCAGCCAGGTGCCAGTAACTACAACGGGTGGGATCAGCGTGGAAACCAGGGCGGGCCAGGCAATTGTTCGCATATTAAGCTAAACCTCGATTCGGCCAAGAATAATTCAAAACTGGAATAGATAATTCTCTGAAGGTGTTGGTCGATGTTGTGGAACTAACAGGAAAGACAATTCTCCTAACTGGTGGCTCTGGCGCTTTTGGCGCAGAGCTAGTGAACCAGCTCTCAGATCTCGGTGCCAACGTCTTGGCAACCGCCACCAGCAACGATTCTGCTGGAAAAATCCCCAACCGTGCATCGGTCAGACTTCTGCTTGACTATGAAAACGAAGACAGCATCCAAACCCTGAGTCAGTACTTGCTAACCAGCGACACTGAATTAGATGGCATCATCAACGCAAGTGGCGTTGTTGCTTTCGGTCCTGCTCATGAGTTGCCAGCCAAGGCTAGGGAAAGACTTTTTGCAGTAAACACAACTGGTCCAATGAGGCTAATAAGTGAACTGATTCCCGCATTGCAGAAATCCAAAGAGCGTGGCAACGAGCCTTTTGTGCTGAGTTTCAGTGGAGTGGTGGCAGAACAAACCTTTCCAGGACTCATTAGCTACGCTGCGTCAAAAACGGCGATGAGGAGCTTTTTGGAGGGTCTTGCCAAAGAAACCAGAAAATTTGGAATCAGGGTGATTGATGCTCGTCCCGGCCACACCGAGTCAGGACTTGCCAACAGGGCAATTGCAGGAACTGCACCTAATTTCCCGGAGGGAATGACAGTGGAACAGGTCATCAAGCGTGTAGTGGATGCAATTGTGAACGATGAGACCGACCTAGCCTCAGACAAGTTCTAATTTCCTAAATCCGCTCCACAGTCATAAATTCCATAAACAAACTCGTCTAAGACTTCTCGGTTGGGAATTGAGACATCACCAAGGTTATAAACAGCAAACACCAGCTCTGTTCCATCGGCTGCGGTCATGCTGCCGGCCAGTGAGTAGCCTGTTCTGATCCAACCTGTTTTTGCAAGGATTGAACCCGCTGCATTGGATAGCTCTCCATCATCGAACCTGTTTCTCAACGAACCGCTCTCACCTGCAACCGGCAGAGCGTTCAAAATGTTTTCATAATTCTGACGCCCTTCGACCACTAATTCCATAAGCTGTGCGATAAAGCTAGGTGAAACTGCTGAATAGGCGCTCAGGCCACTGCCATCTTCAATTACCAATTCATCAACATTCAAACCAGTTGGTCGCAAAGCCCTCTTATAAGCAGCCTCAATCGAATCAAAATCTGAACCATCAAAGCCCACGTCATAGGCAATCAATCTGGCCAGTGCTTCGGCAACTGTATTGTCGCTGTCCAGCAACATGATGCGAATCCATTCCTTGATCGGTTCGCTCAAAACACTGCCCACTTCCACGGCATCTGCAGGCGCGACTCCATAGCTCAGCGTGGCGTTAGCTGCATTGTCGCCAATGGCTTCTTTGAACCACTGTCCGGCTCTTTCAACTGGAGCTTCGCTTCTAGGGGAAGTGAGTTGACCCGGCTGGTTTCTGTCTCCATCAACCTGCAAAGCACTGACTTGACTCATCCAGCCATCTTCAATTCCAGCCGGGTTCCAATTTTTCTCCCACTGACCAGATCCCTCAACTCCGCCCCACAAAGAGCTGTCTAGAACAATCTCGGTGATTTCCTGAACAAAAGGCTCCGGCTCTGGTGTTGGTGTTGGAGCTGGTTGAGTTTCAGGATTTGGCTCTTCCTCGGGTGCCTCCATAGTTGAAACATATTGGTTTACTTGAAAGGCAAGTGAAGAAAGCTTTGGGGCGTCTCTGTAAACACTTTGCGCACCGGGTGCTGTCCTAGAAAGTGTGACATCTCCCGCTCCAACAAAATACAGCTTGGTTGGATCTTCACTGTCTGCATAAACTCTGGTTTCAACTCGATAGTTGGGACCCAGGGTTTCTAAAGCTGCAGCAGCTGTCAGTAGCTTCATAACCGATGCAGTTCTTGCAGGAACACCAGCACCAATGTCATAGACCAACTCATCTGTTTCTGGGTTGAGAACGGCAACCTGCAATTGCAGCATGCGGTCATCGTTTTCAATGTCTTCTAGTGAACACACCGGAGGAGCGGTTATAACCTGCTCAGGCTCTTGTTCGATTTCAGTCTCTGGAGACTCTGTTTCAACCTGCTCCGACTCATCCGTCTCTGGCTGAACCACCTCGGTGTTTTCGCTTCCACTGCTTAGGCCGCCAATGACGAGTGCCAAAACCAGACCGCCGCCGGCTGCTCCGGCAATGATTGATTTCCAATGCTCGAGTGGATTCATTACTCTCCCGGGTAGACAACTCCTAGTTGATTACGGATGTCGTCCATCATTTCCAAAACATCCAACGAATCTCGCTGGGTGAAATTCTCTGCCTCTAATCTACCTGCTTCAACTACAGCTTCAAACCCCAAAAACTGCTGCTGCATGCCCCTTCCCAGGTGATTTGGAGATAACTCATAGACAACCTCCGAGTCATCATTCATCACCCTTAGCTTGGCCTGCTCATAAAACCTGGAGTCAATCAAAATCGTCCCAGTCTCACCAATGATGTTCGCAGTCACCGGACCGTTACGATCAAACCCTGTGCTGATTGTTGCCCTGGCGCCATTGGCAAAGCCCAAATAGATCTCTAGATTTTTATCAACTCCGTTTTGCAATTCACCCTCTGCCTTGATGGATTCCGCTTTGCCCAAAAGCATCTGCACCAAGCTCAGTGGATAAACTCCCAGGTCCAGCAGTGCTCCACCGCCTAGCTCGAGCTCGGTGAGTCGCTTCACATGCGAGATTTCGACTGAGAAATCAGCCTCTACTGAAACAATTCTGCCCAGGTGTTTTTCCACCAAACCTGGAAGTTCAAGCCAGTGATCCAAAAATCTTGACCAAAGTGCTTCCATGATGAACGCATTTTGTTCCTTGGCCAGTGAGTAAAGCTCTCTTGCCTGCTTTGAGTTCAACACAAACGGCTTTTCAACCAAAACATGTTTGCCGTGCTGCAAAGCAAGTTTCGCCATTGGGTAGTGTTGCGGATTGATGTTGGCGATATAAACAGCATCAATGTTTGAGTCTGAAAACATTGACTCATAGCTTTCATAAACCCGCTCAACTGAATGCTCACTTGCAAATTTCTGAGCCCTCGCGTGATCGTTGCTGGCAACTGCCGTGAAGTTTTTTCCAATCAGGGCCAAATCACGTGCAACCTCTGCTGCAATTTTTCCTGGTCCGACCAAGGCCCACTGAATAGAAATAATGGCCCACTTTCCAAGGTTAGAGTTCTCGTTATGAGGATTCTATTGCTGGTTGCACTGTTGGTGTTCTTTCCATCTGCAGCCCAGGCCCACGATCAGCTGGTTGATGCAGAACCTGCTGAGGGTGAAACTGTTGAGGCAGGGGTAATCGACATTGACCTCAGGTTTTCAGACGATGTTCTAAACCTGGGATCTGGTAATGAAATCTTGGTGATTGGTCCCGCTGGAGAAGAATCAGCTTTGCAAAACAACTCGTGTGCTTTTGTTGATGGTGATCTGGTAGCCACTCAGGTTGATCTAGACCAACCTGGTGACTACACAGTCTCATGGCGGGTGGTCAGTGGTGATGGCCACCCAATTTCGGGAATTCAAAGGTTTAGTGTTGAAAACACAACAGGTCATGTTTCACAGGGAATTGTGCCAGGAACAGATTGCGACACAGCTATTGAGGCTCTGGAGGAATCAGCAACGGAATCCGAAATAGATTTGCAGTGGTTATGGCTACTCGGTCTGTTCCCGTTGATTGGAATCATCACCTATTTTGCGCTTCGGCCAAAACAGCAGATTGATCAAAGCAAAAACGAATAAAAACGCAGCAATAATTGCAACCTCGGTCACTTCTGACCATCTGCCACCAGCTGGGGCAAAGGCAACCGAATAAACCGCATCAAAGCCCTGCAGAGCCATAAACCCACTAATTAACGAAACTAGCGCAAGCAAAAAATAACCAATTGGCTTTTTTGGGTTGAAGCGCAATCCAACCCAGCCCACCAGAAGCATCAATACCAGCATCATGCCAACTGAGGAAATGAACACCTCGGTGACTGGGTGGTAGAAAAACATCGAGGGCACCACGATGCCCATGGAAAGCACCCAGATAAGTGCTACTGGTAAAAACTTCACGCCTTTCCCCTAGCCAATCGCGCAGAACTTGTCGACCTGACGGGTCTGTCCAGCAACCACCAGCACATCACCTTTTTGAATAATGGTCTCAGGGAAGGCTGGTTGATATTGCCCGTCGCCCTTGCTGGTTGCCACCACGGTCACGCCGTGGGTGCTCCTGATTTTGAGATCTGCCAAACTCTTGCCATTAAAAGTGTCTGGGGCCTCGGCTTTCACCATCACGAAGTCTTCATCGATTGGAACGTAGTCCAAAGATTCACCACTGACCATGTGAGCAACGCGATTACCCATGTCTTTTTCAGGGAAAACCACGTGCTTCACACCAAGCTGCCTGAGGATCCTGCCGTGCGGTTCTGAATTTGATTTCGCCCAGATGTTTTCAAGTCCGTTTTGCAACAACAAACTTGCTGTCAAAATGCTTGCCTCAACATCAGCGCCAATAGCAACAACTGCCGAATCGAAATCCTTAACGCTCAGTTCTTTCAAAACCGCATCCTGAGTAGTGTCCGCCTTAACGCACTGAGTCAACTCAGCACTCATGTTTTGAACTATCTGCTCATCGGTGTCAACACCTAAAACCTCGTGCCCGTTTTTCATAAGCTCTCTGGCGATTGCCTTTCCGAATCTACCAAGGCCGACAACCAACACGTTTGCATGGATCTGCCTGCGTGGACGGGGGTTTCCAACTGCTTTAGCCAATTAGCGGCCTCTCTTTCGGTAGTTCGTAGTGGCGCTGAGTGATGCGCAATGCCAATGCACTCGCCACCACCACGGGTCCTAGTCTGCCAACAAACATGAGTATTGACATCCAAATTTGTGCCCAAGCTGGGAATTCAGCCACCGCTCCCGTTGACAATCCAACCGTCGCAGTTGCAGAAATCACATCGAATAGAACTCTGTCTGTCTCAAAATCAGTCGCCGCCACAAACACAGTGGTTGTGAGCATAATCGTGAGCAACGAAAGCGAAATAAGCGTTAGCGCCTGTCGTTGAATTGATCTGGGCAACCGCCTGTTTCCGACATTGACCGCTGTTTCTCCGCTGATCTCTGTCCAGATAATGTAAAACAAAATGGCAATGGTGGTTACCTTGATGCCACCAGCAACACTTCCACTGCCGCCACCAACAAACATCAAAAAATCCATGCCCAACCAGCTGGCAGAATCCATCTGCGAAATGTCAACCGAATTCAATCCACCGCTTCGAGTCATAGCCGAGGCAAACATGGCGTTATAGATTTTTTCAAAGATGTTCATGCCACCAAAGGTTTTGTCGTTATTCCACTCCATGAGAGCGATAAACAACGTTCCCGCAGAAAACAGAATCGCGCTGGTGGTGAGAGTGATTCTTGAGTGAAGTGAGAACTTCCTGGGTCTGGTCGAGCGGTTATAAAACCAAGCAGTCCATCGCTCGTGAATCTCAATTAGAACTGGAAAACCAAGACCACCAACAATTACTGCAATCATCACCGGAGCTATTACAAAAAAATCAGAGTTGTATGCGGTGAGAGACCCTTCAAAAAGTGAAAAACCACCGTTGTTGAATGAGCTAATGCTGTGAAATACCCCATACCAAAGCGCTCTTAGGAAATCCATGCCGTGGCCGAAGTAGAAAACGGTGGTGAGATAAATTGCCATCAACAATTCAAACCCTGCATATAAAAACAGAATCTTTTTCAAAAGTGTCGGGATGTTGTTAATCCCGCTAATTCGAGCCTCGCTGATTGTGTTCATGCGATCTCTCAATGAAAGCCTGCCTGTAATCAGCAGTCCCACCAACGAGGCAAACGTGACAATCCCCAATCCACCCAGCTGAATCAAAACCATAATCACAAAATGACCAAAAAAGCTCCAGTGGGTGGCCGTTTCAACAACCGTTAGACCAGTAATCGAAACAGCACTGACGGCTGTGAAAAAGGCGGTGACGAAACTAGTTGATGAACCACTGGCGGTTGATGCTGGAATGAGTAAAAGGATGGTTCCGATGATTGCGACCGACCCGAAGGCCAGCACGACAGCTTGCGCTGGTCGGAGCCTATTTTCGTTAGCGGCAGTTGAGCTCACTTCCGAAACTATACGCCGATTTAGCTAAGCTTTCTAGGGTTAGAGACTGATAATTGGTTCAAAGAAAAGGTTTTCAATGCAATCGCTAATTAGCAAAATCACAATTGAACCTCACCTAATAACCGCTTATCCGAGTGAAGAATTATCGGAATTTCTGAATGAACCACTGTTTATCCACTCAGAACAGATAAATCTTTCAAACACTCCAGAGGACATAGCCTGTCTTCCGTTTATCTATAACATCGCACCAATTGTTTGGAGACTTGGGGGTGACTGGCGCGCACCACAGCTGAGCTATGCTGCCGCTGAAAATCTGGAGCTAGTCCGCATGGGAATGGCCGAGCTGTGGCCAGACTATGAATGGAATGGCAAGATTCATGGAGCTGCAACTGCCTCCAAACAGTCTTCAAATAAACCAGCCCTGCTATTTAGTGGAGGTCTTGATTCGACATTTTCTGCAATGCAACTGGTGAAGCAAAAACCAACATTGATCACCATCCACGGAGGACGAGATTTGCAGTTGGCGGATGAAAACGCCTGGGTCTCAGTTGAGAGGGCAACCGCCAAGTTTGCAACCACCCACCAATTGGATTCAATTCAAATAAAGTCCAATTTCACCTCAACGCTCACAGAGCGGGTTGATCAGTTATGCCCTGGCCTTCCAGCAAGCTGGTGGGCATCAATTCAACACGGCCTGGGGCTTGCAGGAGTTGCCGCACCCGTGATGTTTGCAGCGGGCAATAATGAGCTTTACATCTCAGCCACCCACACAACTGGTCACCAGGCTGGCTGGGGATCTCATCCAAAACTTGATGGGGTATTGAATTGGACTGCCGCCAAGGCAAACCACTTTGGTTATGACCATGACCGAACTCAGAAGATTCAAGCACTAGCTGACCTAGCCGAGAACAATCACTACCCAATCCCTGAATTGATTGTTTGCACCAGAAGAAACCGTCAGGGAAACTGCATGCGCTGCCCGAAGTGTCTGAGAACCATGGGAAGTGTTTTGGTAAACGATTTAGACCCAGAAAAGTTTGGCTTTGAACTAAACAAAAATGATGCGAAGAGCCACCTGATGGGTTCAATTCCAGCGTCAATCAAGGTAACCGACAATGAAATCTTCGCTTGGAAATCAATAAGCAAACATGCCGTTGAAAACTTAGGAAGCAAGCCAGACCCATTTATGAAATGGTTAGCCAAGCTGGATTTATCTAAAAAACCAGGATTTTTTGAAAGGTTGTTTGCATCAAAATGACTGAACTGAAAACAGTTGAATTAAAAGCGCCCTACCTAATCTTCTTGGGCGATGAAACTGTTCCTGCTTATGCAAAGACGGGAGCGGGCATCGCCCACTGGCGACCGGAGCTTTGCATGGGTCAAATCAGCCTAGCGGGTGGAACGGTTGATTTAGGTTTAGAGAAATTGTCACTCCAACAAGCTTCAGAGAAAGGTGCCAAGACACTGATAATTGGCACCAGTGTTGTGGGTGGAGGAATTCCAGATAGCTGGATAGAACTTCTAAGCCAGGCACTGGAGCAGGGAATGGACATTGCAGCCGGTGTCCACACCAAACTCAACGACATTGAGAAACTAAAGGTGGTAAGTGAAAAAACCGGTCAGCGACTGATTGATGTTAGAACTCCACCTATGAATCTTCCAGTTGGAACGGGAAAGAAAAGATCTGGCAAAAGACTGCTGACCGTCGGCACCGACTGTGCGCTTGGCAAAAAATACACTGCCCTTGCAATCGACCAGGGCTTGAGAGCTAGGGGCATAGATTCAACCTTCCGTGCCACAGGTCAAACAGGAATTTTGATTTCTGGAAGTGGCATGCCAATTGATGCGGTGGTGGCTGATTTTGTCTCTGGTGCAGCTGAAGTGCTATCGCCAGAAAACGATGACAATCACTGGGATGTCATCGAAGGTCAGGGATCCCTTCACCACCCCGGTTTTGCAGCGGTCAGCACGGGGTTGTTGATGGGATCACAACCAGATGCCTTTGTTGTCTGCACAGAACTTGGCAGGGAGACCATCAAGGGCTGGCCAGATTTCAAATTACCAAGCATCCAAGCGGTGATTGACAGAACCGTTGATATTGGTAAAAGTGTAAACACAGACATTCACTGTGTTGGCATCAGCGTCAACAGCTCCTCATTGGAAGAGCTAGAAGCCCAGGAGCAGATGCAGAAGCTCGAGAAACAATACGGGTTGGTTGTCATAGACCCCATTCGCTTCGGTGCTGAGAGATTGATTGAGAAGCTCGTTGCAAACTAAGGTCGAACCACTTTCGCTTCCACTGAAACAACCCTTTGCCATCACGGGTCATGTCTTCAGTGAGCTGCAGGGAGTGGTGGTGACCCTAACTGAAGATGGCATCTCCGGCAGAGGTGAAGCGGACGGGGTTTATTACCTAAATCAAGACCAAGACTGGATGCTTGAAACCATCAATGAGTTTTTTGAATCAACAACTGATTTTGACAAACAATCTCTGCAGCAACTTCTGCCCCCATCAGCTGCTCGAAATGCCATTGATTGTGCTTTGTGGGATCTGGAGGCGAAGAAAACTTCAAGGTCTGTCTGGGAAAGACTGAACATAACACCAAAACAATTGCAAACTGTTGCAACCATTGGCATCAACTCCCCCGAGGAGATGGCCGATCAAGCGCTGAAGCACGGTCAATTCAAAAACTTGAAAATAAAGCTGGATTCAAATGAGCCGATTATTGCCTTGGAAAAAATCAGAAAGGCAAGACCTGAGGCCAGTTTGATTGTTGATGTCAATCAGGGCTGGGACATGGCAATGCTGAAAGACTTCAGCAAACATCTCGAGAAACTCGAAGTTGCCATGGTCGAACAACCCCTGCCTCGAGGTGAGGATGAGCAGCTGGTTGACTACAAAGGTGAAATACCACTGGGAGCTGATGAGAGCTGCCTGCACTCCGCTGAATATGAAAACATCAAAAACTACTACGGAGTGATCAACATAAAGCTTGATAAAACCGGAGGGCTAACCGAAGCCCTAAAACTTGCTCAACTGGCAAGGCAGGATAAAAAGGGCCTGATGGTTGGAAACATGACTGGTTCCAGCCTTGCCATGGCACCTGCCTATGTGATTGGCCAGTTCAGCAGGTTTGTTGACCTGGATGGGCCTGTATTACTTGCCCGAGATGTCAGAAACGGTCTGAGTTATGACATCTCAGGAGTAAGCATTCCAGATTCTGCTCTCTGGGGATAATTATCGCGATTACTAGGCAAACAGAGCAATCACGATAACTAGTCCGAGCGGGAAGAGCAAACTGAGAGCCGCAAATACGAAACCGTCATTGATTTCAAAAAAGTCTCGTATTCTTCTCATTACAGAACTACCAGTGCAAATCCAACCAGGAGTGCAACGCTGAAGCCAATCATCATGATTCTAGTTAGATTCAAATACTGCTTAGATGCGGCAATTGCCTCACCTGTTGCAGAAAGAGGTGATTGCTTCTTCAGATCGTCAACCAAAGTTGATGATTCTCGGATGATTGCAAACTGGTTCAAAATCCCTAGAGCACCGATTGTTCCCAGAAACAGCAGTGCAAACAGCTTGGCCCCGTCACTTGCTGATTCGAAATAACCCATCACTGCCAAAACCGTAATCACAGCAATTGTGATTGTTGAGTGAAGTTGGGCTGAAATAAGCTGCTTGCGCTTATCGTTCCATAAATTAATTAGTTCCATCTCGGTCATCTTTGATCTCCTGTCGTTAGTTGAACTCTAACAACGAATCACCGAACCAAATGCCATAACGAAAAATCAAATTATTAACTAATTTCTGGATTATGTGACTTTTATCCGAATCGCTTACATATTCCATGAATAAAACACCTGACACTTAGTCTGTGTTAATGAGCTCAATGACGGCCACCAAGCCTAAGACCCACTTCAATGAAATTCTCCACCGCGTCAAAGAGGCAGGTTTACTTGATAAAAAACCCTCCTTTTACATAGTCAGGTTGGCTGTCATCTCAGCTCTGGCGATTACTTTTTGGGCTCTCGGTGGGTTGCTGTCCTTCGCCTACTCATTCAACCCAGCCTGGATCATCGGGGCATTTGTGGTGGTTGCCATCCTTGGCATCCTCAGCGCTCAGTATGGGTTTATTGCCCACGAGGCAGCTCATAGACAGATTTTTCACAATAACAAAGCCAATGACACGGTTGGTCTGGTTCTAGCTAACTTGTTTGCAGGACTGAGCTATGGCTTTTGGCTAAGAAAACACAATAAGCACCACCAGCGACCGAACCAGATCGGTCAAGACCCGGACATTGCGATCAGGGTTCTAAGCTTCACCACCGAATCCAAGGAACAGAAACGCGGCGTTGAAAGATGGCTGAGCAATCGTCAGGGCTACCTCTTCCCATTCCTTCTGCTGTTTACAGGTTTTGACCTGCTAGTCGATTCCTTTGCAGGTCTTGTCAGAAAAGACAAAAAGCTCAGTGTCAGAATCTTGGAATTTTCAATGATGATGATCAGGCAATTCGCCCCCTACTTCATTTTTGCAATTATGTTCGGGTGGCTCTGGGCTGCAGCATTGTGGATGACCATGATGATGACCTTTGGTTTCTTTATGGGTAGTGCTTTTGCGCCAAACCATAAGGGAATGCCGCTAGTTCCCAAAGATGCCAAACTAGATTTCTTTTCTCGTCAGGTTCTCACCTCAAGAAACATCAAGGGAAGCTGGCTCAAAGACAACCTGATGGGTGGCTTGAACTATCAGGTTGAACACCACCTGTTCCCATCCATGGCTAGGCCTAACTTGAGAAAAACCCACGAACTTGTTGTTGATTACTGCAAAGAGCACCAGGTCACATTGGTTGAGATGAATTTGCTTGCAAGCTACGTGCAGATTATGAAACATCTAAACAAAGTGGGGCTGAGCAATAACTCAGACCCCTTTGTCTGTCCCATGGTTGCAGAACTTAGACCCAGAAACTAACTAGGTCTTTAGCTAATTCCCTTTAGAGCAAACTCGGTATCTTTTGTTCGGCTGCAACATTTGCCCTTCTGAACACCAGTGTGACAGCTGTGGAGATCAGCACAATGAACAGTGAATACAACGCTGGCACCAGCAGAATCTGATCCAGTCCGGCGTTATCTGCATAAACCGCAACCACCACGGCAATTGCAAGTGGGCCGTTGTTGATTCCAGTCTCCAAAGAAATCGTTCTGGCGTTCATTGGGTGCAGCCTGATTGCTTTGGCTATCAAGTATGCAACCGTGATTCCAACAACGCCCATACCGATTGCAATCACGTATGTTGGCCATTCGGTGGTTAGCAACAGCTGCCAGTTTCTTGGGACCCAAATTATGATTAGGAACGGAATAAACAGCAGTCCGACAATGCTTCCGATGAGCTCAATGACAGCACCGACGTTGGCACTGTAGCGTCGAAGAATCATGCCCAGTCCAACAGGGATGATCAATCCAACAATAACCAGCGCCAGCTCACTGAACGGAACACTCAGTGATTCATCCAAACCCAGCAGGTTTGAATAAATAAACAACGCCGCAGGAGTCATGATGAATGCCCAGAGGGTTGAGTTCACAGTCATGGTCACACTCAGGGCAACATTGCCTTTGGAGAAATATGTAAACAGGTTTGAAGTAGTTCCAGCGGGAACGCTACCCATAATCAATGCACCAAGCGCTACAAACAAAATGCCCTCGACGGTTGAAAACGGCAACAAAACAGAAATGATTAGCAGGTAGGTAACCAGCGGCATGATCAAAAACTGGGTAGCCCAACCGATTACCAATCCCCAGGGTCGCCTTAGGGCTAGACCAAAGTCCTTCGGGGTCAGTCCAGCTCCAAGGCCAAACATGATGATCACAACCAGAATTCGAAGCAGAGTCTGCTCAAATTCGTTTACAACTGTTGCTGCACCGGCCTCCTCAGCCAAAATCATTAGGTGGTTCATGACTAAGCTCCCTTGCTTTGGGTATTGGAGTCAGAAGCAATTGCCCCGTCTCTCAGTTCTCGTCTCAAGATCTTTCCAATGGGGCTCTTGGGTAGCTCATCCACGATTGTGATCTTGGATGGGACCTTGTAGCCAGCAAGGTGCTCGCGGCAATAAGCGATGATTTCATCCTTGCTTGGTTCACGCAGTGATGAAACAACAAAGGCGTGCACCTTTTCACCACTTTTCTCATCCGGGAAACCAATCACTCCAACCTCGGTGACACCGGGCATGGATGAAATCAATTCTTCAACCTCGTTTGGATAAACATTGAAACCACTGACCAAAATCATGTCTTTCTTGCGATCAACGATTTTGAAATAGCCATCTTCATCCATTTCGGCAATGTCACCGGTGTGGAACCAGCCATCTCGAATTGAGTTAGCGGTTTCATCATCACGCTGCCAATAGCCCTTCATGATCTGTGGACCTTTGGCTACCAGCTCTCCTGGTTCGCCGGCAGCAACCGGCTCTCCATCTTCATCAACACACCGAATGTCGGTTGAAGGAACAGGAATTCCAATTGAGCCAAGCTTTGATTTTCCGCCCAATGGGTTGAATGACAAAACGGGTGAGGTTTCAGTCAAACCGAAACCCTCCACAATTGGGGTGCCGGTGACTTCTTTCCACTTAATGGCAACACTGTCGTGCAGTGACATTCCACCAGCTGCGGAGGCCACCATGTGCTTTGGTGGTCTTTCAATAAACCAGCGCTCATTCAACAGTGCGTTGAACAAGGTGTTCACTCCACTGAGCCATGTGATCTTGTAATTTTCAAAGGCTCGCTTCATGTTCCCTGGGGGCCTAGGGGATGGAACCAAGATGTTTCTTGCGCCCACGTGGTAGAAACCGAGCAAATTCACCGTGAAGGCGAAGATGTGATACAACGGCAGTGCTGTCAGAACCACCTCAACACCGGGGCGGATGAACTTTCCATTCATTGCGATCATCTGCATTGTGTTTGCAACCAAGTTGCCGTGAGTTAGCATCGCACCCTTAGAAACACCTGTTGTTCCACCCGTGTATTGCAGTGCTGCAGTTGTTTCCAGGTTCACATCTTTGTAATAGCTAGGAACATCAGCGGTGGTTTTCGATCCCATGTCCAATGCCTGCTGGAAAGGTGTGTGCTGGACGGTGATTTTCGGAAGCGTCCTGCTCCAGACTTTTTGAACAAGACGAATGACACCCGCCACAACTGAGGGGAAAAACTCAGAGATCTTCACCGTCACCACTGTTTCAATGTTGGTCTTGCCCAAAACCTCAGGAAGCCTGTCGGCAAACATGTCAATAATGACAAGTGCCCTGGCACCTGAATCACGGAACTGGTGAATCATTTCTGATGGCGTGTAAAGCGGGTTAGTGTTTACTAGAACTAGCCCTGCCTTGAAAATTCCAAAAGCGACAATTGGATACGAGAGGTTGTTTGGCATCTGAACCGCAACTCGATCCCCTGGTTTCAGCTTTAGCTGCTCGCGCAAATACTTTGCGAAAGAGTCAGAGTGCTTATCCACCTGCGCGTAGGTAAGTGATCCATTCATTCCATTTGGCATCACCTGTGTGAAAGCTGTCTGCTTTGCATATTTGTCTACAGAGTCTTGCAGTAGATCAGGAAGATTGCTGTATCCAAGATCAACAATCTCTTTTGGAACATCCGCTGGGTATTGCTCCATCCATGGGCGCTCAGTCATCTTTGGCCTTTCGCCTTTTTTTGGTACTCCAAATAATAGGCTGGTTTTGACCAAAGTGCGAATCATTCGTCAAACCCAACTATCTCGGGATTGAACCGAATTCATCTTTGGTTGGCTTAACAGAGCAACGATTGGAAACCAATGTCGATTGACCAGGGAGTGGTGTTACTGGATGGACTGCCGCTGCACCCACTGGTGATTCACCTGACAGTGATTGCCGTGCCACTATCTGTTTTGATGATTTTTGCGTCCCTGCTTGTTCGGCGCTTTCGCAAATATGATTATGTAACTCTTTCTGTAAGCATTATTGCCACCGTTAGCGCATTCCTTGCGTCCCTGACGGGTCAGAACCTGGAGACGATAATTGGTGTATCGGATGAGCACACAACTCCAGGTTTTCTGCTAGCCCCGGTCTCCACTGTGACCACGGTGTTTTTCTACCTGCTCATCTTGGCTCGAAAATCACCTAGGTCTGATCTGCTTGCAAGCGCCGTTCGTGGGTTTTTCATCTCAGTGGTTGCCCTCAGCGGAGCTGCATCCGTTGCCCTAACATTTATTGCCGGTCACTCTGGGGCAAAAGCTAGCTGGGGTTATCTGATCGAATCTATTCTGGGCGGATAGTCAAGATCTATTGCAACTCAGCCACCACTAGACTTAGCTAGTAAGGATGGGCCTTGGTGATTTTCACGACCAAGAGTCTAAACACCAAAAGCCTCCAAGGAGCAGTGTTGGATTTACCAATCAGGGCAACCATGGCCGATGGTCGAGAGTTGCTTTATTTCTTCGACGAGGGCAGTCAACCACTTACCCCGAAACCCGACACCCGTGAATCCGAACCGAGACCAGAGACGAATCAACTTCGCCAAGACCCTCTGACCGGTGAGTGGGTATCAATCTCTCCTCATCGCGGAGCGAGGGCATTTCTGCCGCCTAAGCAGTCTTGTCCCCTGTGTCCCTCAACCGGTGATTATCAAAGCGAGATTCCTGGCGATTTTGATGTGGTGGTGTTTGAAAATAAAAACCCATCCTTTGGCCCGCTCACCGAACCAATAACACCCTCTGGTGACGAATTGGAGAAATCTGCTTTGGCAGCGGGTCGCTGTGAAGTGGTCGTTTTTAGCGCCGAGCACGTTGGGTCACTTTCGGGTCAAACCAGCAAGCGATTCAGAACTGTAGTCAATGCTTGGATTCAAAGAACCCAGGAATTGAAAAAACTTCCTGGAGTTGAGCAGGTGTTCATTTTTGAAAACCGTGGAGAAGAAATCGGTGTGACCCTGCATCACCCGCATGGTCAGATTTATTGCTATCCGTTCATTACACCTTCCACGGAAAAACTCAGAACTCAGGTCAGTAAGACAGGCAATTTTTATGAAACCTTACTGGCAAATGAGCAGGGTAGTCCCAGAGAGCTTCTAAACACAGATAACTTCCTAGCGTTTGTTCCATTTGCCGCTCGTTGGCCAATTGAGATTCAGATTTTGCCAAAGAGGCATGTTTCGGATTTGACTGAGTTGAGTGAGGATGAAACCGAGGAGTTT
>CAJXZO010000015.1 GCA_913062975.1 uncultured Micrococcales bacterium
ACATCTCCCACGTGGAGTATCAGACCGACGAGCGCCACTACGCACACGTAGACGCTCCTGGTCACGCCGACTACATCAAGAACATGATCACCGGTGCCGCACAGATGGACGGATCCATCCTGGTTGTTGCGGCTACCGATGGCCCAATGCCTCAGACCAAGGAGCACGTGCTTCTTGCTCGTCAGGTTGGTGTTCCTTACATTGTGGTTGCGCTAAACAAATCAGACATGGTCGACGATGCAGAAATTTTGGAGCTAGTTGAGGTTGAGGTCCGCGAACTTCTAAGCCAGTACGAGTTCCCAGGCGATGACGCTCCTGTCATCCAGGTAAGTGCTCTAAAGGCACTGGAGGGCGACGCTGAGTGGAGTGCGAAGATTCTAGAGCTGATGAAGGCATGTGATGCAAACATCCCAGCCCCAGTTCGTGACACCGACAAGCCATTCTTGATGCCTGTTGAGGACGTATTCACCATTACCGGTCGTGGAACAGTTATCACCGGTAAGGTCGAGCGTGGTCAGATCAAGGTGAACGACGAGGTTGAAATCGTTGGTATCCGCGACAAGCAGAAGACCACCGTTACCGGAATTGAAATGTTCCGTAAGCTTTTGGACTTCGCAGAGGCTGGCGAAAACGTCGGACTATTGTTGCGTGGAACCAAGCGTGAAGATGTTGAGCGTGGACAGGTTGTTTGCAAGCCTGCATCAATTACCCCTCACACCAACTTTGACGCAAACGTTTATATCTTGGCCAAGGATGAGGGTGGACGTCACAACCCGTTCTACTCAAACTACCGTCCACAGTTTTACTTCCGTACCACTGACGTAACCGGTGTTATCACCCTGCCAGACGGTACCGAAATGGTCATGCCCGGTGACACCACCGAGATGACCGTTGAACTGATCCAGCCAATTGCTATGGAGGAAGGTCTACGCTTCGCTATTCGTGAAGGTGGCCGTACCGTAGGTGCTGGAACCGTTACAAAGATCAACCAGTAAGTAAACTGGAAAAAAACCCTCCTCCGTGTGGAGGAGGGTTTTTGTCTTAAGCGCTAGCCGATCAGGCCAGCAATCATTGATATGAAAATCACTAAGAAGATTGCAGGGGTAACAAACATTGGAATCCAGTAAAGCTGGGACCACTGGGCAATGCCGGTTGCGGTTTTCGAAGGAGATTCTAAGCTTGCAAGGTCTGCTGCGACCAACTGCATCTCTCTGCTCGAGGTAAACTGGACCAGTGCCCCTAGCAGCCCGCTGGCTAGCAGGATAAACACAAATGCGAATCGCAGTGGCTCATTGAAGCCAGCGATTGTTGGCGTTGCAAAAACAGCAAAAGCCAGTAATCCGGTTGGTGCCAATTGGCTCACGATGATTTGCATACGCATTTTGAGGTAATTCTGGATGAGTTCCTGCTCGGACATGGTTAGCTCCTTTAGTTACACACACTAGGTTAGGCGAGAATTTGTCCGTAATAGGCTTCCAGACTGAGTTCCGCAGAAGATTTGTGAAATTGCTCTCTGGTTCAGACAACGGAAACCCACCCTGGCTGGAAATAGTTGCTGAGGGTGACCAGCCTGGTCTTTATCTTCCAGATGACGCTCCTTGGATTGTTCACAAAGACTTCGCTACTTTGGTGGGTGGCATTAGGGCTTTATTGGTGCAGGCACTGCATCCAGGGTCGCTTGGCGGAGTTGCACAGCACTCAAGATATAAAGACGAACCTCTTGGCCGTCTGGCGGGAACTATCCGCTGGCTTACTGTCACAACCTTTGGTTCTCATAATGCCGTTAGTGGCGAAGCTGGTCGGGTTAACGGAATGCATGACAGGGTGAAGGGCAAATACAACACCAATGAAGGTGAAAACCGTGCCTACAAAGCAGCCGACAGAGATTTGTTGATGTGGGTGCATGTTGCATTCATGGAAAGTTTTCTAAGAACCCACCAGTTTTATTCTTCCAAAGAGATACCAGGTGGTGCTGATAACTACATCGCGCAGTGGTCAAAAGCGGTTGAGCCATTGGGGCTAACTGATGTTCCAATGAATGAAGTGGAGCTAGAAAAGACCATGGCTGATTTTTGGCCCGAATTGCGCCGAGATGAAAAAACAGACAGCGTTATTAGCTTTATTAAGAACCCACCATTGCCAAGTGCGACAAAACCCTTCTACAGACTGTTTTTCCAAGCTGCGGTGACATCACTTCCCAAGCAGTATGCAGACCTGCTGGAAATGAAGCAGGTGCCAGTTTCGACCATTCGCCCAGTCACTAAATCGGTGCTAAAGGGAATGCGAGCAGGCATAGGCCCTGAGAGCCCAATTGAGAATGCAGCAATGGAGAGACTGAGACGAGCAGGAGTTATTCAGTAGGGGAGTGAGTTTCTAAAAACTCAAAAACCTCTATTTGATCAACTCCTGGAACAGGGCCTTTTGGCATTGCAGCTAAAAGTGAAGAATTAACGATAGCCTGAGGCTTAGCAAAACCAGCCCAGCGATTTGTCATGTCAGCTGATGGCACTCTGCAACAGTTTTCATCTGGACAGGAACTAAAGCCCCGTCTTTTGGTCTCTCTTCCCCTGAACCACTTCACGTGCTCAAAAGGGGTTCCAACAGAAATGGAGAAATCACCATTTGGCCCTGATTCAATTCTGGAGGTGCACCAATAGGTGCCATTGGGCTTGTCGGTGTATTGGTGAAACGGGGTAAGTCTGTCCTCGTGACCAAACACCTGCCTCGCACTCCATCGCTTGCAAACAGTTTGACCCTCAACTGCTCCAAGCGCATCGGTTGGAAACAGCACACCGTCGTTTTCATAGGCTTTTGACAAGGCTCCGGTTGAGTGGGCTTTCAGAAAGTGAACGGGAATCCCCAGATGCTCAGTGGCAAGGTTTGTGAATCGATGAGCTGCAGTTTCGTAGCCTACGGCGTAGGTGTCTCTTAGGTCTTCAACCGCGAGCTCTCGGTTTTGCTTGGCCTCTTTCAAAAACTTAACAGCACTGGTTTGATCGATTAGCAATGCTCCTGCTAGGTAGTTGACTTCAACTCTCTGTTGCAGGAAATCCTCATAGCTTTTGACATCTTTGTTCCCCAGTGCATAGGCAGCTAATGCTTGCAACAGAGTTGTCCGTGGGTCTCCCTGAGCGTTTCTTGGCAAATAGATGCGCATGTTTTTTGAATCTGTAACCGACCGAGTTGAATAAGGAAGGTCGGAGACGTAATGAAGGGTGAAGCCCAGGTGGTGAGCTAGGTCGGCAGATAAGCGCTGCGACAAAGGCCCGCCTTTGTGGCCAATGGCTTGGTGAAGTTCGAAGGCTAGTTTTTCTAATTCCGGGAAGAAGTTATTCTTACTTCGCATTTTTTTGCGAAGATCCGTATTCGCCCGACGGGCCTCTTCCGGTGTTGCTGCACGTTCAGAGTGCATTCTCTGCAATTCGTTGTGAAGGCCTAAAACCACCTTGATTGAGTCATCAGTTAGAGATTTCCTCACGGGAAGCTCAGGAAGGTTTAGTTTTTTGAAAAGTGGTCCACGCTGGGCCTTTTCAAACTCAATCTCTAATGCGGCCCGTCCGGTAGGGATTCGAGAGTTGATTAGTTCATCCAGCTCAACATCTAGTGCTTTGGCAATTGTTTGTAACTCTGCAAGCTTGGGATCTTTCTTCCCAGTTTCGATGCCAGAGACATAACTAGTTGCTCGCCCCAGGATTTCTGCCAAAGTGTCCAGCGTCATTCGCTTTTCATTGCGAAGAGCTCGGATACGTTTTCCAACAATCAGTGAGTCCAAATTGTCGGTTTCAGCGACATTCTCATCCATTACTGCCCCTTTTTTCTTGTTTGAGAAAAATAACATTTTTTCTCTGAGATTTCTTATATTTTTCTCTGTTTTTAACGAAATTATTTGTTGTAGAACATTACTAAAGGAGTAGAAATGTCAGAGTTAAGAGCTGGAGATCAAACTCAAACAGCTGCGGAGTTGCAGCACGATTGGGACACCAACCCTCGTTGGGCTGGAATCAAAAGAGACTACACCGCTGAGGATGTAGTGAAGCTTCGGGGGCCAGTTCGTGAAGAGCGCACACTAGCCAAGCGTGGTGCGCAGAAGCTGTGGGAGCAGATTCAGCAAAACGATGATCCCAATGAATGGATTAGTGCTCTGGGGGCACTAACCGGTAACCAAGCAGTTCAGCAGGTTCGTGCAGGACTGAAAGCAATTTATCTTTCTGGTTGGCAGGTTGCAGCAGATGCAAACCTCTCAGGTCAGACCTACCCAGACCAGAGTCTTTACCCAGCCAACAGCGTTCCAGCTGTTGTTCGCAGAATCAACAATGCTTTGATGCGCTCAGCTCAGATTGAGTATTCAGAGGGCAACCTCGAGCGCGACTGGATGGCTCCCATTGTTGCCGATGCAGAAGCTGGCTTCGGAGGACCACTAAACGCCTTCGAACTGATGTCACAAATGATTGAGGCTGGTGCTGCAGGGGTTCACTGGGAAGACCAGCTAGCCAGCGAGAAAAAGTGTGGGCACATGGGTGGAAAGGTTTTGGTTCCAACCAGCCAGCACGTGAGGACTCTAAACGCTGCCCGTATGGCAGCTGACGTAGCTGGAACAGACACCATTGTCATTGCAAGAACCGATGCATTGGCAGCAACTTTGCTAACCAGTGATCACGATCAGCGTGATGCGAAGTATGTTCGTGGCGAGCGCACAGCGGAAGGTTTCTATGAGGTTCAAAACGGCATTGAGCCAGTGTTGACACGTGGACACGCATATGCAGAGTATGCAGATCTGTTGTGGGTGGAATCAGCTGAGCCAGATCTGGAGCTAGCAAAACAGTTTGCAGAAAGCATTCACAAAGAATTCCCCGGCAAGAAACTTGCCTATAACTGCTCACCAAGCTTCAACTGGAAGCGACACTTGGATGATGACCAGATTGCCAAGTTCCAGAGAGAGCTTTCAGCAATGGGATATGCATTCCAGTTCATCACCCTGGCTGGATTCCACAGCCTGAACTACGGCATGTATGAACTTGCTCTGGATTACAACGAGCGTCAGATGAGTGCATACGTTGATCTACAGGAGCAAGAATTTGATGCCGAGAGCCGTGGCTACACAGCAACCAGGCACCAGCGTGAGGTTGGAACTGGTTACTTCGATGAAATTTCAACAGCCCTGAACCCGGATAGTGCGACTTTGGCACTCGCGGGCTCAACCGAAGAAGAACAGTTTCACTAAATAACGCAGTACCAATCAAGGAGAGAACAATGGATATCAGAGTAGTAGGCCCCCTAAAGCCAAGGTTTGAAGAGATTCTTACCGAGGATGCGCTCAAGTTCGTGGGTGCTTTGCAGGCAAAGTTTGCAGGCAAGCGTCACGACCGACTGATGCACCGCATGGAGGTCCGCAACCACGTCAGCAATGGACGTGATCTAAAGTTCCTCCCTGAGACTGAGCACATCCGTAACGATGGCTCATGGAAGGTTGCGGGATTCGGACCTGGACTGGAAGATCGTCGCATTGAGATCACCGGTCCCACCGACCCCAAGATGACCGCAAATGCTATGAACTCGGGTGCCAATGTTTGGCTAGCAGACCAAGAGGATGCCACCAGCCCAACCTGGCACAATGTGATTACCGGTCAGCTGAGTCTTTATGACGCAATCAGGGGTCAGTTGGACTACACATCACCTGAGGGCAAGAACTACAGCGTGACAGCCGAGCAGACACCAACCATTGTGATGCGCCCCAGGGGTCTGCACATGGTTGAAAAGCACTTGCTATACCGTGACCAGAATGGGCTAGAGGTTGCAACAAGCGGTTCACTGGTGGATTACGGTCTATATGTTTTCCATAACGCCAAGCAGCTGATTGAAAATGGCAAGGGACCTTATTTCTATATCCCCAAGCTAGAAAATCACTTGGAAGCAAGACTGTGGGATGAGATCTTTAGCTTCACCGAGGAATACCTAGAAATCCCTCACGGAACCATTCGCGCAACAATTCTGATTGAGACCTTCGGGGCAGCATTTGAGATGGATGAGATTCTGTATGAGTTGAGAGATCACTGTGCGGGCTTGAATGCCGGCCGTTGGGACTACCTATTCAGCATCATCAAAAACTACCGCACCCGTGGAACAAGCTTTGTGATGCCAGATCGAAACCAAATTCTGATGACACTTCCGTTCATGAGGGCTTACACAGAACTGTTGGTGAAGACCTGTCACCGTCGTGGAGCACACGCCATTGGTGGAATGAGTGCATTCATCCCTAACAGGCGTGACCCCGAGGTAACCGAGCGAGCATTGGAAAAAGTTGCCAATGACAAAAAGCGTGAGGCCACCGATGGTTTTGATGGATCATGGGTTGCCCACCCTGATTTGATCGGCATCGCCCGTGCCGAGTTTGATGCGGTGCTGGATGGCAAGCCAAACCAGCTGGATCGTCAGCGCCCAGATGTTGAGGTGACCGCGAAGCAGCTATTGGACATCCGATCCGCAGGTGGGGAGATTACCGAAGAGGGAGTTAGGTCAAACATCTCCATTGCTATTAGGTACATCGACGCATGGCTCAGAGGAGTCGGAGCCGCAGCTTTGGACAACTTGATGGAGGATGCAGCGACAGCAGAAATCAGCCGCAGTCAAATCTGGCAGTGGATGCACCAGGGGGCCAAGACCACCGAGGGAACCACCATCACCAAAGACTGGGTTGAAGCTCAAATTCAGACTGTTGTTCAGGGTCTGGACAGAACTGACGGGGACCGCATCGATTGCGCAACCAACATCTTCAGAGATGTTGCTATGCAGGATGACTACCCAACATTTTTGACCCTGCCTGCATACAGCCACTACCTGGTTGAAGAGACCAGCGAGCAGGACATGATCAAGGCCTAGAAATCTAAAAACAATGCCGCCCCTAGTGGGCGGCATTGTTGTTTCAGCTAGAGTTGTATTTGCGCCACCATAGCTCAGTTGGTAGAGCAGCTCCCTCGTAAAGAGCAGGTCAGCGGTTAGATTCCGCTTGATGGCTCCAGTTAGGAGACAATGAAGTAAGTCATCGCACCAACCACCATTCCTCCAGAGAATGACAACAAGATTCGGGCGGAAAGATCGTTGAACAATACTTTAGCTTTTTTGTGTAACCAGTAGTAGGGCTTGGTGTCGGTTTTTGCCACGGCTCCCCAAATCACGTAAAGCCCGATAGCTATACCTATGAAAAATGGCCAGTTCTGCATCCCTCTAGCTTGCCACAAATTTTGGGAATCACACCCAATGAGACCAATTCGTCACTGGTTTGAATAGCTTTCAATCGGAGGGCAGGTGCAGACCAGGTTTCTATCCTCAAAGACGTCGTTGACTCGCCTAACAGGCGCCCAGTATTTATTTCTTGCCTGGTTGAAGAGACCAGCGAGACGGACATGATCAAGGCATAGAGAAACAATCTAATAATGCCGCCCCTAGTGGGCGGCATTGTTGTTTCAGCTAGAGTTGTATTTGCGCCACCTTAGCTCAGTTGGTAGAGCAGCTCCCTCGTAAAGAGCAGGTCAGCGGTTCAAATCCGCTAGGTGGCTCTGTTTTTATCCCTTAGGGTGGGGAGTGACCAAAAAACGATTTTTAGGGGCATGACAATGAAGCCAGAGACCAAGCTAGGCAAGCAATTACAAAACTTCAACAGGATTGCAGGTGTTGCTCACCTGATCCAAGCCGTGGTGTTGTTTTTTATTCTCAACCAAGACACCCAGATTCCGGTTATCAGCAGATTTTTTGACGAGACGCCTCAGGGCATCATGCCGGTCAGCGAGACTCTGTTTGAGTTCCCAATTGCCTTGATTGCACCAATATTTTTGCTGCTTTCGGCAATAGCACACCTGTTTGTTTCCTCACCCGGCTACATCCAGCGCTATGAGACAAACATTGCTAATGGCATAAACCCTGCTCGCTGGTGGGAGTATTCAATCAGCTCCTCTTTGATGCTGGTAGTGCTGTTGATGCTGGGAGGCATCATCGAGATTTCAGCAATTGTCTTCATCTTCACTTTGAACTTTTTGATGAACCTGCTGGGTCTTGTCATGGAGAAATACAACCAGCTGACCGAGAAAACTGAGTGGTTGCCATTCAACCTGGGTGTGGTTGCAGGAATCGTTCCATGGATCATGGGAGCAATTTATTTTGTGGTTTCAACTAACAACATTGCAGATGCAATTCCCGCTTATGCGCAGGTTGGATTCCTATTGACCTTCATCTTTTTCAACACCTTTGCCATAAACATGTTCTTGCAATACAAAAAGGTTGGAAAGTGGAGTTCTTACCCGTACGGCGAGAAGGCTTACATCGTTCTTAGCTTGACTGCTAAGACAGCCCTGGGTTGGATCATTGTTCTGGGAACTCTAAACGGAGCCGGATAGGTCATAGAAGTAGCGACTCGATTTAGGATTTTGCGAGGCTAACTCCCCAGCCTCCGGTGAAGCTTTCTCTGGGTTGGAGCAGTGGGGGGTTTGTGTTGAAAGCATTCGCCTCACAAGACTGCGCCTCAATGGCAATTGCTTTTTGTGGTCCGCTGATTGAATCAAATTCATTGGTGGTGTAGACCATGATGAAATCAAATGCTTGATCTTGCCAAAGAGTGAGAATTTGCCCAGGCGATTCCACATGAGTATTCGCTAAGTCGCCTTCTCTATCTAAATTAAGAAAACAATCATCCAAGTCGACCTCTGAAAACATAAAGCTCTTCAGTTGATTTGGCTGTTCGCCAGTTGGAATCATCCTGTCATTGGTGAGAATGTGTTGTCTGGCTGGAAGAGAGATTTTTGTTTCATCTGTGACTGGGTAGTAAGGATGGAAGGCGATTCCGAATGGTGCAACCATCTCTGAATTATTGGTTGCAGTGACACTGCATTGGAAACCCTCATCGGTGAGTAGATAGGTGATTTTTAACTGAACATCAAATGGGTAACCATCAGCGAGAAACATATCGGCGCTCAAGGTGAGACTATTTTTAGTTTTCTCAATGAGTTCAAACTCTCGTTGAAAAGCAAAACCATGCAGGGCATTGTTTCTGTCCAGTTCATTGATTTCAAGTTCGTAGTCTTCTCCCTGAAATGAATATTTCCCATCTGGGATTCGGTTGGGCCAAGGGGCCAACACCATACCGTTATATCCCTGAAGATCGGTTTTGGCAGTTTTCATTATCTCAGTGCCTTCATAACTGAGCCTCATGATCCTTGCGCCAAGGCTTTCAACCTCTAACTTGAGTTTGTCGTGCTGGAGTGAGTATCTGGTCAAGCTTGCTCCTGCAATTGATGAGCACCAGCACTCGCAATCACGTTGAAAATGTCTGGGGTTTTGAAACCCTTGGCCTCGAATGCTTTATAGATTGCCTCAGTGACTGATTGTTTATTTTCAGTTTTCACCAATGCAATAGCTGACCCGCCGAAGCCGCCACCGGTCATCCTGGCTCCGAGTGCCGATGAATTCATTGCAACCTCAACAGCCTCATCTAATTCAGGGGTGGAGATTTCAAAATCATCCCGCATTGATTTGTGACTTAGAAGCAGGAGCCTGCCAAGGGTTTGGAAGTCACGCTCGTTGATTGCTTGAACCGCTTCTAAGACTCGAGCATTTTCATAGACCACGTGCCTGACGCGTTTGAATTCAATTTCGCTGAGCAATGAGTCAATCCCGTCCAGATCTTTTATGCTCATTTGTCTCAGAGAAGACACCCCAAGATGTTGGGCTGCCGAGAAACACTCATTTCTTCTGTTTCCGTAATCGCCGTCTGCTAGGTCGTGGCTAGTTCTTGTGTCTATGACCATTAGCTCCAGACCCGCCTGATCAAAGCCAAGCTCCACTAGTTGCAGGTCATTGGTTTGGCAATCGATGAACACCGCCTTGTCCTTTTCAGCAAACAAAGATGCAAGCTGGTCCATGTTTCCTGTTGGAGCACCAATAACTGTGTTTTCAGCCTTTTGACACAGAAACGCTAATTCCTTATTGGTTTTACCGAGACCAAGTAGCTCATTAACTGCTGAGGCCACCGAGCATTCTAGAGCTGCTGATGAGCTAAGACCTGCACCAATGGGAACCTCAGAGGAAATTGCAATGTCTAGGCCCTGGTCGCCAATCTCCAAAAGCTGGATTACTGCGAGCGGATATTTAGCCCAGGTGCTCAGGTCTATCTCCGCCAGCGGAGCACTAGCTTGAACTAGCTCATCCGTGTTTTTTGAAAAGATTCGAAAAATCTGGTCATTGTTTTTTGATATTGAAACTTTGGTCGTTTGCTCGATGGCCATTGGGAGCACAAAGCCCTGGTTGTAATCGGTGTGTTCACCAATTAGATTCACTCGTCCGGGAGCTTGAAAACTAAGCTCTGGGGTGTAGCCAAATTGATTTTTAAAAACCTCTTGAATCACTACAGAACCCCTCTGATCATTTCAGCAATTGTCTCTGGAGCGGTGTCAGAAATGAAAGCACCCATTGCTGATTCTGATCCAGCCAGATATTTCAACTTATCGGCTGCTCTTCTAGGGGAGGTTATTTTCACCATGAGTCTTAGTTCGGGGTTGTTTTTTGGTGCTTGGTGAATACCAGCAATATAAGGAGTGGGGGAGTCATATAACCTATCCAGTGAAGCCAATAGCTTTTGATAGAGGCCAGCGAACTCCTCAGTTTCTTGTTCACTTAGCTCCGTTAGATCTGAAACATGCCTCTTTGGCAAAATCTGAATCTCAATTGGCCAACGAGCGGCAAATGGAACAAACGCTACGAAGTTATCTGTGTTTAGAAGCTCTCTGGAACTTCCAAGCTCTGATTTCAGGAGCTTTTCAAAGAAGTTATCTGTCTTGGAAACCTGGTTTCTCAGCTTTTCGCTTGTTGGGGTAATGAATGGGTAGCAATAGATTTGTCCGTGAGGGTGATGCAGGGTCACACCTATTTGTTCTCCACGGTTTTCAAAAATGAAGACCTGCTCAACTCCTGATAACTGTTTCAACTCCTGGGTTCTTTGAACCCAAGCATCCACAACAGTTCTGAATCGCTTGTTGGTTTGGCCTGCGAGTGAGCCAACGTGCTCGGGACTAAAGACCACCACCTCGCAACGACCAGTTGCCATGGCGGACTGCTGCATTTGGTTGCCAGCAGGCTCGATTGGTTTTTCCAACGGACCAAAGGATGGGTTTTTGTTTTCAAACACCGCCACATCAAAATCCCCTGGTATCTCAGATTTATATTCATCGGTTGATGGGCAAAGAGGACAAGATTGCTTGGGAGGCAGGAATGCCCTAGCACCACGGTGAGGCGAGATCGAGATCCATTCACCAGTTAGCGGGTCTTGGCGCAGCTGATTGGTCTCGGGCCTTGGCTCTGAATCGCGAGTGTCGGGTTTTGGGGTAAGAGGCTCAGACCCTTGGTCGAAAAAATATAGAAGTTCGCGACCATCATTCATGATCGCTCTCATTGGAAAATCCAACACTGCTCCCTAAAAGCTAAAAAAGCTAATTGCTTAGTTTGAATCTCAACAGCGACCAGGATACTTTCGGCAGGGTGACTGAAAAACCGTTGGCAACTGTTTTGCTGGGGCTAATGCTATCGTAGCCAAAGGCCTCTGGTTGCTCAGCAGTGTTTTGAAGTTCTAAATTATCTCCACCAACTAGGTAGCCCTCGACAAATTCATCGATATTGAAACCTGCTAGTTCAATGCTTACATCAGTGGAGTCTTCTAGCTCTCGGTTTAGCAAAAACACATTTAGGTGGTCGCCATCTTTGGTCGCAACTGAGTCAACCATCGGCAGGTTTTCAAATAAAGCGGCATCCTCGGTCCGAGTGCCAATCTCCAAATCAATCACTTCGCCGCGACCGAACTTGGAGCTGAGAGCAAATGGAAAAAAACTGGTTTGACGCCACGCTGGTTTATTGGTCTCTGTTCTGATAGGGCCAATCACGTTTGCAAGCTGTGCTTGGCAAGCCATGTCAACTCTGTCTGAGTTTTTGATTAGAGTCATAAGTAGAGAACCGACAACAACTGCATCCTCAACCGTGTAGTCATCTTCAATAATTCTTGGGGCTTGGGCGAATTCAAGCTTGTCCACACCCTCGAATCTCTTTTGATACCAGACGTTCCACTCATCGAAGGAGATGTTGATTTTCTTGTCAGATCCCTTTTTGGTGGCAATTTTGTCAGCTCGTTCAATAACGCCTTTGATAAATCTGTCCATGCGTGCACTTGATGCCAAAAATGACAGGCTGTCATCGTCGAATTTTTCGTAGTAGGCGTGCATGGAGATGTTTTCAACCTCGTCAAAGGTGTGATCCAGGACTGTCTCTTCCCATTCACCAAAGGTGGGCATTTCCTCATAGGAGCTTCCGCAGGCAACCAGTTTCACATCTGGGTCGACAAGCTTAATTGCTTTGGCGGTTTCCTTGGCAAGCTTTCCATAATCCTCGGCTGATTTATGTCCAATCTGCCAGGGTCCATCCAATTCATTGCCCAAGCACCAAACACCAATTTGATGCGGATTTTCAACCCCGTGCTGCTTGCGCA
This sequence comes from uncultured Micrococcales bacterium, assembly GCA_913062975.1. Taxonomy (GTDB): domain Bacteria; phylum Actinomycetota; class Actinomycetes; order Actinomycetales; family Microbacteriaceae; genus CAJXVY01. The sequence goes on from CAJXZO010000015.1 coordinate 12,518, forward strand.
TCTCCGAAAAAGTTGTTCCCTCTGGGAAGTTTGCATACTCAATCAACTGAGCGGCTTCCAAAACCCCTCTGGTGCCCAGATTAATTGCCATGATTGGTTCTGCATCCAGAAGCTTTATCCACTTCATAAATTCATTTAGGCCAAATTGATTGGTCTCCACACTTCGCCAAGCTAGATCTAGCCGAGTTGGTCTTTCCTCTTTCGGTCCAACACCGTCTTCCCAGAGATACCCAGATACGAAGTTTCCTCCTGGGTAGCGGACAGTGGTGACCCCCATTTCTTTAGCCAAATCCAATACATCGGTTCTAAAACCATCCTCATCCGAGAAGGGACTTGCTGGTTCGAAAATTCCCCCATATACACAGCGACCCATGTGCTCAACGAATGAACCATAAATTCTTGGGTTGACCTGTGTTTTTGAATTATTTGAGATTTTGATTGTGGCTTTTGGCAATTTTTTCTATTCCTAGATTTTTAGTGATGACGGGTGCCCGAATGGGGCACCCGTCATACGTTGTGTGGTTTTAGTCAGCTAGAGCGTCGTTCATGCGCGACTCAGCATCGGCCAGGGCTTGCGCCTGATCCTTGCCTGCCACCCATGTAGCGTTCAACTCTTCACTTAGCGCATCCCATGCACCGGCCCAGCCAGGTACGGCTGGAACCATGCGGGCGTAGGCTGCGGTTCCTGCATAGTTATCACGCTGAACTGCGTTTGAGTATTCAGCTGATTCGATGATTGACTCCCTAGGAGCGATGTGTCCGGTGCCAATGGCCCAGTTTCCAACGTTCTCGTATAGGTATGCCATGAAAGCAAGTGATGCCTCTTCCTCGGCAGGGCTGCGGCTTGAGTCAGTTGGCATTACCCACATGTGTGAGTCACCCCATGATCCGAAGTCTCCATACAGGTTAGGAATGTCCAATGCCCTGTACTCGAAGTCTGATACACGGTCGTACTCATCAACAATCCAGGTTCCGTTGTGCAAAACAGCAACGTCACCGGCTTTGAATGATGCGTCTGAATCGGTGTAACCCTGCTCAGGGTTTGAGCAGTCGGTAGCCAGCTGGTTTAGCAGACTCAATGCCTCAGCACCCTCTGGGCTGTCTGGGGTTGCAACACCGTCTTCAGTGATGTTGCCACCCTGCTGCCAAACAAGTCCCAAGAACAGACGTGCGCCAACTCCGAATTCGAACCAGTCGTGAGCGAAGTACTGCTTACCAGTGGCATCCTGAACTGCCTGGCACTGCTCCAGAAGCTCATCTGGGGAGTTAGGCATGATTGGCTCGCCTGAGTCGTCAACCAGTCCAGCCTCTTCGTATATGTCCACATTTACGTGCCATAGGCTTCCGTGAATATCGAAGGGAACTCCGTACTGCTCACCCTCGTATGTGGCAGCTCCCAATGCGGGGGCCGTGTAGTCACTCCAGTCAACGCCAATGGCGTCCAGCGGCGCAGTTACTGGTGTTAGCAATCCGCGACCTACATAGTCAGGTAGGCGGTGCTGGTGCATAACTGCAACGTCGGGTGGGTTTCCGCCAGAGAATGTGGTTCCTAGCTGGGTGTAGTAATCACCCCATGCCTGTCCACCAAGTTTCTCAACGGTGTATCCATTGTCTTCGGCGTTGAAGGCGTTGGTAAGAATCTGGATAACTTCACACTCGGTGGTTGCCTCGTTGACATCGGTGACACCCTCTGTGGTGTCATCGCAGTCACCAAAGAACCTTGCAAGGTCAATTGTTACCTCTTCGTTTGATGCGGCGTCTCCGCTGCTGTCTGACGATGTGTCTCCAGAGTCAGCCGAGGTGTCTTCTTCAGCCGCAGCACATCCACTCAGGATCAGTGCTGAGACGGCTCCAACTGCAAGCAGTTGAGCCATTTGCTTCTTAGTTTTTAGCATTAGTACTCCTCATAAAATGATTAGAAATGTTTTGGCCTACAGGCCCGATAGTTTTGGTGTCACCTCCTATTTCCCTCCGCTTCCGATTGATATGCCGCGCACAAGCTGTTTCTGGAAGATGAAAAACAGAATTAGTAGCGGCAGGCTCGCAATCACTCCGCGGGCCATTAGCGACCCAAGCTCGGTTGCCTGCGCAAAGTTTCCCTGCAAGCTTGCAAGCCCTGTTGTGATTGTGAACATCTCCCTCTGGGTAGCTGATACCAGCGGCCAGAGGAAATCGTTCCAGGTGAGGATGTAGGTGAAAATACCCAGAGCGGTCATTGCTGGAACACTCATTGGCACCATCACACTCCAGAATGTGCGCCACCTGCTTGCGCCATCCACTCTGGAAGCTTCTTCTATCTCCATGGGAATTGCAGCCATGAACTGAGTCATGATGAACACTCCCAGCGGGGCTGCAATCCTGGGTAGCATCAACGCCTCGTAGGTGTTGTGGTAATCGGCCTCTGCAAACATCAAAAACAATGGGATAAACATTGCCTCGCGAGGAACCATCAAACCAGCAAGCACCAATGGGTAAACAATCTTTTTTCCTCTGAAGGGGATGCGTGCAAATGCATAGCCAGCCATGGCCGACAGAATCAAAGTGGAAAGAGTGGTGAAGCCGGTGACGATAACGCTGTTGAGCATCCATCTTGGTGTCATCCCGCCTTGAATGACAGCTATTAGGTTTTCAGCGGTTGGATCAACCGGAGTTAGTGAGTTGGTGCTTATTTGCAGAGCTTCGTTTGAACTGAATGCAAGTGAAAACATCCAAATCAGGGGCAGGATCCAGATTGCCGCAAACACAGAGAGCAGGCTTAGAAAAAGAGTTTGTTTCACCTTGGGCTTCAATAGCCTGGGCGTTGCTTTCACTGCTGTTTGGCTCATGTTTCATCCCTTGAGAATCGGAATTGCAAAACGGAGAACACGATCATCACCAGGAACAAAAACACGCTCATAGCGGAGGCGTAGCCCAGGTTGAAATCTCTGAATGCACTTTCATAGATGTGTTGAATGGAAACCCTGGTGGCACCGTTTGGTCCACCCCTCGTCATGATGAACACCTGTCCAAATATCTGGAAGCTTGCAATGATCTGCAACACCATCACCAGCAGAGTTGTTCTTCTAAGACCTGGCCAAGTAACGTCCCTAAACCGCTGCCAGAAGCTGGCCCCATCAATCTCGGCAGCTTCGTAGAGAGACTTATCAATGTCCTGCAATCCAGCAAGATACAAAACCACGTTGAATCCAACCGTCCACCACAGGGTTGCAATCACAATTGCGGGCATCGCCAGCGTGGGGGAGGTTAGGAAGCTTATTGGTTCGAGGCCTATGAATTCTAAAAATGTGCCAATGAGACCCAGTTGTGGGTTCAGTAAAAAAGCCCAAATAAGAGTAAGAACGGAAACAGACAGGACGTAGGGTGCAAAAAATACTGTTCTGAGAACTCCGGTCCATCTGCCTGGTCGGTTCAGAGCCATGGCCAGAAGTAGTCCCACTCCAACAATCACGGGGGTTGACAGCAAAACAAACAAAACTGTGTTTCCGAAAGATAGCCAGAAAAGAGAGTCATTCCATCGACCACCGTCGCCAGGAGCTAGGCCCATGACCCCAGCAAAGATCACAACTAGGGATGCAGAGTAAACAACGCTTTCCAGCGTGGAAAGAGTTTTGCTTCGCCATCCTCTGAAAACAGGAATTAGCAACAAAAGCCCGGCAATTCTCCACTCCCACATGTTGCCAAGCGTCCACTCCATGTTTTCGCCCCAGAACATACGGAAGTAGTTCTGAAGACCAATGAAGGTTCTGTCGGTGATTACCAGCAGATCAATTTTGAAAAAACCCAGCCCGATGGCCTGCAGAATGGGCCAAACCAGGAAAACCAGGTAGATAAGCATGAAGGGCCCAATAAAGCCCCAGCCAGCGAAATCTTTCTTTACAGACTTCACGAGGCGGTTTCCAGCGGTGGGCACCTCGGGCCTTCTTTCGCTGAAAATTGTCTTTTGTGACAAAAGGCCCCTCCTCGCTGAATGGCTTTATTTGAAACTGCTGGATTTCAATTGCGGATAATTTACAACGATGTAAATTTGATTTGCAAGTTCAATCACATTTTCGTAATTGTTCTGTGATATTTTCTTCCTTACTGGCAAGGGGAATGCACATGAGTGGGACAAACAATGGCTCTAGACGAGTAAGGCTGGTTGACGTTGCCCGCCATGCTGGGGTCTCCACAAAAACCGTTTCCAACGTTGTTCACAATTATCAGCACGTGACCCCAGACATGCGGTCCAGGGTTCAAAAAGCTATTACCGATCTTGGATATAAGCCCAATCTCACCGCACGCAGGCTGGTAACGGGAAAGACCTCAATGATTGCCCTGGCAATCCCTGAAACCAACCACCCGTATTTTTCATCCTTGGCGGATGCGATTGTAAAGGCGGCTGAGGATCGGGATTACAGGGTGCTGATTGAGCAAACCGATGGGGATTCAGAAAAAGAGCTAGATGTTTTGCGTGACCGTGAGGCCGGCCTGGTAGACGGAGTGATTTTTCAGCCAGCCAAGGTGACAAGTTTGGATTTAGCGCAGATACAAGAAGACACCCCGGTGGTGATGCTTGGCGAGGCAGCCTCCCCAATTTCTTTTGATCACATAATGATCGATAACACCGCGGCTTCCGAGGTTGCGGTGAAGCACCTTATTGGACTTGGACGGAAAAGAATTGCCTTCTTGGGTGATGTGCGGGGCGATAGTGCGGGAGCCACCAAAAAAAGGTTGACCGGCTATCAAAAGGGATTGGAAGACTCTGGTCTGAGTGTTGACACATCTTTAGTTCTTCAGGTTGAAAGCTTTAGTCCAGAATCAGCAAAAGTTGCGGTTCAAGAAGCAATCAGAAGCGGGATCGAGTTCGACGGGCTTCTTTGTCGAGATGACAGATTCGCCGTTGCAGCTTTGCAGTTACTGCGCGATGAAGGAATTTCCACCCCCGAGGAAATCGCTGTCATTGGGTGGGACGATACGGTGCTGGCTCGATATTCCTATCCAACACTGACTTCTGTCTCTCCAAACATCCAAGCCATTGCAAATGATGCGGTAACGATGTTGATTGAACGCATTGAGGGACTAAGTGGCACGGGCAGACACGTTCTGGCACCTTATAACTTACACATCAGAGAGAGTGCCCCTGCTGTCAAGGCTTAATCAGCCACCAAGAATAGATTCGATCAGATAACCCCAGCTGGCCTTTGCGCCAGAGTGACCGGCAATAAATGTTAGGGCAACGGATGCAGCTCCGCTGAGGGCAACCACTGAGATGAAAAACCCACG
>CAJXZO010000016.1 GCA_913062975.1 uncultured Micrococcales bacterium
AGTGGACCTACCTGGTTGAAGCTCAACTCCACTGGAGTCTCACGCTCAAACAGGGATACCAATACCGTGACCTTGCCGCTTTCGGGCTTGATCTCGGAAATCGTTCCTGGCAGACCCGCAAAGGATCCGTCCTTAATCAGAATGCTCTCGCCAATCTCGAAATCGATGTTGACCGGAATACTCTTGACTGCTGGTTGACCCTTGCTGGGCTTGCCTGATGCTGGCTGCTCAACCTCTGGCTCTTCAGGGGTGAACAGCACCTTCAGCATGTCGAACGCCTCTGCTGGTCGCAATGGGGTTGGGCTTTGGCTGTTTCCCACAAATCCTGTTACCGCTGGAGTGTGACGAACTAGACCCCAGCTGTCTTCGTTCATGTCCATGCGAACCAAAACATATCCAGGAACACGGACCTTGGTCACCATTTTGCGCTGACCGTTTCTGATTTCGATTGATTCCTCCATGGGAACTTCAATCTGAAAAATGCTGTCCCCACCGGCAAGTGACAACCTACGGGTTTCGATGTTCTGCTTCACTCGACGCTCGTAGCCTGCATAGCTGTGAACCACGTACCACTTACCTGGCTGTGAACGAAGCTCCTCACGGAATGCACGGTAAGGGTCAATCTCTTCTGCGGCTTCTTCGGCTGCAGGCTCGGCAACAGATTCAGAAACTACTTCCTGCTCTGATTCAGCCTCGGCTTGAATCTCTGTCTCGGGCTCAGATGCAGTCTTTGTCTCCTGGGCCTGCTCAACCTCGGTGGCTGCCTCAACTGAGCCAGTTGATTGCTCTTCCGTTTCAGAATTTTCTGAAAATTGCATTTCTGCCAATTTAAAACCTTTTCCTTAGGGGGTAAATGTGAATCCAACTACTGAGAAAAATACCCAGTCGAGGGCGGAGATAATGACCATCATGACTGCCACGAATCCCAGCACGGTCCAGGTGTAGTTGATGAGTTCTTTGTTGGTCGGCCTGGTGACCTTGCTCAGCTCATTAATTACCTGACGCACAAACAGTGTGACCCGGCCAGCTGGACCCTTGGCCTGCTGCTTATCGGCTTTCGCCTTTTCAACCAGGTCTTCGCTTGGCTTCTCTTCTTCTGCCATTTGCTTCCTTCCCTTGCAGGGCGGACAGGACTCGAACCTGCAACCTGCGGTTTTGGAGACCGCTGCTCTACCAATTGAGCCACCGCCCTAAACATTGACATCCTGCAACTCTGGGAATGGCTTGGTTTCAATCCCCTAGTTCGACAGGCACACTTCTAGATTGAGAATCTAGATTTATGATGTTGCCAAAATAATTAGCGGCAGATGTCAACTACTTCGTAAGTGTAGTGTGCTGAAGTGGTTTTTGGCAATGCTTGTTTGATGGGGATATAGGCTACTCTCATGTCGAGAATCTCCCAAAGAATCGCCGCCATCAGTGAATCAGCAACCCTAAAGGTTGATGCCAAGGCCAAGGCCATGAAAGCCGAAGGCAAAAACGTTATTTCCTACGCAGCCGGCGAACCTGATTTCCCAACTCCCGATCACATTGTTGAGGCAGCCGTCGCCGCAGCCAAAGATCCCAAAAACCACCGCTATACCCCAGCAGCTGGTTTGCCAGAGTTGAAAGATGCAATCGTTGCCAAGACCCAAGTCGATAGTGGCACCAGCGTCAATGCAAACCAAGTGGTGGTGACCAACGGTGGCAAGCAGGCCGTCTATCAGGCGTGCGCAGCAATTTTGGATCCAGGTGATGAGGTCATCGTGCCAGCACCTTTCTGGACCACCTATCCAGAAAGCATTGCTCTGGCTGGTGGCAAACAAGTCAGTGTTTTTGCAGGAAGCGACCAGGACTACAAAGTCACCGTGGAGCAACTAGACAAAGCAAAAACCAAAAAGACCAAGGCCATGCTTTTTGTTAGCCCCTCAAACCCAACCGGTGCTGTTTACTCAGAGCAAGAGACCAGAGACATTGCCAACTGGGCATTGGATAACGGCATCTGGATCATCGCTGATGAGATTTATCAAAACCTCACCTATGACGGAATCTTTGCGCACAGCCCAACAGAACTAGTGCCACAGGTTGCCGATCAAACAGTTATGGTCAATGGAGTTGCCAAGACATTTGCAATGACCGGTTGGCGACTGGGCTGGATGGTTGCACCCCAGGATGTTGCCAAAGCGGCAGCGAATCTGCAGAGCCATCTTTCCTCCAACGTTGCCAACATCTCACAAAGAGCGGCCATTGCAGCCCTGACCGGCCCCAGAGAACCAGCCATGGAGATGCTAAAAGCCTTCGATCGCCGAAGAAAAACCATCATTCGGGAGCTAGGCAAAATTGATGGTTTTTATACTCCGGAGCCCAAGGGCGCTTTTTATGTTTACCCGGATGTAACCAGGCTCTTGGGCAAGACCTGGGGAGGTCATCAGATAAACAACTCGCTTGAACTTTGTGATTACATCTTGGAAAAAGCCGAGGTGGCAATGGTTCCAGGAGAAGCATTTGGGCCAAGTGGCTATGTTCGAATGAGCTATGCGCTGGGCGATGAGGCCTTGCTAGAAGGTGTTCAAAGAATTCAAAAACTCTTTAGCTAAAACCGATCAAGTTTGGTTCTGGAACCAGGTTTATGCCCCACCGAGCAGCTACCCGCTCTTGAATAAACCTTGCAAGCTCCAGAATCTCACTGGCTGTTGCACCACCCGTATTGGTAATGGCAAGAGCGTGCTTTTCACTGATTGCAGCGTTTGAACCTGGCAATTTAAAACCTTTTTCAATTCCGGCATGCTCAATCAGCCAGCCTGCTGAAAGCTTCAGCCCACCATCGACTTTCCACTTCTGCATTTCCTCTGGAAACTCCAAGGCCCTGATCTCGTCGACAATCGGGTTGGTGAAAAAACTTCCACAAGAAACAGTGTTTTGATCCCTTGGATCAATCACCATGCCCTTACCTGATCGAAGAGTAATCACGGTGTCTCTGACTTTTTGCAACGGAAGCTGTGAACCATATGGCTTATCCAGATAATTTGTTATCTGCCCACTTTTCATGGGAACACTCATGCCATCAAGCAACTCCAGTCGGAACTCAACCCAGCCAATTGCTCCAACTCGGCCTCGTTTGATGTCACTGTCTCGATAAGCAAAATTCAAATCTGCATTATTGAGAATCACCTGTTGCTTGGTTTGGTAATCCAAAAACGAAACGCGTGTGATGGTCTCGCTCACCTCTTGGCCATAAGCCCCAATGTTTTGAACCGGTGACCCACCAACGGTTCCGGGAACACCACTGATTGCCTCAATTCCTGCATACCCGTTTTCAACACAAAACTTGACTAGCCCATCCCATGATTCCCCCGCCTGGGCCTTCACTAAAACAAAATCCCCGTCCTGGGTGACTTCAATGCCTTTTGATTCAACTTTGATGACGTTCAAATCTTCTAACTCATCATCAAACACAACATTGGATCCACCGCCCAGAATGAACCAGTCTTCCCCAGTTGCCCAGAGCTTCAAGCAAGCATCAAAAAACTCTTGCTCGGAATCAACAACCTGCAAAGTCTTTGGTTCACCACCCACCTGCATGGTGGTGTGTTTTGATAAAGCCTCAGTCATTTTTCACCCAGGCAAAACTCTTGGCCAGAACCGCTTGATCATCAAAGACAGCTTTGACAGCAAGCTTCGCGAGGCCGTCTTCAAGGCCAACAACCTCAGCACTAACTGTTAGCTCAGCTCCCTCTTGGGCATCAACAGGAACCGGTTTTGAAAACCTAACCGAGTATTGGACTAACTGGATTCCAGCCTCATCAAATAATGGGCTAATGGCTGCACCCATGGTGAGCATTCCGTGAGCCAAAACCCCTGGCAATCCAACTTGTTTGGCTATGTCATCTCGGTAGTGAATAGAGTTGAAATCTCCACTTGCCCCCGCATACCGAACCAGAGAATCACGGGTGAGCAATAACTTTTTTTCAAAAACAATCTGTCCAATTTCCATCACTAACCCCTCACCACCAAGGTCGAGCGAGCCTCGGCAACAAGTTGGCTATCTTCATCAGATATCTTGGTGAGAAAAGCAACCATTTGGTTTCCGCCAAGCTGCTTCACTGATTCAACCTCTAGCTGTGAGGTGAGTAGATCTCCTGCAACGATCTGTCTTTGAAAACTAAAACCCTGATCACCGTGAACCACTCTTGAAAAATCCAAATCTGCTTCTGGGTCATCAATAACTAGATCCAAAGACTGCTGCTGCAAAACAACTGCAAAGGTTGGTGGCGCGATTAGATCATCAAACCCTGCCTGCTTGGCGGCATCCATCGAAATACTCGGAGAGTTATCAGAGTGAAAGGTTGCCTTGGCAAACTCTCTGATTTTTTCGCGACCAACCAGGTATTCGGGAGTGCTTGGATAATGTTTTCCAACAATTTCTGGATTCACCATGTCTCCAGACTACCCAAGCCCGAAACTTGTTCAGTCTCTAATTCTCCAAATCTGAGCATCGGTGGAGCCGAGTTGGACACGAAAGCTGTCGCCCTCCTCTTTCATCTCCTTGCCACCGAATAAGCTTTCGGGCCGTCCACTGTGAATCGCAGAGTCCCTCGGAATCACGATTGAATCAGCACCGCGACTGACTGCAATCAACAAGGTTTCCGCCTCACTCTCCCTTGCAAAAAGCATCGACTCTTCATTCGCGTGTAACCACCTCATCGCGCCGTTGGAGAGAGTTGGGTGCGAGGTTCGCAGTTCGATCAGCTTTTTATAAACATCTGTCAATGCTGGCTCCGTCTCCCTTTCACCATCCCACGGCATGGGAGTTCTTGAATTCTCGCCATTCCAGCCCGTTAGACCCAACTCATCTCCAGCAAAAATGGTTGGCATGCCCGGAATCGTGAACTGCACCGTGGCAGCCACCCTCTGAGCTCCCGGCATCGAGAGAGTCTTAAACCTTGGGGTGTCGTGAGTGTCCAGGGCATTCATGTTGTGCAAGCGCACGGTCCAGGGGAAAGCTGCAATAAAACTTTGATAGGTCTGCACGAAATCTTTTGCCGATATTTCTAGATGACCGGGTCCAAGATGAGTCTTTTCGGTTTCCGCCTCGGCTCTGGCTAGCCACCTAAGAATTGGTTTGCTGAAATTTGAGTAGGTCATCGCACCCTGCCAGCTCTGTCCGTTTATTTGCATTGAAGCATCAGAGGTGTACTCGGCCATTAAAAAGCTGTCTGGATTGACCTCATTCATCCGCTGTCTAATTTCAGAGCCGATCTCTGCAAACATATCTTGGTCTCTAAATCGGCCAGTCATGTTGGCAACATCTATTCGCCAACCATCTAATGAATAGGGTTTTTTCATCCATTTGGCTACAACCGAATTTTCACCTCGGACAAACCTCTCTCGAAGCTCAGTGCTTGCCCAGTTGAATTTTGGCAGGGATGGCACTCCAAACCAGCTCTCATAATCTCCATTTTCATGAAAGTAATAAAAACCCCGCTCCTCCGACTGTGGGTCTTGCAATGCCGTGTTGAACCACTCATGAGCAGAACCAGAGTGGTTAGAAGTCAAATCTCCTATCACCCTAAGACCTTTGTTATGGGCCTGTTCAACCAAGTTTTCTAGCGCTCTGTCGCCGCCCAACAAAGGATCCACGGTATCGAAACTGCTCGCGTCATAGCGATGATTCGAGCGAGCTGGAAAAAACGGAGTTAGATATAAAACATCCACACCGAGTTCAATAAGGTAATCAAGCTTTTCCCTTACCCCATCTAAATCTCCCCCAAACAGTTGTTCTGCTGTTCCGGGTCCCTCGCCAATAACCTCATCCGACCAATCCGCCTGGTTGGCCCATATTGGTATTTCCCTGCTTCCCGCCTCCGCTCCGCGAGCAAATCTGTCGGGAAACACCTGATACATAACGCCCCCGGTTGCCCATTCAGGTGGCTTTTGCCCGATGGAAATTCGAAAATCTTCACTGTCAGGTCTATCCAGTGAATTTAGGCCAACCGCGTTCAGCCAATAACTCTCACCATCAATAAGTTCAATAAACCAGCGATATCCAACAACTGGGTTTGTCATGTCCAATTCGGCTTCATACCAATTCCAGCTGCCGGTTTCGCTAACTAATTTCGCTACCTTCAAAAACGCTTCGCCAGAATCTGACTGCCTCAACAAAATCCTACTTACCTGCCACGAGCTATGAACCGAAACCCTTAGTTTCAAAGTTTCTCCCAGAGCGGGGTTGGTAGCTGAGCAATAAAGCGGTGAACCGTCATGATGCGGATAATAAGAAAGCAACGTCATCCCTTTACCGCTCCGCCGGTCAGACCGCTGACAATGAATCTTTGTAAGAAAACGAATAGCACTATGACCGGAATTGCAGCCAAAACAGCGCCGGCGGCAAACACGGTCCAGTTTTGACTAAATTTATCGGATACATATTGATACAGCCCCACAGCCAGGGTTTGAGTCTCTGGCTGGGTAAGAATGATTGAGGCCAACACAAAGTCGCTGCTGGTGGCGATAAAACTGAGAAGTGCAATTACTGCAAGTATTGGAGCGCTCAACCTGAGGATGATTCCGAAAAATATCTGAGCGTGACCGGCTCCGTCGATGGTTGCAGCCTCGTCAAGCTCTTTGGGGATGGTGTTGAAAAACCCATACATGAGATATGTGTTCACCCCCAGTGCACCTCCCATGTAGACCATGATTAGGCCCAACATAGAGCCAATTCCCAGAATTGGGAAAATATCTCCGATTACCACCAAAAGGGCATAAATTGCCACTAAACCAAGCAACTGAGGAAACATCTGCACAAGAATCAGCGTTAGCAAACCGGCTCTTCTGCCAGCGAATCTGAGCCTGGAGAATGCATACGCCGCCAAAGCACTTAAGAACACAGAACCCACACTGGCCGCAATGGAAATTACTACGGTGTTTCTAAACCAATAGGCGAATGGCCGGTAGGGGTCATTGAAAAGATCTATGTAATTCTGTATTCCCAAATTTTGAAATAGAGCATTGGAGCCGGTTAGCGTGCCTCCGACATTCAGAGAACCTGAAAATACGTAGAGAAGCGGGAAAACTGCATAGGCAATTACCCCCCAGGTAACAAGGTGTTTCCAGCCGACCCTTTTGAACCAGATTCGGAAGGGAACCTTCCGCTGGTTTATGTTCCGAATCTCTGTTTTACCCGTCAATTTACATCCTCCAAAGTCTTAGTTCTTCGGAAGCTGAAGTAGCTAACTGTGGCGATGATGAAAAAGATCAAGATTGAAAAAGCACTTGCCAGACCAAAGTCCCGACCCTCACCTGTGGAGAAAGCGATTTTGTACACCATGGAAAGCAAGATATCTGTGTAGCCAACTGGAATTTCTGCATCAAAATCAGTCGGGCCTCCGCGGGTGAGCAGGTAGATAACAGCGAAGTTGTTAAAGTTGAAGGCAAAAGAGGCGATGAGCAGTGGTGCCACCGTAACCATCAGCATCGGAAGCTTAACCTGCATCAAAACCTGCCAGGCACTGGCGCCGTCAATTTTTGCGGATTCAGTTAGCTCTTCGGGTATTGACTGCAAAGCACCCGTGGTTATCAGGAACATATAGGGAAACCCTAGCCACAGGTTCAACAGCAAAATAGCGAGCTTCGACCACCAAATGTCATTGAGCCATGGTATGTCGGCACCCCCCAGCAAAATATTGTTGATCCACCCATACTCTTGGTTATAAAGGGCTTGGAAGACGAATGCGGACAGAAAAGCCGGGAATGCATATGGCAGAATCATCGCCGCCCGATAAAACTTCTGACCACGAATTTTTGGATCATTCAACATTAGCGCCAACGCTAAACCGACAATGAATGTGGATAGCACCGAGAGAATCGCAAATGCAAAATTCCAGGTCAAAACATAAAACAGAGGTTGCCTGATCCCCTCATTGGTAATCGCTCTAATAAAATTGTCAAAGCCGACGAACTCGCGCCAACCTGGCCTTATCACCTCACCATCCGCAGCGGTGAAGATTCCCTCTCCCACGTCAAAAAAGACTTTCCCGTCAGAGATTCTGGTAATGGTGTCGCGTTCAGCGTCGTATTCCAACCTGGGCTGGAAAACCACAGCCTGGGAACCGTCAGGAGTCATCAGGAAATTACTGTCAATCTCGTCGGTGAGGAAGACCTTCATGGCCAACAGTTCGTCCTGTCTTTGAACCAGTTCGGCGAAACTCAGGGTTTGATATCCGGGAGTACTGTTGGCAATTCCCCGAGTATTCAGTTCGTATTCAAAAACCTCCGCTAATGGCTCGTCCTCGCTGCCAACAAAGACTCGGGCATCGGTCGTTTCATCGCTCAGTGTGGCGAGGAAATGCAAAGTTTCCTCTTCATCAACCAGCACTGACAAGCCATAAACAGGAGCTTCCGGAACACGAGTCTGCCCATTCAGCATCATTGCGTGAAGAGCATCTTCTTTTGTCGAGTTGTGACTGGTTCCGTAGTTTGTGAAAGCAACATAGCCGGAGTAAATAACCACAAAAATTTGAAAAATTGCCATAAACACCAGCCCTGGAGCCAAATACTTTGCTGGCAGGCTTCCCCTTCGCAGGTAGATCCAGTTGAGGGCTAGAGTGACGGCAATCACCACAGCCATCAAGATGTAGTCACCTGCCTGCAGCAACACAAAGACGCTGAAAAGGGCCAGTGCATCAAGTATGCCCAGAAGCAGTATCTTAACTATCCAAGTGCTCAGAGTGGGGGCGTTGTCCGCTCTTTCGATTGGGGATCGCTCTTTTTTGAGATTTCGTTTCACTTCTCCGCCGATGTCAAATAGGTTTTACCCCCGCCCAGAATCTGGGCGGGGGTTTGAGCATACCTAGCCTGCGATTGCAGTTTCGATGTCCTCGATCATCTTCTCCCATGCCGCCTCTGGCTCAACTGCCTGCTGCAGCAGTGCTGCCTGGGTTGTTCCCCATGACGCCCAAACGGAGTTCATCGCAGGGATAGAAGGCATTGGTTCTGCATTCGCTCCTACCGCACCAAATCCGCTGGCAATCTTGTCATCCGCCGCGGCGGCCAGAGCATCCTTGTGTGCAGGGATGCGTCCGCCTAGTTCGAAAATCTGAGTCTGCACATCGGCGTTGGCAATGTACTCAGACAAGAACTTGGTCACGAACAGTTTGTCTTCGGTTTGTGCGGAAACAAAGAACCCGCGTGCTCCCAAGAACTGAACCGGAGTCTCTCCACCTATCGACGGAATGTTGTAAATTTCGTACCCATCTTCACCCAGAGCCTCAGCAATTGCAGGGGCTGCCCATGGACCAGTAATCCAGCAGGCCAAGTCTCCATTGAGCATCTGCTCACTCACAATGTCATAGCCAGCATTCACGTCAAAAACCTGTGATCCCTCTTCATACAGCCATTGAGCGAAGTCATATCCACCTTCGTTATCCATGGCAAGGTTCGGGTTATAAGAACCATCCTCGTTTTTTTCAAATACGTATGCGCCAAAAGAGGTCTGCAATGGGTAGAAGTGGTAAGGGTCTCCCGAATCTGGGTTCAAAGCGACCTGCACGCCCGTATCCTGCAGCTCTTGCCAGCTTTCAGGCTGGGACGGCATTAGGTCAGAGTTGCAGACCAATCCGATGTTCTCTACCGCATAGGGCATGCCGTAAAGAGATCCGTCGTAGCTGAATGCAGCAACTGAGTTCTCACTAAAATCTCCCAAGGCTGCTCCGAGTTCGACCGGAGCAACAACACCCGCTGAAACCATTTGACCAGTCCAGTCGTGGGCTCCGACCATCAAATCTGGTCCTTCACCGGTGGGGATAGAAGTAATCGCCTCTTCGCGAATGTTTCCAAATTCCTTAATGACGAACTCAACAGCGATCCCAGTGTCAGCCTCAAAATCGGCAGCCACTCCCTCCAATGGTGGAATGGTAAGGTCATCCGCCCAGATAGTGATGGTATCGATTGAAGGTTCGGCCGGAGCCTCTGGCTCTTCGACCTCCTCAGCCTCACTACCGGTGTCCGCAGCATTGTCAGAGTCTTGTTCTTCAGATGCTGCACATCCAGCCAGCACTAAAGCGGCCGCTGCGGTTATTGCACCTGCAGCCAGTAATTTACGCTTCCTCGCGATAAACATTTTTTACACCTCATTCTTTGTTAGTTAGAGCTCGCTAGATTCGAAAATCTACAGCGATGCCACTACTTTGGCGATTGCTGCAGAAAACAACAATTTTGTAAGCGATTACATTAGTAACAAAGCTGTAACAACTAGATATTGCATCTATTTTGTGGCTTTGTTTGTAAGCGTTTACACCCTTTTGAATGTTGCTTTGTGAGGCCTTTTTGGTGAATTTTCACTCTGTCCAAACTATTTAGAGTTTTCGATCATCCAAAAAATAGAATCCAGTGCATGACTTTCTCTAGAGCTTTCAAAACCGCAGGTGGGTTAGCTATCGGTTCTCTACTAATTTCACTGAGTGCGTGCATCCCCGAAAACCAGGATGAAACTGAGATTGGATTAGTTGCGCAGACGCCGCTGAGCCATCAGAGCAATATCGGGGTTCAACTGTTTATGTGGAACTGGGAATCCATCTCCAAAGAATGCCAGCTGCTGGCTGACACAGGTATCAGCTGGGTGCTGACCAGTCCGCCCCAGGAGCACATTCGAGGTGATGCTTGGTGGACTGTTTATCAACCAGTCAGCTATGGATTGAATTCAAAGCTAGGTACAACTGAACAATTCGAAGAGATGGTTGACACTTGTAATTCTGCTGGGGTGGACGTTATTGCCGATGCGGTAATCAATCACATGAGCGCCAGCTCTAATGGAACTGGGTTCGACGGCACCCAGTATGAAAAATACTCTTACCCCGGTCTTTACCAAAGAGACGACTTTCACAATTGTCAGCTGACCAGCAACAACCAGATTCAAAACTTCAACGATGTCGCTCAAGTCAGAGATTGCGAATTGCTGGGACTCAGTGATTTGGACCAGGGCAGAGAGAATGTCCAGGGAAAAATCACAGAGTATCTGCAATCGCTGTTGGACAAAGGTGTCGCCGGTTTTCGAATTGATGCCGCCAAACACATGTCCGAACCTGAGCTAAGACAAATATTGGACAGCTTGCCTGATGAGGTCATTGTCATGCATGAAGTAATCCCTGGTGGTGCGCTGCAACCGGAGCAATACACCAACACTGGGGACCTAGCCTGGGAGTTTGGATATGCGGAAAACATGAATGCTTTTTTCGATTCTGGGCTTATCTCTACAGCGGCAAACGCATCAAGATGGGGCGAGTATCTAAAATCGGTTGAATCTATTGGCTTCATCTCAAACCACGACACTGAAAGGAACCGTTCAACTCTCAGCTATCGCCAGCCGAAATTATTTGAGCTTGCCACCGCCACAATGCTGGCTGAGACCTATGGTCACCCAATGCTTTATAGCTCATACTCCTTCGATGATTTTGACTTTGTGCCGTTAGGCCCAGGCGAGTCCGTTCAGGACGTTGTTTGCCAAGACGGACCCAAAGATTCCTATCAAGCCGGACAGTGGATATGTCAGCATCGCTGGACAACCACTACAAACATGATTCAATTTTCATTCGATTTAGACCGTGAACCAATGGAAAATTGGAAAAGGGATCGAAAGATATATGGTTTTTCTCGAGGCTCAGAGGGTTATTTTTTAGTAAACCTGAGGGATGAGCCTTATGACGAAGAAATTCAAACGGGTTTGCCACCAGGGGTCTATTGCAATTACTTCAGTTCGGAACTGCTTCATGAGAGCACGGAGTGCTCAGAACAAGTTGTGGTGGAGTCCGATGGAACAATCACTGGAATTGAGTCTTTGACGGCAATTGCTATATCCAAACAGCGGGTCATGGAGTAACAAGGGCTGCCCTTTGACCAAGTGCGTGAGCCTACTTGAGATTTCATTTAGGTTTGCCCGGGTTGCAGTAAGAACGCCATCTCCACTGAACAATGGTAGCGGGGGCGGGGCTTGAACCCGCGACCTCACGATTATGAGCCGTGCGCTCTAACCACCTGAGCTACCCCGCCGCATGGTCATTATCTTTGACCGAGCCCCGAGACAGGATTGAACTGTCGACCCCTTCCTTACCATGGAAGTGCTCTACCACTGAGCTATCGGGGCGAAACAACCACCAAAGATTAGCACCATCTAACTTACTGTTGCAATTGATTTAGCCAGTGTTCAGTCTAAGTTGTTCAACTTCGCTAACAAAGCTGGACCATATTTCCACTGAATCGGCATCTTCAACCAATAGCTCCGCTTGCGCGGCTCCCAGCATTGGCCAAAGTTGATTCAAAAATTCTGAGGCCGGTGTTGGCAATGTTTCGGCTGCTGTTTCTCTAAACCCTGACAAAAATTCATTATCGGTTTCAACCGCGGGAATACCTGAAAGCGCGCTAGCCACAGCCAATTGTGATTCGTTGCGGGTGAAGTTTTCTAAAACGAGTGTGTTTGCATACACCGGGTCATCGCTCTGACTGTTAATAAAGAACCCAGCAACATCGACCAATGCAGTTGCCTCAAAGTCTCCAACATCAGGCACCGGATAAACCACAGCCAGCTCAAGAATCTCTGGTTCTAGATAGGCCGTGGCCCAGGGACCACTCAACCAGCAGCCAAACTCCCCCGAATTGAAGCCATCAGCGATCGTCTGAAAATCATTTGTGAGGTCAAATAGTGTGCTGCCCTCTCTTGCCATCCAAGCTGCAAACTCATATCCAGCAGCAGATCCAAAATCAGTCTCTTCTGGATTTTCTAAGTCAACACCGAATGAACTCATAAATGGATAAAGGTGGTAGGGGTCTCCCAGCTGTGGATCCAAGGCAAGGCCCAAACCAATATCCGAAAGTTGGTTAGCACTAGGTTGCTCTGGAACCAATTCCGAATTGCAAATCAGCGACACATGCTGCTCACTCACAGCAACACCGTAAAAATCATCATCGACTCGGAATGCATTTTCCAAGCTTTCGGGAAACCGATTTCCCAAAATCCCAAGCTCAAGTTCAGAAACCACAGCGTCGTCAACTAGGTCCTGAGTCCAGGAGTGCGTTCCGAAAAAGATGTCTGGATTTAGGCCCGATTCCAGCTGTTGGTATATTTCGTTCAACTCTAGGTTGGTGAACTGCACCTCCACTCCAAAATCGGCCTCAAACTCCGCGACAGTGTCAGAAAGGGCAGAGGAGACAGCTTCAGGAGCCCAAATGGTCACTATTTCGAGTGGCTCAGGTTCAGGTGTTGGAGCGCTCAGATCTTCAGGCAGTCCATTCTCAACCGGACTCGCCTGACACGCCGACAAGACAAGCCCTGACAAAGTCAAGGCAATAATGAACCGAAATCCTCTTTTCATGCTCTCCTATTTTCCACCCCCACAACCTTAGGCGTGATTCCCCGATGCACCAACCACAACTGAGAAAAGATGATTTTTAGATGAAGATTGGAAGCGGTTGCAAAAATCGCTGACCGAAAAGAGAAAAATTAGATTTAGATAACAACTACAAGAATTTGCTCTGAAACCACATTGACTCCCCTAGTATTTGCGAGTGACTACTACAAATAAGAAATCAGCCAAAGGCCACGAATGGTGGCGTTCATCCGTTATTTATCAGGTGTATCCACGCTCGTTTGCCGACGCCAACGGCGATGGAATTGGAGACCTACAGGGGATCAAAAAGCGCTTGCCAGCCCTTGCCGAACTTGGTGTTGATGCAGTTTGGTACTCGCCATTTTTCAAATCTCCTCAGAATGATGCCGGTTATGATGTAAGCGATTACAGAAATATAGATCCGCTTTTTGGAACTTTGGAGGACTTTGATCAACTAGTGGCCGAGTCCCACTCTCTGGGGCTGAAGGTAATCGTTGACTTGGTTCCAAACCACTCTTCATCCGAGCACGAGTGGTTCAAGCTAGCCCTGCAGGCCGAACCGGGAAGCCCAGAGCGCGACCGATACATCTTCCGCGATGGCAAAGGGGAGAGCGGAGAGCTACCCCCAACCAACTGGCGCAGCGTGTTTGGTGGATCCGCTTGGACCAGAGTCACTGAGGCGGATGGAAAAGCCGGTCAGTGGTATCTGCACTTATTTGACTCATCACAGCCCGACTGGAACTGGGAGAACCCCGAAATCATAGATGAGTTCAACTCGATTCTGCGATTCTGGCTAGATCGTGGAGCCGATGGTTTTCGAATCGATGTCGCTCATTCAATGAAAAAAGACTGGAACTTCCCCGATTTGGACGAGTCTAATTCAGATTCTGGTGGTGGCGCGTTGACCGAAGCAGACATTCCCCACCCATTTTGGAATAGAGAGGGTGTTCATGACATTAATCGACGCTGGCGTAGTGTTTTGGATGAATACGATGACAGGGCAATGTGTGCGGAAGCTTGGGTTATGCCTCTAAGTCGAATGGCTAAGTGGGTTAGGCCGGATGAATATCATCAGACATTCAACTTTGGTTATTTAGATTGTCCTTGGGATGCAACCAAACTCAGGTCGGTCATAGATGAATCACTCGCAGCTTTCGGCGGCGTTGGTGCTCCATCAACCTGGGTGCTATCGAACCACGACGTAGTCCGTCACACCTCTCGATTTGGACTGACTGAAAACCCACCCCAAGGTCAGGGAATTGGACCCGAGCACAAACAGCCGAACGAGAAGTTGGGGCTCAGGAGAGCAAGGGCTGCAAGCGCATTTATGCTGGGGCTTCCAGGAGGGGCATATCTGTATCAGGGTGAGGAACTCGGTCTTCCCGAGCACTCCACCCTTGAACACAGATATCGCCAAGACCCGACTTACTTCAGAACCAACGGAGAAAAAGTGGGTCGTGATGGTTGCCGAGTTCCAATACCTTGGGAGCACGACAAGCCAAGCTTCGGCTTTGGTGAAGCCGCTAGCACCTGGCTTCCGCAGCCGAATGTGTTTGCCAAGTATGCACGGGATGTCCAGGAAGGTGTTGAAGGATCAACGCTGGAGCTTTATAAGAAGCTTCTGCAGATACGTAAGGACTACAGTCTGGGCTCCGGCGAGCTTCACTGGTTGGAGCCTCTATGCGGTGATAGTTCAATTGCCTTTGAAAACAACGGCGTTCTCATCATTTCAAACCTGGGAGAACCAATGAGTCTGCCCTCGGGCGAAATTTTAGTTTCAACTCAAACGGGCTTGATGGCAAGTGGTCAATTGGAGACTGATCAAACCGCTTGGATTCGACTCTGAATTAGTCCTTACCAAGGCTTTCACGAGTCATATTTTCCTAAGGCGAGGGACTTAAGCTGACTAATCGGCCAATTCTTTTCTGGGCCACCAGAACTTGCTTCCCAGAATAAACGCAAGGGCTGGGACAATCACTGTTCTCACCAGCAAGGTGTCAAGCAATACACCCAAACCAACAATGGTTCCAACCTGGGCGAGGGCAATCAATGGGAGCACTCCAAGCACCGAGAACACTGCTGCCAGCAGAATTCCGGCACTGGTAATCACACCACCGGTTGCGCCCAAAGCCTTTTGCATGCCCGCCCTGGTTCCCAGTTTCCTGGCTTCTTCTTGAGCTCTGGTGACCAAGAAGATGCTGTAATCAACACCGAGGGCAACCAGGAACAAAAACGCCAGGATAAACACGCTCAAATCAAGGGCCGGGAACCCAAAGATGTTTTGGAAAACCAACCATGACGCACCATAGGCTGCAAAGAAGCTTCCCACCACCGCAATTAGCAACAGAATCGGCGTGACAAGGTTTCGAAGCAACACGATCAAAATCAGAAATACCGAAATCAAGATCAGCGGAAGCAATAGAGCTTGATCTCGCTCGGTTGCCTGCCGTTGATCCAATGCCGTTGCATCATCGCCACCAACTAAGCCAATGGCCTCGTTTGGTAACTCATCGAGAGCTAGTCTTAGCTCAGCAACCGTGTCCAGCGCCAAAGCACTCTCCGGCTCTGCATCTAAGACAACGTTCAGCTGAGTGAATTCTTCTGTTGAATCGCCTGCATTGACCTCGTCAACATTTTCAACCTCAAGGATTATCGAAGTCGCCTGCTCAACAAAACTGTTTTCAACGATCACAGCCGATGGACTGGTTGCTCCTGCGCTGAAAGACTCTCCAAGCAATTCAATACCTGCAACAGCCTCAGGCTTTTCAATGAACACCTCAGTTGAACTCAGTCCAGTCTTGGTGCCAAGGCCACCGGTTGCCAGGATTGCCAGGAAGACAACACCAACACCCGCCGATGTCACCGGACGGCGAGAAACTGCTTTTCCTAACTTGGAAAACAGTCCATTTTCGTAAGGGTTATTGCCACCAACTCTTGGAATGAACGGCCAGAACAATCCCCTTCCGAAAACCACAAGTGCTGCAGGCAGAATCACAAGACCTGCAAACATGGCCATCACAATTCCAACAGCACCAATCAAGCCAAGTGCTTGGCGACCTTCAATCTCTGCAAACAACAACAACGACAAAGCCACAGCAACGGTTCCGCCGGATGCCAAGATGGCAGGTCCCGCTCCCTTGACTGCATTTCTCATTGCCTGACGACGGTCATCCAAAACCAGAAGTTCTTCTTTATAGCGAGCAATTAACAGCAGTGCATAGTTGGTTCCCGCACCAAACACCAACACTGCCAAAATACCCGTGTTGTCGGCTGTCAGTGTGATTCCAGCCGCCTCTGCAATGGGAACAACAACCTGCTGCGCCATGGCGTCTGTCACCACCACAACCAGCAATGGAACCCACAACAAAACAGGTGAGCGGTAGGTGATCAGCAAGATTGTCGCAACAACCAAAACGGAAGCTCCCAGAATTGCAAAATCAGCTCCGGCAAAGATGTTTCCAAGGTCTGCAACAAAAGCCTCAGGCCCGGTCACATAAGCCTCTATGCCAGCAGGCATTCCCTGCGAAGCAATCACTCGCATGTCGTTGATGCGCTCATCGGTTATTTCAAAATTATCGGTTGCCTCCAATGGCACTGTAATGCTGGCAGCCTCGCCACCTTCAGAAATCCGGGCGGGAGGAACAAATGCCTCACCCTGAATTTCAAGGGAGCTGTATTCGGTGAATTTTTCGTTAGCTCCACCTGCCGGCATCATGGTTTGCGGGTCAAATTCCCCCTGCACCCATTCCAGCTGAGTCTCTGTGAATTCTGAGCCGTCGGAGGTTCTGTAAAGGATTAATACAGCAGTTCCATCGGAGCTTGGAAGCTGATTTTGATATTCCTCAACCAACACTGATTCAGCATCGTCAGGGAGTCCTGCGCCGGGAGTGGTGTCATTAGCAGCAGAGGCAAGTGGGCCAAATGCGATTCCAACAAAACCAAGTCCGATCAACAAAGTGATCCAGGCTGTTGATTTTTCAGTTATGAATTCTCTGAATTTTTGCAAAATACCTTCTAGCGCTATCTCATCACTAGCTTAGCCCCAGCAATGGTGGCAAGTGAGGGATTCGAACCCCCGAAGGCTACGCCGGCTGATTTACAGTCAGATCCCTTTGGCCGCTTGGGT
>CAJXZO010000017.1 GCA_913062975.1 uncultured Micrococcales bacterium
GAGGCAATCCTTATTGAGCAACCCACCTCTCAACTTACGGAAGAATTCAACGCTTGGACCAAACGGCTCTCTGACACCGAAGCAAAGATCTATGCCAAAAATCCTGCTGGCCAGGGCAAAGTCCAGTTCTTTGTAAATGGTGAGGAAATAGCTTGGGTAAGAGCTGAAGACAATAGTGACCCCAAGCTCAGAGTTATCGACTCGGGTCCTATGCAGGGAACTGCTTATCTTGTTAGAACAGTTGAATTGTTACCTGGAAAGAATGTTCTAGAGGTCTATGTCGATGGTGAGAGGGTGAGAAGGACTGCTTACTCTTTTTAGGCAGTCTAGCCAGAGACACTTGGTATTTCCGTGAAAAGTTCTCTAAAGACAAAGGTAATGATGTCAACCATAGCTAGGCATGAATCTGTCACCTGAGGATTATCTCTTTCGTGGTTTTTCTTTTTTTGACTTCTGAGAGTTGGCTATCTTGTGTGTTTTTCCTGGGCATCTCCCGCTGTTGTCGATGCAGCTTATGAATGTCGGTCAGGTCGGGATTAGATTCAACGTAAGAAATAAAAAGTTAATAATCACTTCACCAAGGTCCCCCAAATGTCCAGCTAGGCTGTCTGCACAATGTTTGTCGCTTTTGTTAGGGCATGAGTCAAGAGAAGTGGGTAAATAATGGCTATAAACAAAGTTGTTTCAGCTGTTTCCATTGGCGCACTGCTCTCATTTGGGGTGGTGGCTTTTTCAACTCCAGCAAATGCAAATATTGGTGACACAAACTGTGATCTCTCAACAGGCGCTGGCTCATCTGCTGGCATCTATCAGCTCTCAACAGAACAAGACCTGTTTGAGATGGTTGATTGTATTGTTGATGGATCTAATGACTTTGAACTTATAAACGATATACACCTAAATAGCCCTTGGACATCTTTCCCTTTCTCAGGAACAGGAGCTGACACAGCAGAGTTTGAGGGAAACAACTTCACCATCTCTGGTCTTAGCTCGAGCTCTGATTCAGACAATGGAATGTTTTCTAGTGTTTCTAATGCACTAATACAAAACCTAAAACTAGAAGTTGGTTCAATCTCTGGCGATAACACCGGTTCTCTCGCAGGTGTTGTTGGAACCAACACTGAAATTTTCAATGTTCACGTGAGTGCAACTGGCGACATTGCAGGAACCGCTGATGTTGGGGGAGTGGTTGGTGAGGCTTATGCAGGTATTGGTGATTACTCCATAAAGATCAACAATGTTTCTTTTGTGAGCTCCCGTTCTGTCAGCTCAACTGGAGTTTTGGCAGGGGGGATTGCAGGTCAGATGTATGTGGAGCAATTTTCTGGGCTTTATGTGAAAACCAATGTCACCGGTGACTACGCGGGAGGCATTGCTGGCTCATTGATTACTGATGCCGCAGGCACCACTGACCTTAGTTTTTATGGAACTGTTTCTGGTGACACTGCGGCAGCTGGACTGTTTGGAGAGCTACTGTCAATCGCACCCTCTTTTCAGATAAAAAACAGCTTTGTGAATGGAGAGGTAAACACCATTTCTGGTGAAGTTCCCGGTGTGTTTTTGGGTCAAAGGGTTGGGTCCATGGACCTTGATGTCAGAAATTGCTTTGTTTCTGCTGAGATGAAGTATTTGCTTGACCTAAATTTTGTTGTTCCAGCAACCGTCCCGTTGGTCCCGACAAAATCAGGCTCCACAACCTCTGCGGACAATGTTTTTTATGACACCGATAAGGCAACTTTTTTTGAAACTCACTCTGCAACCGAAAAGACCACCCAACAGATAAAGACCTGGTCTGAGGTTAATCACATGGGCATGGGGATTGTTGAACTTGATGGCTATCCGGATAACGCGGACATGTTTGACCGCTGGGTGATTGGGTCCAGCCTGAACGATGGCTTTGCTGTTTTGATAGCAGCCCTCGAGAGCAACATTTATGGTGAGCCCTATAAGCCAACCTCATTGAATCTCAGTCCGACCAAAGAGGGCCTGAGCTTTAGCTTCAATGAGCCTGCGTTTGATGGGGGTAGTGCAATTACTGGATATCAGTATTCGATTGATGATGGTTCTAATTGGAACAATCTTTCGACCACCACGACTGCTGGTGTTGTTACTGGGGAGATAACAGGATTGGATTCTGATGTTGTTTATTTAGTCAGTGTTCGTGCTCAAAACAGCTTTGGCGATTCAGATGGTTCTGTAATTGCAATTTCACAGCCAGCAGCCGCAAACAGTATTTCTAAGACCTGGGCAGAAACTGATTTCACAACAGCCAGTGATGGTGGGCAAGAAGTTACTGCAAGTGACACCACTGATAATTCAAAGAATTATCTTGAGTGGACACTGACTGATGCCGAAGATCAGCGTGCAGGTGCAGTTTGGAGTAAATCAAGAATTAATTTCTCAGAGAATTTTGATCTAACTGCTGAGCTTTATCTGGGTGATGATGACTCAGGAGCAGATGGAATGGCTTTTGTGTTGCAAAAAACTTCCTCCTCTGCTCTAAGCAAAGGCTCTGGCATCGGTTATGGAGGGCTGACTCCAGTGCTGGCAGTTGAGTTTGACACTTTTGATAACGGTGCAGGCACGGATGAACACACAATCTCCACCCATGACTATTGGAGCATCAAGAGAAACTCTGATTTATCAATGAGTGCTGCAAGAGTGGCTGGCAGTGGTGTAGTTCCAACAAATGATGTTGACGGAGACGGCAACGCTGAAACCACCGCAAAAGAATTCACAAACCCAATTGTTGGAAACCTTGAGGATGACCAATGGCGAAAACTTAGGCTCACCTGGAATGCTTCAGCAGAGGAATTCAATGCCTATTTTGATTTCAATGCAGACGGCGACACCTATGACAATAATGAGCGCTTGCAATTAGCAAACACTGGTTTATTCGGTGATGGCTCTTTATTTGGTGAAACCTCTGTTTATTGGGGCTTTACTGCTTCCACCGGTAGTTTCAATAACTCTCAGAAAGTGAGATTTGAGCAGGGACTGAACATTTCCCAGACACTTGTGTCCAACGATGCACCTGTAATTGCAGGTCCCGCTAACCAGCGCTATCAGTTGGGAGACGGATCACAAACCCTGGATGTTCAAATCTCTGATGACAGCACCGTAGAGAGTCAGTGGTCTACATCGTTTACTAACTCTGACAGCGCTGTTGCAACAGTGACTGGGTCATTGGTTTCAGCCACCAGCTACCAATTCACAATCACACCCGTTGCCCTTGGAAGCACAACCATTGAGCTTTCAGTGACAGATGCAGATGGACTACAAACCACAGAGAGTTTTGATGTTGACATTGGTGAACCTTCTGCGTCTTTCTCAGCACCAGCTCCGTTTAGTGGGCCGGTGATAACCAGCTTTGAAAACTCAGAGAGTTTCGAAGCTGGAGAGATAGTCACAATTGGAGGAACTGGATTAGATCAGATCAGCAAGGTAATGATTGATGATGAACCAGTAGAGAGTGTCAGCATTAGTTTTGGCCAAATAACATTCACCATTCCAAGGGATACACAATCTGGAGATTACAGAATCAGTTTTGAATCTAACCAGGGAGTCGTTGAGCTTTCAAATTTGATCACTGTAGTTGCAGCAGAGCAAGAGGCAACGGATGATTCAGCAAATGCCCTAAACGCCTGGACCAAACGGCTCTCTGACACTGAAGCAAAGATCTATGCCAAAAATCCTGCTGGTCAGGGCAAAGTCCAGTTCTTTGTCAATGGTGAGGAGATAGCTTGGGTGAGAGCTGAAGACAATAATGACCCCAAGCTAAGAGTCATCGACTCAGGACCTATGCAGGGAACTGCTTATCTTGTTAGAACAGTTGAATTGTTAGCTGGCAAAAACGTCTTAGAGGTTTATGTCGATGGTGAGAGGGTGAGAAGGACTGCTTACTCGAGGTAGTTTCACGCTCGGAATCTGAAACAAGCTCCTAGCCTTACAAATCCCGCCAAGTCGCAAGCTATCAAGTCGATTTAGGGGCTTAGGAAAGAATTTGGGTAGTTACTGGGGGTAGCCCTAGCTGGGTGTTTTGCGCTAAAGAATTTGGTCCTAGCCTGGGAAGGCACTGCGTCATATGTCGAAGGAATCTGAATGAAAAAAAGCCTCTCCGCAGGCCTCACAGCACTTTTCCTGTCATCCTCAAGCGTATTTGCGGCACTACCAGTCCAGGCTGTTGCGGCCTCAAATGTTGACATCTTGTCCTCAACCTGCACGGTTACCGTTTTCACAGACAACACGGATGGTGCGGCAGTGGTGGATGGGACACTCAGGCACTGTTTGGAAAATGTCTCCGATGGAGACACGATTGAGTTTGACACTGATGTTGAACAAACAATTCCCCTCGAATACAGACTGGACGTGGGGGTGGACAACCTAACTATCGACGGCTCCGTTGGTGTTAATCAGAGGATTGTCATCACCACCGCCGGTGGAGAAACCCCTAGTTTCAACGGAAAGCTTATCCGTAACACGGCTGGAGATGGGACACTCACGCTTCGAGGGCTTGAGTTTAACAATGCAAAGGTGACTACAGACGCTGGAAACGTTCCCATTGGAGCGGCAGTTCAGTCAAACAGCGATCTGGTAATCGAGGATTCAATTTTTGAAAACAACAAAGCCGATGACCGAGGCGGTGCTGTTTATGGGGTGAAGAACATCACGGTTGACAACTCATTATTTCTTTCCAACAGCACGCTAACCTTCACTGGCAACTTCGGCAATGACGGCGGCGCCATACACGCTGATGGCAACATGACAATTACGAATTCGACGTTTGAGGGTAATGAATCTGTTGACAACGGGGGAGCCTTGAGCGCTGAAGGTGAAATAAACATCAGCGACTCCATTTTCACGGGTAATGAGGCTGAAGGCAACGGTGGAGGGTTGTATGCAACAAAGTCCATCACAATCTCCGGTTCCATAATTGATGGAAACCGAGCAAGCTCGCTTGGAGGTGGAGCCTATGCCCACGAGGAATCAATTACCAGCACCAACGACATTGTCAAAAATAACTCCGCCGATGTCGGGGGCGGACTGCACGCCGAGGGGAATAATGAAGACGGTAAAGGAAGCTTGACGGTTGTTGACTCCGAGTTTGATAACAACATCGCCAGAGGCGGAAGCGGTGGGGCGCTTCGCGCGCGGGATGCCATAACTATTGACAACTCCCTGTTCACTGAAAATGAAGCTCAGAGCCAGGGTGGAGCGGCAAGATCAATTGGTGGTTCCATCACATCCACTGATTCCACATTCACAGACAACCAATCCTTTTTAGACACTGGAAGCGGAGGAGCTTTGAGTGCTTCTGAGGACGTGGTTTCAACAAACTCCTCATTCACCGGAAATAAAACTGGTGATAATGGCGGAGCCATCCGCGGGGACAATGTCACTGTCTCTGGCGGAAGCTTTGCGGCAAATATTGCAACCGGAGAAGGAGGTGCGATTTATTCGGGGGATGATACGACAGTAACTGATGCGGAGTTTGTAT
Source organism: uncultured Micrococcales bacterium (assembly GCA_913062975.1). Taxonomy (GTDB): domain Bacteria; phylum Actinomycetota; class Actinomycetes; order Actinomycetales; family Microbacteriaceae; genus CAJXVY01. The sequence goes on from CAJXZO010000017.1 coordinate 5,498, forward strand.
CAAACACGGCATACAGGGGTGGCGCGATTTATGCTTCAATCAGTGGCAATGTTTCGATTACGACCTCCTCGTTTGAAAAAAACCAATCATCAAGCCACGGGGGAGCTGTTTATGCAGATGAACGGATAGACGTCACTCAATCAACCTTTGGCGAAAATAAAACCAATGGAACCGGAGACGGCGGTGCACTGTATTCAGACGACAACGACATCTCTGTATCATTCTCGCTCTTTGGAAAAAACAGTTCGGAAGATGTGGGAGGCGCCATCGAGGCCGAAGATGGATCTGTCACAGTAGAGGACTCGCTTTTTCAAGGGAATATTTCCGATCATTCTGGAGGGGCTATTTATGCGCAGGATGATTTCAATTCCGTGCGAAGCTCATTCATTGGAAACAAGTCTCTCACCGGAAGCGGCGGAGCAGTCTTCACTGAAGACAATGACGCAAAAATCGAAAATAGTTACTTCGCATCCAACAGTGCAGAACTAAACGGTGGAGCTATTGCCATCGAGCAGTTTTTGCGCATTCAAAACACCACCTTTTATGCCAACCAAGCAGCAGATGACGGCGGTGCTATATGGAACGATAACCACAGCGGAACCGATAAAGGCTGGATTGTCTACTCAACGTTTATTGCAAACCAGGCAACCAATGCAGACTCGATAGTGTTTGGTGCTGATCTGGCGGAGCTGTTTGGAAACATCCTCGTCAGTTCTAGCTCAGACCAGCTAGCTATCAATCAGAGCAAGAGTAATCCAGTGAGCGTGATTGACTTCGGAGCAAATATTTCTAGTAGTTCTAATGAGCCATTATTGGATGCCGAATCGAGCAAGACTGGAATCAGCCTGGGTACTCTGAAGGTCTCAACACCAGAGACACCTGGTGTGGGTGAAACCTCAGTCGTTCCCATCAGGGGATTGTCATCAACCGGTGTTCGCATAACCCAAGAGCTGGCTCAAACTTTCATTGACAATGCCGAGAAGGTACTCCTCATCGAATTGCCACTGGTTGACCAGCTTGGCCAGACAAGGGTGTTTGATTTCTTCCCAGGAGCTGAATTTATTACTGGGGAGCCAATTCCTAGCTCTGGTTTCTCAGCGCCATCCCCGTTTAGCGGCCCGATTGTTGAATCAGTAATCGGTGCAGACGGAGTTGTATCAATCGGAGATAACTTGTCACTAATTGGTGAAAGATTAGATTCAGTCAGTTCAGTGACTGTTGATGATGATCCGGTTGAGGTAATTTCCATCAGTTACTCAAAACTGGAGCTTTCGATTCCAGATGGAGTATCACCGGGAGATCATGAAATAACGCTGATAACTCCCAGTGGTGATGTCAAATTGCAAACAGGTTTATCTGTGGGCGGTCAGCCAGAATCAGAAGAGTCAGATGACTCTTTCAACTCCTGGACCAAACGTCTCTCTGACTCCCAAGCCAAAATCTATGCTAAAAATCCTGTCGGTCAGGGCAAGGTCCAGTTCTTTGTCAATGGTGAGGAGATAGCTTGGATTAGAGCAACAGACAGCACTGATCCAAAACTAAGAACAGTAGATACTGGTCCCATGCAGGGAACCGCATACCTGGTTAGAACTGTCGAGTTGACTTCTGGAAAGAATGCTTTAGAGGTCTATGTCGATGGTGAGCGTGTAACCAGAACCGCTTATTCGAGGTAGTTGTCTCTACTGAGCGGTTGGTTTTTAGTTTGGCTAGGCTTCCGGTCTTAGATTCCTTGATTGCAGCTTGAGCTTCTCTTCAGTAGTCAATGGCCTGTTCATCATTGCTTGAAAACGCTAGCCTGGCGATTTCAAACGACTTGATGAATCCAATAGGAATATCTAGCCCCGTGTTTTGGCCAGTCACCGTCTGTTTTGACGTGTCTGTTTTTGAATTGCCTTTGTCCACCCACCGTTTTAGAGTGAGTTCATGCTTATTTCAACTTCTGAGATGTATCGCGTAAAAGACCTAACCCTTGCCGAGGCTGGCAGGCACCAGATCCGATTAGCCGAGCACGAGATGCCAGGCCTTATGTCCCTCCGAGAAGAATTTGGACCCCACCAGCCACTAAAAGGCGCCCGCATCGCAGGAAGCCTGCATATGACAGTTCAGACTGCTGTGTTGATTGAGACATTAGTCTCACTTGGTGCTGAGGTTAGATGGGCATCTTGCAATATTTTTTCAACTCAGGATGAAGCAGCTGCTGCAGTTGTTGTTGGAGATGGCACAGTTGAACACCCGCAGGGAAGTCCTGTTTTTGCTTGGAAGGGTGAAACCCTAGAGGAATACTGGTGGTGCACATCACAGATATTTGATTGGTCTCAGCATGGACACGAGGGGCCAAATATGATCCTGGATGATGGTGGCGATGCCACCATGTTGGTTTTGAAAGGTTTGGAGTTTGAAAATGCAGGTTCAGTTCCAGAAGCGGATGCCAGTGATCCAGCTGAATGGAAAGTTGTATTAGATCTTCTAAATGCATCCCTGATTACTAACCCAACAAGGTTCACTGACATCTCCAAAGAGATAATCGGTGTTAGTGAAGAAACCACCACCGGTGTTCATAGGCTTTATGAGTTTTTCAGTGAGGGAAAGCTTTTGTTTCCGGCGATCAACGTCAATGACAGTGTTACCAAAACCAAGTTTGACAACAAATACGGTGTCAGGCACTCACTGACCGATGGACTCAATCGTGCAACCGATACGCTAATCGGCGGCAAGACCTGCTTGGTTGCAGGTTATGGCGATGTTGGCAAGGGTTCCGCTGAAGCTCTTCGTGGTCAGGGAGCAAGGGTGATTGTTACCGAGATTGATCCAATTTGCGCCTTGCAGGCAGCCATGGATGGGTTTCAGGTAGCCAAGCTTGAAAATGTGATTGACCAGGTGGATATTTTTGTTTCCGCAACTGGCAACCGTGACATCATCACGGTGGAGCATCTGTTGGCCATGAAACACCAGGCGATTGTTGCCAATGTTGGTCATTTCGACAACGAAATCGACATGGCAGGCCTTGAGAGTCTTGAGGGTGCAACCAGCATTGAAATAAAACCACAGGTGCACGAGTGGCAAATGCCCAATGACAGATCAGTGATTGTGCTTAGTGAGGGAAGACTTATGAACCTAGGTAACGCAACCGGTCACCCAAGCTTTGTGATGAGCACCTCTTTTGCCAACCAGGTCTTGGCCCAGATTGAACTTTTCACCAATTCAGACAAGTACCCCGTTGGTGTTCACCTGCTACCAAAGCACTTGGATGAAAAGGTTGCCCGATTGCACCTGGATGCTTTGGGAGCAGAGCTTACGGAGCTAAACCCCAAACAAGCCAAATACATAGGTGTTGATGTTGAAGGGCCTTATAAACTCGACCACTACCGTTACTAAGCCATATCAAGACAAGTAGTTTATTTGTGTTGGTTCAGGCCATGCTGTTTTGTGAACTTGATTGGTGATTTCGGTTACTGAGAGTCTGAAGCTGGCTTCAAAATCAGCTTCCCACTGGTCTCTCTTGATTCAATGTCTTTATGCGCGGCTGATGCATCCGCTAGGTCATAGGTTTTATGGATATTGACTTTCATGCCATTGGTTATTGCTTTGAAGACGTCATCTGCCCTTGATTGCAGTTCAGTTTTTGTTGAGATGTAATCGGCAAGAGTTGGACGGGTAATAAACAGTGAACCCATTGAGTTAAGCATTTGAAGGTCAAACAGTGGCACCGGACCACTGCTTGCTCCAAACAGAGCCAGCAGTCCTCTTTTTTTGAGACTTGCAAGAGATTGCATATAAGTTGCCTGTCCTATTCCGTCATAGACAACATCAACACCCAAGTCGTCTGTGAGTTCGTTAATTTGTTTGTCAAAATCTTTATAGTCAATGGCGTGGTCAGCACCGTGTTGGATTGCAAGCTGTCTTTTTTCATCAGCTGAGGCAGTTGCAATCACCTGACCACCAAGTTGTTTGATCATTTGAATCAGAAGTAATCCAACCCCACCAGCACCTGCATGAACTAGTGCTGCTGTGTTTTCTGTGATTTTGAATGTGTCATTGACCAGGTAGTGTGCGGTCATTCCTTGCAGCATTGAGGCTGCCGCGATTTCGGGCGAGATGTTTTCTGGAACCTTCACAACCTTGGTTTCATCTATCGTCACATACTCTGCATAACTTGCAGGTGCGAAAGGCCAGGCAACAACATCTCCGGGCGTTAGTTGTTTATTGTCGGATTCAATCACTTCACCAGCACCTTCAAGCCCAAGGGTCAGCGGCAGCGGTTTTTGATAGTTAGCAATGCCTGCACGTTGATAGGTGTCTATGAAATTGACTCCTGCTGCCAGGGTTTTCACCAAAACCTGACCTGGTCTTCGCTCAGGCATTGGCAGTTCAGTCAGTTCTAGGTTTTCAGCTCCGCCGTAGTTATTTATCGTTATTGCCCTCATGCACTCAGGTTAGTCAAAGAAGATGTCTGGGGCTGGGAATAATCTTTGTTTTGCTCAGGCTAGATTCCTAAAAGGCGTATGCTTATGAAACTTCGAAGGAGAGGTGATTGTTGAAAAGAAGGTTCCCAAGGCCAAAAGACCTTGCCCCGCTGCTGAAATTTAAGTCATATGATTTCAATTCAAAACGCAGGCGTCTTGAATCTGCTCTGACTATTTATGACCTTCGAGAAATAGCAAAGCGCAGAACTCCAACAGCTCCTTTTGATTACACAGATGGCTCAGCTGAGGGTGAGGTTTCAATTCAAAGAGCTCGGCAAGCTTTTGAAGACGTTCAGTTCATCCCGAATATCCTAAAAAACGTTGCCGATGCTGACACTTCAATCATGGTTTTAGGCAAAGAAAGTTCAATGCCAACATCCATAGCCCCTACTGGTTTCACCAGAATGATGCATGCAGCTGGTGAGCAGGCCGGGGCTGCGGCTGCTGGAAAACACGGTATTCCCTTCGCTTTGTCAACTTTGGGAACAGAGACCGTTGAAACCGTAGCTGAGGCAAACCCTAATGGTCGCAATTGGTTTCAGCTTTATATGCTCACTGACAGAGAGCTATCCATGGGGTTAGTTGATCGAGCAGCTAAGGCTGGTTATGACACCTTGTTTGTGACAGTGGATGTTCCGGTTGCGGGAGCAAGGCTTAGAGACAAGCGAAATGGCATGACCATTCCACCAACACTGACACCCAAGACCATTGTCAATGCAATTCCCAGACCAGAGTGGTGGATCAATTTTCTAACAACAGCACCGTTGGAGTTTGCTAACCTCCGTCACTTCCAGGGCACGGTCGGGGAGCTAATTGACACCATGTTTGATCCGACCATTACTTTTGATGATTTGAAGTGGATTAGGGAGCAGTGGAAAGGCAACCTGGTAGTCAAAGGAATTCAGTCTTTGGCTGATGCCAAGGCAGTTGCTGATTACGGGGTTGAGGGCATTGTTTTGTCTAATCACGGTGGAAGGCAATTGGATAAAGCTCCGGTTCCATTTCATTTATTGCCAGAGGTGAGCAAACACATGAAGGGCAAATACGAGATCATGGTCGACACCGGAATCATGAATGGGGCTGACATCGCGGCAGCCGTTGCGCTGGGAGCAAACTCCACCATGATTGGCAGGGCGTATCTATATGGATTGATGGCTGGAGGACAAGAGGGTGTTGAAAGGACTCTAGAAATTCTGAGAGACCAATTGGTTAGAACCATGAAACTGCTGGGAGTGAACAGTGTTTCAGAGTTAGAGCCAAAGCATGTTCAGCAACTAAAGCGGTACGAGGCAATCAAGTTCGACTAGGAGGCAGAGATGGAAGAGATTGTATTCAGACCAGAGCGTGAGCAGTATGTTTACACATTTGGTGGAGCGGAGCCTGTCAAAAGAGTAAAGCCTGGATCATTGCTGCGCCTGTGGTCAGAGGATGCCTTCAACGCAGCCCTGCAGTCAACCTCAGACATGCCCAGCCAAAAACTTGATATTCGATATGTGAATCCACAAACCGGTCCTTTTTATGTTGAGGGTGCAGAACCTGGTGACACATTGGCTTTACACATCGTTGATCTAACTCCTGCCAGAAGCTTTGGTGCATCGACAACCATTCCATTTTTTGGAGGGTTGAGTTCAACTGACAGAACTGCAATGTTGCAGCAACCGCTTCCCGAGGCAACTTGGATTTATGAGGTTGACACCGAAAAGCAGATGGTTGGATTTCAGTCTCAGTTTGGTGATTTTGAAATAGCTCTGCCAATTGAAACCATGCTGGGAACAGTGGGTGTTGCACCTGGTGCAAGTGAGGTTAGAACCTCGCTGGTGCCAGAAAGATTTGGTGGCAACATGGACACCCCGGAGATGAAGGTTGGAACAACCGCTTATCTTGGCGTGAATGTTGAGGGTGCGATGTTCTCAATTGGTGATGGTCACTACCGCCAGGGTGAAGGCGAAGCCTGTGGAACTGCAGTTGAGGGTGCGATGGACTCAGTGATCTTGGTGGAGCTCATCAAGGGCAATGGACCGATGTGGCCAAGGCTAGAAACCGATGACTACTGGATGGTGGTTGGCTCTTCAAGACCAATGGAGGATTCTTGGAGAATCGCCCAATTGGAGATGGTGAACTGGTTCAGTGAGATGTTCAGCCTGGATTCAATGGATGCCTATCAACTTCTAACCCAGATTTCCCTGGCACCAATTGCGAACGTGGTTGATGCCAATTACAGCGTCGTGGTGAAGGTGAAGAAATCGCTGATGCCCGAGCGTCACGCCTTTGGTGGCACCCACGCCAGACTCAGAGATTTGGCAAAACAAGTCAGATAACAACTAGGCGCAAGCCTTAGAAAAGGAGAAAACGATGGACCTGAAAATCAAGGGTAAAACCGCAATGGTTACCGGAGGAACAAAGGGAATCGGAAGAGCAATTGTTGAGGCTTTCGCGGCAGAGGGTGCAAATGTTGCATTTTGTGCGAGGAACCCGGAAGAAGTAGCGCAAACCGAAAAAGACATCACCGCCATGGGAGTGAAGGCCAAGGGAACAGTTTTGGACGTCAGTGATGCAGAGGGACTTAGGTCTTGGGTGGAGAACACCGCTAGTGAATTTGGTGGGATTGACATGGCGGTTGCCAATGTCAGCGCGCTGGCTATTCCTGACGAGGATGCAAATTGGGAGGCAAGTTTCAGAGTTGATTTGATGGGGACCGTGAACTTGGTGAAAGCAGTTTTGCCCCACCTTGAAAACAGTGACGTGAAATCAGTTGTTGCCATTTCCAGCGTCTCCGGCCGTGAGGCTGATTTCGCATCTGGCCCCTACGGAACGATGAAGACAGCGATCATTGGCTACATGGCCGGTGTTGCGCTGCAGGTTGCCGAAAAGGGCATCAGAGCAAACACGGTCTCTCCCGGAAACACCTATTTCCCAGGCGGGGTGTGGAACAACATCGAATCGGGAAACCCGGAGCTGTATGAGTTTGCAATGGGACTAAACCCAACGGGTCGCATGGGAACCGCTGAAGAGCAGGCCGCCGGGGTGGTGTTTATCTCTTCACCGGTTGCAAGCCGAATCAATGGGGCAAACCTTTTGATTGACGGAGCTTTGACCAGGGGCATTCAGTTCTAAGAAAACACATAACTAATCCCATTCCTTCGGGGATGGGATTAGTTATTTAATTCTCGCCGTGGAAATCATTGCCCCACCCAGCACCGCGGGAATTCCACCTCCCGGATGCACCTGGGCGCCAACTCGGTAAAGCCATGAAGATTTTTTATAGCTGGGCTGATGGAAAGGACCACTGACCCAATAAGGTCTCTTCTTCCCATATAAAGCACCACCGTAAGTTCCAAGTGTTGAAAAATAGCTTGGGTCTAGGATTTTGTAATCGGTGAATTTGGGCAAAGAGGCACCAATTCGTTTTTCAATGAACTCAAGCTGACTTTGAACCCAGTCAGTTTCTAAGTCATAGTCTTTGCCATTAGCGGGAGCGGTTAGCAAAATTGCAGCTGAATGGAAATCGCCCGGATAAATCTCTTTTTTGGGGTAGTAGTTCAAAAAAGTCATGGTTTCATGGGGCTCTTGAGCTTCACCAAGGCTTGCATGCATCTCAGAGGGTTTATCGGGCATGATCACCGAATGCATCTCATCTGTGGCGAGGGCTGAATCAAGTGATGCATAGATTGCAACTCCTGAACAGGAGTAGCTTCCAGCGGGTTGCTTTTGATTGCCAAGCAGGGTTTTTAGCACCGACTCATCAACACTTGAAACACAAACATCAAACTCGTATTCATCTTGGTCTGTTGTCAGCCTGTTTTTAGTTAGCTTCGTAGCACCTTCGTTTAGATGAATCTTCCCACCCGCATGCTCAACAAGTCTTGCCAGAGCTTGCGGGATCTCGTTGATGCCCCCATTGGGTATGCTGACACCGTTATTTGCCATGATGGCTGCCATTGTTGCAAAAATAGCAAGAGTTTCATTTGGCGAGACTCCTGCGTTCAAGGTGTGGATTTTGATGATTTCCTTGAGCTTGTCATCCATCCACTTATGACCATCGATGTATTTCTCGGTGGTGAGGTTTAGTTTGTATTTGGAAACCAACTTTGAAGTTGATTTCATTAGCTTGAAAGCATCCTTCCCCCACAGCGAAGGATCAGTAGTCAACAGATCTGTTATTGGTTCCAATAACGGCTCATGGCTAGCAGCAAATGTTCCCCACTGATCAAACAAACGATGATGTTGCTTCACCGGCAATGAGACAACCTCGTCTTGGAAATAGTAGGTTCCAAGAGAGCCAAGAGGGACAAGCTCTAAGTTTGCAAGCTCTTTGCTTGCTTTGTTTCCAAGGTTTTTGTCGTATTGGTCTAAAAACCTCTGCCAGACACCAGGAAAGCTAAACAAAGAGGGACCTGTGTCAACATAAGAGCCGTTTAGTTCAATTCTTCTTGATTTGCCACCCAGCCAGGAGTTTCCCTCAAACACATCCACCTGGTGACCTTTGGATGCCAACAGCGCTGCAGCACTAAGGCCACCAAGCCCTGCTCCCAAAACAGCAATTCTCATGGATACAATCCAAACACCAAACCCACCACTAACTGAAATCCAATTACTGTTCCAACAATGTAGGGGAAGGCAATGCTTGCTGGATAAAGCCTCCTGGCTTCATCCAGAGTTGGCTTTTTGTATTGGTTGTAAAGCAGGTAGCCAACATAGATTCCATTGGCAATTCCCAATGGAATGTTCACAATCAAAAACATCACCGTTGCAATTGACCAAAACACTGTTGACCAAATGACCGTTCCCCTAATGTCCAGCTTTGTGGCAGTTGTTTCAATGCCGACCGCACGATCTTCATAAATGTCCTGAATAGCGTCATAGGCCTGTTTGGCAACTCCCCAGAGCATAAGCCCAATTGCACCAATCCAGTTCACCTCATAGTTCAATGCAAGGGCAACAAAGACTAATGGGAAGGCATAGTCGATGTTGCTCCCTGCATCCCAGAAAGGTCTCGATTTCCATCTCAGCGGAGGAGCTGAGTAATTCAGGAAAAACAGGTAGTAAACAACAATCCAGATGTTTGTAGCCAGCGAATAGTTCAAAAAGAAATAGACGACAAATGGAATGTTGGTAATCGCTATTCCCCACAACACCCACTTGATCTCATGTATTGCCAGCACTGCTCCCTGAACCCCACCCTTGCGAGCATTGAGCAGATCAGTTTCTCGATCAAAGATGTCATTAATTCCATACAGCCAAAGATTGAATGGAACAGTTAGCCAGATTAGAAGCGGAATGATTTCAGGATTGAATAACTCCCCACCAATCCACATTGCCATTACCGCAGGGCCGATTGTGTTCACCCATAAAACCGGACGGGAGATAACAACGAGCCTTTTCAGCATGGTGAAAGTCTAGGCATAAATACTGGCCACAAAGACAGCCAAGGGTAGATCGTTCTTATGAATAAGTAAACTAAGATTAGTCCACTTATGCTAATCTTGATTCATGATCAAGACAGCAAAAACCCATGAAGCAAAAACCAACTTCTCAAAACTTCTGCGAGAGGTGGAGGATGGAAATAGAGTTTTGATATACCGGGGAACGGTTCCAATAGCTGAGCTTGTTCCGTTTCAACGATCAAGACCTGCATTTGGAGAACTAGAGCCATCGTTTGTTGGAATAGACACCGACCTAATTGATGAGCCAGACGAAGAGCTCAACAAGCTTTTCTATTCAGGCAAATTATGACCTCAAGCCTGATATTGGACACAAGTGTGCTCGTATGGTGGGCCCAGAATTCAAAGCGGCTATCTTTTCCCGCCAGGGAAGTCATTGATCAGGCCCCAGAGGTTTATTTCAGCTCTGTAAGTGTTCTTGAGTTGGAGATAAAGAGGCAGAAAATGGGCAAAATGCCGGACAATTTAGACGACGAATTTCGGCGCTTCGGATTTGCTTCTCTACCCTTCAACGGTCAGCATGCAACAGAGGTCGGTCGCATCACTCAACTCGAGGGGCATGACCCATTTGACAGAATGCTTGCGGGTCAGGCGAGCGTCTCAAATCTCAAATTGATGACTAGCGATTCTTATCTACTGAGGACCCTTCCGCAACTAACAATCGCAGCCTGACTAAGTTTTAGGCAAAAAAGAAGGGCCCGGTTGCCCGGACCCTTCTTTTTTGACTACAGAGAAACTTATGCAGTTTCCTTGTACTCGCTCTTTGCGAACTCCTCGTTGTCCTCTTTGGACTTGATGCGAGCAATAACAAAGATGACCAAACCGAATAGACACTTCGCCAAGATGTCAGCGACGGTGTATCCAACCTCACGGAGGACGAATCCGGTCTCGTCAAATGCGGTTGCGTTCATGTAGAAGATAAACGCGATTGGGTAAACACC
>CAJXZO010000018.1 GCA_913062975.1 uncultured Micrococcales bacterium
CTCTGTCGCCGCTATTTGCAAACAGGCATTCCAACCGCAATTTGAAGAAATGCACTATTGGGGAGCAAACCTCTATCTTATAGAGAGAAAGTGTTTGAAATCAAGAAAAATTCCAAACTCTAATACATAATCAGCTTTGATTTCAGAATCTTTTCAAAACTCTGAACATCACCTTTTGCTGCCTTCAGATCATTCCAATCCAAAATCATGCTCAGTGAGCCATCCTCATACTCAATCAAAACACAGGGCTCCCTGCCACCACTGGCTTCAATCTGAGCTTCAGAGCGTTCGTTTTTATGAACCAAAACAAACTCATAGCCCTCATCTTTCAGGCTCTGTTCTAATCTTTTCCATTCGGCTTTCTTTTTGAAAGGTGAATGAGTAACATCACACAGCTTGCAATCGCGAACGCCAATCAAGTGCCCAAAGAAATAGGCAAGCTCGCCAACGAATCCTCCGTTGGCGTTATAGACACCTATTAGTTTGCGCATGCATTGCTCAACCTAAAACTAGCTCAAACTATTCAAGTCAATTTTGACTTCCAGCTAAATATGCGCTCGGTCTCTTTCGATCTCGAGGTCGTAGTGAGTTTGAAGGTTCATCCAGAATTCTGCTGAATTGCCAAAATAACCCGCGAAACGAAGCGCTAGGCTAGCCGTGATTCCCACCTTGCCGATTACCAGTTGGTGGACTGCGTCCTCTGAAGCACCTATCGCCTCCGCGAAGGATTTTTCAGTCAGTCCAGCGGGCGATAGAAATTCAGTCTTGAGAATTTGGCCAGGATGAATTGGCTCCATAGTTTTCATTGCTCGCTCCTTTCGCTAATGGTAATCGATTATTTCAACGTCTCGGGGTCCAAGCTCAGTCCAATGAAAACAAATCCTCCACTGATTGTTTATCCGAATGCTGTGTTGACCTTTTCTCTTGCCCTTTAATTTCTCAACCCTGTTTCCAGGCAATGCAGCTAGGTCTCGAATGCTGGTAGCAGCATTCAGCACCTGTAGTTTCCCCAAAGCCCGCTGGGCCAGCCTGGAATCGAAACTCGGCGTTTCTCTTCTTAGCCATAGTCTTTCGGTTTCTTTGCTGGCAAAAGACTGAATCATCTCCAAACAATGGATGACGAATGGGGCGTGCGGAGCTTGGGAGCATCAAATGTGAATATGTATTGGATTTGGAGTCATGCTTTGACTCGAAATCCAATAACTCGAAGCCTGGCGGTGGCGGTGGGATTTGAACCCACGGTTGACTTACGCCAACACAACTTTTCGAGAGTTGCACCTTCGGCCGCTCGGACACGCCACCGTGGAAAACACTAACAAATTTCAATCCCGAAGATTTTGAAAGTATTCGCTTAGCAATTCAGAGCACTCGTCTTCCAAAACGCCTGAGATAACCTCAACCTCAGGACCGAGTCGACTATCTCGCAAGATGTCATAGCGAGATCCACTGCCGCCCACTCGTTCATCCCATGCCCCAAAAACAACCCTGGGAATCCTGGCAGTCTTGATTGCCCCTGAACACATCACACATGGCTCCAGGGTGACCACCAGCGTGCAGTTATCCAGTCTCCAAGTAGAGAGTTTCTTGGAAGCCTCTCGGATTGCAACAATTTCAGCATGAGCAGTGGGGTCAGAATCAGAATTAGTCTGATTGGATCCAGTGGAAATTACTTTGCTATCTGAATCCAAAATTAGCGCACCAACGGGAACCTCACCCGGGTTAGACGCAGCGAGCTCAATTGCTTGCTGCATATGCTCTTCCCACTGATTTGGCATCTCTTCCTCAAACTAACTCACGTGAGGAAAACCCTATCCGAATACCAAACCCCAAACTGGACTGAAGACCTGCCAAAGTATTGAAAGTTATGCCAAAAGGATATGTTGGGTATCAAAAAGTCGATTAATGAACCCCCATGATTGATACTTTCCAAAGGGAAAGGAATCTTATGCCTGTTCTTACTAAGAAGATTTTGAACTACCTGTCAACAGACCCAACACCACCGGAGATGGCAAGGTTTCTGACAATGATTGAGATGGTTGACCCCCATCCACTTGGGGCAACCATCAACTACATCAATGACGAGGGAACTATCTTTGAAATTGCAAGATTTGGCCTCAAAAACAAAGATCCGTTTTTGGACCACAACTCAATCTGGGGAAACCTGGAACCATTCAAGCATCTTCGGCGCAACCAGCTGGCGGTAATCGGCTCTGACACCGTTATCGAGCAAGCCAAGGAGCATAATTTGGAAATTGAACCAGAACACTGGCTGAAGTGTGTGCTGTTGATTCCAATCACTAAAAAAGATGTCCCGCTAGGAGCACTCGCACTGTTTTTTGATCAAAAACTGGAGGATATTCCAGAACTGAACATTGATTATGAATCACTGCAATCACTATTCGTGTTGGCTTTTAGAACACCGCAGTTCCAAACAGCTATCAATAAAAACATGGCAGCAGATTTACCAACTCTGACAGATCTTGAAAAGCAATATCTGCAGTGGATAGCCAGAGGGTTTTCAAATAAGCAGATTGCTAACCAAACTCAACAAGCCTTGCCGACAGTAAAGGCCAGAGTTTCAAGGCTTCTAAAGCAATTTGAGGTGAAAAACCGCAAGCACCTGATTGAGAAAGCTAAAACTCTCAATCTCTAGATTAAGTAAAAACCCTCCCTGGATTTCTCCAGGGAGGGTTTTGTTATGGGGGAATTATCCTCCGTAGGCTGCTCGCCAGACTCGGGTGCCATCAATGAACACCTCGAGCGCATTCTTACCTGGCATCAGCTCAACGGTTCTGACCATGTAGTCAGTGCCGAGTGCTTGGCGGAGGTTTGATCCTTCGATGTCGGTTTCAGAGTTTTTGCGAACCCACGCAATCTCTTCACCGTTTACGAAGAACTGATACTTGCTTCCGATTTGGATGTTCTTGGCATACATCTTCACCTCAGAAACATTTAGCTTGGATGTCCAACCCTTTGTCTCATCAGCCTCATCACCAATAACAACCTCGCCGCTGGCCAACACAGTCACCTGCTGCTGAAGACCGATAGATCCATTGCTGGATTCGATGGTGAGGGTGTATGGACCAGGCTCAACATCTGGAACCACAAAGCTCGCACTGTTCTCACTGGCAGTGACTGAAGCTTCTGTGTCTCCAAAGCGAACAGAGCTAATGTCATCAAGACCTGTTCCAGAGATTGTCACATTCTCACCAACAGTGAAGCTGTCACCACTGAAGTCAGTGGTAATCACCGGTCCATCAAATGGAGTCGGAGCACTGAAGCCACCCGAGGGTGCCTCCTCCCAGACTGCGAAGAAGGAGCGCTGATTCTCACTTCCGCTTCCTAGATCCGCTACCAGGTCGTAAACTCCACCCAACTCGTATTCGACAGAGTTGTCAACTCCAGGTGAGGTTGACCATCCAGCGAGGTTGTAACCCTCAATTTCAAATGCATCAGCTCCAGCTAGCTGGTAGTCCGATGCTCCGCGCTCGGTAAAGTCAGCTGTCCCGCAGACTGATGAAGCGGTCACAGGTGCATTGGGGTCGTTTTCGTAATAGCAAGCAGTGTGCTGCGACCACTCTGCGAACAGGGTGAAGTCAGAATTTGGCATCACAAAGCCGGTTGCCGACAAGTCGTACCGAGTATCGTCGTCCGTTGATGAGGTGCCATTCCTGTCAATCCATCCCGATATGTAGTGATCAGGTCTTGAGAAACCAGAGCCGTCTGGCAACTGAGGTGTCAGACCACCCTTGCTTGTGATCGTGTTTCCGGATGGAGCAGAAGCATCATCTGCTCCACCATCAAGGGTCAAGGTGACGTCTTGGGCAACGCTCCAGACCGCATACAGGGTGTCGTCAGTTGTGACGGTTATTGGATCACCGGGACTGAAGTCCACGGAAGAAGCGGATGGAGAGCTAGACCAACCATCAAATGCAAAGCCAGGAGCAACAAGGTCATTCTTTCCTGGGGCTGTCAACACTTCTCCTGAGATGCCCTCTATTGAGTCCACGCTGCCAGAAACTGCAGTCTGACCGCCATCTGGGTCTCCACTGTCGAACTGGATTGTGAACAACTCATCCCATATCGCATTCAGTGTCACTGGCCCGGTTTCGAGATCAAAGGTTGTTCCGACCGAAACAACTGAGGAGTCCCCCGCATTCTGCCATTCCCTAAATCTGAACCCATCTCTGGTGAAACCTATTACATCGTTACCCACAACCTCATAAGAGTTTCCGCCGGCGAACGTTTGGGCGCTTTGCGAGGCTCCATTTGGAGCGTACGTGATCTGCCCTTGGTCCCAAATCGCATACAGAACAGTGTCTGCAGAAATGTTGAAATCCGTGAGTGGCAAATCCGCTGGGACATCGTCTTGAGCATCGCCCCAACCAGCAAAGAAGTAACCATCTCGCACAAACTCTCCGGCATCATTGTCAGGAAGACTTGCCACTGAAACGTTAGTGCCGTCCGAGAGAGTCTGGGCTGCGGGCATTTGTCCAGAGGCTAACGATTCCCCTGCGGGCAAGTTTGCATCAAAAGTCAATTGGTAGCTCGCCTCGTATTGAGCGTAAAGAGTTGCGTCGCCCAACATTTCAAGAGTTTGAGTGTCTGGATCAAATGAATCGCCACTTCCGTCTTGAGATGTGTTCCATCCAGCAAATACCTCAGAGTCGCTCGGAGGGTTTGGGACAGGGAATGCTAAAGAGTCAGTGAAATCCTCAGTAATGGGTTGTATGCTCCCGCCGATGTCTCCTTGGTTAAGATCGAATGTGATTTGATGAGGCTCGAAGAACATCTGAACTGTTGTGGAGGCAAGCACTTGCGAAGAGGAATCCAGAGCCTCAATGACCACATTAAATTCGCCTCCCTCAAATGTCGCTCCGGTAATCCAACCGGTTTCGGGGTTCAAAGTCACTCCTGCAGGCAAAGGATCTCCGCTTGCGCCTACCCGGAAAGAGTCAACCGTGTAAAACGATTGTCTTCCCTGTAAGTAGTCGTAGAGGAACGTGAGGTCATCGTCCACTCCGTAGACATAGGAGGAATTCCCAGAATCATTGAGGGGTCCGTCCCATGTCGTTTGAAACTCGTCCTTGAAC
Organism: uncultured Micrococcales bacterium; assembly: GCA_913062975.1. Classification (GTDB taxonomy): domain Bacteria; phylum Actinomycetota; class Actinomycetes; order Actinomycetales; family Microbacteriaceae; genus CAJXVY01. The sequence continues at coordinate 5,094 of CAJXZO010000018.1, forward strand.
TTGAGAGTAAAACTGTCTCCCTTGTCAACCGGTGTTGAATTGCTTCCGAGTGAGTTGTAATTCAGTGTCAAAACTTCACACGGACTTACCTGCACCCTGTTAAATAGAGCGGACCCACCCGAGCAGGATTGCCAGTCCTTGGTGCCCTCCGTGTCAATTGAAGAACTATCCCCCGAATCGAAGATTCCCTCGCTGACCCAGTTCTGGGACGGGGAGTCAAAAACTAGGTCTGATTGTTGTTCCGCAACAGTAATACTGGTCGAGTCCTTAAAGAGATTAGGCACGCCTAAGGTAGTTCCCGGCGCAGCCCAATCAGGGGCATCGTGTCCAAGCTCCGTCGGGGAAACGCTTTCAACGGCTATTTCGCCCCTAAGGTTGTCAAAAGACCCATTTGGTGTGAGATCGGAATCCAGCTGATAAAACCTGAGTGGTACTTCGGTGGTTCCCCCTGAAGTCGCTGGCAGAGTAATCTTTTGATGCGTAGGCTCGGTGATTTGAACATGTGAATCTAAAACATATCCCCCACTCACAGTGTCACTCACAGGGTCGACAGTGTAACCAAAGAAAGGCGACGGATACATTGGCACTCCTGCTGCAGATTGCCCCCAGGTTCCTTTCAGGTTTGCGGCGACAACATTCGACGATGCTCCAAACTTGACGTTTTGACCGTTTTCCTGAGACGAGGGTAGGATGTCAAAGTTGCTTGTGCCAGTGAGACCTCCAAACAAGAAACCGGGACCCGTAGTTCTATCATTGTGAGCGGACGTTGGGTTGTATTCAAAAATGCCAGTTACGAAGTTGTCGTGTATTTCATACCCCGTAACATCTGACTGCCCTAGATCGTAGGGTTGCATTCTTGCACTTATGCCGCCAAGTGACTTATCGGCGCTGAAATATCCTTCGAGAGAATTTCCCACGATTGCCGACTTGCTTGACCCAAAGCTTTGGTCCAAGATTCCGGACACGTGGTCCGCAATGACCTCATTCCCCGCACTTGGTGATCCGTACAAGAACCTGCTGTCGAAGATTTCAAATTGTCCTTGCCCGAGAAAGGTCCCAAATGCCGATCCCTTTATTGTCACTATGGGGCTTGCACTAACCCCTCCAGCCGAATCATGCGCATTGGAGCTGAGATCTAGACCATTTGGAAATAACTCGATATCGAGATTTACAAAACGACTGAGCACCTCATCCTGATCTTGGTTATTACTCTGCTCCGCTTCCTCAAAAACTCTGAATCTAGGAGTTGAATCGGCAGTGCGATTCGCACCGGAAAACTGCCTTGCAGGAATCCATGAACTGGAGGCAGTTGCGGCTTGTTTTACGCGCAGCCTGTCAGCAAACATGGTCATATTCGGAGCGTCCCCATTACCCGATTTGTCAGAGTAATAGGTAAATAAAGCCACCCCTCCTCCTTGTCCGCTATCTTGGGATCCGAGAGGACGAGGCGACGCCCAATCATCGGCAATCTCAAGGTTGCCAAGGGTAAAACCTACATTCTTGAAATGCAGTAGCCGCTCTGTGGGTAGCCCAAAGCCGTTGTTGTCATAATAAACCAAGGGACCCTTCAGGGTACTACCCGTCAAATCAAATTCGATATCTCGCACAAGATACTCGTTTGTGGTCGCGTTGTTTCCCTCGCCTCGGAACTCAAAAAGGGGCCTTCCGTCGGGCAAGCTGGACGGGTCTACTGAAACCGTGAAGCCTGAGCCATTTAGCGTCAAACCACTGTTGAACGCCCCACTAGGCTCCACAACAATGGAGCTTGTTGGAGCGATAGCAATGTCTCTGAGAAGCAAAACTTGAGAAGCGGAGCCGTTATCAGGTACGCAGTCTTCCATCACCTCAATGAAGTCGAAACCGTTAGAAACTTCGAACCTGCTCCCGTTCGGAGACAGCTCACAGCTACCGGGTGAATAAGGATTCGAAGAGGGTGGTGCAGTCGGAGTCTGCAAACTTCCAATAGTTACCGTAGAGGCACTAAGGGGTTTCAGGAAATCTGCCGTGGCTGTAGGACTGAGGCCTAAAGTGAGCAAGGAAGAAATGGTAAAAATTGCAATTGGACGTCTTGACATGTGAACAAGCTATATCTCTCAAACCCGCTCCACATCTGGCAAGTACTTATGCGAAACTAATTACGATCAATATCAATACGGTCATTCCAAAGCTGATTTTGCTCCAGCTCCTTTACAAACAAATACCTTCACTCAAACACTGAACCACCCTAAAACGCACTAACCTTGCTTTCATGGATCTGCATGTTTTGAACCACCCACTGGTTTCTCATAAGGTGACGTATTTGCGAGATGAAAACACCTCTAGCTCAATGTTTCGTCAGCTAACAGAGGAGCTTGTGACGCTGTTGGCCTATGAAGCAACCAGAGATGTCGCAGTTGAGAGGGTGAATGTGACAACACCGCTAACAACAACAGACGGTGTTCATATAGCCAAGCCAAAACCCTTAATAGTTCCTGTTCTGAGGGCAGGCTTGGGGATGCTTGAGGGAATGACTAAGCTTTTGCCTTCTGCTGAGGTGGGTTTTCTTGGAATCAAGAGAAATGAAGAAACCCTTGAGCCTTTCACCTATGCCGAACGTCTTCCGGATGAACTAGATAACCGCCAGGTTTTCATTATTGATCCAATGCTTGCAACCGGTGGAACTCTGAATGACAGCATTGACTATGTCTTTGAAAGAGGAGCGAAATCTGTAACAGCGATTTGTTTGATTGGAGCGCCAGAAGGAGCTGAAAACGTCAGAAAGCACCTAGAGGCAAAATGGCCAGACAAGCAAGTGAGTGTTTATCTGGCAGCCATGGATGAAAAGCTCAATGACATTGGCTATATCGTCCCAGGTCTCGGCGATGCTGGTGACAGGCTGTATGGAACTGCAGAATAAAGCACCAATCAAGACTGCCAAGTAATAAAAAGTAATCATTCAATTGACAAACTGAATCTTTCTCCGCATACTTTTCTGGATGTCAAGTTCAGCAGCTTTCCAGATGCAGGCCACCTGCATGATGATGTGCTGCTCAATGATGCTCTAGCGCCAGCTGGATAAATCAAACTCTCTAGAGGCTTCGCGCCCTCGTATCCAGCTAATTGGCGCCAGCACCCCAGCTACCAACAAAAGGAAACATTTTGAGCATCAAAGGAATTGATAATGTCATTAGTAATAACCACAAAACCAGAGGCAGTAACAGACTTGAGTGATAAAGAAGCCAGAGGCTTCGCATTCTATGTTGGAATCAGCGAAGCCCAAGCCCAGCAGGCAGGATTATCCCTGGCTGAGATTGTGGCTTCTTTGCGAGAACACCTCGAACAACTTGCTCCGGGAACGTCCAAAGAGACCTATGCCGCATTGGCGTTAGCTCAGAAAAACACCGGTGGCAAATCATTAGACATAACCCGCTTAGCACTTGGCGAGCCAAGGGCCACCAAGAAACTAGAAATATCAAAATCAGATAACAACCCAGCGTTTGGAGTTGTCATTGATTTTCAAAGACAGCGAGTATTTGTGGATGGTGTGAATGCGGACCTCACCTGTCGTGAGTTTGAAATTTTGGAAACACTTTCAGCAAACCCGGGAAGAACTTTTTCAAGAGAGCAGCTGGCCAATGCTGATTCAAACTGCAGAGACACTGTCAGCAACGCAAGGACCATCGATGTTCACATCAGAAGACTCAGGGCAAAGCTTCCAGGCTATGAAGACATAGTAAGAACGGTACGTGGCACCGGCTATCGCTATGACAAGCATCCGGATGTGCTGGTTGAGAGTTAGCTAACAGATAAATGAGCGTTGAGGTTGGATTGAGCAAAGCTCTATCGGCCATTGAACCAATGGCCGATAGAAATCCAATCATTCTGATTGATGGCAGAGCAGGCTCGGGCAAAACAGAATTTGCCAAGAGTTTGCAAAACAATCTGTTTCAAATTTTGGAGCAGGCGCCAAGGCTTATTCAGATGGAAGATCTCTACACGGGCTGGAGCGGCTTGAACGAGGGCGCGCTTTATTTGCTGAGAGAAATATTGATTCCTCTAAATAGCAACCAGACCGCCTACTGGAAGAAATTTAACTGGGAGACAGCTTCAAGAGTTGAACAGCTGTCCAGCTTTGAAAAAACCACCCTGTTAATTGTTGAAGGGTGTGGGTCAATGAGCCAAGCAAGTGCTGAAATCGCTGATTACAAGATCTGGCTTGAGGCACCAGAACCCATTCGCAGAAAAAGATTTTCTGAGAGAGATCAGGGAATGTTTGATCAGTATTTTGATAAGTGGGCAACTCAGGAAGATGAGTTTTACTCAACCCACAGATCAGCAGAGTTGGCTGATCTCAGGATTTCGAATCGGTAGTTGAATTTTCCGTCTCGTTTGCAGGCTCACGGTTTTCCCTCCAGGTGCGAACACCTGCAATCACACTGAGTAATATCACCACCGCCGCAATCGCATAAACACTGTTTCTTACCCAGTCAATTGAATAGGTGAAATATCCGGCGATTGTAAGCCCACTCCCCCACAACAATGCGCCGGTGGCATTGGCAGTGAAAAATTTGTAGTAGTTCATCTTTCCAATTCCTGCGAGGGCTGGGATGATAACCCTCCCCCAAGGAACAAATCTTGCAACGACAATTGACCACCAGCCATAGCGAAGGTAGAAAACTTCTGACTTTGTAATCGCAGTCTGAATCCACTTGCCCTTGCGCTTGTCCAGGTAGGGTCTTCCAGCATGACGGCCAATGGTGTAGCCAACCTGATCACCAAGCCAAGCAGCGATGAATACACCAATCACCATGACATAGATGTTTATGCTCTCGCTGTTTGCAGCTGCCACCAACCCAGCTGCAAACACCAGACTGTCGCCAGTGATAAAAGGTATGAAGGCCCCAACAAATAATCCCGTGCCCGCAAACACAAGACCAAAAACGGCTGTGTAGAAAAGTAAAGGACCCACCACATCAAACCAGCCAACGATGTCGTCGGAAACTGAGGTGAAAATGGTTGGATTCATGCCCCTATTCTAAATTAGGTTGAGCCAAAAAAATGAAAACTTGCTTAGAGGCCGTAAACCACGATTTCTTCTAAGCTGCGTCGAGATCTTGGGGTCAGTTCGCGCTCTGCCAGCTCTGCGGGAAGCGTGTTGGCATCGTCAATTTCACCGATTGCAACGACTGCATCTACCACGTGATTTTCACCAAGTTCAAGGAACTCAACGATTTTGTCTGTGAAGATGCCACTCATGTGGTGAGAGAACAATCCAACGTATTGAATCTGCATCAATGCCTGACCGAGTGCGAGACCAGTTGTGTAGAAGGCTCTGTCTAGTTCCTTTCGATCACGCTCGATCTCTGTTGCCACCACCAGCAGTGCCGAGGAGTTTTTCGCCCAGACCGCATTTCCGGGCATCAGCCCGGAATCAACAAACTCTTCAAACCTTGCATCTTCACGATCAATCCAAGCAATCTTCCAAGGTTGGTTGTTGCCACTGCTGGCTCCCCAGCGAACGGATTCCAGGATTCCGTATTTTTCGCTCTCGCTGATGATTCTTTCTGGGTTGAACGCCCGTGGTGACCACCTGTCTAAAATTTCTGGGAGTAGTGGGCCTGCTTTTGGTGATGTTTCTGGTCTTTTTTCCATATGTCTACCAACCTACTGACTAGCTGAGAGCTTCCGAAACATCTAGTAAGAATTGGTCAATGTCCTGCTCGGTTGTGTCCCATGCACACATCAAACGATACTGACCCATTGATTGATCCCAGTCATAAAAATTCCAGTGCTTTCTCAGTGCCCCTGCAAGTTTGTGATCCATCACTGGAAACACCGCATTTGCTTGGGTTGCCACCGGCAAACTCAGCCTTGTTTTATTTCCCTTGGAGAGCTTTCGCAATCCCCTATCGAGCAGTGCGGCCATTGAGTTGGCATGCGTTGCTAGTTCGATTGCCAGTGGGTTTTTTCCTGAATACAGTGCCACCAACTGAGCTGAAATGAAACGCATCTTGCTGGCTAACTGCATTGAGGTTTTTCTGAGGTAATCCAGGTCATTGACAAGCCTTTTGCCCAGTTCGGTGTTCGAGTTTGTAACGATCACCGCCTCTGCGGCCATAGCCCCAATCTTGGTTCCGCCAAGACTGACCAAATCAATTCCCGCATCGGTAGTGAATTGTTTGAAACTAAGACCCAGAGCAGCCGCTGCATTAGACAATCTGGCCCCATCCATGTGGGTGACCAATCCATGCTTTTTAGCCTGCTTGGTTATTGCCTTGATTTCATCCAGCGAATAAACAGTTCCGTATTCGCTGGAGTTTGTGATACTCACCGCAGCCTGCTGAGATCTGTGAACGAAACCAAAGTCAATAAGCTCTGGCTGTATAAGCTCTGGTGTTAGTTTTCCATCCCCTTTTGGAATCTCAACGTTCCACAGTTTGATTCCACCCATTTTCTCCGGAGCTCCACCCTCATCTAAATTCAGGTGAGAGGTCGCTGCAGCAATTACCGCACCCCAGCGGGGAATGGCTGCCTGCAGCGCAACAACGTTTGCTCCCGTTCCATTGAAAACAGGAAAGCCAACGGCATTTCTGCCAAAGAGTTTCCTGACAAGTTTTTGGAATTCCGCTGTCACCTCATCCTCACCATAAGCACTCTGGTGACCATGGTTAGCCTCTCCTATGGCATTTAGGACATAGGGATGAATTCCTGCATAGTTATCGCTTGCAAAGCCTCGAATAGACATTGCAACAAACCTACTGGCTTTTTCCAAAGACTGGCAATTGGACGGCGTAAATCTCCCTTAGGTTTCCGATTGGTCAACCCAAACTCAAAAAGAAAACCACGTAATTAGTAAAACAACTTTTAGTTTTTTCATAAAACTTCTTTTATAAATTGCACGATAAAACCCCTAATCATTCACTTCATTTCAACTGCTAGAGTGTCCCGGTGAGCTCAAAGGGACTGATTTTATTTCTGCTCGCCGGGGTTATCTGGGGAATCCCCTACTTCTTTACAGAACTGGCGCTGGATAGCTTTACAACACCCAGCATCATCTGGTTGCGGGTGACCATTGGTGCGCTGGTGCTAATCCCGCTCGCCATGCGTTCCGGTCACCTTAGGAAAGCCCTCAAATACTGGCCCTGGGTGTTTGCATTCGCCGCTATTGAAATGATTGGTCCGTGGTTTTTAATACCTGAGGCTCAGCGAAGTGTTAGCAGTGGTTTGGCCTCGCTGATTATCACCACCGTTCCGTTTTTTGGAATTTTGATTGTTGGTCTCAGAGGAGATAAGACCGTTTGGCACCCAAAGACCATCATTGGTCTGATGCTTGGCGGTATTGGTGTGATTGGACTAATTGGAATCGATGTCCTAAGAGACAATCTGGAACTAGTGCCAATAGGCATGTTGCTGCTAGCAGCTCTGGGGTATGCGATTGCACCCATCATTGTCTCTGACAAGCTCAAAGACGTTCCCATGTTTGCGGTGATTGCCCTGTCTCTGGCAATGGTGAGTGTGGTTTATGCAATCCCAGCCTGGTCCACTCTGCCAACCGAAATCCCGCAGGCAGATGCTCAAGCATGGGTTGGCGTTTTGGGCCTGGGTGTTGTCACCACCGCAGTTGCCTTTGTGGTGTTTTTCAGCTTGGTCAGAGAAATTGGTCCCGCCAGAGCAGAACTGATTGTGTTTGCAAACGTGGCTGTTGCGGTTTTATTGGGAGTGCTTATCTTGCAAGAGCCATTCACCATCGGCATGATGTTTGGTTTCCCACTGATCATCTTTGGAAGCTACCTCGCAATCAAACAGCGTCAGCAGTATGTCAGGAAGTCGAAACGACTAATCGCCGACAGCTAGAGACTTTAGCTATCTGAGGCTTGCAATCCTTCTTTCAATTCGCTCACCATCAACATAGATTTCAAAGACATTCTTGCCAGGTTCCAGGTCTCTGTCCCGGACCAAGTAGCTAGCGCCTTTCATGTGGCCCTCGGTGATAACCCTGAGTTTGGGATCCTCCACATCCTCCGCTCTAATCCAAGCAATCTCCTGTCCATTCATGAAAAACTGCACCTTGCCAACACCAATGATGTTTTTGGCATACATCTTCACATTATCCCCGTTGCGCTTTGTCCAGTAACCAGTTGAGGTAGCAGCATCACTTGCTGGCACGTCTGTCTCTTCTGAGGCAACTTCACCCTCTAGAGTCTCTCCCGGGACAATGGTGTCACTAAAGGCGGTCGTTGAATAAAAGCCCGCGGATGCGGTGATGGATGACAACAGGTACTTGGCGGAATCCGCCACTGTAACCTCGTAGGTTTCGTTAGTAGCACCCTGAATTAGATCACATTCAATTAACACCTGCAGCTGAGTGGGGGAATCCAATTCAATGTCACAGCGATACCACTGGTAGCTAAATTCCAGCATCTCTCCCTGCCAGTCTCCGTCACTGGTTGACAAGATGCTGCCAGCGGAGTGAGTTCCAGCAACAGCTGGGCGGACATCGGCCACAGGTGCACTTCCAACGGCTCCGCCGCCACCTCCGCCACCGCCACCAGAGGTGCCACCAGAGCCAGGAGGCTGCTGGGGAGTAAAGTCTTCATCCGCAATACAAACACTTGCACCCGCATTACTGTTAGTTCCTGCAGGGCAGGGAATGGCTGCAAATTTGTATTCAGACATTACATACGTTCCAGCAGGTGCTGGTGTGCAGGAGGTGGAACCTGGAGTCTGGCTGTAATTTCCTTCTGAGCACTCAGTTTGGGAGCTGGAACCTGGATTTGCAACAAAGTACCCCGGTGAAGCCTGTTGGCAAACAATGGCTCCCTGGCTGGAGCTAAAGCTTCCAGCAGCACATGCAGTTGCCTCGGTCGCACCTGTTGTCAAGACATAGTGCCCCTCAGGAGCAACAACACAAGATGACTCTCCCGAAAATGGTTGATACTTACCCGCTGGGCAAGCAAACTGCTTAGTTCTTTTTTGAACGGGGTCTGCCTCTGGGTCGGGGTTGGGGACAAAGTGACCAGCCTCTGCTGCAATGCATCCATTGGCATCGCCAATTGAATACTGGCCCTCCTGGCAATCAATAGCGCCGGTCTGCGTCTCATTCGCCTCCATTCCCGGAGCCGGATTTATACAGCTGACCGAACCCTGCACAGTAGAGATAGTTCCAGGTGGGCAAGGTTGCGCCTCAGTGGAGCCCTTTCCAGCAATGAAGGTGCCCTCTGGGGCCAAAAGACAGTCTGTTTGACCAGCCTCTGCTGTGAACCTGCCAGCCTCACAAAGCTCCAAGACACCAATCGTCACCGTATCTCCAGCTTCTTCGCTGAGCGGATCGTCAACCTCTACCTGCTTGGCATAATAACCAGCTGGTGCCAAATCACAACTGTCGTCCTGGGCAGGAGAAACTCTGCCAGCTGCGCATATCTCTATTCCAACGGAACCCCTCGGGAAACTATTATCAGTTCCTGAATAGGCAACCGCTCCGAACCCGTTTGGAATCTCAAGGCAGGTCATGGCACCTGTGTTTGGTTGATAGAAACCTGCTGGGCAAACAGTTGGGGTCACTGTTGCTGTGTAGGCAACAAATGTCCCCTCTGGTGCATCTTTACAATCAACCAACCCTCGCTCATCTGCATACTTTCCAACGCCACAAGGGATAGCACTTCCGAAAGCAACCCTATTGTCTTGATCGTCAAATTGTTCAGGAACGTAATGGCCGCGTTCAGCAGTTATGCATTCATCTGCTCCAGCCTCTGAGTAACTGCCAGCTGGGCAAATCACAGCCTGAGTTGCCTGGGGGTTATCAACGAAGTATCCATCAGGAACCTCTTCACAACTTGATTGCCCAGAGGAGGCTGAAAAAGTCCCCTCGGCGCAAGCAAGTTGATACGACAAACCTGAAGTCGGCACGTAGTATCCAGCATCCGCATCAATGCAGTCTGTCGCGCCTCCATGAGAATACCTTCCCTCAGCACACTCAACTCTTGAAGTTGAACCGGTTGAATCAACAAACCAACCTGGTTCTGCCGTTATGCAACTGGATTTACCTGGCTCTGGTTGGTATGTTCCCCATGCACATTCGGAAGCCTCAGTCTGGCCAGCTAGCTCAACATAACTTCCAGCCGGAGCTGGATCACAGCCAGTTTGTCCACTACTTGCTTGAAAAGTCCCAGGCTCACACTCAGTTGGCGCGGATGCACCTTCAACGTCTACATAGTGTCCCGCTGGGGCCTCAGTGCAATATGTGGCACCACCGGTTGAATAGGTTCCCGCGGGGCAGGCTTTGTCGATGTCAGCGCCTGTTCCATCAAAGTTTGCTTCCAGGGTTGGATCATCGTTGAATGAAGCCTTGGTGGCATATCTTCCTGCACTGACTGTTGTGCAACTGGAATTACCAGGACCGGAACTAAACGTTCCTGCCGCACAAGCTGTCTGTTCAGTGGAACCAAAACCAGCTGCAAAATGACCAGGTTGGGCTGTCTCGCAAACACTCGATTCATTAGAGGTGCTAAAAGTCCCCGGTCCACACAGCTCTGGGAAAAGCTTTCCTGCTCCAACGACTATCTCACCGTGAACAGCAACCTCACACTCTTCAACTCCACCAATGGAGTAACGCCCAGGTGGGCAGGCAAGTTGCTCAATCGCACCTGGTCCCGCGTATGCTGCAAAGTCACCATCCTCTGGGGCCCAACCAACAACGGGAGCATGGTGACCTGGTTCAGCCGTTATGCACTCAGTTGCACGGATTGAGTTGGAGTAGGTGCCCAGAGGGCAGACGAGTTGATCCGACGAATTAGCTGATGGAACGTAGTAACCTTTCTCGGCATCAATACAGCTATCGTTTGCTTGACCATTTGAATAGGTCCCCGGTGGGCACTGTTCGGCAGCTGTGGCACCAACGCTGTCGACAAACAATCCAGGCCCTGCATCATTACAAGG
>CAJXZO010000019.1 GCA_913062975.1 uncultured Micrococcales bacterium
CAGAACTCTTTGATTCCTGCATCACTCAGCTCACGACCAAATCCTGAGTCTTTGATTCCACCAAATGGCAATTCTGGGTAGCTAACTGTCATGCCGTTTATTACAACAGCACCGGCATCCAGGTTTTCAATAAAGAAATCCTGCTCTTGGGCATTATTTGTCCAAACAGCGCTGCTAAGACCAAAAGTGGTCTGGTTAGCGACTTCAATTGCATGCTCATTGCTGGTTACTTTGTAGATGCTTGCAACCGGACCAAATGCTTCTTCCATGGTCAAGCGCATCTCTGGGGTTATTTCATCAATCACGGTTGCGGGATAGAAAAAACCAGGCCCCTCAGGCGTTTCACCGCCGGTGAGAATTCTTGCACCCTTGGCCCTGGCATCTTCAACCAATTCCTCGATGTCTCGCTGACCACCCTTTGTTGCCAGTGGTCCAAGTTGAACATCTTCTTCTAGCGGATCACCCATTTTCAGGGCTGCCATCTTGGCGGTGAACTTCTCAACCCACTCATCATAGATTTCTTCGAAGATTAAAAACCTCTTTCCTGCGATGCAGGACTGGCCATTGTTGTTAATTCTGGCGGTGACGGCAATCTCAATTGACTTATCGATATCAGCATTTGGGGTCACAATAAACGGGTCCGATCCGCCAAGCTCCATAACGGCAGGCTTTAGCACCTTGCCGGCTCTTTCGGCAACAGCTCGTCCAGCTGGTTCTGAACCAGTCAGAGTTACAGCCCTAACTCTCCAGTCATCCAAAACAGTTGCAACATCCCTGGCACCAATCATCAGTGTGATAAAGCTTCCCTCTGGGAAACCTGCGCGGGTGAAAATCGAATCCAGATACATTGCTGATTCAGGAACATTCGACGCATGTTTCAAAATTCCGCTGTTACCCGCCATCAATGCAGGCGCTGCAAAGCGGATTACCTGCCATAAAGGATAGTTCCAGGGCATTACCGCTAGAACTACACCAAGTGGTTGCCAAACAGCACCAGCGGATGATGCGTTCACAGTTGATGGGTCATCCAACATCTCAGGGGCAAGCATCTTTTCTGCGTTGTCTGCATAGAAGCGCATGTTCTTCGCACACTTCAAAACCTCACCGCGGGACTGGGCAATTGGCTTTCCCATTTCGCGGGTTAGCATCACAGAAGCTGAATCAACGTCCGCTTCCATTAGCTCTGCAGCGACGTGCATCAACTTGGCACGCTCGGCGTAGGTCATTTTCTTGAGGATTTTGTGAGCAGCCTCTGCTTTTGCAATGATCTCCTCAACCTGCTCTGGAGTGTGAAGATCAAATTCTTTTTCTGTCTCGCCGGTGGTTGGATTTACAACTGCCATTGCCATAATTGCCCCTGTCCCGGGTTCTGAACTCCTAATCTCCGTTTTGAGAAATAGAGAGTCTACATCCCTGTTCGTGCCGTAATTGGATACATTCTATTGAAGTCAATGGCTAAAAAACCAATTATTAGGTAATAATTATCCCTAATTGGATTCAATCCAGCCAAAGGTGGTAACAGTGTATGTAGATAATGAAAACGCGTCGTCGCCAGTTGATGTTTCCTACCTCAGTATTTATCTTGCCCTAAACTGCCAACTGACTCTAGGAGAGAAGTGGAAGACATAGACCGGGTTTCATCCCAGCGAATAGCCCATGCACTACATGAGCGAATTCTTGATGGCCGAATGGCTCCTGGTGAGCGCATTCGGCAGGAAGAAGTTGCTGAGAGCTTTGGCGCCTCCAGACTTCCAGTTCGAGATGCGCTTAGAAGATTAGAAGCAGATGGATTGGTGACGATTGTTGCCAACACCGGAGCTTGGGTTAGCAAGCTCAGTGAGAGCGAGTGTGCGGATGCGTATCAAATTCGGGAAAGACTAGAGCCGCTGCTTCTCGAACAAAGCATGCACAAACTGGGTGAAGACACTGTAGAAGAATTGGAAGACCTGGCAGACGCCATGGAAAAGGTAGAAGATGTTGAAACATTTCTGCGACTTGACCGTGAGTTTCACCTGCTGAGCTATTCAGAGGCACCCTCAGGGATGATCAGAGATATGGTCGAACGTCTCTGGAACACAACCCAGCACTACCGCAGAGCTTTTGCGCAACTAAATGGCATTGAAGAAAAAAGTGTCACCCACATGGAGCATCGTCTAATTATTGACGGCATTCGAAGGGGAGACACCGAAGAAACTCAAAGAACCCTCTCCGGTCACATCCGCAGAACCAGAATCTCTTTGGTTCAGCACCCTGAATTATTTGACTAGATCAATCAGAGGGAAACCTTGGTGTCCATAACTTGGTCCCGGGCTCGGTTTCGTATTTCTTTCCATGAGGGTGACTAAGAAGTTCTAGCTGCATACCCCAAGGAGCTAAGAAGTAAACCCAGCGTTGTCCGGTGGCCGGACCCTTGGAGTTAACCGGCTCTCCCAAGACCTCGATGTTTTTGGATTTCAGGTAGGCAACCGCTTCATCGAGATCGTCAACATAAAAAGCTAGGTGGTGACCACCGATGTCACTGTTCCTGGGCTGGGGAGCTTGGCCATCGGGGGTCTCGTAGTGAAAGATCTCGAAGTTGCTGCCATGCCCCAAACGGAAGTGTCTGTTTTGAACAATCACTGCATCTTCATGAACGTTGAGTTGACGCTTCATCCAATCATCATCTGATTTGAATGGTCCCAGTGAGTAAATAAGTTCTGCGCCGAGGATGTCCACAAAAAAATCGGTTGCCTGCTCGATGTCGGGCACGGTGAAGCCGATGTGATCGGTTCCGCGGATTCCTGGGACTGCCAATTTTTCCTCCAAGCTTCGTTGATTGGATACAAAAGTAACCACTTTGCCATAATTATATGTCTAATTTCTTTGATTACGAATTGTAATGTATCCAATTATTGCCTAAAGTTGTCTTGACGGTTTTGAACAATGGGAGTCAAAGATGACCGAAAGAATACAACTAGATCCTCTAGAGCCCTGGATCGAACTCAAATCAACAAAAGAAGACTGGGATAACGCTGACCCCCAGTTGCTGGAGACAATGCTCTGCCAGCTGCATCTAATCCGCGCCTTTGAAGAAGAGATTTTGGACCTAGCCGCAGAAGGGTTAGTCCATGGACCAGCTCACGCCTCAGTTGGTCAAGAGGGTGGAGCTGTTGGTTCAGTGGTTGGTCTCCGTTCAACAGATGGCGTTAATGGCTCTCACCGAGGTCACCATCAGTTTTTGGCCAAAGCCATTCAGCACGTAGCCCCCAATCTCAAAGCGGATGCGCTGATAACAAACGAAATTCAAGAGGTTATTCAAAAAACCACTGCAGAGATCATGGGTTTGGCCCAGGGTTTCTCAGGTGGTCGTGGTGGCTCCATGCACCTTCAGTGGTTGGAGGCTGGAGCACTGGGGACCAATGCAATTGTTGGTGGTGGTGTTCCACTGGCCGCTGGAAATGCATGGGCTCAGAAACAAGCAGGAACTGATGACCTCAGCGTCACCTACTTCGGTGACGGTGCTGTGAACATCGGAAGTGTTCTAGAGAGCATGAACCTGACTGCAGCTTGGGATGTGCCACTGGTGTTCTTTATTGAAAATAACCTTTATGCAGTTTCAACCTCAGTCGAGGAGGCCACCAAGGAAGAGCGTCTGAGTGGACGTGGAATTGGTTTTGGAATTCCAAGCTGGAGAGTTGATGGCATGGATCCGCTAGCTGTTTGGCACGTTATGCGTGAGGTTGAAGCCCACTGCCGTGCAGGCAAGGGACCAGCGGTTGTTGAGGTTGAGGTTTATCGCTTCTTCCACCAAAACGGAGCCTTCCCAGGATCTGCATTCGGATACCGCTCCAAAGAAGAAGAGGCTGAGTGGCGAGCACGGGACCCACTGGAGCGGGTTGCCAACGAAATGATTTCTAGGGACCTGATTGATCAGGCAACTGTTGATTCAATCCGTAGCCAGGCCAAAGACTCAATGAAAAAGGCAACTGCTGAGCTATTGGAAGAAGATCCAGAGGGTAAGCCAGGATCAAGAAGGATTAAGCCAAGTTTGTGGCCAGAGACATCATTTGTTGATGTCGGTGTCAGGGGGGACGCAAGTGAGCTGGAGGGAACCAGAACACTTGAAATAGAGCAGGCGGAGAATCTCAAAGACATCCGCTTTGTTGATGCCATTGCTCAGGTGATGGATCAAAACATGGACAACGACCCAAGAATTATTGTCTTGGGTGAGGATGTCCACAAACTCAAAGGTGGCACCAATGGTGCAACCAAGGGATTGGGCAAATATGAGGGCAGAATCTTGGGAACTCCAATTTCTGAAAATGCCTTCGCTGGCCTCGGTGGTGGAATGGCTCTAGATGGTCGCTTCCGTCCAGTGGTTGAGTTTATGTACCCAGACTTTTTGTGGGTGGCGGCAGATCAGGTGTTCAACCAAATCGGCAAGGCCCGCCACATGTTCGGTGGCAAAAACGGAGTTCCGCTAGTTCTGCGCACCAAGGTTGCAATGGGATCTGGTTATGGCTCCCAGCACCTAATGGATCCAGCCGGAATCTTTGCAACAGCTCCTGGCTGGAGAATCGTTGCTGCCAGTAATCCATTTGACTATGTGGGATTGATGAACGCTGCCCTCAAGCTCGAAGACCCAGTGCTGGTCATTGAACACGTTGACCTCTATACCCAAAAGGGACAAATCCCAGAGGGTGACCTTGATTACTTCATCAATCCTGGAAGCGCCAGAGTTGTTCGCGAGGGTAAGGACCTAACTGTAATCAGCTACCTAAGCACGATCGGTCATTCGCTGGAAGCCATTGAGCAGACAGGGATCGATGCTGACTTGATTGACCTCAGGTGGTTGGACCGAGCAAGCATTGACTGGGACACCATTGAAAAATCAATCAAGAAGACCAATGCGGTGCTGATCGCAGAGCAGGGCGTTCAGGGAACCAGCTACGGAGCCTGGTTAGCTGATGAGATTCAGAGAAGGTTCTTTGACTACCTCGATCAGCCAATCCAGAGAGTTCACGGCAATGAGGCAAGCCCAAGTATTTCCAAGGTCTTGGAGCGAGCCGCAATTGCCAAGACCGAGGAAGTGGTCGAGGGACTCAAAAGAGTTCAAGCAGGGTTTGGAGGTAAATAATGCCGAAAGTAAACATGCCTGAGGTTGCCGCGGGCGCAACCTATGCCGTTATCAACCGCTGGACGGTTGAGGAGGGTGCCGATGTAAACATCGGCGATGTCATCTGTGAGTTGGAAACAGACAAAGCGGTGGTGGAATACGCAGCCGAGGTTGCGGGTAAGCTCACCAAAATCATTGGTCAGCCCGGGGAAGAAATTGATGTTGGGGATCCAATTTGTGTAATTGGTGAGGATGACGGAGCTGAAACAGAGACAACGGCACCTCAGGCAGAGCCAGAGGCTCCTGTCGCAGTTGCGGCCCCTGTTGCAACTCCGGTTGCAGAAGCCCCAGTTGCCGAGGCACCAGCTGCACAACCCGCCGCAGAATCAGCCCCAACCAGGTTCGAAGGCGAGCGAATTTTTGCATCCCCAATTGCTAGAAAAATGGCAAGTGATGCAGGTCTGGACGTTGCGACAATCAATGGCACCGGCCCGGATGGTCGAATTGTTAGGCGTGATGTTGAGGCTGCGATTGCAAGTGGTGGAGCAGTCCCTGCCGCAGAGCCAGCTCCGGCACCAACAACCGAATCGGCAGCGGAAGCACCAAAAGCTACTACCTCAACCGAACTAGCACCCCAGGATTACAGCAGCTCCTACACAGCGGTGAAGCACTCCGGAATGCGCAAGGCAATTGCCAGAAGGCTTACTGAGAGCAAATCAACCATTCCGCACTTCTATCTGAATGCTGATTGCCGCGTTGATGAACTGATTGAGCTTCGTAAAAAACTCAATGAGATTTCTCCTGTGAAGATCAGTGTCAATGACATGGTCATACGTGCCATTGCAGCAGCTTTCCAAGATGTCCCAGAAGCCAATGTTGTTTGGACAGACGATGCAATGCTGAAATACGAATCCGTTGATATCTCGGTTGCGGTTGCAACAGAGACAGGTCTGCTGACACCTGTTTTGCGTGGGGTTGAAAAGCGCAGCCTTTCCAACATCGCAAGTAATGTCAAAGATCTTGCTGAGAGAAGCCGAGAGGGCAAGCTTCGCCAAGATGAACTCGAGGGCGGATCATTTGCAATCACCAATTTGGGAATGTATGGAACGAGTTCGTTTAGTGCAATCATCAACCCACCACAGTCAGGAATCCTGGCCGTGGGTGCGGCAAGTGAAAAGGTGATTGTTGAGCAGGGTCAGATGACCGTTGCAAACATCATGAGTGTGACTTTGAGTGCCGATCACAGAGCGGTTGATGGAGCATTGGCAGCGGAGTGGCTGAAAGCGTTCAAGCACCGAATAGAAAACCCATTGACGATGCTGGTCTAACCCCTAGACTTTTAGAGTGAATCCCCTCCTAACAGACACCTTAGTTGCTCTTGAGGTGATTGGAATCCTTGCCTTCGCAGCTTCCGGAATGGTTGAGGGCGTTCGGAAGGGTGTAGATCTTTTTGGCATAGGACTGCTGTCGTTTCTTACAGCCTTTGGCGGAGGAACCGTCAGAGACCTGCTTCTGGACCGCAGACCGTTTTTCTGGGTAGAAAATGAATTTTGGCTTTGGCTTCCACTGGTGCTTATCCTTGTCGGCCCATTTATTCTTCGTTCGAGAGTTATTGAAATTACCTCTAAAACCGTGAAATGGCCTGACGCCATCGGCATGGGAGCTTGGACCGCTAACGGCACTCTGATTGCCCTTGAGATGGGGGAGAGCCCCTTAGTTGCGGCCATTATGGGTGTTATCACGGCAGGTGTTGGCGGCATCATCAGGGATCTTTTGTTGAACAGAACCCCTTTGGTGATTATTGACCACGAGCCTTACCTGTTGATTTCCTTCATGGGAGGATTGCTAATTTCGGCTTTGGCTGCAGTCGGCATCTCCACCGTTGAGGCTGCGATTGTGGTGACCGTGTTTATTTTTGTTGTCAGAGCAGGAGTTATTTTGGCAGGTTGGAGATTGCCGTCTATTCAAAACCACAACACTTTGCCTGAATAAGCGATTTGCAGTTTCAGACTGAGCCTCCCGGGAGGCTGTGTGTATTGGGTCTAAATTGTGGAGGATGACACTAATTGCCACAAATGTATTGTTCATTCTTGACGTCATAGGCGTCCTCGCCTTCGCCCTTACTGGATTGGTTGAGGGGGTGAGGAAGGGAGCAGACCTGGTCGGGGTCGGCTTTTTAGCCTTCGTGACCGCCTTTGGCGGCGGAACACTGCGGGACTTACTCTTGGATCGCAGACCCTTCTTCTGGGTGGAAAACGAGTTTTGGCTTTGGCTTCTAATTGGAATTGCCATACTCGCACCATTCGTTATTCGCTCAAGGTTTATTGAACTCACCGAGAAGACAGTTCGTTGGCCCGATGCAGTCGGATTGGGAGCATTCAGTGCTAACGGAACGCTGATTGCTTTGGAAAGTGGAGCGAGTGTATTGGTTGCAGCCCTGATGGGAATTACCACTGCAGCGGTGGGTGGAATCATTAGGGACTTGCTAGTCAATCAAGTTCCAAGGGCCATTGTTGACCATGAGTTCTACATCGTCATCGGCCTGGGAGGAGGATTGCTTATTTCGCTTCTTGGGGCAATTGGCATTTCTCTAGCTTGGGCGGCAGTTGTGTCAGCAGTGCTTGTTACGGTGATCCGAATGCTGGCAATGACCTTTGGCTGGAAGCTTCCTGGGTTTAATAAGAAAAACCCCGCGAGCTAGGCACGCGGGATTATTTCTGGAAAATCTATTGAATAACCATTCCGCCATCAATCATCAATAGCTGTCCGGTCATGTAATCACTTTCTGGGCTAGCCAAGAAAGCAGCAGTTCCAACAACATCCTCTGGGTAGCTGTAGCGCTGCATCAGAATCATGTTCTCTGCAATGTCATCCATTGACTTGCCGACCTTGTCAAACTTTCCGATTTCAACCAGGTCCTTGTCTAGCTGCTCCCACAGTTCTGTGCGAACAACACCCGGACCGTAGCCGTTCACGGTAATGCCGTACTGCCATAAGCTCTTAGCACCTGCCTTGATTAAGCCAAGAATTGCGTGCTTGCTCATGGTGTAAACAGTGACATCGTCAAATGCTTCACGAGAAAGGATTGAACCTACGTTGATAATTTTGTAGGGGGATTCTTTCTTGCCCTGGTCAATCATCTTCTGGCTGACTTTCTGCATCACGTTCAAACTTCCCCAGGTGTTCACACCCATGATGAAGTCGTAGTTCGCCTTGGTGATGTCTGGGAAGAACAGTGGCTTGTTAACACCGGCGTTATTTAGCAAGACATTGATCTCACCAAAGGTTTTTGCAGTGTGGTCAACAGCTGCCCTTGCCTGATCCTCATCCTGGACGTCTAGCTTGATAAATGTCGCCTCGCCACCGTCCGCCTTGATTTCCTCGGCAACCTGCTCGATGCCCTCTTCGTTTAGGTCAGCAACACAAACAGCTGCGCCCTGAGCGGCCCAGTATTTTGCAATTGCAGCACCCATTCCCTGGGCACCACCTGTAATGAGCGCCTTTTTTCCTTCAAGTCTTGTCTTATCCATGACCACT
>CAJXZO010000020.1 GCA_913062975.1 uncultured Micrococcales bacterium
AGTCCTGCTTATGTCACCAACCGTCAGATTGAGTCTGCTCGTATTGCGATGACCCGTCACATCAAGCGTGGTGGAAAAGTTTGGATCAACATCTTCCCAGACCAGTCCATTACCAAAAAGCCAGCCGAAACCCGAATGGGTAGTGGTAAGGGTTCACCTGAGTGGTGGGTAGCAAACGTCAAGCCAGGAAGAGTGATGTTCGAGGTTGCTGGAGTTAGTGAACAGCTAGCCAAAGAAGCTCTGACCCGTGCGATTCACAAACTACCGGTGAGGGCAAGAATAATCGCCAAGGAAGAGGGTGACGCATGATCGGAAGCAAGGATTTGGCTCCAGAGGAGCTGGACAAGATTGAAAACGCTTTGTTGATTGAAAAGCTAAAAGATGCCAAGGAAGAACTATTCAACCTGCGCTTCCAGTCGGCTACCGGTCAGCTGGAAAGCCACGGACGGATCAAGGCCGTGAAGCGTGACGTCGCTCGAATCAACACAGTGTTGAGAGAGCGTGAATTGGGCATCAGGGCTGTTCCTGAGCCAGTCGAAAAAGTCGAGAAGAAGTCTAAAAAGGCTGAGGCGGAGGAGAAGTAATGGCTGAGCAAACATCTGCTACCACTCAGGAACGCGGTTACCGCAAGTCCAGGCGTGGATATGTAGTCAGCGACAAGATGGATAAGACCATCGTGGTGCTGGTGGAAGAGCGTAAGAAACACCCGCTGTACGGCAAGGTCATGCGTCTTAGCAAGAAGGTCAAGGCTCACGATGAACAGAACACCGCTGGCATCGGCGATTTAGTGCTGATTGACGAGACTCGTCCATTGAGCGCAACAAAGAACTGGCGTCTAGTCGAGATTCTCGAAAAGGCGAAGTAACACCCAAGGTCAAGGCCGTCGGAATGGTCTGACAGAAACAGGAGTAACAAAGTGATTCAGCAGGAATCCCGACTCAAGGTAGCGGATAACACCGGTGCCAAGGAGTTGCTGACGATTAGAGTGCTGGGAGGCTCAGTTCGACGCTGGGCTGGTCTCGGTGACACCATCGTGGCAACTGTGAAAGACGCAATCCCCGGTGGCAACGTCAAAAAAGGTGACGTAGTCAGGGCGGTTATTGTGCGCACCGTGAAAGAAGCCCGCAGGCCTGATGGAAGCTACATCAAGTTTGATGAGAACGCAGCGGTGATCA
Organism: uncultured Micrococcales bacterium; assembly: GCA_913062975.1. GTDB lineage: Bacteria > Actinomycetota > Actinomycetes > Actinomycetales > Microbacteriaceae > CAJXVY01. The sequence continues at coordinate 1,176 of CAJXZO010000020.1, forward strand.
TCAAAAACGATGGTGAGCCACGTGGAACCCGTATCTTCGGACCAATCGGACGTGAGCTTCGTGACCGTCGTTTCATGAAAATCATTTCACTGGCTCCGGAGGTGTTGTAAATGGATATTCGCAAAGGCGATCTAGTTCAGGTCATTTCAGGATCAACTGAAGCTCGCGGTGGGGACCGTGGCAAGCAGGGTCGAGTCTTGAATGTCGATCTAGAAAAAAACAAGGTAATTGTCGAGGGCGTAAACCTGGTCAAGAAGCACACTCGTGTTGGTCAGGGAGAGCGTGGCGGCAAGACCGGTGGAATTGAGACCATGGAGGCTCCAATTCACGTTTCCAACGTTGCTTTGATTGATCCCAAGAGCAAAAAGCCCACCAGGGTTGGTTTTGTTACCAAGACTGTGAAGCAAGACGGCGGAGAGATCACCAAAAAGATCCGTGTCAGCAAGAAAAGTGGGGAGGAAATCTAATGGCAGTTGCAGAGAAGACTCAGCCAAGACTGAAAGCCACCTACCGCAATGAAATCATTGCCAAGCTACAAGAGCAGTTTGGTTTCAAAAACATCAACCAGGTTCCAGGGCTTAGCAAAGTCGTTGTGAACATGGGTGTTGGTGAGGCTGCCAGAGATGGAAAGCTAATCGAGGGTGCAATCAGTGATTTGACAAAAATCACCGGTCAGAAGCCCAAGGTAAACATCGCCAAGAAATCAATCGCTCAGTTCAAGCTTCGTGAGGGTCAGCCAATTGGTGCAGCAGTTACCATTCGTGGCGACCGCATGTGGGAATTCACCGACAGATTGCTAAACCTAGCCCTTCCTAGAATTAGGGACTTCAGGGGTTTGAGTGCAAAGCAGTTTGACGGAAATGGAAACTACACCTTTGGACTAAACGAGCAGAGCATGTTCCACGAAATCAACCAGGACGAAATTGATCGCCCAAGGGGTATGGACATCACTATTGTGACCACCGCCAAGAACGACGAAGAGGGCAGAGCTTTGCTTCGTGAACTAGGTTTTCCGTTCAATAACTAAATACCAATCATGTAGGTCTCCAGGGCCTGAAAGCGCTGGAGATACCGCACGAGAAAGGCAACAAACATGACAATGACAGATCCGGTAGCAGATTTTCTGACCCGGCTGCGCAATGCGAACCTGGCTCAGCACGAGTCAGCCAGTGTTCCCTTCAGCAAGATTAAGGGAAACATCGCCGAGATTCTGAAATCCGAGGGTTATATCCATGGTTTTTCAATCGAGGACGCAAGGGTTGGTAAGACCCTGATAGTGAACCTGAAACGCGGCGAATCAAAAGCAATATCCGGAATTAAGCGAGTCAGCAAGCCTGGTTTGCGTGTTTATGCGAAAAGCGATGAGCTTCCTCGCGTAATGGGAGGATTGGGAATTGCAATTATTTCCTCTTCGTCCGGATTGCTAACTGACCGCCAAGCAGCAAAGAAGGGAGTGGGTGGCGAAGTCGTCGCCTACATCTGGTAAGCGCTATGTCAAGAATTGGAAAAATGCCCATTGCCATCCCACAGGGGGTGGAAGTGAACATCAACGGCCAGCAGCTCAGCGTTAAGGGTCCCAAGGGTGAACTAAGCCTGGAGATCAGCGAGCCAATCACGGCCAAGGTTGAGGAAAACGAAATTGTTGTGACACGTCCCGACGAAGAGCAAACTTCAAAAGCTCTGCACGGACTGTCTAGAACTTTGATCGCAAACAACGTCCACGGAGTTTCCCAAGGATTTCAGAAGTCATTGGAAATCGTTGGAACTGGTTACCGTGCAGTGGCCAAGGGCTCAAGTATTGAGCTGTCACTTGGTCTTTCACACCCAGTAGTAGTTGACCCACCCGCCGGTGTGACGTTGCAGGTCGAAGGACAGAACAAGATTATTGTCAGCGGGATTGATAAGCAGGCTGTCGGTGAGGTGGCTGCAAACATCCGCAAACTTCGTAGGCCAGAGCCATATAAGGGCAAGGGAATTCGTTACGAGGGTGAATACGTTCGCCGCAAGGCTGGAAAGGCTGGTGCCTAATGTCGCTAAGAGCTAATAGGGGTAAGTCAGCATCCGCTGCTCGCAACCGTCGTCACTTGAGACTTCGCAAGAAGGTCAATGGAACCGGCGAGAGGCCAAGACTGGTTATCACTCGCAGTGCTAGGCACCTGTTTGTGCAGGTGGTGGATGACACCCAGGGCCACACTCTGGCCAGTGCTTCCACCATGGAAAAGGATCTTCGAAGCCTCGATGGTGACAAGACCGCCAAGGCAACAGAGGTTGGCAAGTTGATTGCTGAGCGCGCAAAGCAGAAAGGCGTGACTCAGGTTGTGTTTGATCGCGGAGGTAACCGCTACGCAGGACGCGTAGCAGCAATTGCCGACGCTGCCCGGGAAGGAGGGCTGGTCCTGTGAGTGAAGAAAACAAAGCGCCAGAAACAGAGGCAAATTCTGAGTCAGTGGTTGAGGCCACTCCTCCAACCACGGTTGATCCAAATGAGCGCGAGCAGCGCCAGGGCCGACGTGAGCGTGGACCAAAAAACGAGCAGCGCCGCGAGCGTGAAGACAAGTCCAGCCCATTTTTGGAGCGTGTTGTCACCATCAACCGTGTTGCCAAGGTGGTCAAGGGTGGTCGTCGTTTCGCCTTTACAGCCCTAGTGGTTGTTGGTGATGGCGAAGGAACAGTTGGTGTTGGCTATGGCAAGGCCAAAGAGGTTCCAGCCGCAATTGCCAAGGGTGTTGAGGATGCCAAGAAAAACTTCTTTGTGATTCCACGCATCGGATCAACAATTCCTCACCCAGTTCAAGGTGAAGCCGCTGCCGGAGTTGTTTTGCTTCGTCCAGCCGCTGAGGGAACCGGTGTTATTGCCGGTGGTCCAGTTCGTGCAGTTTTGGAGTGTGCAGGTGTTCACGATGTTTTGTCAAAGAGCCTCGGTTCTTCAAACACATTGAACATTGTCCACGCAACCATGGAGGCACTGCGTCAGCTTGAGGGACCTGATTCGGTTGCTAAGCGTCGTGACAAGTCAGTTTCTGAGGTTGCCCCAGCAAGAATGTTGAAAACTGATGAAAAGGCAGGTGCCTAATGGCTGCCAGATTGAAAGTCACCCAAATCAAAAGTGAGATTGGTGGAAAGCAGAACCAGCGCGACTCGCTTAGGACCCTAGGTCTAAAGCGCATCGGCGACATCGTTGTGAAAGACGATTCGTCTAGTGTTCGTGGTTTGGTAAACACTGTTAGCCACCTTGTAACAGTCGAGGAGATTAACAACTAATGGCTGAAGAAAAAAAGCCTGAGAAGAAGCCAGCGGCAAAGCCCGCTGCCAAGAAGGCACCAGCAAAACCAGCAGCTAAATCCACAGCGGCAAAGCCTGCGGAGAAGACCACTGCTGCCAAGAAGCCAGCGGCGAAAGCTCCTGCTAAGTCAACGGCGAAGCCAGCAGCCAAGTCCACCGCAGCGAAACCTGAAGCCAAGTCCACCGCGGCAAAGCCAGCAGCTAAGTCAACGGCCGAAAAACCAGCTGCCAAGACCACTGCGGCAAAGCCTGCAGCAAAGCCTGCGGCAGCTAAGTCAACTGCGAAGCCAGCGGCAAAGTCCACCGCAGCGAAACCTGCAGCGTCTAAATCGACTGCTGCCAAGCCTCCTGCTAGCGAGACAAAGACCGCAACCAAACCTGCTGCAAAGACAACCGCAAAGCCTGCTGCCTCGAAGGCCAGCTCCGCAGAGTCAACCGAGGAAAAAGTTTCAGTTCTGAAATTGCACCACCTGCGTCCAGCACCAGGTGCGAAGACAGCCAAGACCCGTGTTGGTCGTGGTGAAGGATCCAAGGGTAAGACCGCGGGTCGCGGAACCAAGGGAACCAAGGCTCGTTACCAGACGCGTTTGGGCTTCGAGGGTGGTGGCGTGAACCTAGTTATGCGCACACCTAAACTTCGTGGATTCAAAAACCCGTTCAAGATTGAATACCAGGTAGTCAACGTTGCCAAGCTTGCAGAGCTGTTCCCAGAGGGTGGCAAGATCACAGCAGATGATCTAGCGGCCAAGGGTGCAGTTCGTGAGGGAGAACCTGTAAAGGTCCTCGGCGATGGAGACATCTCGGTTAAGCTAGATGTAACAGTCGAAAAGGTTTCCCGTTCAGCCAAAGAGAAAATTGAGGCTGCCGGGGGATCTGTAAACGGCTAAGCCGTAGGAGGCAAATTTGTTTAGTGCTATTTCGAGGGCATTCAAAACCCCGGATTTGCGAAGGAAGCTAGCTTTCACGTTAGCGATGCTTGCAATCTTTAGGTTGGGTTCCTTCATTCCCGCTCCATTTGTGGATTACGGCAACGTGCAGGCATCTCTTGCGCAGACCCAAACCACTGGTGGGTTGTATGAATTAGTGAACTTGTTTAGCGGTGGAGCTTTGCTTCAGCTGAGCATTTTTGCCCTCGGAATCATGCCTTATATCACCGCCAGCATTATCACCCAGTTGTTGCGTGTGGTAATTCCAAGGTTTGAGGCTTTGCACAGAGAAGGCCCTCAGGGCCAGGCAACTTTGACTCAGTACACCAGGTATTTGACTATCGCTCTTGCCATGTTGCAGGCCACCACACTGGTGACTGTTGCAAGGCAGGGAGCGTTGTTTGGCTCAAGCACCGGTTTGCCTCTTCTTACCGATGATGGACCACTTGCAATCTCATTGATTGTTATCACCATGACCGCAGGAACTGGTTTGATTATGTGGCTTGGTGAGCTAATCACCGAGCGCGGTGTTGGAAACGGAATGTCGCTTCTGATCTTCACCTCGATTGCGGCCACCTTCCCGGCAGCGCTATTGCAGATTCTGCAAACCAGGCCAATCGAAATTTTCTTGATTGTGATGCTGGTCGGCTTCGTGGTCGTTATGCTGGTTGTTTTGGTTGAGCAGTCACAGCGCAGAATTCCAGTTCAGTATGCAAAGAGAATGGTTGGTCGACGAAGCTACGGCGGTCAGGCAACCTATATCCCAATCAAGGTAAACACCGCTGGCGTTATCCCAGTTATCTTTGCATCCTCGATGCTTTACCTGCCAGCACTTTTGGCTCAGTTCAACCAGCCAGATCCAGTAACTGGAGAGCTTCCTGGTTGGGTTAGCTGGGTGAGTCAGTATTTGACCACCGGTGACAATATTTTTTATGCGGCAGTCTATTTCTTGCTGATTGTTGGATTTACCTATTTCTACGTCAGCATCACCTTCAACCCTGAAGAGATTTCAGACAACATGAAGCGCTACGGAGGCTTCATTCCTGGAATCCGTGCGGGTAGGCCAACCACAGAGTTTTTGGACTACGTGCTATCCAGAATTACCGCAGCTGGTGCAATCTACTTGGGTCTGATTGCCTTGATACCGCTGGTGGCTTTCGCGGCAATCGGAACCAACCAAAACTTCCCATTCGGAGGAACATCGATTTTGATTATCGTTGGTGTTGGTCTGGCCACAGTCAAGCAAATCAGCGCTCAGATGGAGCAGCGGAACTATGATGGCCTATTGAGATGAGGCTTCTCATAATTGGTCCTCCGGGGGCGGGGAAGGGCACGCAATCAGTTTTGATTGCGGATAAACTAGGCATTCCAGCAATCTCCACCGGAGATATCTTTCGCTTCAACGTGAAAAACGAGACCGAGTTGGGAAAAAAAGCCAAGTCCTATATGGATGCTGGAGAATACGTTCCAGACAGCCTGACCAATGAATTGGTGAGAGACAGACTGAGCCATGATGACGCTCAGAGCGGCTTCTTATTAGACGGCTATCCCCGAACCCAGCCTCAGGTTGACACTCTGGATGAGATTTTGGCCGAGCAGGAAAATTCTTTGGATGGAGTTATTTTGCTAGAGGCAGACCAAGAAGAATTGGTTTCACGTTTGGCAAATAGAGCTCGTGAACAGGGAAGGACGGATGACAGTGAAGAAGTTATCCGTCATCGCTTGGAGCTTTACACAGAAGAAACAGAGCCTCTAATCAGCATTTATTCAGACCGAGGCATGGTTGCTCGGGTGGATGGACTGGGCGAGATTGGCGAAGTCACTGAAAGAATTGACGCAGCTATTGCAAGCTTTGGCTAAATAATGGGTTCCAGTTACACAAAAAAATCTGATTCAGATGTGGCTGCCATGATGGCTGCCGGTGAGCTGACAGCTAAAGCACTTGCAAATCTTAAACAAGCAATAAAACCAGGTGTTAGCACCCTTGAATTGGACGCAATTGCCGAAGACACCATCCGATCAAACGGTGGCATCCCTAATTTTCAACTGGTACCTGGCTATCGCCACACCATATGTGCATCAATCAACGATGAGATTGTGCATGGGATTCCATCAGAGAAAACTTTGCAGGCTGGAGACATAATCAGCATTGACTGCGGCGCAGAGGTTAATGGCTGGAATGGGGATCGAGCAATCACAGTGATTGTGCCGGGTGCGGAAAACCAATCTCGGCAAATGTTGAGTGATGTCACCCATGGCTCATTATGGGAGGGAATTGCCGCTTTATATTTGGGCAAGAGGCTCAATCACGTGGGTGTTGCAATTGAGAGCTTTGTTGAGAAAAACAGCAATTACGGCATCTTGGAGCAATACGTTGGTCACGGCATTGGTCGCTCCATGCACGAGGCACCTCCGGTTTATAACTTTGGGGTCAGAGAGCGATTGCCAAAAATCAGCCCGGGCTTGGTTGTTGCAATTGAACCGATGCTGACCTCGGGAAGCCCTGAGACTTTTGTCGCAGAAGATGACTGGACGGTGAAAACCACCGATGGCGGTGATGGTGCTCACTGGGAGCACTCAATCGCTGTTCACAGCAAAGGCATTTGGGTGCTGACTGCAGAGGATGGTGGAGAGACCGAGCTGGCGAAATTCGGAATCAAACCTATTCCTCCAAAAGGCTAGACAGTTACCCCAATGATTCGCTAGGCTTTCCCTTTGGCGTCTGATACATGTCTTCCATCCTTTCTGAGGTAGTAGAACTGTGTTTTTCGCTGACCAACTAGTGAATAAGTGAGGCTATGGCCAACAAAGACGGCGTTATTGAGATTGAGGGTCAAATCGTTGAGGCTCTGCCGAATGCGATGTTTAAGGTCGAATTGACCAATGGACACACAGTTTTGGCCCACATCTCAGGAAAAATGCGACAGCACTACATTCGCATCCTTCCCGAGGATCGCGTAATTGTTGAGCTAAGCACCTACGACCTAAATCGTGGCCGCATCATTTATCGCTATAAGTAAGGAAAGACGATGAAAGTAAACCCAAGCGT
>CAJXZO010000021.1 GCA_913062975.1 uncultured Micrococcales bacterium
GTTTTTCCTTGACGGTGAATCTCGAACACCTCTGACATGTCCTTGCGAGTTCCGACAATTGAACCCTTAATGGTGATTCCCTTTAGAACTGTCTGGAAAATTGGAAGTGTCATGTCATTGTCAGCAGGAAGGGCAACCATCACCATGGTTCCACCGCGCTTCAATGAATTGAATGCCTGCTCAAATGCCTTTGGAGAAACCGCAAGCACTACTGCCTGATCAGCCCCTCCAAGGCTCTGGATGTATTCGATTGGGTCTTTCTCCTTGGCGTTCACCGTGTAGTCGGCACCTAGTTCTTTCGCTAACTCAAGCTTTGAATCCAATAGGTCAACAGCCACCACTGTTGCGCCAGCGACTTTTGCATACTGCAAAGCAAGATGACCCAAGCCACCAATGCCGAACACGGCCACCAAATCGCTTGGCCTGGTCCCAGCAACCTTCACGGCTTTATAAGTTGTAACACCTGCACAAGCAAGTGGGGCTGCATCAATTGGGTCAACACCTTCAGGGACAATTCCAACGTAGTCCGCACTTGCTAATGCATATTCTGCATAAGCTCCATCGATTGAATAGCCACTGTTCTCCTGGGATTCGCACAGTGTTTCCCAGCCGGAGATGCAGTGTTCGCAGGTTCCGCAGGCCATTCCCAGCCAGGGAATTGCCACTCGCTCGCCAACGGCAACGCGGGTTACGTCATCGCCAACTGCTTCGACCAGGCCAATTCCCTCATGTCCTGGAATGAAGGGCAAACCGGGTTTCACAGGCCAATCACCCTTCCATGCGTGAATGTCCGTGTGGCAAAGACCTGAGGTCTCCATCTTGACCAATACCTGACCAGCGCCAGGCTTGGGTATCTCGTGATCCACTATCTTTAGGGGAGCTCCGAACTCCTCTACGACTGCAACTTTCACTTATCCACCCCTTTCCTGAGCCATAGTTGAAATGGATAATCCCAAAATAATAAAGTCACAAATAACTCGGATGGGGTTTGAAAGATGCTCTTGAAACTCTCAGCGAACCGTTACCGGCTGTTTACTTTTTTGATAACTACTCAGTTTCACCACTGAGCAAATCATCCCACCACTGCTCAAGCGCTGGCAGGTCAACTGGGGCTGAGCGGAAACCGATGTGGTTATCGGGTCTGACTATGTAAACGCTCTCCATTGATGCATACAACTGGTTATGCAAATACATGTTTGGGTCCAGGATGAAGTTCTCTAAATTGCTAAAGCCTTCTTCTCGCTCGCTGAAGATATAAGCGCGCGTCATGAGTTGGGCATTGAGGTATTCATAGGTTTGCAGCAGTCTTTGCTTGCCATCTTCGGTTTTATTGCGCCCATCAAACAAAAATGCCGTAAAGAACTTGTCATCAACCAGTGAGTTCAGCCTGTCGTTATGGACACTGAATTGAGCGCCTGCACTGATGCCTTTGAAGAAATTGTCTACGTCCCGATTTTCAGGAAGCTCTCTGTGGTCATCGACCTGCACTGAATCAAAAAATTCACGGTTGATTCCTCCGGCTGGGTATCTTTCATCCTCACCTCTTAAGGAGGCGGCAAGGAAGTCCCTCACTGGGGCTAAGACTTTTGAAGAGGAAAGGAAAATATCTCGAAGCTTCCGAACAATGCTGTTTTTAGCAACCACAATTCGAAACGCCATATTTGCTTTGCTAAACGAGGCAATTGCAACCCTGCTTCTTTCCTCTGAGTAGGTGTCCAGCAAATCATCATCCGCACCGTTTGCAACCATGGCAAGCTTCCAAGCCAGGTTTGCAGATTCCAGCAGTCCGAGGTTCATTCCCTGACCGCCAATGGGGCTGTGGGTGTGGGCAGCATCGCCAATCAACAAAACCCTGTCTTGCCTTAGCTCAGGGGAGTGCTTTTCTTCGAACGTGTATCGATAAGACGAAATCACCTCTGGAAATTCCACAACTCCAAACTCTGACAAAGCCTTTGCCCAATAATCAGCTTTGCTGTGATTCCCCGAGTTTGAATTTCGAACGATTCGGAATCTTCCCCGGGCGTCCATTGGGAACAAACCCGTCAGTTGACCATCATGCATAGATATCTGAACCTTCGAAGAATCCAAATTGGCTGTTTGAAGCTTGATGTTTGCAGAAACCCACTCCCCTGGATCTCCCGTCTGAACAACTTCAAAACCGGTCTGCTGTCTGACAGTGCTTTCAGAACCATCGGCGCCAATCACGTAATCAAATTCATCGGCTTCAGATTGTTGGTTTTTGATGACAACAGAAACTTTGTCCTCATCCTGGCTGATTTCTGTCAGCTCGTGATTCCAAAAAACACTGAGCCCCTGTCTTTCAAGTTCAGACAGCAACTCTGCTTCCAGTTTGTTTTGACTTATGGTCATTGGTGCAAAAAACTGACCTGGCAATTCTGTGAGATCAAAACTAAACAGTTTCTTGGATTTGGTTAGAAGTGCTCCAGATGTGATGGGGTGAGCATGTTTGGAGATGTTCTCAGCCATTGAATAGCCAAGGCTTATAAGAGACTGGCCTTGTAAGAACACTCCGCCTGATTGTTCAGTGAGTCCACTTTTCTGGTCAATGACCTTTGCATCAATACCCATGTGTTTCAAATGCATGGCAAGGGAAAGCCCCGCAGGTCCTGCTCCAACGATCAGAATCTTCAAGGATTCGCTCATGAGCTAAATCTAACAGTTGCTACAGGTTGGCTGTTTTTCACCATAAAACTAGGCTGATAGGTATCTATAGATTTGAGGAACTAATGAATGACTACGTGATCTCCATTGATCAGGGAACCACCAGCACCCGAGCGATAGTTTTCAATAGCAGAGGTCAGATCATCTCCAGTGGTCAACTCGAGCATCAGCAGATAATGACCAAACCTGGCTGGGTTGAGCACGACGCCATGGAGATTTGGAATAACACCAGAGAGGTAATCGGCCAGGCGCTAACGCGGGCCAACCTAACCCGTCACCAAATTAGCGCAGTGGGTATCACCAACCAGCGAGAGACGACTGTTGTCTGGGACAAATCCTCTGGAACGCCGATCCACAACGCCATTGTTTGGCAAGACACCAGAACTCAAGAGATAGTGGACCGACTGTCAGGGGGAAACACTGATAGGTTCAAAGATGTCACCGGATTGCCACTCGCTCCGTATTTTTCAGCAACAAAAATCATCTGGTTGTTAGAAAACGTTGAAGGTGCAAGGGACAAAGCAGAAAATGGGGAGCTGCTGTTTGGAACAACAGATAGCTGGATTTTGTGGAATCTGACCGGGGGCGTAAACGGTGGTGTTCACAAAACAGACGTTACCAATGCATCTAGAACTCTTTTGATGAACCTAAAATCATTGGACTGGGATGAAAATCTCCTAAAAACCTTTGATATCCCAGCGTCTTTACTTCCTCAAATACAACCATCCGTCAGTGAGTTCGGGGTGGTTGAGTCCAACAGCTTGCTCAGAGAGGTGAAGGTTACTGGAATTCTTGGAGATCAGCAGGCGGCAACTTTTGGTCAGCTCGCTTTTGAAAAAGGAGATTCCAAAAACACCTATGGCACAGGCAATTTCCTCATCGTCAACACAGGTAAAGAGATAGTTCATTCAAAAAACGGGCTGATTACTACAGTCTGCTATCAAATTGAAGGTCAACCTGCTGCGTATGCCCTGGAGGGTTCTATAGCGGTTACTGGGTCGTTGATTCAGTGGCTAAGAGACAACCTGGGCATCATTGAAAATGCGGCGGATGTTGAGGCGCTCGCAAACACGGTGGAAAACAACGGGGGCGCCTACCTAGTTCCCGCCTTCAGTGGTTTGTTTGCACCCCATTGGCGAAGCGATGCAAGAGGAGTGCTGGTTGGGTTGACCAGGTTTGTAAACAAGGGTCACATTGCCAGAGCCAGCCTAGAAGCCACCGCATTCCAAACCGCTGAGGTGATGGAGGCTGCCAGGAATGATTCTGAGGTCTCTTTTAGAGAGCTCAGAGTTGACGGTGGAATGGTGAAAAACGAAACACTGATGCAATTTCAAGCAGATGTACTAAACATCCCAGTCATCAGGCCGAAGGTAATTGAGACCACTGCACTGGGAGCTGCTTATGCCGCTGGTTTGCAGGTCGGTTACTGGAAAGACCTAGCCGAGCTTGGGCAAATCTGGCAGGAGGACAAAAGGTGGGAACCCGCAATGTCAGACGAGCTCAGAGAGCAGCTGCTAAACGACTGGGATAAAGCAATTCAGCGAACGCTTGATTGGGCCTAGTTAGCTGAAGCGAATTCTGCTAGCTGTTTTTCGATAGCCCAACCGAGTTTTTCCTGGCCTTGGGAAGCAATCTGATCCAACACCGATTCGTCATAGTCGCCAACGAAACCGATGTTGGTTCTGCGATAAATCAAGTCAGACAGATTCACCACAGCCTCAGTTTCAATCAGGTGGTTGATTTCAGTGTCCGAGTAACCGGTGTCATTCAACATCTGCTCTCCCTGCTTAGAGATTTTTTCTAGCAGTGGTTCAGCCCCTGTTCCATAGCGCGCGAGCAACTGGTCAGCTCTTGCCGAATTAACTCCGTGAGAATTGGAAGAGAGCCAGGTTTTTCTCTCACTCTCGGTTTGGGGAAAATCTTTACCTCCAGAGATTGCCAACTCAGCAGTTGAAACCTTTCTCTGAACGTCAATAAGCTCCATCGCCTCATCAGCCAGGTGCTCACCGAGTGCTCTAAAGGTTGTCCACTTCCCGCCTACCAGACTCAATAAGCCAAATCCTTGGTTCATTGGTTTTGTGAGTTCGATTCTGTAATCCCTTGACACAAACCCTGGGTTTAGATCATCTGCTGCTGGGAGAGGTCTAACACCCGAGTAGCGGTAAACAATTTGTGATCTGTTTACCTCAATGTCTGGATAAACCAGCTTCACCAGCTCGATGAAGTAATCGACCTCTTCTTCGGTGCAGATAATCTCGTCAGTGATGTCCACCTTGATGTCGGTTGTTCCAATCAGAACCCTTCCCAAAAGTGGATACATCAGAACAATTCGTCCGTCTTTGTTCTCAAAAAAGATTTCCCGCCCATCGCAGGCCTCCAGCAACCGCTGGTTCTCAACCACTATGTGGCTTCCCTTGGTGCCACCCATGTAGTTGGTTTCCTCCCCAAGAAGACGGTTTGTCTCATCGGTCCAAGGGCCAGTGGCGTTTATGACCAAATCCGCACTGAAGTTGAATTCCTCGCCTGAGAGCTCATCTTTCAAAACAACCTGGTCGCCATCTTTGCCAACCAAAGAAACGTAGTTCACGGCATTAGCGTTTTCATTTGCCAACGCATCGCTCAAAACTTCTATTGAAAGCCTCTCCGGGCTTTCCATGCTTGCGTCGAAATAACTCGCTGTGAACTTTACTTGTGGATTCATGTCTTGGAAGTTTTTCAAGGACTTCTTTCTTCCCCAGAACTCGTGGCGAGGCATGGTTCCACCAGCTCTTCCAAACATGTCATACAAAATCAATCCAATTTTGATCAACGCCGCCCCGCGTTCTTTTGGCTTTCCGGGAGAATGGGTTAGGAAGCGCAAAGGAGCGCTCAAGATTCCACTGAAAATGCTGAAGATCGGAATTGTAGTTTTCAACGGAGTAACCAAATGAGGCGCATTTTTCAAGAGTCTGTTGCGCTCTTGCAAGGATTCTTTGACCAGCCGAAATTCGCCGTTTTCGAGGTATCTCACCCCACCGTGAACCATGTGTGAGGATGCGGCAGACGCTCCAGAAGAAAAGTCGCTCTTTTCAACCAGGGTTACATCTACTCCTTGCAAAGACAAATCACGCAGAGTGGAGATGCCGTTAATCCCACCACCAATAATTAGAACTTTGGCAGAACCTTCGTCTCTGAGCTGTTTGAGCCTTTTCTCTCTCAATCCAATCAAAATAATTCTCCTCGTTAAGTCAAAACTAAATCGCAGTCTTCAACCTCGAAAGAGTAGACACGCATCTTGCACATACGTGCAATAATTCAAAAATGGCGGAACAAGCGACCGATCTTTCAAAAACTCAACTTGCGACTCAGGCAGCCGAGCTCTATTACATTCAGCAACTTGACATGGAAAGCATTGGAAAAAAGCTAAACGTTTCGCGTTCATCTGTTTCCAGATTGCTGCAAACCGCCAGAGATAAAGGGATTGTTGAGTTTCGCATCAACCGATCGAGTGACCGAATACAGAATCTCCAAGAGAGAATCAAGGAGACATTTTCTATATCGTCGACCGTCATTGAGGTTGTGGAAGAGGCAACAGCAGATGAACGATTGGAAACAGTTGCGAAGGAGACGGCCAAGAAACTTGGGAATTTTCTCAGGCCAGGAATAACAATAGGCCTTGCGTGGGGTTCGACTATAAGTGCAGTGAGTCGCTACATGCATCAATATCCAGTTAGCAACTCCATCGTGGTTCAACTAAATGGTGCCGGAAACGATCACAGCACTGGACTTACCTACTCTGGTGAAATTCTCAATAGGTTCGGTGGAAACCTCGGTGCCCAGGTAATTCACTTCCCGGTGCCAGCGTTTTTTGATGAGCCTGAGGCCAAACAGGTTATGTGGCGCGAGCGCAGCACCAAGCGAATATTGGACATTCAATCCCGAATCGATCTGGCAATCTTTGGGCTCGGTCGAATTGACGCAGAGGTTCCATCACAGGTCTACGTTGCGGGCTACTTAGAACAGCAGGAATTGGAAAAACTAAGCCAGCAAAATGTTGTGGGTGATATCGCCACGGTGTTTTTCCGTGAAGACGGTTCATGGGAAGACATAGGACTAAATCAGAGAGCCAGTGGTCCATCATTGGATCAACTTAGAAAGACTCCCAAGCGATTATGTGTTGTAAGCGGCGTTTCCAAACTGCAGGCCCTAAAGGGTGCTTTAGCGGGTGGTTTCATCACAGATTTGTTTATTGACGAACTAACAGCAGAAAAACTCTTGGAAACATCCAGTTGAAAACCCTTCCTATCAGCTAACTCAAAGGTGCAGCGGGGAATGTTCGGGCGTAACATTAGATTTGAACATGATGAGATGCAAAACATGCATCAATCGATGTGAATTGGAGCAATTCAAAATGTCATCAAAGATGAAAAAGTGGATACCAGCAGTAGTTGCACCCGCAACCGTTGTTGC
>CAJXZO010000022.1 GCA_913062975.1 uncultured Micrococcales bacterium
GTGACTACATGACAGGCCAGCTTCTGATGATCGATGGCGGAATGGTGATTCAGTAGCTTATCCAGAAAGGACCCCGCTGACTTCGGTCCGCGGGGTTTTTCTTTTGGCTGTGCCTAGGGAACCAACAGAAGCTTTCCCGAGGTCTTTCTTGACTGCAGGTCTATGTGTGCCTGAGAGGCATTTTCAAATGGATACTCTCCGCCTATTTCAACAATCAATCTTTTTTCCGAAATGTCTCTAAAAATATCAGAGGCACGTTTTTCATACTCTTCCCTGGTAGCTATGTAGTCAGCAAGGGTTGGCCTTGTTAGAAATAGTGAGCCCATGGAGTTCAGTATCTGGAGATCCATTGGTGGAACTGCCCCGCTGGATGCCCCGAATAAAGCAAGCAGTCCGCGTTTTCTGAGGCTTGCAAGGCTTTGCATGTAGGTGTCATTACCAACCCCGTCATAGACAACATCCACACCTGCGTTATCGGTTATCTCTCTTACGGTTTTATGAAACTGCTCATACGGAATTGCATAATCGCAACCCAGTGCGCCTAGGCTCTCTCGCTTTTGCTCGGTTGAGGCTGTTGCGATAACCACCCCTCCGGCGTTTTTAATCATTTGTATTAGCAGTCTTCCAACCCCGCCGCTTCCGGCATGAACTAAAGCTTTGCTATTGGGTTTGATCTCAAAGGTGCTGTTTACTAAATAGTGAGCGGTAAGTCCTTGCAACATAACCGCTGCAGCAACTTTTGGATCTACTCCCTCAGGAACAGTTATTGCCTTACTCTCCGGTATTGCAACAACCTCTGCATAGCTTTCTGGGTGGAATGGCCAGGCGATAACGTCACCGACACTGAAAGACGAGTCTGGGTCGGACTGGATAACCCTTCCAGACCCTTCTAGCCCCAAGATAAGAGGTAGTGGTTTTTGATAGCCGGGAAGTCCTTGCCGCTGGTAGGTGTCAATAAAATTCACCCCGGCTGCAATGGTCTCCACCAACAGTGTTTTTGGCTCCCGTTTTGGAGTATCCAATTCACTCACCCGCAACTGGTCCGGATTTGAGTATTCCGAAATGCTGATTCCGCGCATATGCAGAACCTAATGTTGGGAAGCAAAAAAGGCAATTTCTGTTGAATTTGCATATTCGCATAAAACGCTTATGCTTATTCCACTTCGACGGAGAGGTGAGAGTGAAGAGAAGGTTTCCCAGGCCCAAGGACTTGGCTCCACTGCTGAAATTCAAGAAGTACGATTTCAATGGAAAAAGGCGAAGGCTCGAATCAGCGCTGACTATTTATGACCTTCGTGAAATTGCCAAGCGTAGAACCCCAACCGCTCCATTTGATTACACCGACGGCTCTGCCGAGGGAGAAATTTCAATCCGGCGAGCAAGAGAAGCCTTTGAAGATGTTCAGTTCACGCCAAATATCCTAAGAAACGTAGCCGATGCCGATACCTCCATTGAGGTTTTGGGAAAGCGCTCGGCAATGCCAACCTCGATTGCGCCAACTGGATTTACCAGGATGATGCACTCAGCCGGTGAGCAGGCAGGATCGGCTGCTGCTGGTAAACACGGAATTCCCTTCACTCTCTCAACACTGGGAACAGAGACTGTTGAGACAGTTGCCCAGGCAAACCCAGAGGGTCGCAACTGGTTCCAGTTGTACATGCTCACGGATCGCGAACTAAGTATGGGGTTGGTCGATAGAGCCGCCAAAGCAGGTTATGACACCCTGTTTGTTACGGTGGACGTTCCAGTTGCAGGAGCAAGACTTAGAGACAAACGCAATGGAATGACCATCCCTCCAACACTCACCCCCAAAACAATCATCAATGCCATTCCCAGACCGGAGTGGTGGATTAATTTTCTAACTACCGCCCCACTCGAGTTTGCAAACCTACGTCATTTTCAAGGAACCGTTGGTGAGCTAATCGACACCATGTTTGACCCAACCATCACCTTTGATGATTTGAAGTGGATAAGGGAGCAGTGGAAGGGAAACCTAGTTGTAAAGGGGATTCAGTCTTTGCAGGATGCAAAGACTGTAGCCGATTTCGGGGTTGAGGGTATCGTGCTCTCCAACCACGGAGGAAGACAGCTTGACAAGGCACCGGTGCCATTTCACCTTTTACCCGAGGTTAGTAAACACATGAAGGGTAAATACGAAATCATGATTGACACCGGCATCATGAATGGTGCTGACATAGCAGCAGCGGTTGCCCTTGGAGCAAACTCAACCATGATTGGTAGGGCCTATTTATATGGATTGATGGCGGGTGGTCAGCAAGGTGTTGAGCGAACATTGGAGATACTGAAAGACCAGCTGGTTAGAACCATGAAGCTATTGGGAGTAAACAGTGTTGAAGAGTTGGAACCAAAACATGTCCAGCAGCTAAGACGTTATGAGGAAATCAAGTTCGACTAGGAGGAAAAAGTGGAAGAAATCATCTTCAGGCCCGAAAGGCACGAATACGTTTACACCTTTGGTGGAGCGCAACCGGTTAGAAAGGTCAAGCCTGGCTCACTCCTCAGACTCTGGTCGGAGGATGCATTCAACGCTGCTTTGCAATCGCCGACAGATATGCCCAGTCAGAAGCTGGATATTCGGTATGTAAATCCACAAACCGGCCCTTTCTATGTAGAGGGAGCAGAACCTGGTGACACCCTTGCACTCCACATAGTTGACCTAACTCCAGCAAGAAGCTTTGGGGCCTCAACCACCATCCCCTTCTTTGGCGGTTTATCCTCCACCGACAGAACTGCAATGTTGCAGCAAGCTTTACCCGAGGCAACTTGGATTTATGAAGTTGATACCGAAAAACAAATGGTGGGTTTCCAAGCTCAGTTCGGTGAGTTTGAAGTTGCGCTACCAATTGAAACCATGCTGGGCACAGTTGGTGTTGCACCAGGTGCAAGTGAGGTTAGGACCTCACTGGTTCCAGAGCGATTTGGTGGCAACATGGACACCCCCGAAATGAAGGTTGGAACAACCGCTTTCCTGGGAGTCAATGTTGAGGGAGCCATGTTCTCAATCGGTGATGGCCACTACCGCCAAGGTGAAGGCGAGGCTTGCGGAACTGCGGTCGAGGGGGCTATGGACTCAGTAATCCTGGTAGAACTGATCAAGGGAAATGCGCCGCTGTGGCCAAGGCTTGAAAACGATGATTACTGGATGGTGGTTGGATCATCAAGGCCAATGGAGGATTCATGGAGAATCGCTCAGTTGGAAATGGTCAATTGGTTCAGTGAGATGTTCAGCCTTGACCACATGGATTCCTATCAGCTGCTAACACAGATTTCACTTGCACCAATAGCGAATGTGGTTGATGCCAACTACAGCGTTTGCGTGAAGGTGAAAAAGTCTCTCATGCCAGAGAGACATGCATTCGGGGGAATGCACGCAAGGCTTCGGGATTTGGCCAAGACGGTCAAGTAACGAAGGGGCAATCCCGCCCAATAACACAAAGGAGTGTTAGATGGAAAAACAAGCAAATCCAGCAGTCTTGGGACTACTGGGGTACGGAATGAGCACTGTTCTGCTGAGTTTGGGTAACAGCGGAATTTATCCGGTCGATGGCATGGTCTTTGCCATGGCAATCTTCTTCGGTGGTTTAGCACAAACGCTGGTAGCGATGATGCTGTTCAGACTGGGTGACACCTTTGGTGTAACCGCATTTGGTGGCTATTCATTTTTGTGGCTGTCTTTTGCCTTCCTAAACATTGGTGCAATAAATGAGTGGTGGACTATTACCTCAGCTGGTGTTGGCTGGTATCTGATCATGTGGATGATTTTCACAATCGGACTGATGTTCGCCTCAACTGTTGCACCGAGAGTATTAACCATTGTCTTGGGACTAACAGTGGTCTTACTAGGTTCACTTGGTATTGGAGCAATCACAGGCAATGCTGCATTGAGCTTCTTCGGTGGAGTAGAGGGTATTGTCACAGGTGCCTTGGCAATGTATCTAGCCTTTGCCTTCCTGCTCAACGAGATGTATGGCAAAGAAGTCCTGCCGGTGGGTGCTCCCATCAGGCAAAGCGCATAAACGAAAAGGAGACAGAATGGATCTGAAGATCAAAGGAAAAACCGCCATGGTGTCGGGTGGCACCAAAGGCATTGGTCGAGCAATTGTTGAGGCCTTCGCAGCTGAGGGAGCAAACGTTGCTTTTTGTGCCCGAAACCCAGAAGAGGTTGCACAGACTGAGAAAGACATTGCGGCCATGGGTGTCAAGGCCAAGGGAACCGTTTTGGATGTTAGCGATGCGGCTGGCATGAAGGCTTGGGTTAGCGATACAGCCAAAGAGTTCGGCGGTATTGACATGGCGGTTGCCAACGTGAGTGCGCTTGCAATTCCCGATGAGGATGAAAACTGGGAGGCAAGCTTCCGAGTTGACCTAATGGGAACGGTGAACATGATGAAGGCGGTGATTCCACATCTTGATAAGAGTGATGTGAAATCACTGGTCGCTATCTCCAGTGTTTCCGGTCGAGAGGCTGACTTTGCAAGTGGTCCTTATGGAACAATGAAAACAGCGATCATCGGTTATATGGCAGGGCTTGCCCTTTCACTAGCCGAAAAGGGAATCAGGGCAAACACGGTTTCACCTGGAAACACCTATTTCCCTGGTGGTGTCTGGAACAGCATCGAAACTGGAAACCCAGACCTCTACAACATGGCAATGGGTTTGAACCCAAGTGGTCGAATGGGGACAGCTGAGGAGCAAGCAGCTGGAGTGGTATTCATTTCCTCGCCAGTCTCGAGCCGAATCAGCGGAGCAAACCTACTAATTGACGGTGCACTAACCCGCGGTATTCAGTTCTGAATCTAACCAAACCCGTCCGTTGTCTGCGGACGGGTTTGGTTATTTAATCTCTCAAGACTTGGGTTTATTTATGCTTGGCAATCGCCAACCAAAGCTCATTGCAAGCATCCTGCTGATGGTCACCAAAATAGCCGAAAATACCGCAGCCCAGGCGAGGGTGATGCCAAGGGCGCCTAGCAATGAAATCAGTAACCCTCCAGCGAGGGCGATAACCAGATAAAACTCGTGATCGATGATTGCCTGAGGGACGCGGTTCAACAGAAGATCCCTAATAATTCCACCAATCGCTGCTGTGACAACACCCATCAGCGCTGCCACCAAAACACTCTCGCCACTTTCAAGGGCAATAAGCGTTCCGTTGGCGCTGAATGCTCCAAGTCCAACTGCATCGGGCCATTTCACGGTTTTGGAAGTCAGCTCAACAAACCTGGAGCGAAGAATGAATGGTGCGAGGATTGCAATGCCTATCAGCAGCCAAAGCCAGAATTCGTTTTCAACCCAGAAGAAAGGTCTTCTGTCCAAGAGAAGATCTCTTACCGTTCCACCGCCAAAGGCGGTAATAAATGCCAGGAAACCAATGCCGAATAGATCAGCACCTTTTCTAACACCTTCAACTAATCCGGTTAGCGCAAAAGCCAGCACACCTATTACATCGAGTGCTAATAAGACATTGACCGCTAGAGAATCCACTCCAGTAATCTAATGCCCTTTGGCGGTTATTTTCGTTGAATTTGGGGCTCTGTTGAAATCATCTTGAGCTTGTCTTGTCGATGACAAGTTATGTCTTTTGAGTCAGGTCGATTTATTGCCTTGTGAACAAGTAGTCATGTCCGCTCAATTTCCGGCTCAGCATATACCCGAATGGTTGAAGATAGTCGGTGACTTTGGGCTCTTGGGAAGTTTCAATAATCATGAACTCAAAGGTATGAGTGCTTAGATCCAACCCCTCAAGAACAGACAGCTCCGCCCCTTCTACATCGAGAGATAAAATGCCGAACTCGGGTCCAAACTTGGACTCTCTAATTAATTCGGAGAGGGTCGCCGTCTGGACCTTGACCTTTTCCGGACGAGTGTTGGTAATCATGTGTTTTGATCCACTGGAAACTTGATTACCGAAGTCAAAGTCTTTGTGAACCAACTCTTTGGAAGAGGACATCAAATCAAGATTTGTAATCTCTATATGATCCTGTTCGAAGTCAAACGGGACACATGCTCTTTGATAAAAACTGTTTGATTTTGAGCGAGTCTTTGTCAGTCTCCTAAAAAGTTTCGGCACAGGTTCGATCAATATTCCTGACCACCCAAGTTCTTCGAGCCTCTTTGTGTTGGATTGCCTAATTCCGTCGTTTGCCCCAAGTTCGATATATGTCTTCTGGTCACAAAGATTTGCGCACTCCAGGACCGCAGTCTCCAGGCCATTGATTGCATAACCTGATGGGAAAAGTATCCTCCTTGTCAGACCAAGGTTGAAAAAGGCCCTCACAAAAGCGGTAGGCATCAAAAATAGGAAGTTCCAGATAAGCTTCTTGAGCGCGTCCATCCTTAAATGCTACAACTAGACCAACATTGTTAGTGGATTCTCAATTCGGTGCTTGAAAGCCTTCAACCACTCTGCTGCCAATGCTCCATCAACAGCTCTGTGATCAGCACT
>CAJXZO010000023.1 GCA_913062975.1 uncultured Micrococcales bacterium
CGGTCTCACCGTTACAGAACTTCTCGAAACCTCCACCGGTTCCAGAGATGTTTACTGATACGCGAACGCCTGGGTTCTCCTCCATGAATAGCTCTGCAGCGATCTCAGATGCAGGTCCGACTGTTGATGAACCGTCAACCAGAATTGAACCAGATAGCTCTTCACTGGTCTCTGTCTCGGTCTCGGTCTCGGTCTCGGTTGAAGTCGCTGTGTCTTCGGTTGTGGTCTCTTCGGCGGTCTCGTCGGAGGCAGCGCAACCAGAGAGAACCAGTGCTGCGGTCAGTGTCATAGCACTTAGACCGAATAGCTTGTTCTTTGACAAAGTGTTTCCTTTCAGGATGATTGACATGTGTCGGGCATTAGTTCACTGAATAAAATCAAACAGAAGGTAAACAACAGACAACCATTGGCATAAATCCCAAAGCGGTCTCTGAATGACTTAGTGTTGATTCATGATTGAAACAGTCACC
The DNA here is from genome assembly GCA_913062975.1 of uncultured Micrococcales bacterium. Classification (GTDB taxonomy): domain Bacteria; phylum Actinomycetota; class Actinomycetes; order Actinomycetales; family Microbacteriaceae; genus CAJXVY01. Next base: position 471 of record CAJXZO010000023.1, read on the forward strand.
CAGGACTTAGAAACAGCCAAGCACCAAAATGGCAAGCCAAAAACCATTCTGGTTACAGGTGCCACCGGCTACGTCGGTGGTCGACTGGTTAGAGAGCTACTAAGCCACGATTACAAGGTAAGAGTGCTTGTAAGAAACGCATCTAAGCTCACCGATTACAGCTGGGCAGATCAGGTTGAGGTGATTGAGGGGTCTGCTGAAGATGAAGACACCATCACCAAAGCCCTCTCCGGGGTGCAGATTGCGTATTACCTTTTGCACGCTTTGAATTCAAAATTTGACTTTGTTGCCGAGGAAAAAGCATTGGCAACCAATTTTGGAAAAGTGGCCAAAGAACAGAAACTTGAGCGAATTATCTATTTGGGTGGCTTGGCAAAACAAGACGCCAAGCTCTCCCAACACCTAGGCGCGCGTCAAGAAACAGGCGAAATATTGAGGGCATCAGGAGTTCCAACTGCAGAGCTAAGAGCAGGAATCATCCTGGGTAGCGGATCTGCAAGTTTTGAAATGCTTAGAAACCTAACGGAGCGACTTCCAATCATGGTCACCCCTAAGTGGGTGAATAACAGAATTCAACCAATCTCAATCCGAGACGTTCTGCGCTACCTGGTTGGTTGCTGCACACTGCCAAGCGATGTCAACCGCAGTTTCGATATTGGTGGCCCTGACATATTGACTTTCAAAGAGATGATGATTCAGTTTGCAGAGGAGGCAGGATTGCCAAAAAGGAGGGTCTTTCCAATTCCAGTTATGACCCCGAAGCTTGCGAGTGGCTGGATTGGTCTGGTGACTCCAGTGCCGGTGACTTTGGCCAAGAGGTTGGTCAGCAGCCTCAAAAACGAAGTGCTTTGCAACGAAAACGATATCCAGCAATACATCCCGGCTCCCGAAAAGGGGCTTACGGGTTTTAGAAAATCTGTGAGCAGGGCCCTGCGAAGAATTGTGGATGCAGATGTGGAAACGCGTTGGACAAACGCAAGTGATCCAAGGTTCCCCGCAGACCCACTGCCAACAGACCCAAACTGGGCTGGTGGATCGCTTTATGAAGACAGGAGGGTAATGCTCTCTGAGGGTGCAATCGAAGAGGTTTGGGCAAGAGTTGAAAGCATCGGTGGCAAAAACGGATACTCCTCCGGAACAATCCTTTGGGAGATCAGAGGTTTCATGGACAAAATCATTGGTGGAGTTGGCCTCAGGCGCGGAAGACGCGATGACAACCTACTGGTTGTTGGCGAAGCCCTGGATTTCTGGCGAGTAGAGCTTTTGGAAAGGCCGAGCCTACTAAGGCTCAAAGCCGAGATGAAACTCCCGGGGAAGGCCTGGTTGCAGTGGGAGCTGTTTGACCAGGATGGCAAAGTGCAGGTAGTTCAAAAGGCAATCTATGCACCAAAAGGCTTATTTGGACACATTTATTGGTGGTTGGTTGCCCCGCTTCACTCCTTTGTTTTCCCATCAATGATCAAAAAAGTTGCAGGGGTTGGGGCGATAAAGCAAAAGCCCGAGGCAGTGCCAGCCTAAAAAATAAAAGGCTGCAAGCCAGAAGCTAACTAGACTGAACACATGTTTCATTCCGATTCCAGACTGGCTGCTCAAGCACTGAGTGCTGGCTATTCCGCGGAAACGGTCTTGAAAAATTTACAGCTGGATATTCAAGCTGGTTCAATCACCGCAATCATTGGTGCCAATGGCAGCGGTAAATCAACCTTGCTAAAAACCCTTGCTCGAAAACTAACCCCTTCATCAGGGGCTGTCATGCTGGATGGCAAATCAATTTCCACCATCAGCAAACGCCAGGTCTTGGATGAGATTGCCTTTCTCTCCCAGCACCCTGCTGCCAAATCAACTGAGACAGTTTTTGACTTTGTTTCCAAAAACTCAGTTAGCAACTCAGACATCTCCAGACTCAGTCCAAAACTCAAAAAAGAAGTCGAGGCACTGCTGGATCGCTGCGGGCTAACTAAGGCGAGCGAGCTCACCATCGGAGAGCTCTCTGGAGGGCAACGCCAGCGAACAATGATTGCTGCGGCCTTGGTTAAGAACCCCAAGGTGCTGCTATTGGATGAGCCGACAACATCTTTAGATTATGCCCACCAGCTGGAGGTAATAAACCTGCTTTCATCGTTGAAGCACGAGCGAAACATGATTATCTTGGCGGTTATTCATGATCTCAATTTGGCAGCTCGATTTGCCGATAAAGTATTGATTTTGAAAAATGGAGAAATTTTGGCTGATGGTGAAGCAAGTGAGGTAATAACTCCATCCAATATGGCTGAGGCGTTCAACATTCTGGCAAGAGTGATTGAGGATCCTGTTGCCAAAACCCCAATGGTGATTCCCATTCGGCAGTTGGTCAATCAGTGATTCCAGTCATTCTTTTCATCGCGGGTCTGGCATCTTTGATTCTCGGTGGAGAAACAATAGTTCGCGCGGGCTCAAAGTTGGCTTCTCGCATTGGGGTAAGCCCGATGATTATTGGTCTGACAATTGTTTCCCTCGGAACAAGTGCTCCTGAAATGGCAATCAGCATTAATGCTGCCCTCAGGGGAAATGGTGAGCTGGCCATTGCCAACATCACTGGAACCAACACCCTGACCCTTTTGTTGATTCTGGGTGTCACCGCATTGATCGCACCAATTGAAATTCAAACACCTGCTATACGTCTTGAACTTCCGGTGATGGTACTGGGAGCACTGGCACTGTTTGTCTTTGCACTTGATCTGTCACTGGATGTTCTGGATGGAGTTGCGATTGGTCTGACTGGTGTTGTTTACCTGGGATTGCTCTACAGAAACTCAAGGCAGGAAATGGCTGAGTCTGTCAAGGACACCTCTTCTCGAGTTTGGGTGCAGTCTCTGATTTTGCTGGGTGGCCTAATTGCTCTGATTGTCGGATCTGACTGGATGGTCACCGGAGCGGTGGAAATTGCAACTGCTCTAGGAGTTAGTGAGGCGGTGATTGGTCTAACCATTGTGGCCTTGGGAACCAGTGCCCCGGAATTGGTGACATCAGTCATCGCCGGAATAAGAAACCAGAGAGATCTAGCTATTGGAAACTTGCTGGGAAGTGTGATTTTCAACGTCTCATTGGTTTCCTCTGTTGCCGCCATGATCGCACCGGGAGGTATTGCGTTGCTCGACAGCACAAACACCTTCTCGATGTGGTCGTTCTTGGCAGCAAACCTGTTGATGATTCCAGTGTTCATTCTCGGAAAGAAAATCAACAGGATTGAAGGTGGTGTTCTAAGCCTTCTCTATGTCGCCTACATCGCCTACCTGATAGTGATTAGCTAGGACCTAACAAGCCTTGCGATTGCATCGTTCGCTTCTTGAATCTTTTCTGAAACCTCCGGGCCTCCGCCTTCAATTGCCTCAACAACACAATGGTTGAGGTGGTCTGACAACAAAAGCAGCGCAACTGATTCCAAGGCCTTGGTGGCAGCTGAAATTTGGGTGAGGACATCAATGCAGTATTTGTCCGAACTGACCATGTCACCAATACCCCGAACTTGACCTTCGACCCTTTTTAGGCGACGAGCAATATCTTCTTTATCCTGCGTGTAACCGTTCATGCGATGAATTTACCCCCCAAGGGTATAAAAAACAAACATACACAAGCGGTCTCGAGCCCCTACAGATTCCAAATACCGGAAATATTTGCCCCTGTTCTTGGATTCTTTCATTAGTAACTCAGCTCGAACTAGTCGCCTAATAAAGTTGGAGGTCACCGATGGAGGATAGGTTTTCACTGAGAAAAGCCTTGCGTTCTCTTTTTGTGGCCTCGTTGTTATTTTCTTTTTTTGCCGTGCTCTACGGTGTCTTTGAAGCAGGTTTTTTATCAGAAGACCTTCCCCGACCGTTCTGGGTGTTTTTGTCAGTCCTAATATTTTCTCTAGTCGGTTATTTCGCAACCTTCCTGGGAGATAGCAAAGACTCCCAAGAAGACTGAGTCGCTACTGGTATTGATTTCTAGGCCTCTTCTGCAAGGCACTTTCACCCTGCTAGACTTGGGGCCGCGCTGCGGCGCGAAGGGGCCTCTAGCTCAGTTGGTAGAGCAACGGACTTTTAATCCGTGGGTCGTGGGTTCGAGCCCCACGGGGCCTACTCTAGACTCCTGCCCCGATCTCTTCCAAAGCACCTGCCCCATCGACTCGCCAACCCAAATCGGTTTCCACCATGGCATACCTCAGCGCATAAACAGTCACTCCGGCCTCAGTGAAGCGAACATCAATGGCGGCAATTTCCGGTTCTGGGTAATAAAGACAATTTTCAAAGCCCAAGGCGGTTGAGTTTATGAGCGGGCCGTAGCTTCCCTGGATTATGTCTATAAATCTTGATAGTGGAACCGAGGCCTGAAAAGAGGGAGAAGCATAAGAATAGGCAAGTTCGTAATCGCCAACTGCGAAAGAAGATGTTTGTGCATCGATGGTGGTTTCAATCCCCGACTGCATTACCTGAGAGCAATCAATAGTTGTTATTTCTGGTTCTGTTGGATTTGAGGGTTCTTCTGGGGTCTGGGTCTGTTCCGGCTCATCACCCTGCGGAACGGTTGCTTGATCTTGAGGTGGAATTGGTGAGCATGCGCTGGCGACCAAGATAACCAAACCAAACAAAAAACCCGTTACAGCTACTTTCAAGTTGGTTACCGACTTTTCGCTCATCCTGCAAAGCTAAGTTTTTTCTCACCCGAAATCAAACGGATAATAAAAAATCCCCTCCCGAAAGAGGGGATTTTTTATAGGTCATTTATCGGAAATCGAAAACCAATCGAGCATCTACTTTGCCGTGCTCAACATCATCGAAGTCCTCGTTGACGCTCTCAAGCTTCCTTTTTTCACTAATCACCTTGGTTTTTCCTTGACGGTGAATCTCGAACACCTCTGACATGTCCTTGCGAGTTCCGACAATTGAACCCTTAATGGTGAT
>CAJXZO010000024.1 GCA_913062975.1 uncultured Micrococcales bacterium
GTTGTCAAGCGTGAAGCTACGAACACGGTTTCCCTCAACTGCGATGCTCTCTTCATCATCTGAAAGCACCTGAGCGGTGAAGCTTGCATCAAACACAGCTGTTCCACCGGCCATCTGCAAGAAAGCACCGTTGCTGGAGTTAGCAACCGCAGCACTGCGCTCAAGCAGTGACTTCACATCAGCTGGGCTCATGTTTGCAAACACAACCTCAGTGTTACCAAATGGCATGAAGTTGAAGATGTCTTCAACTGTGATGTTGTCACTTCCTTCTGATGGGAAGTCATCTCCACCGTTTTGACGAAGACCACCACCGTTTTGCAAAGCAATTACGTTCTCAGTTGGCAAACCAAGACCCTCAGCAACAAGGTTGTATGAATACAGCTGGCTGTCTGTCGCCAAGTTACCCATAGCTGACTCACCATCACGGATAGCTGATCTTGATCGGTCTAGGTTCAGGCTGGTGGTTGCAACAACCTCGGTTGCCTGCGCCTCAACGCAGTTGACGAATGGCGTAACAGCAGCTGCCTTAATGGCTGCATCTTCGCTAACTGCATCAGTCACTCCCGCAGCAGTTGCTGCTGCATCAGCGGTGATCACCCTGCGTGGGGAGCTGTCAGCATCCCAACCAGTGACTTTTCCCGCTGAGTTGAAACGAACATCGAAACGTCCAAGGTAGTTGTAGTTACCCTTAGCGGTAACCATTGGAACGATTCGCTGGTTCTTATCTCGGGCGAACTCTGGGTAGTTTCCTGCCACATCCTCACGGTCACCTGGGAGAAGTGTTGAAGCTGCATTAAGTCCAAGTGGCACCTGCAGAGTCTCATCTCCACCACCAGCAACCGCTACGTCAACATCCTCCAGCAAGCTAATTAGCTCACGGTCGTTTGAAACACCGTGCAGGTGGCTAACAAGGATGATCTTGTTGATACCAACTACTGTGAGCTCATCAATCTGAGCCTGCACAACAGCAGCTGTGTCAGGGATGTTGCGAGTAGTCACAGCTGCAGTTACAGGGCTAGAGATTGTTGGTAGGTCTGGGTAGATTGCACTTACAACACCAAACTGCTCGCCGGTTACAGCGTCAGTGTGGATTTAGTGGGTGTCAATGGTTCCAGCTGCAGCCAAAGCTGAAAGATCAGCATTGGCTGAGAAATCCATGTTTCCAGAAATGAATTTGTGGTCTGAGTTTGAAGAACTGTCATCAAATTCATTGATAAAGCGCTTCACAAAATTAGTTCCGAAGTCAAACTCGTGGTTACCAAGCACGTGCACGTCATACTCCATCAACCCTTGAGCAACAGCGTCATAGACAGTTTGAGTGCTGTCAGTGGTTGAGGGATCCGAGCAGTTCAGGGTTGGCCCTGCTAGATAGCTATCACCTGCATAAACAGCCAGCACTGAGTTCTGCAGAGCTCTTGCTGAAGAAATCTCACGGTCCATAACTGATGCGAAGGCTGCGATGCCTCCGATGGTGATTTCGGTTCCATCCGCTAGTTCATAGGTTTCTGACTGAAGAGCTGATTCTCCGTCGTTGTTATGCAACAGAGTTAGAGTCACCTCATCAGAAGTTGTATTCTGAAAATGCCACTGTTGGAACAACACCGAAGCTGAGTGCTGCAATTCAAACACCAGCGACGGTAGCTTTGATTATTTTGTTCACCATTACCTCTTAACGGAAGTAAACATTTGTTAGGAGAACAAAAGCCTTGCCAAGGGGTAAACAGTTAGGAAACTAAACAGTTCAAAGGTTGGTACAATTTTATCTTCCCTTTTCACTTTTTGGATTTGACCGTCTTTGTTGGGCTGTCTGGATAGCCCGCACACTTGAAGGTCTATTGTTTTTTCAGGGGACAGTCATCCACCCGATTGAGATATTGTGAAAGAAGAAATCGTCACGTAAAAAGCGGGGGCCTCAGATTATGAATGCAATCACAGACCGACACCCCCGGGTTCTGGGCGCAATCGTTCTTCTGCTGGTCGTTGTCGTTGTCTATTTCCGTCTGCTGCCAACACTTCCGACAATCATGCAGGATGAACTGGTGTACATGGTGACAGCCCGCCACACAGAACCATCAGAGATCAGATATGGCAACTATTTATTTGCCCAGGTTTATCAAACGTCCCTGTTTGTGGGAGTTGACTACTACTGGTTTGTCAAACTCCTGAATTTCGCCTTTCTGTGGGGTTTTGGAGTCATTGTCTTTGTTTTGAGTAAACCCATTCTGGGCTTCTGGCTGGGTCTCTTGTTCTCAGCGGTCTCGGTAGCTGGGCCAATTTCCCTTTACGGATCAGTGTTTATGCCAGAAGCTATGTTTGTATTTCTAGCTGCACTGAGCTTTTACCTGTTTCTGCGAATTCGACCGGGAGTCGACCGGGCGTCAATACTCTCCATACTGTTGGCGGGATTCACTGTCGCAATGACTTCATTAGTGAAGCCCCATGCGTTGTTTCTGATGATTGGTTTTGGTTTGTACATGTTGTTCGGTTCCAAATGGCGAATAATGAACTTTGGTCTAAGAATCACATCAGTCATGCTCTTCGGACTATCGACGATCGTTTTGAAGCTGGCGGGAGGTTTCCTATTCGCAGGAACGAATGGACTAACGCTTTTTGGGGGCTATGGTTCGATTCTCGGGATTTTCGAGACTCTTCTTGAATTCTTAGGTTTGAGTGAAACTGTCGACTCGGGGGCAAACACTATCCCTGAGACGACCGCAACTCAGAGCCCGTCTGACCTAAGTTTTTCAGAAGTTGTTTTGCAACAATTCGGTCTTCACCTAATGGCAATTGGATTCTTACTGGCTCCCGCTCTTTACGTTTTTTTCTCCACAAAGTTCTCAGTTAAGTCCTCAATAGCGGAATTGAGTCTGTTTTTGCTGGGTTCCATGATTGTTATCATCAGCGTTTTTGGTGCTTATGTCACAGTTGGGGGGGATGACCACACTGACAGGATTCTTCTCCGGTATTACGAGTACCTACTGCCCTTTGTCTACCTTGGAATGTTCAGTGTGCTCAAAGAGAAGCAGCCTGCAGGGGTTCCCAAGTTCGCATTCTTTATGTTTTTTGCAATCTCCGCAACTCTCATTGCTGCAAATAATCTGGCAGATACTAGAAGACTTCTTGCCGACTCCTCCTTTCTGCTCGGAATCTTTGAGGACTTAGACATGAGATGGCTCTTTACAGCACTAATGTTTGTCCTGTTTTTGATGATTCTCGGATCCCCAAAGAAGCTCATGGACTATTCGGTGTTAGTCGTCTCCTTGGCTTTTCTGGTCTCAGGAGTCGCATCTCAGGAGCGGCAGCTAAGGACAAATTCTTCTCCAATTGGCTCTGATTTTGCCGGCCAGTTTGTTAGAGATGAATTGGAGTCAGTTCCAGGTGAAGAAATCTACGTAATCGGATCGGATAAGCAACTGGTCGAGGCAAGTATCTTTTGGATGGATAGACCGGGGGTTGAATTCGAGCTTTACCAACCTGGAAGCGTCTTACCCCAAAGCGAGATCCCCGCGGATAAGAGTGTTATCGTTCAAATACTTGGTGTTTCCGCCCAGCTGGACGCAGAGACACTAATCCAGGGGCGAGACTTTAGAGTTGTAAAGAGGAATGACTAATTATCAATTAGACGCTATTGCGCTTACCCCAGAGACAAAAGTCAACGTCATTTCCAGGAGGCTTTTGACGTCGCCATTAGTACCTCCGCTGCTAGCGCAATTCACTTCAATTACTGAATCCGTATCGTCGACCGAAACAGTTCCAACCATTGAATAATTGGCAATTATGTCGCTTCCTGCTTGCCAGTATGTGTCTTTAGAATTTACGGAGCCACCTGTTACCGCCACTTTACATAGACCATCGCCAATTGCTGTTCCGTCATTTTTGGTGTGCTCCCCTGCAATTGCAAAAACATAATCTCCACCCTCAACTCCGTCGACCGAGATAACAGTTGTCAATCCATTTGCCAGAGCGTTGATGTCTACAGAACCTGCCATGGAAACAAAGTATGAATCTTGTGTTGGAGCGTCTGCTCCGGCTGGACCCTGCGGTCCAGCTGGACCAGTTGATCCTGTACCGCCGAAACCTCTAGGTCCTTTTTCGCCCTGTGGTCCAACGAGAGACTTGAGCCACAAGTCCTCATCTCCCTCGAATCCCCTATCAACGGCAATGTCGTAGGCACTCTTTCCGGGAACTCCAGATGCGTTCACATAAAACGGTGAGGATCTATTTGGGCATGACTCCCATGCACCAGAGCGCATAAGGTCTTTACTCTCCCAATCAATGCAAATTAATACCCCCCCCCTCCCGGGGCATTTTTGGGGCTTTCGACAGAGCTTGAAAAAGACACTGTAGTCAGAGCGATTGCAACTGCAATCGCTGCAGATGAAAAAATTTTGTTCATTAGGTTATCCCAGCTTCGTTTAGGTCAAAAAGTTAGCTGCCGCAGACCATAAACAGAAGTCAGCCAAATGGGGGAATTAGCTCAAGCTAATCAGCTCCTCATAGCCCTCATTCCAGTGGTCTTCATCGCCATCGGGCAGGATCAACACCCTCTCAGGGTTCAATGCTGTTACTGCTCCAACATCGTGGCTAACAAGCACCACTGCTCCTGTGAAGGTGGCTAGAGCCCGGAGTATTTCTTCTCGGCTGGCTGGGTCAAGGTTGTTTGTTGGCTCATCAAGTAACAATACGTTGGCCCCCGAGACCACCAAAGTTGCAAGTGCCAATCTTGTTTTTTCACCACCTGATAAAACACCTGCGGGTTTATCGACATCATCGCCTGTGAACAGAAAAGACCCAAGGACTTTTCTTGCATCGGTGTCAGTGAGCTGTGGTGCTGAATACTGCATGTTCTGAAGCACTGTTTTGTTGACATCCAAAGTCTCATGCTCCTGAGCGAAATAGCCAATCTTGAGTCCATGCCCCGGCTCCAATAACCCTGTATCTGGAGTCTCCTCTCCTGCCAGGATTCTCAGCAAGGTTGTCTTTCCGGCCCCGTTGAGGCCAATCACGACAACTTTGCTGCCTTTATCGATTGCAAGGTCTACTGCTGTGAAGATCTCAAGTGAGCCAAAAGACTTGGAAAGATCACTGGCCATCAATGGAGTTTTTCCGCAAGGTGCGGGGTCAGGAAATTTAATCTTCGCCACTCTGTCTTGTTCTCTGACCGCCTCAAGGCCATCAAGCATCTTCTCT
>CAJXZO010000025.1 GCA_913062975.1 uncultured Micrococcales bacterium
ACCAGACAGGCCATGAGGCCATCATTCGCCAAACACCCAGACCCAATGGAGCTTCCAGATCTGCTGCAACTGCAGACAGAGAGCTTCGAGTGGTTGATTGGAACTGATGCTTGGCGAGAGCAAGCAGGAGCTGAGGCAAGGCACGGTCTTGCTGAGGTTTTTGAGGAGCTCAGTCCAATCGAAGATGCAACCAATAATGCACAGGATTCGAAGATGGGACTCAGTTTCACTGATCCAGAACTGTTTGACCCGCCCTACTCTCCTGAGGAGTGTAAGGAGAAGGGTAAGAGCTACACCCAGCCGCTTTATATCAAGGCAGAGTTCACCAACTATCTAACCGGTGAGATCAAGAGCCAGACAGTGTTCATGGGTGACTTCCCGGTTATGACCGAGAAGGGAACATTCATTATTAATGGCACCGAGCGTGTTGTTGTTAGCCAGTTGGTTCGCTCACCCGGCGTTTACTTCTCGGTTTCAACCAACACCACCGGAAATCTGGATGTTAGAAACAACAAGGCGCAGATTATTCCTTCTCGCGGAAGCTATCTAGAGTTCTTAACCGAGTGGGTGAAAGACGACCGGAAGCCAGTTGCAAGATTTGGTAAGCCTATTCTGCAGGTTCAGGTTGATCGTAAGACCAAGGTGAGTGCGACTATCTTTTTGAAGGCCCTCGGTTATTCAAAGGATGAAATCCGTGCCGAGTTTGCCGATCTAAAAACTGCAGTTGAGAAAAACCCAATGGGACTGCAGTTTGATGCAGACATCATTGAAAACACGCTCGAGTATGATGAGAGCAAGGTTTTCCCATCGCCAATCATTGAAAAAGAAGCAGCCCTTCGTGAGCTTTACCGCAAGGTTCGTGGTGAGGCAGCTGGATCCGATGTTGCAGAGAACTGGCTAAAGAGCACTTATTTTGATTCCAAGCGTTACAACCTAGCCCGCGTAGGTCGCTACAAGATCAATCGCAAGCTTGGCCTGGATATGCCAATTGAGCACAACACCCTGACCCCAACAGACGTGATTTCAACTTTGAAATATTTATTACTGTTTGATCAGGGAATCGCAAACGGGGTTCAGGCTGGAACGGCGCGGTTGGAATTTGACATCAAGCAGGGTGGCAAAAAGACCAAGCTGGTCATTAGCCCTGATGATATCGATGATTTCTCAAACCGCCGTATCCGTTCAGTTGGTGAGTTGATTCAGAACCAGGTTCGAATCGGGCTTAGCCGTATGGAGCGCGTTGTTCGCGAGCGTATGTCGACTCAGGACATCGAAGCCATCACCCCTCAGACACTGATTAACCTCCGCCCAGTTGTTTCAGCTCTGAAGGAATTCTTCGGAGCCAGCCAGCTGAGCCAGTTCATGGATCAGAACAACCCGCTCGCAGGCCTTGCCCACAAGCGTCGTCTGAGCGCTTTGGGTCCTGGTGGTATCGCCAGGGAGCGCGCCCAGATGGAGGTGCGTGACGTTCACCCCTCCCACTACGGAAGAATGTGTCCGGTTGAGACTCCAGAAGGACCGAACATTGGTCTGATTGGGTCTTTGACCGCATTTTCAAAAATCAACGCCTTTGGGTTCATCGAGACTCCCTACCGTGAAGTCAAAAACGGCAAGGTTTCGAACAAGGTTGTGTTCTTGGACGCGTCAGAGGAAGACAACAGGGCAATTGCCGCTGCCGACACCCCAATGAATGATGATGGAACCTTTGCACATAAAAAGGTATTCGCTCGTTTCCGCGGGGATGTTGTTGAGGTTGATGCGGATGACGTCAATTACGTTGACGTGTCACCGAGGCAGCTAGCCAGTGTTTCAACCTCATTGATTCCATTCTTGGAGCACGATGACTCATCACGTGCATTGATGGGTGCGAACATGCAGCGTCAGGCTGTTCCCATCCTGCGTGCCGACAGCCCAATTGTTGGAACCGGTATGGAGCGCATCGCTGCAATTGACTCCGGTGCTTGCGTGGTCAATGAGATCGCAGGTGTGGTTGAGGACATTGATGCCGACTACATCACCGTGATGCACGATGATGGCAAGCGAGCAACGTATGTTCTTCGCAAGTTTGAGCGCTCAAATCAGGGAACACCAATCAACCACCGAGTAATCGTCAATGTTGGAGAAAGAGTCGAGGCCGGTCAGGTTTTGGCTGACGGTCCTTCTACCGAGCAGGGTGAAATTGCTTTGGGTAAAAACCTTTTGGTGGCATTCATGCCGTGGGAGGGTCACAACTTCGAGGATGCGATCATCATCAGCCAGGAACTAGTCAAGAATGACGACCTGAGCTCTATTCACATCGAGGAATACGAAGTTGACGCTCGTGACACCAAGCTTGGAAAAGAGGAGATTACAGCTGATCTTCCAAACATTAGCCAAGAAGCACTGGCTCAGCTGGATGAATCAGGAATCATCCGTGTGGGTGCAGAGGTTCGTCCGGGAGACATCCTGGTTGGAAAGGTCACCCCAAAGGGTGAAACTGAGCTAAGTGCTGAGGAGCGATTGCTTCGTGCTATTTTCAATGAGAAATCACGTGAGGTTAGAGACACTTCGCTGAAGGTCCCTCACGGTGAGCAGGGAACAGTGATTGATGTTCGCCTATTCGATTCAGAGACCGGTGAGGATGAGCTGGGAGCTGGCGTTAACCAGCGCGTAGTTGTTTACATCGCTCAGAAGCGAAAAATCACCGAGGGTGACAAGCTAGCTGGACGTCACGGAAACAAGGGTGTAATTGCCAAGATTCTCCCTGTTGAGGACATGCCATTCATGGCTGATGGAACCCCAGTTGACATCGTTTTGAACCCATTGGGCATCCCAGGACGAATGAACTTCGGTCAGATTCTAGAAACCCACCTTGGTTGGGTTGGAAGAAGTGGCTGGGAAGTCAAAAAGGGTGCTAAGTGGGCAGCCAACATGGCTGAAGAGCTGATGTCTGCAGAACCTGGCACCAAGGTTGCAACACCAGTGTTCGATGGAGCAAGCAAAGACCAGGTGAGTGGATTGTTGGATTCAACTCTTCCTAACCGCGATGGTGACCGTTTGATTGACTCATCAGGCAAGGCTCAGTTGTTTGACGGTCGAAGCGGAGAGCCATATCCAGCACCAGTTTCTGTTGGCGTGAAGTACATGCTGAAGCTTCACCACTTGGTTGATGACAAGATTCACGCTCGCTCCACCGGTCCTTACTCCATGATTACTCAGCAACCACTTGGTGGAAAAGCTCAGTTCGGTGGACAGCGCTTTGGAGAGATGGAAGTTTGGGCACTGCAGGCTTATGGTGCCGCTCACACTCTGCAGGAGCTATTGACCATCAAAAGTGATGACATTGCGGGACGTGTCAGAACCTACGAGTCCATTGTTAAAGGCGACAACATCGCACCTCCGGGAATCCCAGAATCCTTCAGGGTTTTGGCTAAGGAGATGCAGTCGCTTGCATTGAACGTTGAGGTTTTGAATGCTGAAGGAAACCAGATTGAACTGAAAGATGATCAGTTCGAAAGTGATCGCGCCGCTGAAGAGCTGGGCATCAACCTAAGCCGCAACGAGCAGCTCACCACAGACAACGAATACAACCCCTACCAGTAAGAAATAAGGACATAAATAAATGACAATGCAGGTAGAAAACTTTGATGCATTACGAGTGGGTCTTGCCAACTCTGACGAAATTAGGTCTTGGTCCTCTGGTGAGGTTAAGAAGCCAGAGACCATCAACTACAGAACTCTAAAGCCTGAGAAAGACGGTCTTTTCTGTGAGAAAATATTCGGTCCAACCAAGGACTGGGAGTGCTCCTGTGGAAAATACAAGAGAGTCCGCTTCAAGGGAATCGTCTGTGAGCGCTGCGGTGTAGAGGTGACCAAGTCAAGCGTTCGTCGTGAGCGCATGGGTCACATCGAGCTAGCCGCTCCAATTACCCACATTTGGTACTTCAAAGGTGTTCCATCACGTTTGGGATATTTGCTAAACATGGCTCCAAAAGACCTTGAGAAGATTATTTACTTCGCAGGTTACCGAGTTATGGGCATTCACCACGAGGACCGCACCTATGACGAGGGCATGATCCGCGAGGACTATGTCTCACGTGTCAGGACTTTGTTGGAGCAGCGCGAGGCAGAGATGCTGGCTCTTGCTCAGGACGAGTATGACGCGCTTGTCGGCCACGGACTTGCACTGCAGATTTCCAATAAGCACTGGGAGCAGCCACGCTGGGTTGAAAAGCAGTGGGTAAAGACCTTGGAGCAGTTGATTGCAGCCGAGGAGAAAGACGTAGAGGGCTTTTTCAGTGGCAAGGATGTAGCAGAGACTGAAGATGGCGAAGAAGAGTCACCAGTGGTTCGCACCCCGCAGGAAGAAAAAGAGATTAAGAAACTAATGTCGGAGTTCAAAAAGAAAACCGACAAGATTGTTCGCGAATATGCTCGCATTGAGCGTCCGGCCAACCTGCAGAAAGAGCAGCTGGCATGGAGGTTGTATTTGACAACCAAGCCAAGTGATCTGATTCAAAACGATGTGATTTTCGATCACTTTGACTACCACTTCGGCGACTACTTCGACACCGCAATTGGCGCTGAGGCTATCCAAAGGGTTCTGTCTGAATTTGATTTGGAATCAGCAGCTGCTGAGTTGCGCGAAACCATTGCAACCACCAAGGGCTCAAAGCAGACCCAGGCCATCAAGCGCCTGAAGGTTGTAAACAGCTTTTTGAAATCAGGCACCCCGCCAACCAGCATGGTTTTGGATGTGTTGCCAGTGCTGCCGCCAGAGATTCGTCCAATGGTGCAGCTAGACGGTGGTCGCTTCGCAACAAGTGACCTAAATGACCTTTACCGCAGGGTTATCAACCGCAACAACCGCCTAAAGCGATTTGTTGATTTGGGTGCTGTTCCTAAGACCATTTTGAATAACGAAATGCGCATGCTGCAGGAAGCCGTGGATGCACTGTTTGACAACGGTCGTCGTGGTCGTGCTGTTACTGGAACCGGAAACCGTGCTCTGAAATCGCTCAGTGACTTGCTGAAAGGTAAGCAGGGTCGATTCCGTCAGAACTTGCTGGGTAAGCGTGTTGACTACTCGGG
>CAJXZO010000026.1 GCA_913062975.1 uncultured Micrococcales bacterium
ACTACGCCGGCGTTATTGCAGCTTTGGCATCTGGTCAGGCAGACATCGGTGGCGGTCTGGGACCCCAGCAGATGGTGCTGGCACAAGATGAAGCCGGATCAGACCTAATTCTTCAGGTTCAGCGTTACGGAAACTACTCATACGTTACCCAGTGGCTAACCAATGATCCGGACACTTACTGTGACGACGAGCCAGTAGCCGACGAGGATGGTTTCCTATTCTGCAACGGAGTTCTGGAGGCTGAGCAGGGCCCTGTTGCTGAGGACAAGCTTTCCCTATTGGCAGGCGAGACCATTTCTTTCGTTGACGCAGGATCAACCTCAGGTTACCTCGTTCCTTCGCTAGCTATGCTTGCAGCTGGAGTTGACCCAGAAGAGGACATTGATTCATTCTTCGCCGGTGGCCACCCTGCATCTGTCCAGGCAGTATACGACGGCGATGCAACTGTTGGAGTTTCGTTCAATGACGCACGCGGCAGCATTGAAGACACCAGCCCAGACGTAGGCGAGAAGGTTGTTGTTTGGGGATGGTCAGACCAGATTCCAAATGACGGCTTCGCGGTTCGCGGTGACTTGCCAGAAGATCTGAAGCAGGCAATTACCGACGCTTTGGTTGACATCATGGCAACTGAAGAGGGAGCTGCAGTAATGGATGAGCTGTATGAAATTGAAGGCCTCCGCCCAGTTCAGGAGGGTGAATACGAAATCATCCGTCAGCTGGCTGTTCAGCTCGGTGTTGAACTCGGCTAGTTAGTAACTAGAATCAGACCACTGTCGTTTTCGACAGTGGTCTGATTTTTACGGTTGGGACAAACATGATCACTTTTCGGAATGTTTCGGTGGAGTACCGTCCCGGCGAAAAAGCTCTCGATGACATCAATCTTGAAATTCAAGAGGGAGAGTTCGTAGTTATCGTCGGTCTTAGTGGAGCCGGCAAATCAACACTGATCAGAACAATCAACAACCTGGTCCCCATTACTGACGGCGAATTACAGGTAGATGGAAACTCAGTTGGAGATCTCTCCAGGTCTGGAGTCAGAAAACTGAGAAGCAGAATAGGAATGATTTTCCAAGGTTTCAACCTGGTTGACCGAGCAACGGTCATCCAAAATGTGTTGATGGGACGAGTGTATAAGCTCCCCACCTGGAGAAATGTTTTTGGTGCGTATCCAAAAAAGGACAAACAGATTGCCGCTAAGGCTCTCAATCGAGTTGATCTGCTGGAAAAAGCTCATTCGCGAGCGACAGATCTGAGTGGTGGGCAGCGCCAGCGTGTGGGAATTGCAAGGGCGCTATCGCAGGAGCCAAGGGTGATTCTTGCCGATGAGCCCGTTGCCTCTTTGGATCCACCCACGTCCCACGCTGTTATGCAGCACTTGCAGAAAATCAATCGTGATCTGGGTATCACCACTATCGTCAATCTGCACTTTTTGGATCTTGCCACCGCCTACGGCGATCGGATCATCGGTCTTCGTGGTGGAAAAGTTGTTTTCGATGGAAAGGGAAGCGAGTGCACCCCGGAGATCTTTGAAGGCATCTACGGCCGCAGTCTGACTGCGGAGGATACCCTCCAGGAGGATATCTGATTTTGCAAGCTTCAGAGTTGAAAATACCCAAGAAGCCTGGGCTTCGAGGCTCGGTTATGTTTTCAATCTCCTTTGCTTTTGTCCTAACAATCGTGACCATGATTACCGTGGAGTTTTCTCTGTTAGAGATTATTGAAAACTTCACAAGACCAAACATGGTCGTGGACGGTCTCTTATCTCCAGACCTGACTCAAATCTTCTCCGAACGCTCCAGGAGTGCTTTTTTGGAGACTTTACAGCTTGCCATCCTTGGAACTGTTAGCGGCGGCGGACTATCTTTACTGATGGCTTTTTGGGCTACTGATTTTGGAAATCCGATCGGTTGGCTGAGGGTCGTAGTTCGCAATTTCAATAACGTTATTCGCTCAATTCCGGATTTACTGTGGGCTCTATTGTTTGTGACTGCCGTGGGCGTTGGAATCTTGCCGGGGCTACTCGCACTCTTCTTCTTCTCAATGGCTGTGGTGACAAAATTAACAAGCGACACCCTGGATGGAATCGACCAAGGCCCAATCGAAGCTGCAAGGGCATCTGGTAGCGGGCAGCTTTCAATGCTGCGAATGGCAGTGTTGCCACAAATCCTCCCTTCTTATGCATCTTTTCTGCTTTACGGTTTTGAGTTAAACCTTCGGGCAAGTGCAGTTCTCGGTTTGGTCGGAGCGGGTGGAATCGGTTCACGCATTGAATTCTTCAGGGGTCGCTTGGAATGGAGTGAAGTTTGGGGACTTGTTCTAATGTTTTTTCTGGTGGTTTTCCTCGTTGAGCGACTGTCTGTCACCATCCGAAGGAGGCTGGTGTGAGCAATCTAAGCCTTCCGAACAAACCGGTCGACTGGTTTAGAAACACAATCACCCTGGCAATAGCGGTAGCCGTAATTTGGTCATTGATTGGCCTGGAGATCAAATGGGAGAGGTTAATCGACCTTCCAGGTGATCTCTACGTGATAGGAACTTTGATGTTTGGGGAAATGAACATCGAGGATTTTCCAGACTTGGTTGGGGCCATGTGGGAATCGATTTCCATTGCTTGGGTTGGAACTCTGATTGCAGCCCTCTTTGCCATCCCACTTTCTTTTTTGGCAGCGGAAAACTTGGTGGGAAGACCATTGGCCTGGCTCATTCGTCAAGTCTTCAACCTTCTGCGTGCCATCCCTGAGGTGATTCTGGCTGTTGCGCTTATTCCGATTTTTGGCCTGACCCCATTGACCGGAGTGCTAGCAATTGGAATTGGGTCAATTGGAACTCTGGGAAAGTTGTTTTATGAGGTCATTGAAGCAATCAAAAAAGAACCTCTCGAAGCCGCTGATGCTGTGGGGGCCAACAAGCTTGTTCGCTTTCGTTGGGGAGTTGTGCCGCAGGTTATGCCAGAAATGGCCTCTTTCGTCCTCTATAGGTTTGAGGTCAACATACGTGCAAGTGCTGTGATGGGACTGATTGGTGCCGGTGGTATCGGTAACGACGTCGCTCAGGCTCTTAGATTCAACGACTGGTCGGTCGCAGGTATGGGAATGTTGATTGTGATTTTTGGAACAATTACGGTAGATGCGATTTCAGGGGCTGCAAGAAAGCAAATTATTAGAGGAAGCAGTGCGAAGAGCCTCACCCCTGTTGAGGTTCAGGCATGATGATTGTTGGTGGATAATTAGGTCTGTTATGACATTATCTTCACCCGCTGGGCTTTTTAGAATCGTCGCTACCGCTGAGGCAATAACATGGGCGTTATTGATCTCTTCACTAATTGCAAGAGCAATTGACTCATCGCTGGCGGGTCTAGTCAGCATTTCTGGTGCCCTGCACGGATTTACCTTCTTAAGCTACGGTGCCATGGCCTTGGTGGTTGGAATCAATCAGCGATGGCCAATTCTCAGACAAGGTTTTGGTGTGTTTTTAGCCATTGTTCCCTTTGCCACAGTTCCATTTGAATCCTGGCTTAGAAAAAAGAACCTACTGGATGGCGGTTGGAGGAGGGATCAGTCTTCCGACCCAAGGGATCAAAAGCTAATTGATAAGGCATTTAGATGGGCTATAAATCACCCTCTTCTGATGTTTGCGGGTGTCTTGTTTGCAATCGTCGTTGTTTACAACATTTTGCTTTTCCTTGGCCCACCAACCACTTGGTTCAACTAAACCGTGACCGAACTTCATAAGTGGCTCGTTGAAGCAAAAGATGACACCGGGTTGCTGTCGGAAATAGCGATGTCATCAAATCAAGAGGAGTTTGTTGATCAGATAATTTCCCTGATTGAATCTGATTCAGAAACTCAACTGCCAGGAACCTGGATACTAAAACATTTGGTTGAAGGTGGCCAAGACTTGACTTCAGAGCAAGCTGATGGATTATTGAAGATTCTGAATTCGTTAGTTGACTGGCAATCAAAGTTGCATGTGTTGCAGCTTTCCTCGAATTCAAAAACCCTGATACCCGAAACCATTGCCAATTGGGCCAGAGTTTGTTTGTCGGAGGAAAACAAGTTTTTGAAAGCATGGGGCACCTATGTCTCTGTGCTTGGATTTGCAGAAAACGACCCAAAGCTAGCAAAACAGATATTGAACGAGGGGCTTCAAAGCGACAGCGGATCAATAAGATCCCGAGCTAAAAAAGCGGCGGAGCAACTAAGGAAACTGAACACCGGCTGATAATTAGAAAACCGCCAAACAGAAGTCAGTAGGCCTTGTTACAGTTGAGCCAAACAGGAAATTCGAAAGGTTTTTCATGTCAGAACAAGATTCATGCCCAGTTGCCCACGGAGCCCACACCGCAGTAGGTGAAACCCCCACAGAGTGGTGGCCAAATGCACTAAACCT
>CAJXZO010000027.1 GCA_913062975.1 uncultured Micrococcales bacterium
TACGGTTCGAGGTTTGCTGGTGGTGAATCCCACAGGGTGCTCTACTACTGGCACTCAGTAGGAAATGCTTTTCTAACGTGGCTATCAAACATGTTCACCAACATAAACCTCACCGACATGGAAACCTGCTACAAAATGTTCAGGCGTGAATTGATTCAATCCATTGATCTCAAAGAAAACCGCTTTGGTTTTGAGCCAGAGATCACAGCAAAGCTTGCTCGCAAGCGAGCAAGGATCTATGAGGTTGGTATTTCTTATTCCGGAAGAACCTACGAAGAGGGAAAAAAGATTGGTTGGAAAGATGGCGTTAGGGCTATCTATGCAATCTTGAAATACAATACCTGGTCTAGGTGAACTACCTACTGGCAACCCTTCGCTCGACTCGTTCTCCATTGAGGTAAATCTCAAACACGTTTTTGCCTGGCTCTAGATCCCTATCGCGAACCAAGTAACTTGCTCCAGCCATGTGGCCTTCAGTCACGACCCTGAGCTTTGGGTCATCCAAGCTCTGGGGATTCGCCCAAGCAATTTCCTCACCGTTGAAAAAGATCTGCACCTTGCCAAGGCCCACGAAGTTCTTTGCATAAACCTTCACGTTATTTCCATTTCGTGAGGTCCAGAAGCCAGTGCTGGTGGCCGCCTCCGATGGGGTTGTAATTATCTCTTCCTCGGTGACTTCGATTTCAAAATTGGCAACTGCTAATTGCTGTGAGCCAACTCTCAGGCTCACCTCGATGCTTGCAAACCCAATGTCATCCTCTGAGAATGAAACAGTGATGGGCAGTTCGCCCTCGGAGTTGAAACTACTGGAGCTAGAAGCCAATCGGCCAACACCGTTGAGTTCCACACTTGCAATGCCAATTCCCTGAGATGAGATTGGATTTCCCAGCCCATCTTGTAAAACTGCGGTGAGTGACACTCGCTCTCCAGGGTTAGTTTTTGTGTCACCGGTGATTGTTATGCCACCAACCTCTGGAGTGGCTTCACTGACATTTGTTTGCCATGCATTTCCGCTGCACTCAACCAAGTGGGTGCAAATCAAAGTTGATGCCCCTGCATAACCGATGTTCTGAGAGTCCACCCTGATGGCAGTAGCAACACCCAAAACCCTTCCCTCACGGTCAAAAACTGGACCTCCAGAGTTTCCTGGGTTCAGGGCTGCGGTCACAACCAGCTCATCTTGCAAAACCTGAGATACGTTTCCGGTAGTCAACGCTCCTCTGAGTTCGTAGGGATTACCAATCGCACCTACCCACCAACCGATCTTGGGTTTCTCACCTGCCCACTCCAAGGGAGGAACAAACTGACTGGTAACCAATCCAGCAACATCGTCGTTTCGGTCATAGGCGACAACGGTTGCAGTGAAATTGTTTCCGGCAGCATCGGTTCCAAACACGGTTGTGTTCTCACAACCCTCAATCACGTGGTGATTGCTGACCAAATAGCTCTGGTTGCCCGCTGCTATGGCTTCGTCCGATAGATCAGCAACAATTGCGAAACCTGTGCCAGCTGCATTTCCGCAGGTTAGCTGAACAATACCCTGGGTCAGATCAGAGGAAAGCTTGACCAAATCATCTGGAGCACTCCCGGCAGAAACAACCTCGGTCATTGTTGGAATGTTTCTTGACGGCAGACCAATGGATGGTTGCGCCGGGACGGGATTTTCAATCTGGCTGCCGTTTGAGCTAGAGCCCCAGACATTGTTGACGATTACGAAATCTGTATCGGGAACAATGTCGATTGAGTCAAGAATTCCATTATTTGCAAAGCCATCAAATCCAAACCTGTCACCGAAAGGTAGGCACACCTTGTCCATCCTGAAAGTGATGACATCATCGAGGTAGAAGTAGTCTGCGTAGCAGTCAACAAAGTCGTCGTTGTAGAAAACATCCGTGACCTCAACGTCACCCTCAAAAACATACTCATAATTGGTTGAAATTAGCGCATCAATCTCACCGTCCAGGTTTAGGTCGATGCTGATTCCTGCGTAGTCTTCAAAATAACTGCTACTGAAGCTGGAGGAGTATATCGGCCCGTCAACCTGAAGGTGAAAGGCAAGCATCTCTGGATAGCTATCGTCCTGCTCAACACCTACGTATAAAACGTCGTATTCGTCATAGCTATAAGAAGGTGTGTAGGAGTCGTACTCACTCCAGATTGGATCATCAGCAAATGCCGGAGATGCGATGCCTGTGACTAAAAAGGCAGTTGTGATAGCTATTGCAGTTTTCTTCATTGCTTTCCCCCAAAAGACTTGACTCTCACCCTAGCAATAAACCTTTTGATAAAACCCCATATCCCGAGAAACCATGCATTCTAAAGTTAGTGCTCAAAATCAGGATCAGTTAGTGCTCTGACGGTTGTTAGCCAAGCATCTGAGGCAAGCTTGCGGAATTGTTCATCCATATCACCCGCAATGGCTGTAATTCCAAAGGGTGCTGCCACAAAAATCAACGCAATTTGATCAACTGGAAGCCTTAGTTTCAATACACCCCGCTCAGCGTATTTATTTAGTATTTCAACCCATAAATCCCTTGTCACCTTATGGCTGGTTGCCATTATCTCTCTAAGTTCATTATCGCTAAAGCTTTGAACTATCGCTCTCAGATGAGTTTGTCTGATTGCGGTTCTCTCTGGCGAAAAAACTTCATAAATCAGCTCGGCAACACCTTCCCAGTCTGTTGCTTCGCCGTATTCATCCAGTCTTTCGAAGTCTTCTTTTACGTTTGATAAAAACAACTCACGCCAACTGGCATTAACTAGCTCTGTTTGACCGTTGAAATAGAAGTGACCAAGAGCGTTGGAAATACCAAATTCCTTGGTGATTTCCAACATCTTCACAGGCAACCCCTGCTTAATTTTTTCAACACCGCGCTCAATCATGAGCTTTCTATAATCAGCAGCTGCCGGTCTTGCCATGAAAAAAGCTTAGTCTTCAACCACCATGGAGGCTTTGGTTGGAACCCCGTTCTGATCCAAGGTGATGCTGACAGTTGCGTTTGCATCTGCCAGTGGTGAATTATCAAAGACTCTGCCCTGGTCATCGGCAACGTAGAAATTCTCACTCACGTGGGTAATTTGATAGCCACCAGCTGTCTCAACAGTTGTTGAACTGGTGTCGCGAGCAACACCGTAGAGCCTGACATCATCCACCCACATCTGGAAAATAACGTTTTTAGCAGTTTGGCTTTCAGGGTCAATGTCCATAAAGGCACTGATTCCAGTTCCACCAAACACCTCAACAGACTGTCCAGAGAAGATCTCATCAAACTTGGCAACCCTGGATCCCTGGTAGTAACCAGCGTCGTTTACATTGGTGTCCAAAATTCCATTGAAACTTGCCGAGGTGAATACCTGCTGGGTTGATGGCTGAGGAGCTTGTGTTTCTGCTTCAACGCTTGGCTGGGGAGTATCCACCTCAGCTTCAGCTTGGGCAGAAGTCTCCTCTGCTGGCTCTGTAGCAGGAGAATTCTCTGGGGCAGTCTCTGGCTCTGGCTGAGCTATCGCACCAGAACTCTCGGGGGTTTCCTGAGTTGGCTCGGAAGGAGCTTGCCCTGCTGGCTCTGGCTCGCTAGGAATAACTGGGTTCGAGGGCTCAGGGGTGGTCACCTCTGGTGAAATCTCGATTGTGTTGTTTGGGGTTCCTTCCGCGACCACCTGGCTGTCTGAAGCTGTCAGCTGCGGAAGCACTCCGATGCCGATTGCTACCAAAACAACAAAGCTTCCGATGATGCCTGCGTTTTTCTTGGCATCCTGTGCTGCTTTCTTTGTCGCAACCGATAGAACCTCACCGACTGACATCCCTTGGGTGTCAACTTCACCGACGAGTGCTTTTTTGAAAGCTGCTCTCGCGCGGAAGATAAGCTGCCTGGTTGCGTTTTCGTTCAGACCCAGTTGGCCAGCAATTTGCTCTGAGGATTTCTCTTCATAGATGCTTGCAAGCAGTGCTTCTCGATGACGAGGGTTTAGTTTGGCAAGCGCCATGCGAATGATTGCTGAATCTTCTGCTCGTTCGATCTCTTCACTGGGAGCAGCATCGGTGGATTCAAACTCGACGTGCTCTCCAACAGAGGTTT
>CAJXZO010000028.1 GCA_913062975.1 uncultured Micrococcales bacterium
TTCGAGTCATGTTGCCCTCTCTGTTTATAGCCCGCCTATTTCAACGGATTTGAACTATGTAATGAAAATACATGAATGCGGCAAATAATGTCACAATTTTATATTATTGTAATCAAACTGCCACTGGAGGCCTCTCTGAAGATTTCAACAAGAACTGTCAATTACACGCTAAAAAAGCCGTTTGGAATAGCTCGTGGTGAAAAAACTGAGGTTGAATTGCTTGAGGTAACACTGGCCGAAGATGGCTTTATCGGAACCGGCGAAGCCACCCCCTATCCCCGCTATGGTCAATCAATTGCTAAATCTCTAGCTGAATTTAAAAGCCTCTCGGAGCGGCTACATGACGACAATTTCCTTGATCTGCTGCCTCCCGGTGCAACTAGAAACGCTTTTGACCTTGCTCTATTGGACCTGAGAGCCAAACAACAGAACACAACTGTTTGGCAGATGCTAAATCTGCCGGAACCAAAACCCCTGGAGTTCATCTCAACCATTTCTTTGCAATCAACGGAGAAGATGATTGCTGAGGCAAAGCAAAAATCATCCTCTCCTATTTTGAAAATAAAGCTTGGCGGCAACGATGACGCCGCCTGCATGGTTGGCATCAAAGAATCGGCACCCAAGTGCAGACTGATTGTCGATGTAAATGAGGGCTGGAGTCCAGATCAGTTTGAACGACTGTTACCCGTCATGATTGAAACTGGTGTTGAACTGATTGAGCAACCAATTGCTGAGAAGGAGGATGGCTTTCTCAGAGATTTCGACTCACCAATTCCGTTATGTGCTGATGAAAGCGTTTACCCCGGCAAGGAAGTTGAAGAGCTTGCTGAGATCTATAAGGTGATAAACCTAAAGCTTGATAAAAGTGGCGGTTTGAGAGAGCTCATAAGACAGCTGCGGCAGTGCAGAGAGCTTGGCCTAGGAGTGATGGTTGGTTGTATGGTGAGTAGCTCGATGGCGATCGCCCCAGCGTTTTATGCAGGTCAATTAGCAGACTATGCGGACTTGGATGGCTTCTTACACCTGCAACAAGACAGACCAAATGGACTTGTGGTTGAAAACGGGATGATTTCCTTGGATTCTGGGCTTTGGGGGAACTAAATCTGTATATCTGTAATCAGGGTTAGATTTTCATGGTCTTTCAATGCAGACAGAGGGCTTGATTCATTGGTTTCACCTAATGACTCCAATAGCGCCTGCTTTTTTTGCTCGCCAAAGACCAAAAGTAGTATTGAAGATGCTCTCTTGATCGTTGCTAAACCCTGGCTGTAAGCCTGGCGAGGGACATCACCGAGCGAATCGAAAAATCTCGAATTGGCAATTCGAGTCTCCTCATGCAAATCAACAACCCTGGTCAATGAATCAAGCTCTGAGCCTGGCTCATTGAAAGCAATATGTCCATTGACCCCAAAACCCAAAAGCTGAACGCTTAGTGGGCCAAGTTCTAGATGAGCCTGTTCAAAACTTTCTAGCCCATGCTCTCCGCTGTATTCCTCTTGTCCTGGGACGTGAAGCTTGCCCTCCCAGTTGAGCAATTTACAAAAACTGTTTGTTAGCTCAAAAAAGTAAGAATTCGGATCTGTTTTCTCAACCCCTAGGTATTCATCTAACGCAAATGCATTGGATGTTTCTGGGGTGTAGTTGATTTTTGAAAGGTGAGAGTAAACACCACGCATGGTCTCGCCAGTCGCGAGCCCAATTGGCTTATCAGGGTTTTCCTGACTTATTTGGGCAAACAACTTTGCCGCAAGCTCGGAGCCGGCTTGCTTAGTCTCCACTTGTCTAATGATCACTTTTGAGCCTCAGTCCAGGCCTGCAAAATGGAAATGTACTCTTTTCCACTGCCGCCGGTCATTCCGATCTGGCATGGTTGGTTATTTGAAACAAACACAGCATCAATGTCTTCAATCTCTGCTGATTCCATCGTGGTTGCATTCTTGGTCAATTCGGGAACCAGTAAGCCTCTGTCTCCAGCAAAACCACAACACTTCCAATCTGAGGGAATAACTACTTCCTTGGCAATGGCGTGTGCAATCTCAACCATAAATTTATTGCTCCCAGTTTTCTCACCACTACAAGTGGGGTGTATGACAATCTTTTCGTATTTCTTGTATTCAAATTGATGCAGTAATTTTTCTGCGACAAATTCCGACAGCTCGATAACTGGTTGATCACTCTGCGCAAGCAGTGTCTGGTGACAAGAGCTTCCATCAATCACCACTGTTTTGTTTTCAAAGTCGGAAAGCAATGTTCTGTTTTTTTGTTCACGCTTATGATTTGCATCCGAGAATCCTTTTGAACTAAAAGGTGTGCCGCAACAAAAATCACTAATACCTTTTGGGATCTCCAAACCAACACCTACAGACTCAGCGAGTTCAACTAAGGAAGGAAGCTCGGTTTCTCCAAAGACCTCATTGAGGCAAGAGGGTAAGAACACATAATCACCTTGGGTTGATTTCAGTTTTGATCTTCTGAAGCCATTGCTGGAGATGTGGGCACCCCACTGCGGGAATGTGGAATCCGGCAATATCTTTCTCAAAAGCTGGGTCGCATTCTTTGAAAGCCAGGGAACTGTCTTTGCAACTTTCAGTCCAGATCCAGCCAGACTCGCGATAGTGCCCCATTTAGATTCAACCGCATTGGCCACCGCCTTAGCTGTAGCAGAAGTCTTTTTGGCCCGAATCTCTTTCACAAAAGTCCCTGTATTGATTCCCACCGGACAGTTCACCGCACACATGCCGTCTACCGCACAAGTTTGGTCTGCTTGGTAATCAAGCTCCTTGAGTAATGCTTTTCTGTCCGCTCCAGTTGTGTTTTCTAGCTCTCTAAATGCAACTATTCGTTCTCTAGGGGTCAGTGTTAATCCAGCAGATGGACAAGAAGACTCGCAATAACCACACTCAACGCAAGAATCAACAACCTCGCTGACCGTCTCCACCTGCTTCAAGTTTTCTAGGTATTCCGAATCAGTTGCGGCAAAAATCACCCCGGGGTTCAAAATGCCATTGGGATCAAAAGCGAGCTTCACTCTTTTCATCTTGAGGTAGAGATCTTCGCCAAATTGATCGACAACAAATGGAGCCATTGCTCGACCAGTTCCGTGCTCCGCCTTGAGATTTCCACCTAAAGAAAGGATTAGCTCAACCATAGATTTGGTGAATTCCTCAAAAACGGCAACTCGTGCCTCGTTTGAAAAATCATCAGAGATCATGAAGTGGATGTTGCCATCGCGTACATGACCAAAAATAACCGGTCTTCCATAGCCAAACTGATCACATAGCTCAGCCAGTGAATCACAGGCCACAGTTAGTTTTTCTGGGGGGACAACCACGTCTTCTAGCATCGCGGTTGTTCCTGC
>CAJXZO010000029.1 GCA_913062975.1 uncultured Micrococcales bacterium
TGGATTCGTTGCCAACTCCAGAAATTTCTTTGCAAGCCCTGACCTTGCTGATTTCTATGTTGTGAGCAATGGTGAATACCAGACATATGTGTTTGTCGGTCAGCTTGACACCGTTTCCGACTCCCTGGGTAACCAATGGGACAACACTCGTGTTGATGGCTCAACCTTTGCTCTTGAGCTAGTCGTAAACGACAGGACCAAAGAGTTAGTCAACTCCCAGATCTCAGTTTCCTAATCGATTTCTCGACTAAAAGGTTGGATTCGTTGCTCAAGCCTTCGTAGTATGCTTCAGAGATGTTCGGGGGAATCTCATTGGAAAGATACAAACCTTTATTGATTGCAAGCGCTTTGTCTGCGGTTCTCGTAATCCAAGGGTGCTCTACTGTATCCGTAAATGAATCATCGGAGACTCAAGAACCGGAGCAAATTGAACCAGACATCGCACCGGCAGAGGCTGAACCGGTCGAGAGCGAAAAGACCTATGAAAACCTTTGGCTGAAGGCGTGTGATGGATATAACTTCACCACAGATCAAGCTTGGGGCATAGCGTACGAAGTCCTGATTGATGACATATGTCAGAACACCGTGATTGATGAAAACTCAATCGATATCGTCTTAGGACCGAGTGTGTCAAACGAGGACATGGATCGGTCCATGGATGCAAATGTATTTGCTCACAGCTACTGGAAAAACTTTCTGCCTGAAGATGTGGAACCTGTAACCATCATCATCGCAAGCGAGAAAGATCGTGAATGGTGGGAAGCGACCGTTCCTGAGTACACGACTGTTGATTTCCAATGGTTTTCTGAGACTGGACGTTGCTGGGAAGTTAGTGCCAGATCTGCGTGTGGAGAAAAACACGGTATTGAAGGCAGTTTGACCGGCGCCATGGTGGAGTCCTACATGATAGGGACCGAGGCTCATCTGAATGGATCGACCTGGTGGAACGATCCTTCACACAATGCTCCCCATTGGTATCACGATGTTTATGAGTACGAGCATTGGTACGAGCTTCTGATCGAGGGCCATGCAACCCTTTACGAGATTGCCTCTTATCAACTTTACGAAAATGACGACTGGCTGAGAATGGACTTTGCCTGGCTTGCAAGAACTGTTGATGAAATCAAAATGGATGCCTTGACCCCAGAGGGTGTCATGCAGCATCTCGAAAAGTGTTACGGAATCGGCGGATCATGCAATCATTTCTACTACGGGGGCGGGGCAATGATGCATGAGAAACTAATTATTGATTTTGGCCTGGAAAGCTATTTTGCCTGGCATGAAAAGGTCCGGATGATTGAAACAAGCAAGGACGCTGGTTTCATTGAATTCAAGCAGGTTTTTGCCAATCACTACGAAGTTGAGTTTGAACAATGGATGAGTGAATCATTTGCTCCGTATGTAGCCGACTCCTATGTTCACTACAGCGAGGTCTTCAAATCTAACGGTGATCTGTAAGAATCCCGCAACCACAGCAACCACATCCACCTCTAGATGACTGAACCCTGGCTGCACTAACTGGCATAGCTGAGTTCAACATCTCATCATTGAAGCTGTTGCTGAACTTGGTGATTTGAATCAAATCAGAATTGCGCTTGGAGTTGAGGTTCTTGATTCTCAAGCCTGCGACCTCAACCTCATCACCTTCAAACAGCAATGCATCGAGGTCGTTGCCCATAAACTCACCTCTGACCTCGAGGAGCTTGCCCTCACCTCTTGGCTGAACAATCTTTTGGTTTCCCTGGGCGGATCCGAGGTTGCCGTCAGTAATTGAGACAATCACTCCATCGCGTGATGCACTTGAGGGGAAGTCAAAGTAATCGCTTTCCCTGCGTGATTCGATGACAATCACTTTGCTGTCGCTTATCTTGATCACGACTGCCTCGGTGTCTGCCTGAACTTGGTTGATTTCCGTAAGTTCAACTAAAAGAGTTTCGTCTAGTGACTCTCTGTCAAGGCAGACAACCTGAGAGTCATCAAGCCACCCTGCTAGCCACCTAAGCCATGCACTTATCGTTTTCTGGATTCCACCTTGGTTTGACATGATGTCCCACCCACCAAAGGGCATAACTTTTTCCAAAGCAACTCCGGGCCTATTTTCATCCTCGTTGGCCTGGTGGGGGACACCGATCATGTGGCCAACTTCGTGGACGTAATAAACCCACTCTGGTTGAGATTCGATTATTTTGAAGAAATCTCCAGCGGTTGCCGTGTCATAGATGTTGCCTTCATCTGTTTTTAGCCAAGCGTTGTAATCAATGCCAAACTCGTGTGGACCACCACCTTCAAAAACAGTTCCTTGTTTTGGAAGACCAAAGAAAACTATGTCGATGTCACTGAAGTCGATGTAGGGGTCAGAGGCTGCGACCGCGACATCGTAAAACTTTTGTTTTTCGGCTCCAGAACCCCTTTGGGCTTCTCCAGCCCAGTCGGTGGCAACGTCTTTGTAGGAACCATCCGCTCTCAGCCAGTCCTCTGTGATCTGCACATTCATCTTCAGCTTGTTTTCAGATACCATCCAATAGAAATCCTCGAAGTACTGAACTTGCTCAACGTAGTGGTCGTAGTCAGCTTGTGAACCTGGGAGGTCTTGCCAGTCGATGTGGATGAAAGCAACATTGATCTCTCCCTCGATTGGGAGTTCGGTTGGGTTGAAGGGGAATGCGGTTGCATTACCTTTGAATGGTCTTGTTGGATGCGCAAGGGCACCATTGCGATAGAGGCTATTTTCTTCAATCTTGCATTGTTCGGAATCTACGCGAGCAGCAGCCAAAGCAGGGTTGGTTGCAGGACTCTTCACGGTCAATAAAACCCTTCCTGCATAGCTGCGTGCTCTAGTTGGTTTGTTTTGAAACCAAGTGGAGAGCTCCGGGTTTAGCTCTTTGGCGTAAGCACATGCTTCTTTGGCTCTTTTTCTGACCATGATGTTGACACTCATTGGCTGGTCGTAATATCTGATACCCGTGCAGATGAACTTCTCTGCAAATGGGTTGGTGTCGATAGTGTCTCTGATTTGAGATTTTTGGAGAGAACTAAGTGTTGTTGTTGAACCAGAATAGGCGGCAAGAGTTCGCTGATCCGCTGTCCACTTAGTTGTTTCAGCTTGAGTCGGTGTTGCAAAGCCAGCGCTTAGCAGAAGTGCAAGAAGTATTGAAGTGAGCTTTTTCATTGTTCCCCCAAACTGCCCTCACGCTAACAAAAAATCACCCCCGAGGAAAACTCGGGGGTGATTGGTTTGTTCTTTATTAGTTCTCGATTGAGTGAATCGAGAGGGTTCCTGATACCTCGTAGGAGGTGATCAATAGAGGCTTACCATTTGGTGA
>CAJXZO010000030.1 GCA_913062975.1 uncultured Micrococcales bacterium
CTAACCACAATCACTCGACCATTGAAGTTGTTGTGGGTGGTGATCTTGGTTTGATACCAGTAGCTGAGATCTGGTCTCAGGCTCTTTGCGTATTCACAAACAAGTTTTGCCCTCATCCTGACAGCAATGTTCATCCCATATGGATTGCTTGCAAGTCTTGCGCCGGTGCAGATGAATTTCGTATTGCCATCAAGTCTTGAGATAACTTCTCTGATTTCAGCTTTCTGGGTTTCAGTGACAGTTCTTACTCGCCCCGGGTAATCAGTTAGTGATTTCACAATGACTGGGGCGTTCACCTCGGCTGGTTTATTTGATGTTCCCTCAGTTGCAGACGCTTGGCTTGCTGAAAAGGTAAGTGCTATTGCCAACATTGCAGTTATTGCTGTCTTTGCCAAAGGGCCTCCTAAATGTTGAAATTATCAACCAAATCGAAGCTGAATAATCTTCCCGAAGGTTGTTGAATGGGCTCCAGTTGACGGAAATTGGTATTTCTGGAAAGCTCAAAAGGGAAATCTGGGGGTTCAATGAGGTCTTTAGTATCTGTTTTGAGTTCATTTCTGCTTGTTATTGGATTTGCCACGCCTGCTAACTCCGAATCAACGGAGTGGTCTGCATATCAAAAAACTCTTGCCACCTACTCAGGCTCAACAACCAGTCTTAGTTCACTTCAAAAATCTCAAATCAGAGACACGTTAGAGAAAAACCCCTCAGCTGAGAAATTCATTTGCACAGGAATCAGGTATTACGACCAACCAATGTCAGTCAACATAATGGTTAGAAAAAGAGCCAAAGAAGCCTGTGCTTATGCGAAACAACTAAATCCTGGACTATCCACCTGGTTTCAAAACAAACCAACTAGGGCAAGAAGCTATGCAGGTAAGGTTTTGCTGACCGTGAAGAGTCCCTTGGCAAAAAACGTTGCTTCTCCATCAGATGTAGAGGTTTGCAAGGTTGAAGACGGTATGTCCCCGGAACTTCTAGCTCGAGGTCGGGGAAGTGAGTACAAGGGCCAGAAAGCCCGAGGGCCGGTGGGCTTCCCTTGGGTATCGGCTAACTATTTCCCAACAGAGGGAGATCTAGATTTCTTGATGCTGTTAGTTTCATTTGAAGACACCCGGAAATTCACAAATAACCCTCGAGCGTATTGGGCCCCTCAAACCAAGAACCTCTCTGATTGGGTTGATCACTTCTCTCAGGGAAAAATGAATTGGGACTTCACATCTGCTAGCTCATGGATTGACCTTCCCTACCCTTCAACTGAGGCGCCCTTCAGTGATGCTGATCTTGCGCGGGACATAATCAACAGACTCCCTGGAAGCATCGATGTGAATGACATGGATGCGATAGTGATTCAGTGGGCACCGGGTATCAAGCAGGGCACCCGCAACAGATTCAGCCTGCGCCTAAACAGCATCGACAGCAGCGAGGACGAAACTTTTGAATTCAGGCAGATGATCTGGTCGCCCGATTTTGACTTCTACCAAAACGACTACGAGGTAAGGCGCGACAACATCTGGGGAAGCTTGATTCATGAGATGTTGCACGAAATGAACATGAACCTTCATGGACCAGGAAACGGTTGGGGAACCGGGGTTGGTCAGAGCTATCGAGCGAACCAAGTGGGTGGTGTTTCTTATGCACTAAGTGCTTGGGAGCAATTCCTGCTCGGATGGATGCCAGACTCTCAGGTTCACTGTGTAAGCCCTTCTGATTTAGATACCGAGCAAAGTGTCATGCTGACTCCCCTTGAGATTCCTGGTGGGGATCGAAGAGCCCTGGTAGTTCCAATATCCAACTCGGATGTATTGGTGGTCGAATCAAGAAGGCCCGTTGGAGTATCAGCCTCTTGGGATTCAGAAAACAGTGGTCTGCTGGCTTACACCGTGAACCCCCAAACTCTCGCTCAGAGAGATCACATTGATGAGGATTGTGGAAACGACCCCACTCACACCAAATGGGCTTACTACCTTTTCCCAGACCAAGAGAAGCAAGAAGCATCTGGATGGTGTGGTGCAATGGGGGGCTATTTCTACCCAGCTGTAATAGACCCAGGCGAAACTCTCACGCACAACGGTGTAAAGGTTGAACTTGTCCGCTCTTCTAGCAATCGGGACTTCGTATCAGTCACTCGATCTTCAAAAGCAACTGGCAGGCCAGCAACTATCGATCTTGGTCCAGAAGCGCCAAACGGCGGCTGGTGGAATGACTGCGATGGGGATTGCCCAATCGACCTTCCAAACCCTGCTGAGAACTTTGGTCACACATTACCCATCCTTGAAAAAAATGTTCCCAAACTCTCAAGTTGCCAGGAGCTTAGGCAAAAGGGTTTGCGAAACGGGATTGCAGCAAGTAGAGAATTCAGAGATGCTGCGGGGGCTGCAATCGCAACTACAGTTTCAACCCAGTGGTATGCCAAGAACAGGGCATTTGATACCAACCTCGACGGAGTTTTGTGTAGCTGTCAGGCTCCAGAAAGTAATAAATCAGGATCTGCAGCTCAAGTCGATTATGACGACTGCATAACTCTGCAAGCTGATCAAAACTTCGATCTGGATGGTGGAGAGTGCGGAGAGAACTGGTGGGTCAACTGTTTCAAGGGAAACGTAGCACTCCCAGAAATTGCCGAGAACAGCAATCATGGAAGACCTGTTGATGATCCGGACCGAATAGGTCCGCCCAGTTGCCAGGGGCTTGCCGAGAGCGGATTAGCGTCTGGAATTGCTGCCTCTTTTGATTATCGACAGGCAGCTGGAGCAAGGTCCGCCATGGTCTCAACCCAGTGGTATGCCACTTTGTACTTCCTTGACACAAATGAGGACGGGGTTCTTTGCAGCACCGAAGCGCCCGAGCGGGTTAGCCCATCGACGTCAAGCCTCGTTGGTTCATCCAACCCAAAGTCACCCCTGAGGATTGATTTGAATAATGCCGACGAATCAAATGCGGTAGTGAGATATCCTCGCTGGACGACGTCCTGCTCTTGTTGTGGATAATTTGACTTGTCTTGAAGTGGCACGCTTGGAGGGACTCGAACCCCCAACCTTCTGATCCGTAGTCAGATGCTCTATCCATTGAGCTACAAGCGCT
>CAJXZO010000031.1 GCA_913062975.1 uncultured Micrococcales bacterium
ATGCGAAAAGCAAATCGGCAGTAAAAAGCTCCACTAGCAGCAAAGCTCCAGCTGCAATAAACCAAACTGCGCTCATATAAAGAGTCTAAGCAAATGATTAGCTCAACTGGTTCTCTTGATTAGAAATCAAGCTTTGAGTTTCTTGAGAGAATCACTGTATGAATAAATCATTGGCCATCGCAATCATTGTTGGTCTTGCCATTGGCTTGGCCGCCATTTTTAGCCAGCTTTTTGGAAATCTCTTGGCAATGCTGATTGCCGGCCTTGCTCTGGGTTCAATGATTTTTGTCCTAAGAAAATATCCAAATAACTACAACGCAAGGGCTGTCATTGCAGCCCTTGGGTTGGTGTTTTTGATTGCAGCACTTGTTTCCATTGCAGGCATCGCTCTGACAATCATTGGAATTGCTGCAATTGGAGTTATCAGTTTCTTGGGGCTAAGAAGGTTCATCCGTTAAAACAATTTCGGTTTTGATTCAGGTAGTTTCTGACTTAGGGTGCAGCTATGGACTACAAAGACCTAAAGGCACTTTATATAAACGGCACTCTCAAGAAATCTCCTGAACTTTCTCACACTCAAGGATTGATTGATCTTTCATCTCGAGTCATGAACTCCCAAGGGGTCACAACCGAAACCATTCGAGCCGTTGATCATCCAATCGCCTTCGGGATAGGTGCTGATCTCAGCACAGAAGAAACCGAAGATGCATGGCCTGAGATATATAAAAAGGTTCAAGAAGCTGACATTTTGGTGCTAGCCAGCCCGATATGGTTGGGCGAGGTGAGCAGTGTGATCCGACTTGTTGCCGAAAGACTCTATTCAATGAGCGGGGAACTCAACGAACGAGGTCAATACAGTTTTTATGGCAAAGTTGCGGGTGCACTGCTCAGTGGTAACGAAGATGGTGCAAAGCATGGAGCAATGGGGCTTCTTTATGGTCTGCAGCACATCGGTTACACCATTCCTCCCCAAGCTGATGCAGGTTGGCTTGGTGAAATAGGTCCTGGATTGAGTTATCTAGATGAAGGAAGCGGTGGACCGGAGAATGATTTCACCAATCGGAACACCACCTTCATGTCCTGGAACCTTATGCACCTAGCCAGGTTGCTCAAGGAAAACAACTTCTACCCAGACTTAGGAAACAGTCGAGCGAAATGGGATGCGGGTATAAGACCAGGGTTTGATTCCTAAGTCCGCCCAGAGAGTCTTATTCAGAAGGCTGTTCAGCTAGGAAATCCTCAACTGCAACATCCAGTCTGTCGATCCAGCGTTGGTCAACTTCGTAGTTGTAGGTAATAACAACAGCACTCTGCGGGTTGCCTTCTTCGAGATACCACCAGGCACCTAAGAGTTTTTCTCCATCTGTTAGGTAGTTATAGCCATAGCGACCAAAGCTTGGGTCGTCATACTCAAGTGTGAAACCACCTGGTTGAGGTCCAAAGTAGGTGTTTTCTAGGTTGCCAGGTTCGCTTAGCAACAAAAACGGCCAGGCGGAGGTGAACTCTCTGGCGTCAAAAATTAGCTCTGCTGTGTCATCGGCGGTGTTAATCCACGCAGCTGAGTAGTTGTCTTTTTGATTTGGGTTGTGAACGAGGATGACATTTCCAGTTTCTCCCCTGAGGGTTTCAACCATTCCCACCTTGTCAAACTGATCAAAAGTATTAGCAGCAATGATTGCCGCGTCCTCAATTGAATCCACCGTTTGGTATTCACTTGACTCAAGGTCCGGAAGATCATCAGGCGTTAGTTGCTCAGATTGAGGCTGCTCGGTCTGGTTTGATTCTTGCTGAGTCTCAGTTGTTTCTTCAGCCATTGGCTCAGCTGCAGCGCACCCAGAGAGAATGAATGCCGATGCCAGAAGTAAAGAAAAAATTCGCATTGGCCACAGTCTAGTTTGCAGACTGTCGAATCAGTTCCAAATCTGATTTCCACAGCAACCACTCAGAACTACCCTCATACAATTTTTTCTTTTCAAGACCGTAGGCCCTTGCAGGATTGGTTATTGCGGCCCTAAATGCATGCTCTGCAGAGCCAGTCCACTCTGCATAGTTCCTAACTGCAGTTTTGAGTAGGAGGGTTGAGCCAGCAATTGAGCCACTCTTTGTCCTAGCGATAGAGTCTTTCACCTCCACCGCCATTGAACCTAGGTGATAATCTCCGTCTGCCATGCCTGTCGCAACCATCGCATCGGTAACCAAAATCACATTTTCCGCCTTCAATAATCTGGCAGCCGCGGGTTGAACGTGGACCCCGTCAGCAATCAACTCAGTGAACACCTCAGACTCCAATGCCGCGGGTATTGGACCGGGGGCACGATGATGAATTCCACTCATGCCGTTGAATGCATGGGTCATCACTTTTGAGCCAAGTTTGAAAAAGTCTTTGGTGGTTTGATATCCCGCCGCACTATGGCCGAAGCAAGGCA
>CAJXZO010000032.1 GCA_913062975.1 uncultured Micrococcales bacterium
TCAATGTTGCTTGCAATTCCAACCACCGATTTGTCTGCCTGGTACTGGGCAAAGGACTTTTCCAAAATGCTGCTGGCAAGTTCCATACCAAAAGCCGATATTAGGTTCACCCCCATGTTGTAGGTGGGCCTGAAGCTTGAATTCAAGGGATATGTTCTTCTGCTGGCTAGTCCAGCAACGCTGTTTGGGTCCAACTGCGAGCTCCACTGGATGACACTGTGACCCTCTATATCGATCCCTCTCCTGCCCGCTCGCCCCGTGAGCTGCGTATACTCACCCGGGGTAATTCCAACCCGTGACTCACCATTGAATTTGTCAAGTTTTTCTAAAACCACAGTTCTTGCCGGCATATTAATGCCAAGGGCAAGAGTTTCAGTAGCGAAGACAACCTTCACCAATTTCTGTTGGAAAAGCTCCTCAACTACTTCTTTGAACGCGGGAAGCATGCCTGCGTGATGAGCTGCGTAACCCTTTTCCAAGGCGGCCAACCATTCAAAGTAGCCCAGGGTGTCGAGATCTTCATCGGCAATTGATGCGCATCTCAACTCGACCTGTCTTCTTATCTCATCCTGTTCATCTTTGTTTGTGAGCCTAAGGTTCGACCTTGAACAGGCCTCAACAGCTTTTTCACACCCAATACGACTGAAAATAAAGAATATTGCGGGTAATAACTCTTGTTGCTCAAGCACCTCCACAACCTCAGGCTTTGAAAGTCTTTCAATCTGGTTTTGTCGTTTTATATAACGACCTTGCTTACCGCCCCTTGTTCTGTGAGACGGTGTCCGAAGTTTGCTTTGGTGTCGTTGGAGAAGGTTTTGATTCACTTTTGTTTGACCACTTTTGGCGTCAAAAAGCTCAATTAGCTCATCACCAAATAGAACGTGCTGATGCAGTGGAACTGGCCTGTGTTCGCTAACAACAATCTCGGTGTCGCCCCTGACTTGGGCAAGCCAAGCACCAAACTCCTCTGCGTTAGAAACAGTTGCTGACAAAGATGCCACCTGGACATCTTTCGGAAGATGCAGAATGACTTCCTCCCACACAGCACCCCTAAATCGGTCGGCCAGGTAGTGAACTTCATCCATAACCACGTAGCCAAGATCGATAAGAGTTGTGCTGCCCGCATAGATCATGTTTCTAAGCACCTCTGTGGTCATGATCACAATCTGCGCATTTGAGTTTTGGTTGTTGTCTCCAGTAAGTAAGCCAACCCGCTCTCTGCCGTATCTAGCCACGAGTTCGGCATACTTTTGGTTTGATAGAGCCTTGATTGGGGTCGTATAAAAAACCTTCTGATTTTTAGCAAGAGCTAGGTGTATCGCAAATTCGCCCACCACTGTTTTCCCGGCACCGGTCGGTGCGGCGACCAAGACACCTTTCCCAGCTGAGAGAGCTTTGCAGGCGGCCAATTGAAATTCGTCCAATCCAAAAGGGAGCTGTTCAGAAAATTTAGCGAGTTCGGTCAACTTAGATTTTTGCTTTGCCGCTTTATACCGCTCTGCGGGACTGAGTTCACTCAACTATCAAGTCCTTCTGAGAGCTTGTCTGCCTTCTTTTGTTTTCTTCTATCGTTCAGATAGGCAATTCCAGCTGCCATGAAATAGAGAATTATTAGAGGAATCATCAATAGCAGCATCGATATCGGTTCGGCAGTGGGAGTTGCCAGGGCTGTTATTACTGCAATAACGAATACTGCAAACCGCCATCCTCGAATAATGCTTTTCGCCTCAATTAGGCCGATGAAATTCATCAGCACCAAAACCACCGGCATAACAAACGCGGAGCCAAAAATGAATAAGACCCTGATTGCGAATAGCACATACTGGCTGGCATTAATTACGTTAGAACTTCCCTCGGGGGTGAATCCCAGAAGGACAACAACAAAGTTTGGAAGAGATATCCAGGCTATGTATGTACCAATCAAGAACAATGGAACGGCACTTGCTATGAAAGCTGCCGAGTAGCGTCTTTCATTTTTCTTGAGGCCGGGGGTAACGAAAGCCCATAGCTGATACAGCCAAAATGGCGAAGACACCAATAATCCCAAAAAAATTGAAACCTGGATCCTAAGGTCAAAGGCGCTGACAATTGTCCCAAAGTTGACAGTTGCGTTCACACCTTGACGTTGACTCAGGTCAAGAATTGGCTGTTGCAACAGGGAAAACACCGGTTCAAAAAGAAACCATCCTCCGACAGTCCCGATCAAAATGAAACCAGCTATCCAGAAAAGTCTCTTTCTGAGCTCCCGCAGGTGGTCAGCAAGGCTCATCTT